>NZ_CP063849.1:3600000-4200000 GCF_015277775.1 Paludibaculum fermentans
CATAGCGAGCGAGGTCGAGCCAATGCTTTGCGCGTTCTTCCCCGTAGTGGGAGGAGGCCAGCAGGCGGTCCACCTGGCGCTCGTAGGCGTCGGGGCGATTGTCGGCCAGGAACTCCTTCACCTCTTCCGGCGTAGGAGGCAGGCCGGTGAGGTCTAGCGACACGCGGCGCAGCAGGCTTGTTTTGGAAGCTTCGGGCGAGGGCGTGAGGTTCTCAGCCTCCAGGCGGGCCAACACGAAGCTATCTATCGGGTTGCGGGCCCAGGTCCGGTTGCGGACATCCGGCAGGTCGGGATGGCGGATGGGCTGGTACGCCCAATGAGCGGGCCGGGCTGCTTTCGCGGTTTTCGCCGTGCGCGGCCACTCGGCGCCGGCGTCGATCCACGACTTCACGATGGCCACTTCGGCTTCGGTCAGGGGCGCGCCCACGGGCGGCATCATGAAGCCCTTCTTGGTACTCGCAATACGCTGGAAAAGCTTGGATTCGCCGCTCTTTCCGGCCACGATGACAGGACCCGAGTAGCCCCCCGCCATGGCCGCGTCGCCGTCATCCAAACGCACGCCGTTCTGCGCTGTTTTGCCGTTATGGCACATCAGGCATTTGCGGGCGAAGACCGGCTGTATGTCCGCTGAGAAATCGGGCTTCGTCTGGGCAGACGCAGCACCAGCCGCCACAATGGCGGCCCATAGAATTCGGGCGCCCCTCATATGCTCTGTATTCTATACCCGGAGCGCTTGAAGATCAGGCCCTGGGCAAAGCTATGATGACTTCATGTGTCTCTTCCGACATGCGGCTCTGATAGTCCTCACCTGCCTCGCGGCAGTGGGGCAGACGGGCATCGAGGGCAGTTGGGAGGGGCCGGTCCAAACGCAACGCGGCCAGGTCCGCCTGCGGGTGCATGTCACGAAAGCGGCCGATGGTTCGCTCAGCGCGAAGATGGATGTCCCCGAACAGGGCGCCTTCGGCCTGGCGCTGAACTCCGTCACGTTCGCCGAGGGCGTTTTTCATTGGGAGATGAAAGCGATCAACGCCAGCTTCGACGGGAAAATGGCGGAGGCCGGCAGTGAGATCTCCGGCACTTTCAAGCAGGGGTCGGAGCAGCCTCTAGCGATGAAGCGGATCCAGGCTCCGGCCGGCCGTCCGCAGGACCCCAAACCGCCGCTTCCTTATAAGAGCGAGGACGTCGCGTTCCCCAGCAAGGCGGAAGGCGTGACGCTGGCCGGAACGCTCACCCTGCCGCAGGGCAAGGGCCCGTTTCCGGCGGCGATCCTGATCACCGGCTCCGGCCCGCAGGATCGGGACGAAGCCCTGATGGGCCACCGGCCTTTCCTGGTGCTGTCGGACTACCTGACGCGCCACGGCATTGCGGTGCTGCGTTACGACGACCGCGGCGTGGGCAAGTCCACCGGCACGTTCGCGAATTCGACGACCACCGACTTTTCCCGCGACGCGGAGGGCGCTCTCGACTACCTGCGCAAGCGGCCGGAGCTCAACCCGGCCCGCATCGGCCTGGTGGGCCACAGCGAAGGCGGCATCATCGCCCCGATGGTGGCTGCCCGGCGGCCCGAAGCGGCGTTTGTCGTCCTGATGGCGGGCACGGGCGTGCCCGGCGCGGAAGTGATGCTCCTGCAGGCCGAGCGGCTCAACGCAGCGGCCGGCGTCGCCAAGGAAGTGACTGACCAGAACACAGCGCTGCAGAAGAAAATCTTTGCCATCCTGCGGGAGGAGAAGGACGACCAGGCCGCCCAGGACAAGCTGAAGGAAGCGCTGGCCGGCATTCCCGGCGTGGAGGCCCAGGCCCGCGGCTTCCTCTCCCCCTGGATGCGGGAGTTCGCCTCCTACGACCCCGCCCCTACCCTGCAAAAGTTGCGCTGCCCCGTGCTGGTTCTGAACGGAGAGAAGGACCTGCAGGTCATTGCGGACCAGAACGTGCCGCCGATCGAAGCGGCGCTCAAGAAGGGCGGCAACAAGGACTTCCGCATCGTCCGCCTGCCCGGGCTCAATCATCTGTTCCAGAATGCGAAGACGGGCCTGGTGCAGGAGTACGGCCAGATCGACGAAACGCTGGCGCCCGTCTTTTTGGAGACAATGACCACCTGGATTCGCCGGCATACCGGCCTGGAGAAATAGTCATGAGAACCGTCCTTGCGTTGCTCGCCTGCGCCGCCTGCGCTCACGGCGCAATGAGCAAGCACGTGGCCAGTTACGACATCAAGGCCACGCTCGACACCAAGTCGCACATCATCACGGGCCGCGAGGTGCTGACGTGGGTGAACGACTCGCCGGACACCGTCCCCACGCTGCGGTTCCACCTCTATATGAACGCGTTCGGCAACTCGAAGAGCACGTTCTTCCAGGAGTCGGGCGGGCAGTTGCGGGGCGACAAGTTCAAGGGCGATGAGTGGGGCTGGGTCGACATCCGGAAGATGGAGCAAGGCGGCGCCGATCTCACCAGCGCGATCCGGTTCGTTCATCCCGACGACAACAACGCGGACGACCGCACGGTCATCGAAGTCCTGCTGCCGAAGCCGGTGAAGCCGGGCGAGACGATCCAGGTCTCCATCGCGTTTGAGACCAAGATGCCCATGGTCTTCGCCAGGACCGGCTTCCACAAGGACTTCTACCTGGGCGGCCAGTGGTTCCCGAAGATCGGCGTATGGGAGACCGCGGGTTTCCGCTACTCCACCGAAGGCGCCTGGAATTGCCATCAGTTCCACGCCAACAGCGAATTCTTCGCCAACTTCGGCCGGTATCATGTCGAGCTCACCGTCCCGTCGGAGTTTGTGGTGGGCGCCACCGGCGAGTTGAAGGGCAAAACGGACAGCCGCGGCCGCAGCACCTATACGTTTGAGCAGGAAGACGTCACCGATTTCGCCTGGACCGCGCAGCCGACTTACCTGCGGGAAGAGCGCATGTTCCTCGCCGACAAGGAGACCACGCCGCAGGAGGTGGCCGCCGTCGCGAAGCTGCACGGAATTCCCGAGAGCGAGGCGCGCCTCAGCGACGTAAAAATGATCGCGCTGGTCCAACCCGAGCATCGCGAGCAGATGGAGCGGCACTTCGCCTCGCTGCGGGCGGCGTTGAAGTGGTTTGGCCTCTGGTATGGCCGCTACCCGTATAAGACGATTACCGTGGTCGATCCGCCGGCCAACGCGGGCGGCGCAGGCGGCATGGAGTATCCCACCTTCATTACCGCCGGGACGTCGTGGAAGCTGCCGCCGGAGTCCCACATCCTGGAAGAGGTGACCGTCCACGAGTTCGGGCATCAGTTCTGGATGCAACTGGTGGCGACGAACGAATTCGAGGAGTCCCCGCTGGACGAGGGCTTCAATACCTACTCGACCTCGAAGGTGGTGGACAAGGTCTATGGCGGACTGGGCGAACTCCCCATCCGTCTGCTGGGGGTGAATATGTGGAAGTTGATGAACTTCCCGGGCATTAGCGACAGCACCCTGAACCGCGCGCAGTTCCTGGTTTTTCCCGCTGGCGACAACATGTTGCGTCCCGCCTGGCAGTATTACGACTCCACCAGCTACGGCATCAACTCGTATTACAAGATGGGCGTGACACTGGACACGCTGGAAGCACACCTGGGGCACGACACGATGGCCCGCGTGATGCGCACCTACCATCAGCGCTGGCGCTTCCGCCATCCCACGGCGCGCGATTTCCAGAAGATAGCCAACGAAGTGTCAGGGGAGAACCTGGACTGGTTCTTCGACCAGTTCTTCTTCGGCAACCGGCAGTTGGACTACAGCGTGGGCGACGTCCTCAGCAAGGAGCTCCGGACGCCCATCGGCGCGCTGGAGAAGAGCGGCAAGCGCGTAGTGGTCAACCGCAAGGAGGCCGACGCTCAGGATGACAGGAACGACGACAACAAGGCGTACAAGAAGCAGTACGAGTGCACGGTGAAGATCAGGCGGTTGGGCGACGCGACGGTGCCGGTGGACGTGTGGATTCACTTCAAGGACGGCGGCACGGAAAAGCGCACCTGGGACGGGCAGTACCGCTGGGTGAAGTACACGTTTCTGCGCGGCACTGAGATCGACTGGGTGCAGGTGGATCCGGAGCGCAAGTACAAGTTGGACGTCAGCTACGCCAACAACAGCTGGCAGGAGGATTACAACAAGCGGCTCAGCACCAGTTGGACGATGCAACTCCTGTTCTGGATCCAGAACCTCTCGCTGTGGATGACTTCGTTCGCGTAAGGAGAGACGCCATGACGGTATTTCAAGCAATTCGTGGCGCCGCCGGGCGCGTTTCCCTGCGCAAGCGGATGATGGTGGGCTACTGGTTCTTTCACACGATGATGGCCGCGTTCGTGGCGGTGCCGCTGATGGGCGTCGCCATCTCGAACCTGGGCCATAGCCGCTACGGCGCCGAACTGATGCGGGGCTTCGACATCAGTTGGCTGTTGGAGGTCTATTTCTATCTGCAGGGCGGCCCGATCGGCGCCATTGTGCCCACGGTGGTCCTGGCCGTGCTGCTGCTGTTCCTGGGCAGCATCTTCCTGGCCGGCGGCGCGGTGAAAATGCTGGTCTACGATGGCCCGGACTATTCGCCGCGCATGTTTTACGAAGGCTGCGGGCGCTACTTCTGGCGCTTCCTGCGGCTCGCACTTTACTCGATCTTCTTCTATGCCATCGCCATTCTTGTCTCGCGGCTGCTGCGCAAGCTGGTGGAAAAGGCGTGGGGCGAAGGAATGGAAGATCACCAGGCGACCATCGCCGGCTGGGTGGTGAGCGGATTCGTCCTGCTGCTGTACGCCCTGGTGAGCACGGCGATGGACTATGCCAAGGTCCGGCTGGTGGTGGACGACAGCCGCAAGAGCCTGCGCGCAGCGTTCGGCTCGATGCGCCTGGTGTTGACGCACCTGGGCAAGACCATGGGCGTCTGGCTGGTGCTCACGGTCCTGCTGGCTCTCTTCGCCGGGCTGTACCTGCCCGTGTCGAACTGGCTGCAGGGCGGCGGGGCCGCGAAGATCCTGACTCTCATCGTCCTCCAGCAACTCTACGTCTTCAGCCGCGTCTGGCTGCGCATGATGGCCTGGGGTTCGGCTGCGGAATTGGATCCGTTCGTGCGGCCCAAGCCGCTGCCTCCGCCGGAACCGGTCTATGTGCCGGTGGCTGTTGAGCCGGAGCCGCCGGAGTTCTCGGCCGGCGCCGAAGCCGAACCGGAAGTCTAGAATAGAAGCTCCATGAGCATGAGACGACGCTCCTTTCTCGGGGCGCTGCCGGTCGCGGCGGCGGCTGCCCCCAGTGCCCTGCCCCTGCTGCGGCCCAAGGTCCTGAAGCCCGGCGACATGGTGGGGCTGATCACTCCATCGACCTATGTCTCCGATCCGGATCGCCTGCTGCTGGCGCGGCGGACGATTGAGTACTTCGGGTTGAAGGCGAAGTTCGGCCGGGCCGTGGGCAAGCGCGAGGGTTATCTGGGCGGACCCATCCAGGACCGCGTGGACGACATCCACCGCATGTTCCAGGATCCGGAGGTCAAAGCGATCTTCTGCATCCGCGGCGGCTATGGCGCGGCGATGCTGCTGGACCGCCTGGACTACGACCTGATCCGGCGGAATCCGAAGATCTTCCTGGGCTACAGCGACATCACGGCGCTGCACCTGGGGATCCATAAGAAGTGCGGACTGGTGACCTTTCACGGCCCGGTGACGCTGTCGAAGTTCACCGACTATACGCAGGCCAACTTCCGCAAGGCGCTGTTCGAAACGAAGCCGATGGGTAAGCTGACGAATCCGCCGGAGAGCAATACGCTACGGCCGCGGCATTTCACGCGCACGATGCAGGGCGGCAAGGCGAGCGGTCCGCTGGTGGGCGGCAACCTGTCGCTGATCTGCTCCACCATGGGGACGCCCTTCGAGATCGAGACCGAGGGGAAGGTGCTGTTCATCGAGGACGTCGACGAGCAGCCTTACAGCATGGATCGCATGCTGACGCACCTGCGGCTGGCGGGCAAGTTCAGCAAGATTAAGGGATTGGTGATCGGCGAGTGCGCCGACTGCTCGCCGCGCGACTACAAGCCGTCGTTCGACTCCACTTTCTCGCTGGGCGAAGTTTTGGATAACATTCTGGGGGATCTGAAGGTGCCCGTGGTGACCGGCCTGACCATCGGCCACACCGAGGATCAGTTGACGCTGCCGCTGGGCATCTCGGCTACCTTGGATGCCGACGAAGCGAGCCTGACGATCGACGAACCGGCTTTGACCGAATAGGACTTTATGCGATTTGCACTATTGCTCTCGTTTGTATGCTGCGCCGCCTTTGCGCAGGGACCCAAGACGGAACTGCTCTACCCCAATGGCGCGCCCGGCGCCATTGGGACCGAGGCGCTGGACCAGCCCTCCTTGACGGCGTACCTGGCTCCGAATCCGAATGGCGCCGCCGTGATGGTGTGCCCGGGCGGCGGGTATGGCGGGCTTTCGATGGAGAAGGAAGGCTCAGCCGTCGCGGAGTGGTTCAACTCCTTCGGCGTTTCGGCGTTTGTCCTGAAATACCGGCTGGGGCCGCGCTATCACCACCCGGTGATGCTGGATGACGCGCGCAAGGGCATCTCGATGATCCGCACGCGGGCGAAGGAGTTCGGCGTGGATCCCAACAAGATCGGTGTGATGGGCTTCTCGGCCGGCGGCCACCTGGCCTCGTCGCTGTCCACGCATTTCCAGGAAGGGGAACGGCCCGATTTCGCGGTGCTGGTGTATCCGGTGATTTCGTTCACCACGCGCTACACGCACAGCGGGTCGATGTTCAACCTGCTGGGAAATCCGCCCGACCCGGCTTTGGTGTGGGATCTTTCGAGCGAACTGAAGGTGACGGCGCAGACGCCGCCGACGTTCCTGTTCCATACCAGCGGGGACACCACCGTGCCGCCCGAGAACAGTATTCTCTACTACATGGCACTGCGTTCGGCGGGGGTTCCGGCGGAGTTGCACATCTACCAGAACGGTCCGCACGGCGTAGGTTTGGCGAAGCAGGATCCGGTTCTTTCCTCGTGGCCGGGCCGCTTGAAGGACTGGATGATGGTTCGGGGCTTGATCCCGGCGCCCGCGAGATAGAAGATAATGGCGTAACGCGGCTTTCACTTGAGCCGTCAAGGGAGGTGGGATGTCGCGCGCCTGGATTCTCGCTATTTGTCTGGCGCTGGCTGCCGGTGCCCAAGAGCAGCAGCAGCCGGATCCACAGACCACCCAACGGCCCGTGCGCCCCGACGTCAAGGAAGACGATCCCGGCCGGCCAGTTTTGCGTCGAGGCGGTGCGGCGAAGAAGCACGAAGAGGTGGCGCCGCCCGAGTCCACTTCCACCAATCCGGCTCCGGCCGCGCCAGCGCCCACAGCCGCCCGGCCCCCCGTGCGGGAAGTGGAAGTCGGCGAGGATGGGACGACGGAACGCGTGGTGACGGACCGCACCCGCCGCAGCACGGCGGATGAACTGGTGGAACGCGCCCGGGAAGCGGCCTTCGACTTCGACAAGAACCTGCCGAACTTCCTGTGCGACCAGTTGACCAACCGCTACCGCAGCAGGACCTTGAAGCCGGACTGGAAGTATCAGGACCGCGTCCAGGTGGAGTTGGTCTACGCCAACAACCGTGAGGATTACCGGAATATCCGCATCAACGGCAAGGCGGTCAAGAAAGGCAGCCCGGAGGATTCCGGCACCTGGTCATCGGGCGAGTTCGGGACCATCCTGATCGACGTCTTCCACCCCAACACGCGGGCCGTGTTCAAAGTGCGCGGCAGCTCGTTGGCGGCCGGCGTCGACGCCAAAGTCTACGACTACTCGGTGCTGCAGGAAAACTCGCACTGGCAGGTGCGCTTCGGCCGCACGGTGAAGCCGGCCTACAAGGGCGCGGTGTGGATCGACCCAAAGACGGCGCGCGTGCTGCGGATCGAGATGAACACGCGGCGGCTGCCGTCTGATTATGAGATCGACACGGTGGAGACCGTGGTCGACTACGGCTGGGTGAACATCAGCGGGCAGCGCTTTCTGCTGCCGGTGAAGAGTGAAAACCTGGCCTGCTTCCGCGGCGGCTTTGACTGCGTGCGCAACGAGATCGAGTTCCGGAACTACCGCAAGTTCGCGGTCGAATCGCAGATCATCACCACCGATAGCGACATCTCGTTCCCCGAAGCCGAGGATCCGAAGAAAGAGAAGTCCGGCACGGCTCCGCCTTCCATCACTCCGGAGACGCCCAAGCCGAAGACGGATCCGAAGAAGCAGTTGATCAGCTTGTCGAACGGCATGCCGCAGCCGCAATGACTTCGGCCGTCCTGCTCCTGTTGGCGATGACAGCGGCCGATCCCGGCATTGAGAAGACGCGCACCTACGCCATGGAGTGGCTGAAGCAACTGCCCGACTTTCTGTGCGAGCAGTCCGCCCAACGGATGAAAGGCACCGGCCGGCGGGACGACTGGCATCTGGTGGATGTCATCGATACGGAAGTGAGCTACTCCGGCGGCAGGGAGCGCTACCGGCTGCTGAGGAAGAACGGCACGCCCGTGACCGGCGACCGCATGGTGGGCACGCGCAACATGGGATCGTCGGGCGAGTTCGCGACAGCGCTGCGCTATCTGTTCTCCCAGGACGTGGCGGCGGAGTTCAAATTCAAGGGCACCGACAAGGTGCGGAAGTTGAAACTGCTGCGCTTCCAGTACGAGGTGAAGCGCGAGAATTCACACTGGTCCATCGGGATCCAGTCGATGTATTCGCCTGGATACACGGGTAGCGTCTGGGTAGAAGAAGAGACGGGCCGGATCCACCGTCTAACTATGGAGACCAAGGACTTTCCGCCCGAATTCCCTGTGCGGTCGTCGTTTTTCCAACTCGACTACACAGAGGCCGTGATCGGGGGACAGTCCTCGCTCATGCCCAGCCTCAGCGTGCTGGAGGCCTGCGACCGGCTAGGTTTTTGCGACCGGAAAGAGATCCGGTTCACGAATTACCGCAAGTTCACCGCGGAATCCCAGTTGGTGCCGTAGGCGAAGGGTCCGGATGCGGCGCCGCGGTGACCACCGCGGGGGCATTGCGGCCGCAGCAGCGCTTGTATTTCTCGCCGGAGCCACAGGGACACGGGGCGTTGCGCGGAGTGGCTGACTCGGAATTGGGTTCGACCGTTCGATTCGGCCGCAACTCGACTACCTGGGCCGGCGCCTTCTTCGACGCCGCTTCGCGCAGTTTGCGCAGGCCCTGGCAGGCGCGCTCGTACTGGCGTTCGAATTTGGCTTCGTACGTCAAAAACCGGTTGAAGGCAGCCTCGGCGTGAAGCGCTTCGAAGGCGAGGGCCTGGAGCAACTGGGGTGAGGCGTCGGGGCGGGTCTCGGATAGCTTTGCGATGCGTTCGCAGAGGAGCAGTTCCTGGTGCAGGCGGACGCGGCGCAGGCGCCATTCGGCGTCGGCCATCTCGCGGACATAGCGCGCGGACGAGAGGTCGTCGACGGCGAAGTGGCAGGAGAGCTCCGCCAGCAGGTCAGCAAATTCGGCCGGATCGTCGCCGGGCAGCAGCACGGATTGCGAGCGGAATCCGTAGCGAAGGTTGTTGCGGGAAGAGCGCGCCTTGCCCTCTTCCGAGCGGGGTCCCGTGGAGCGAAGCGCGTTGGCGCGGTTCGCGTCGAGCTGAGCATTCGTAGCCATCTTTCAGTCCTCAATCTGTCCCATCAAAACTTCGGGCGGTTTTTGCCACCCTTATTTTCATTATCCGGACGCCCCGCCAAGCTTTTCCCGCCAAGCGATTGATTCAGAAGGAGTAAATTGTTGAAATGGCAATCCGGCGGATCCGCGGTTCATGCTGCCGCCGGAAGCCGGCCGCGGATTGGCCTTGATTCGGATAATCAGACCTGCTATCACACAGCGGGAATCCCGGAGACGATCCATGCCCAACTGTCTGCACTTTGTGCCGCGGGCTTGCGTTTTGACTCTGCTGCTGGCCGCACCCGCTCTCGCCCTCACCCTTAACCGCGCCGCGACACTGGCAGCCAAGCCGGCCGACTGCGCGAGCTACCCGCCCACCGTCACGCGTTTCGCGACAACGGACCCGCTGGTGGCGCTGGCCTTCACGGTAACCGGGCAGAAGGCCGGTGATGTCGCCGCGGTGGACTATGTCATGCCGAACGGCACGGTCTACGCAGCGGCCAGCGGTCCCTGGCCCGCGCTGACGGCGGCCAATGCCCAGGCGGACGGGTACTGTTTCATGGACACGTCCCTGCTGGTGGCCGGGGCGCCCGCAGCCTCGGCCACGGGTACCTGGCTGGCGAAGATCACAATCAACGGCGTGCCGTTGGTTACGTTGGCTTTCGTGATGGGGGGCACGGCGCCGGCAACGTCGCTGGTCAACGGAGGCTTCGAGCAGCCGGCCTCTTCCGGCTCAAGCACGGCGGCAGCGGGTTCATCCGGCATCACGGGATGGATGGTGACGCACGGCAACGTCGACTCCGGCGGCTCCGCCGTCCGCTGCTCCGAGGGCAGCCAATGTCTCCACATGGGCGGCGGCACGCTTACTGGCGGGGTCTGGCAGGCGGTGGCGACGACAGCCGGAACCCCGTATACGGTGCTCTTCGATCTGGCCGGCAACCCGGATGGCGCACCCGCGGTGAAACACCTGCGCGTCATTGCCGCCGGTTACTCCAGGGACTACAGCTTCGACACGGCCGGGAAGTCGTGGAGCGCGATGGGCTGGCAGACCGGACAGTTCAGTTTTGTCGCGGCCAGCGCGGTCACGACGATCGAGTTTTACGGTACGGATCCGCCGACGCCGTTTGGTCCGATGCTCGATAACGTCCGCCTCACGGCCGACTCCGGCTCCAGCCCGTTGACGGGCAACCTGCTGCAGAACGGCGACGCGGAAGCCGGCCCGAGCGGCACGGATGCCGGGCTTGCCTCGATTCCCGGCTGGACGACCGATGGCGACGTGGCGGTCACACCGTATCAATATTCCGGCGGAGTGCTGACCGACACCTCAACCGCCCCGGCCGACAAAGGACATAACTATTTCGCGGGCGGCTACAGCGCGACGTCGAAGATTACGCAGACGGTGAGTCTCTCGGCCAGCGCGGCCAATATCGACGCCGGGACGCAGGGTTTCACGCTGGACGGGTGGCTGGGGGGCTACGGCGGCCAGGACGACAGCGCGGTGCTGCGGGTCGTCTTCCAGAACAGCCTGGGCGGCACCCTGGGCAGCCTGCCCCTCGGGCCCGTGCTGGCGGCAGACCGGGGTGGTGTCAGCGGACTGATCCACAAGACGGCGACAGGCAAGGTATCGGTGGGCGCGCGCAAGGCCATCGTCAGCCTGGAGTTTACCCGCCAGGGCGGCAGCTACAACGACGGCGCGGCGGACTCGCTCTATTTCGGGCTGACGGCCGGGGGCGAATGCACTTACGTGCTGGACAGAAACTCACAAACAGTGGGCGCGGCGGCGGCTTCGATCTCCGTGGCCGTGCAGACGGGCTCCGCGTGCAAGTGGACCGCGTCGAGCAGTGCGAGTTGGATCCAGGTCGGGTCCGGATCGTCCGGAACGGGCAACGGGACGGTTTCACTGCAGGTGGCCGCCAATGCGGACGCGGCGGCGCGGACCGGCAGCGTGACCATTGCCGGGAATGCCTTCACGGTCTCGCAGGCAGCGGCGGCCGCCGTGTGTGCGTACTCGATTGACCCTCCGGGACGGCTGTTTCCGGCGGAGGGCGCCAAGGGCGTGGTCAGCGTCACTACGGCCGCGGGCTGCAACTGGACCGCCACCACCCAGGCGGACTGGGTGAGTCTCCTGGGCAGTGGAGGCGCGGGTTCCGGGCGTATCGAGTACCGGGTGTCGCCCAACACCAGCGCCACGCCGCGGGCGGCGACGTTGACCGTCGCCGGGGAGAGGCACTCCGTCAGCCAGGCGGCGCAAGCGGCTCCCAACTCTCCTTTGATCACCTCGCTGGTGAACTGGGCGGATGATTCCGGCGAATTTGCTCCGGGCACGTGGCTGGTCATCCAGGGCAACAACCTGGCATCGGCGGCCGGCAGCTATTCGACCAGCCTGCCGCCGTACAGTTTGAACGGCGCGTCGGTTGAGTTCACGGACGGAACCACGGCGTTCCCGGCGCCCATGCTCTCTACCGCGCCTGATTCGCTGATTGTGCTGATCCCCTATGAGTTGGAGGAGCCGGCCATGCAGGTGGTGGTGACGAGCGAGTCCGGCAGCAGCGCGCCCAGCCTGATCGAACTGCAGAGCGCCGCGCCGCGCGTGGCTGCTCCGCGGGGCGAGGGGATGGTACCGGCGACGGCCTACCACTCCGATTCGTCGCAGGTGACAGCAGGAACTCCGGCAGTGGCGGGCGAGTCCATCCTGGTGATTGTGGCCGGACTGGGCCGCATGACGCCCAGCCTGGCGCCGGGCGCGGGCGGAGGAGACGGGTCAGATGGCAACCCCAGCAATCGGGCCACGGTCCCGGTGACTGCCTATCTGGGCGGGCAGTTTGCGCCGGTGCAGTACGCCGGCGTACTACCGGGGTCGACGGAAGGGCAGATGATCCTCCTGAAGATTCCCGATCATCTGCCCACCGGCGAGCACGAGCTGGTGATCGCCGCCGGCGGCTACGAGTCAGCGGGTGGCGTCACACTTCCGGTTTCCGCCGACAGTTGGGCGAGCGGCGCGGCGGCGATGCTGAACGCGAACGAAGGAGCGGTTTCCTATGGGGGTCTGACGCTGGCCGTGCCGGCCAATTCGCTCACCACCGGCGCGACGGTGGTTGTTTCGCGGAATCTGCAACTGAGGGAGGCCGGCAAGCCGGTCTTCACCATTGCGGGGCTTCCAGCAGAGTTCGGCCCGGCGACCCTGACCGTGGATGTAGCCGCGAGTGAAGGCGCGCCATGCCTGGTGCGGCTGCGCAATCTGGCGGACGAGGCGGCCGGTGCGATTTCCCTGCCGGCTACGGTGACCGGGGGCCGGGTGAGTGTGGAGCTGCCCGCGTCCGCGGGCTCCGCCACCGCCAAAGCGAAGTCGAGGGAGGGGTATCAGGCATACCCCACCAAGACCATTCGGATCCAGGTGGACGAAAACGCGATGACCGAGATCAGCCCCAGCGGGCGGATGTGGGTGCGCTACTCCGACGCCATCCTGCAGCCGAAGGCGGTCATCCTGGCGAAGCTCATGGACGATATAGACAGCTACCTGACGGGCACCCTGGGCATGAGTTGGGATCTCTCCGCCCGGCCGCAGCTTCCTGAAAAGAAACGAAGTTGGCCGCTGATTGCCGATATCTATCCCTTCACGGGCAGCGATGCGGATAAATGGGCCTCGGAGGGGTCGATTTCACTGGTGAGCGGGAAGGCCACCCAAGGCGTGGACATCAACGAGAAAAGGGTGCGCAACGACGCCGATTTCCCTGAGATCCGGCCGACGCTGGCGCACGAGATGTTCCACGTGATCCAGAACCTCTACGACACGCGGACGGCCTATGACATCCGTCACCAGTTCATGAATACGTGGCTGTGGTATGAAGAAGCGGCCTCCACGTGGCTGGAGCGGCGCTTCGCGCCCGCGGACTTCATTCCCAGCACAGTGAAACTGAAGCCGGGCACCAACGATCAGTCGGACAACTTCACGTTCCTGAAGAGCCCCATGGGCCTGGTCAACACGCCGAGCTACGGCTATGGCTCATCCATGTTCCTGGAGACCCTGCACACCAGTGAAGGGCCGGCGGTGGTGAGCAAGATCCTGAACGACATCTCAGCAGGTACCGGAGTCTCTTCCTACACGCCTCTGGAGGCGATGCGCAGGCAGTTGGGGGACGACCGACTATCGGGCCGGTGGATTCAGTTCTGCCGGGCGTGGATGGGTTCCAAGGTCTACCCGGGAGTGTCTTACCCGCCGCCCGGCGACATCCTGGCCGGGACGTTTTCAGAGTACAAACCCTACTGGTCCACAAAGCCGGGCGGGACGGAGAGCATCAGTTGGAAAGCGCCGCCGCTGTCGGCGCAGATGTTCTCTCCCACTTTCATGGAAAACTGGCCGGACAACACGCCCCTCAAAGTGACGCTGATCGCACCGCCGGGCGCGGAGATGGTGGTCTATTCCCTGCACCAGGGGCGGGCCGGCGACGTCACGATGGACCTCGAGGCCGAAGGGGTGACGCAATACACGTTCCAGAAGGGGGAACTGGTCACGAAGAAGAACTCCTCAAGGCCAATGATCATGGTGGTGAACGGCAATGTACCCACTTACCACGATGTGACCGTGAGCGGGAGCGCGTACGGCTACTCCGCCACGGTGACCAACAAGGCCTTGGACGAGGCCACCTACAAACTGGAGTTCTCGGTGGGGGGCGAAACCGCGTCTTTCGTCTGCGATCTGCCGGTGCGCAAGAACTCCGACTTCAACAAGTACCCCAGATTCAAGGCGGTGGTCAGCATCGACGGTCCGGGGGCGTTCTACGCCGGGCAACTGAACCCGGCCCGGGCGGCGGAGTTTTGCGAACCGGTGTTCACCGTGACTGGCGACAAGTTCACGATCCGCGCACAGGTGCTGGACTTCAACGTGGACGGGTATCTGCCGCTGGATTTCTGTGATGCGTATGAGGATGTCTGTTCGCACCACGAGTATGCGCCCGGCGGGGAGATGACGGGCATCGGAGCGAACTCGACGGATTTGAGTAAGAACTGGAAGGTGGAGCAGAAGAAAGAGGTGACGAACTTCACCGCGAGTGAATACCCGGAAGGCTACACCACGTCGCACCAGTTCTACATCAATATGAATACGACGCGCAGGGTGATGAGCACGGGGGTTCCGTTTGCCACGTATGTCACTACGTGGAACGTGGATGGATTCGGCGCGATCCGGATTCTGAGGAAGTGACGGAGGTCAGGCGGAGGGCATGTAGACTTTGAGCTTGCGGCTCAAGGTGCGGGAGGAGATGCCCAGGATCGAGGCGGCCTTTTCCTGGTGCCAGTTGGTCTCCGTGAGGGTTTTCAGGATGAGGCTGCGCTCCATGGCTTCCAGCAGGCCGCCGCCCTGGTCGGCGTCGGGATCGGGGCCGGAGACCGCGGCGGAGAGATTGCGCAGCGAGTGATCCAGGATCAACCTGCTGCCGGCGGCGCGGATCTCGTCCGGCAGATCGTCGAACGTCACCTGGCCGCCCGTGGCAACGGCGCCGGCCGAGATGATGGCGTTGCGCAGTTCGCGGACGTTGCCCGGCCAGTCCCAGTGATGGATGGCGTGCAGGGCAGCCGGGGAGAACATGGCGTCGGGGCAGTGGCGCTGGCGAAAGAACTCGAGCAGGGCGCCGACATCCTCGGGCCGGCTTCTCAAGGGCGGCACGGTGAGCCGCAATTGGGCCAGGCGGTGGTAGAGGTCCTTGCGGAAGCGGCCCTCGGCGACCATTTTGGCGAGGTCCTGATTGGTCGCGGTGAGGATGCGGACGTTCACCTTGACCTTCTTGGTGCCGCCCAGCCGGTAGTACTCACCGGAGTCCAGTACGCGCAGGAGCTTCACCTGGAGGCGGAGATCGAGTTCCCCGATCTCGTCGAGGAAGAGGGTCCCGCCGTCGGCGATTTCGAAGAGCCCCTCCTTGGCCTGGTCGGCTCCGGAGAAGGCGCCTTTATGGAAACCGAAGAGTTCGCTCTCCATGAGGGTATCGGGCAGGGCTCCGCAACTGACATCGACCCAGACCAGATTGGAGCGGTTGGAGTAGTGGCAGAGGGCGCGGGCCACGATCTCCTTGCCGGTACCGCTTTCCCCGCAGATGAGGACACTGGCGTCAGTGAGCGCAAAGCGGCGCACGCGGTCCATCAGGGCTAGCATTTCCTGGCTGGCGAAGACCGCATCCATGCCAAGAAATGACTCCCTCTGAACCGTGGGGACAGTACACATGCTTTCACAGGGTACTGGGAATCCACCGCGTCTACAATTTAGCGGGAGTCCTAGCTGTCATACGGAATGTACCGAGATCAGAATGAGACAGTTACCCCTATCGTGACCTAAGCGAATCTACGTAACAAGAAGTTCAAAGTCGTGCTGTTTCAGTCGATAAGGCAGGGATCGGGTTACTGAACCGAGGCAGGGATAGTCCCCATCTGGGCGTATACGGAGCGAAGGGAAGCCTCATTTAGATACAAAAAGGGCCGGCATCCCGCTGAGGAGTTGCCGGCCTGTGGAGTGAGGATTATGGACTTCGATTCGATGCCCGGCCTGGGGTGTGACCGTTAGTTGTCCCCGGCGGCCGAAGTGGATTCCGAGAAGGGGTTGGCGGTGCCCCACACGACTCCGGTACCCCAGACGACGCCTGTACCCGTGGGTGCGCCGGTGCCCCACACGACTCCGGTGCCCCAGACCACGCCGGTGGTGCTGACCGTGGTGCCCCAGACGACACCTGTACCCCAGACGACTCCGGTGCCCCAGACCACGCCGAGACCGGAGGTATCGGAGGAGTCGTAACTGAACACAACGGTACCGCCCTGGTTGACGGCCTTGGGTGATTTGGCCGTCTGGTTGGTCGCGATCCGGTCGCCGCTGCTGAGGGCGGCCACGATATCGAGATAGCCGGCGCCTACGGTGAAGGCGTCGGCCCGCATCGTATAGGACTGCCCGGTGGTGGGGTCGACCGCGGTGCTGGTGGAGGGGAACGATTTGCTGGCGGTCTTCATCAGGCGCGCTTTGACCTGATCCGGAGTGAGGGTGGAATCCTTTTGCAGGAGCAGGGCGGCGGCGCCGCTGACCATGGGCGCGGCCATGCTGGTGCCGCTGAGGGTGAAGTAAGCGTCATACGGCACGCCGCGGAACCAGTCGCCCGGGATGGTGTTGCCCGGATAGTGAGACTGGAAGTAGCCGGTGTTGGGCTTGATGGAAATGACGCGGTTGCCCGGGGCCACCAGGTCTGGCTTGACGATCTGGTCGAGCAGGGTTGGGCCCTTGGAGCTGAAGGAGGTCATCTGGTCGTCTGACTTGGAAGGCGTCTGCTTGTCGTTCATCGCCCCCACGGTGATCACGAAGGGATCGTTACCCGGGGAGGTGATGGTGGAGTAGCCCTGGGTCTTCATGGAGTTGTCGCGGCCGTTGTTGCCGGCGGCCACCACGACGACGATGCCGGCCTTCCAGGCGCGTTCGACTGCCTGGCAGAGGGGGTCGAGCTTATAGGACTCCACGATGACGCGGCCCAGGGAGAGGTTGATGACGCGGATGTTGTAGGTCTTCCTGACCGAGATCGCGTAATCGATGGCGGAGATGACGGAGCTGTCGCGGCCGGTGCCGGTGCTGTCGAGGGCGCGGAGGGCGATGATGTTCGAGGCCGGGGCGACGCCCGGGATGCCGTTGTAGAGCAAGGACTGTGCCTTGGCCGCGCAGAAGCCGTTGCCGCCGACGATGCCGGCCACATGCGTGCCGTGGCCGAAGGGGTCCCAGGAGTTGGGCTCCCAAGTGACGAAATCCTTGTTGTGCACGATGCGCGAGCCGAGGCAGAGGCTATTCAGGAGATCGCGCTGCTCAGAGCCCACGCCGCTGTCGATGATGGCGACGCCGATGCCGCGTCCATCATAGCCGAAGGCCTGCGCCGTGACCGCTCCGACGGTGGATACGGTGTAGTCCAGCAGTCCGGTGGCATGCAGTTCGCGATCGGGGGTGATGTAGGCAACGTTCGGGTTCTCGGCCAGCCGCAGGGCCTGGTTGCGGGTCATGCGCAGGTGGCCGGTGCGGCCTTCGCGCAGCATGCGGCGGACTTCGGCGCCGGCGATCTGGGCCTGGGCGACATCTTCGTCGGTGACGTCACCGGCGTACTGCACGATCATGTCCTGGAGTTCGGAATCGGCATCGGCAATGCGTCCCTGGGAGCCCTGGCGGCCCCAGGCCAGAGGCGTGCGGGTGTCATCGGAGAGTTTGGAGGCGGGGGTGAGGGCGCGGCCACCGCGGAGTTCACTATCCTGCGGGGCGGCTACGACAACCAGCAGCGACTGGACCGCGAGTGCGGCTAAGACTAACATGCATCGAACTGCGGACCTGGCATTGATGATCATGAAGTTGCTTTCTTTGAAATGCGAGCGACAGTATTCCATAGGCAACTTGCAGGCCATTCCGGTATCACCCTATGTAACTGAAAAATCAGGCTCCGGGTGGAGCAGGCGGACCGGTGCCGGACATTTTGTCGGACACAGGCGCCGGGTGCCGGACGAAGTGTCTGGATTTGTCGCGGCGGGGCGGAGGCAGGTCCGGGCGGACGAGGCCTGAAGCGCCGGCAGGTGAGGGCGGCGGGACTGATTGAGCGAGCAGGGGTTGCGGCTCGCGGAGCGGGGCCGGAGGCAGGCCGGGCTTGCGAGAGCGTGCCAACGGGCCTCCAACTGCAGGATTATTCAGCGGGCGGTGCCCGGAACCAGAGCCGACAATGTCAGCTAGCCAACAGATTCTTAGGGGTTTCCCCTATGCAGACTCTTCGATTAACGGTCGAACAGTAAGGCAGGCGCCGGTGTCTCTACATGTCGATTGAGGCCGGCGCCCGCAAGGATCGCGAATGACCACGCAAGCGAAAATCTACATCGGAGCCGTGCTTGCCGCGGGCTGCGTAGTGATCGTGCAGGCACTCGCGACCTGGCAGCCCGACAATCTGATCCGGCTGGCCGTGTACGTGGCGATCACCCTGGTGGCGTCCGGCATGAAGCTGCGGTTGCCGGGCGTGACGGGGACGATCTCGCTGCATTTCCTATTCCTGCTGATCGGCATCGTCAACCGCGCCCTGCCGGAGGTCCTGATTGCTGGCGCGGGCGCGACGCTGGTGCAGTGTTTCTGGAATGCGAAGAAGCGGCCGACGGCGATCCAACTCGCATTCAATGTGTGCGCGACGGCGGTGGCGGTGGGTGCGACGGATTTCATCTACCACCTGGAGGCATTCCAGGATCCCAATCTCTGGGCGGTCCGCCTGGGCTCCACTTCGGTGGTCTTCTTTTTCGCCAACACGGCTCCGGTGGCGTTGGTGATTGGACTGACGGAGCAGCGCTCGCCGGCTTCCATCTGGCGGGAGTGCTACTTCTGGTGCTTTCCTTATTATCTGGTGGGCGCGACGCTGGCGGCCTCGTTTGGCTTCCTGAGCCGGTCGATGGGCGAGTTTACGGCTCTGCTGGGCCTGCCGGTGGTGTATGTCGTTTTCCGCGCTTACGGGCTCTACCTGGAGAAGCTGGAAGCGGAGAAGGACCATGCGAAGCAGATGGCTTCGCTGCACTTACGCACGATTGAGGCGCTGGCGCTGGCGATTGACGCCAAGGACCATTCCACGCACGGGCATCTGCACAGGGTGCAGATCTACTCGACGGAGCTCGGGCGGGAGATGGGGCTGGGCGAACCGGACCTGGAAGCGCTGCACGCGGCGGCGCTGTTGCACGACATCGGCAAGCTGGCCGTGCCGGAGCACATCATTTCCAAACCGGGGAAGCTGACGTTCGAGGAGTTCGAGAAGATGAAGGTCCACCCGGAGGTGGGGGCGGACATCCTGGAGCGGGTGAAGTTTCCATACCCGGTGGTACCGATTGTGCGGTCGCACCACGAGAAGTGGGATGGCACGGGTTATCCCTATGGACTGAAGGGGGAAGAGATTCCGCTGGCGGCGCGGATCCTGGCCACGGTCGATTGCCTGGATGCCTTGGCGAGCGAGCGGCAGTACCGGCGGGCGCTGCCCCTGGGTGAGGCGCTGAAGGTGGTGGTCTCGGAATCGGGCAAGAGTTACGACCCGCAGGTGGTGGCGCTGCTGGTCCAGCGGATGGACGAGTTGGAGGCGAAGGTCCAACGCACGGCGCGCATCGAAGAGACCGAGCGCGATCCGGTGGAGGCGAGCCTGGAGCCGGGCGAGACGTTGTTGGACGGGCAGGAGGTGTCCGGCACGGCCATGGTGCCCAACGGGCGCCAGCAGGACTTCCTGGCTTCGATTGCGGCGGCGCGGCAGGAGGCTCAATCGCTGTACGAACTCGCGCAGAACCTGGGCAATTCGCTGAGCCTGAAAGAGACGATGTCGGTGATGGCCGGACGCCTGAAGAGGATGGTCCCCTATGACGGGATGGCCGTGTATGTGCGGCGGGGCGATGTACTGAAGCCGGAGTATGTGGGCGGCGAGGACTCGAGGATCTTCGGAGCGCTGGCGATCCCGATGGGGCAGGGGTTGTCGGGCTGGGTAGCGCAGAACCGCAAGCCGATCCTGAATGGGAATCCGTCGGTGGAGCCGGGCTATCTGAACGATCCCAAGGTATTCAGCATCCTGAACTCGGCCCTGGCCGTGCCGCTGGAGACGGCGGAAGGCGTGATGGGCGTGCTGGCTCTGTACAAATCCGGGCGGGATGCCTTCTCAAAGGACCACCTGCGGGTCTTGATGGCCGTGAGTTCGAAGATTTCGATCGCCGTCGAGAATGCCATCAAGTATAAGGAAGCTGAATCGTCGGCCACGACGGATTACCTCACGGCGCTGCCGAACGCACGGTCGCTGTTCGTGCATCTCGACCAGGAGATGACGCGGGTGGCGCAATCGAAGGCCGGCCTCGCCGTGCTGGTTTGCGACATCGATGGGTTCAAGCAGGTGAACGACTTGTACGGGCACTTGGCGGGCAACGAGGTGTTGAGCCGGGTGGCGGCGCGATTCCGTGCGATGTGCCGCGATACGGACTATGTGGCGCGCATGGGCGGTGACGAGTTTGTGGTGGTCGCGCCGGGCTTGTCGGCGGAGGCGGCAGTCAAGAAGATTGTCGCGCTGGACCAGGCGACAGCGGCGGCCGGGGCCGAGGCCTGCGGCTGCAAGTTCATCGGCCTGAGCGTGGGGGTGTCGTTCTTTCCGGCCGATGGGCAGAATGCGGAGGAACTGCTGGCGGAAGCGGATCGCCGGATGTACCGCGCCAAGCAGGCCCGCAAGAAGCTGCGAGCGGAAGGCGCCAGCCCGGAGACGATTGTGCCCAGCATGGCGCGTCACGCGATTCATTAGAAGCCACGCTGTCACCACAAGCCCGACAATTCAGTTCCTCAGCGCCAGGGCGGCGCGCTGAAGGGGACGCGGCGTGTAGCATGGATAGGAGATGCCCACTAACATCGTCCAAGCCCTGCTGGATGTCCTCATCTTCTGGCTGCTCACCACGCCTCATGAATTCGCGCACGCGTGGGTGGCCGACCGGCTTGGCGACGACACTCCGCGCCTGGAAGGCCGGGTGACGCTGAATCCGCTGGCGCATGTCGACTGGATCGGCACGGTCCTGGTGCCGCTGATTTCTTCGATTTTCGGCGGTGTCTTCTTTGGCTGGGGCCGGGCCGTGAATACGAATCCGAATAAGCTGCGCGGGGGCTACAACGGCCTGCTGATTGTGGCGCTGGCCGGACCGGGCAGCAATGTCATTTTTGCCCTGGTGCTGGCGCTGATTGGTTCGTTCTGGCATGCGGGCACGGAGATCCTGTTCCGGGCCGCCTACCTGAGCCTGTTCCTGGCGCTATTCAACCTGATTCCGATTCCGCCGCTGGACGGGTCGAAGTTTTTGCTGGCGGCCAGGATCCCCACCTTTTGGTATATCGAATTGAGCCGTTTTGGGTTTATTTTATTGCTGGTGCTGATGTCTTCGACCGGGTTGGGCCGGTGGATGTCGGAGACCAGCATGATGAGTGCGTTGCGAATGTTCGCATTGTTCAGAGCCTAGAGGAGCCATGAGACTGAGAAGTATCCTTCTGATTGCGGCGCTGCCGCTGGTGTTGATGGGGCAGGCGCGGCGGAATACACCGCCCGCGGAGACGCCGGCCGCGGCGGGCAGCACGCCTGAGCAGCGGGAAGCGTATATCCGCGAGCACTACACGAAGGCGGAGTATCTGGTGCCGATGCGGGACGGAGTGAAGCTGTTCACCTCCGTCTATACACCGAAGGACCACAGCCAGAAGTATCCGATCCTGCTCATGCGGACTCCTTATACAGTTGGGCCGTACGGATCTGAGAACTACACCAGGCGGCTGGGGCCGGCCAGCGAGAAGTTCATGCACGAGGGCTTCATCTTCGTGGGACAGGATGTGCGCGGCAAGGGGAAGAGCGAAGGGAAGTACATGGACATCCGTCCGGTGAATCCCAACAAGCGCGGCCCGAAGGACGTGGACGAGCCCAGCGACACGTACGACACCATTGAGTGGCTGGTGAAGAACATCCCGAACAACAATGAGCGGGTGGGGATGTACGGGATTTCGTACCCGGGCTTCTACGCGGCCATGGGGGCGGTGGAGTCGCACCCGGCGCTGAAGGCGACGTCGCCGCAGGCTCCGGTGATCAACTGGTTCATTGGGGACGACTTCCACCACAACGGCGTGCTGTTTCTGGCGCACGCGTTCAACTTCTTCTCAAGCTTCGGCCGCACGCATCCGCCGGACGGCCCGAGCCTGGAGCGGGTGGAGATGAAGACGCCGGACTCCTATGATTTCCACCTGCGCACGGGTGCGCTGGCGAATTATGACGAGAAGTATTTCCACGGGCAGACCGAATTCTGGAAAGAGCTGACGCAGAACGATACTTATAACGACTTCTGGAAGTCGCGCGACCTGCGGCAGTATGTGAAGAACCTGAAGCCGGCGATGATGAGCGTGGGCGGGTGGTTCGACGCCGAGGATGTGTTTGGGCCGCTGAATCTTTATAAGACGGCGGAGGCTCAGAATCCGGGCGCGAAGAACATGCTGGTGGAGGGTCCGTGGTCGCATGGCGGCTGGGCCCGCACGGATGGCACGAAGCTGGGCAACATCAGCTTTGCCTCGAATACGTCGAAGTTCTTCCAGGACGAGATCGAGTACCCGTTCTTCCTCTATCACCTGAAAGGGAAGGGCGACGGCGAAAAGCTGCCGGAGGCGTATGTCTTCGAGACGGGCCGCAACGAGTGGCACAAGTTCGACGCGTGGCCGCCCAAGGAAGCCAAATGGAAGACGATGTATTTCCACGCGGGCGGCAAGCTGAATCCGATGCAGCCGGCGGACAAGGCCGAGGCGTTTGACGAGTATGTGAGCGATCCGGCGAAGCCGGTGCCGTTCACCCCCTACATCACTAGCGGCATGTCGTATGCGTATATGACCGACGACCAGCGCTTCGCGGCGGCGCGTCCGGATGTGCTGGTGTATCAGACGGAGCCGCTGGAAGGCGATGTGCGGGTGGCCGGTCCGCTGAAGGCGTCGCTGTTCGTTTCGACGACGGGCACGGATTCAGACTGGGTGGTGAAGCTGATCGACGTCTTCCCGAACGATACAGCGGATCCGCAGCCGAATCCGGAGAACGTGCGGATGGGCGGCTACCAGATGCTGGTGCGCGGCGAGCCGTTCCGGGGCAAGTTCCGGAAGGGGTTCGACAAGCCGGAGCCGTTTGCGCCGGGCAAAGTGACCGAAGTGGCGTTTGAGCTGCCGGACGTTTTCCATACGTTCCGTACCGGGCACCGGATTATGGTGCAGGTGCAGAGTTCGTGGTATCCGCTGGGCGACCGGAATCCGCAGAAATTCATGAAGATTCAGGATGCGAAGGCCGAGGATTTTGTGAAGGCCACGCAGCGGGTCTTCCGGATGAATTCGGCGCCCTCGTCGATCCAGCTTTCGACGATCGAATAGGGAACGGGACAGGCCCCGCGGGCTCCGGCCCAGCGCCCCGCCGGCCGTGGCGAGACGGTATATTGGTTTGTCGGCGCATTGGAGGGTCATATGCGCCGGCAATCAATATTATCGGTGGGGTCTTGTGCGTTCCAAAAATCGTTCCACATTTGCCTTCGGAGTCTTCGGACGGGCGGCCGTCTGGGGTGTGTTTTTATTGTGCGGCAGCGTGCTGCCATTGGCGGCGCAAAACGGGCCGCTGACGTGCTCAGCCAGCACTTCCACAACACGGCCGATCCGGGCCAGCGAGATTGCGGCGCTGGTGGGAGAGATCGAGATCACCTGTACGGGCGGTACACCGACAGCGGCGGGGAATCCGGTGCCGACCGTCGACGTGCAGGTGTACTTCAATACGGACTACACGGGGCGGATTCTTGGCACGTTTACGGAGACGCTGCTGCTGATCGACCGGCCGGCTCCGGCGAGCCAGGTGGCTTGCACGTCGAACCCCAATCAGTGCGGCTGGACCGGCGGCACCAAGGGTCCCAACGTCTTCCCTTCGCAATCCCCGGCGCTGAATGCGGTCGCGTTCTACGGCATTCCGCTGGATCCGCCGGGCAATGGCGGGACGCGGCGCTTCACGATCCGCAACGTGCGCTTGGATGTTTCGGCGATTGCCGTACCCACTCCGCCGGCGGGCGTGCCGATTACGGCTAGCGTGAGCATGACCACCGTGTCGGTGCAGAATCCGAACCTGGTGGTGGGCACAGCCACAGCGGCGGTGACGGTGCAGGTGATGGATGCGACGAGTTCGGCTCCTGTGGACGGCACGACGGGCGCCGGGCTGCCGACCTGCACGGGCGGCACGCAGCAGCGCATTGCGAACCTGCGGGTGACGCCCATCGGTCCCTCGCTGCTGGCGCGGACGATCGCCCCCTTCACGGCGACGGATGTCTCGTCGACTCCGGCGGCGCAGAACCTGGTGAATACGGTGTACAGCTCGGATTCGGATTTCTACAACCCGAACTTTCCGGCCACCGGCAATATGAATATGGCGGGCCTGGCGCAGTATGGGACCCGGATCCAGGCGACGCTCAGCCAGCTGCCTACGGGCGTGACCGTGTGGGTTGGCACCGTGCCGGTGACCTATTCGCAGGGCAACCCGGTGGCCAACGGGGCGGGGCAGCCCCGGGCGCGGCTGGTGACGACGGACCGGTGGACCTTCGCGCCCCAGCCGGCGACGACGATCATCGACGGGATTCCGGTGACGGCCCTGACCGTCACGAACGGCAACGCGACCGCGGTGTGGGAGATCCAATTCGCGGGCAATACTCCGGCGAGCGTGGACTTCCCGGTGTGGATTTCGTACCTGGCGAATACTTCGGCGCTGAACCCGGCGCAGGTGAGGATCCAACTGGCGCCGGTGTCGGCGGACAGGACGTCGAGCGACGATGCGCCGATTCCGCGTTTTGTGGACGACGCCACCACGCAGCCGCTGTTCAGCCTGCAGCCGACGTGCACGAATGGCTCGATTACGGTTGCGCCGTCGATCACCGGCAACGGAGTGCGCTTCAGCGTGGACGGGTATGTCTACACGACCGCGCAGAAGTTCAACTGGAGCGCGGGCAGTACGCACGTGCTAAGCGTCAGTTCCCCGACGGCGGGCGCCAACACGAGGGTGATCGCACTGGGCTGGAGCGATGCGGGCGCGCTGACGCATACGATCAGTGCTCCGGGAGTGCCCACTACTTATACCGCGTTGTTCAAGACACAGCACAAGCTGACGGCGACGGCCACTCCGGCGCAGTTTGGCGGCGTGTCGGCGAATCCGGCGTCTCCGGACGGATTCTATGACGCGAACACCAACGTCCAGGTGACGGCCACGGCCAACTCGGGCTACAAGTTCCTGGGGTTCAAGGGAAGCCTGACGGGCGCCACGAATCCGCAGACGCTACAGATCACGGCGCCAGCGACGGTGACCGCGGAGTTTGCGGTGATTGCTCCGCTGACGTCCACCATCAGCGTGACTCCTTCCACGGGCACGGGCTCGAGCCCGACGTTCCAGGCTGTCTACCAGGGCGCGCTGGGCTACCAGTCGCTGAAATGGGTCCAGATGCTGGTGGCCACGGCGACGGACGGCGGCGGCCAACCTTACTGCCTGATGCATTACGACGTAAAGGGCCAGGCGTTCTGGCTGTATTCCGACACCTACGGGTTCTTCGCGGGTCCGATTCCGGCGGGGACACACTCGGCTGACCTGGCGGGTACGGACTGCGCGTTGAGCACGCTGCAATCCACAGTGTCGGGCAACGGGCTGACGCTGCAGTTAAACCTGCGCACGGAGTTCAAGATTGCCGGCAGCCGGAACATCTACCTGCGCGCGTATGACGACGCGGGGACGGACACCGGGTGGGTGCAGCGGGGTACGTGGACGCAGCAGGCTTCGCCCACGCAGCAGTTTGGGGTGACGCAGGCGACGCCGACGGGCTCGTCCCAGACGTTCACGCTGGACTATGTGGATCCGGCCGGCTTCACCGGGATCTCGAAGGGTTGGTATCAGTTCCTGATCGCGGCGGACAGTACGGGCGGCGGGCTGCCGTTCTGCTATGTGCACTATGACCGGGCGGGCAACGGGTTCTGGGTGTATTCGGGCGACGTCGGGTTCTTCGTCGGGCCGGTGGCGCCGGGCGCGGCGTCGAACCTGCTGACCAGTTCGGCCTGCTCGCTGGATGTGGCCAATGCCACGGCTACGCAGTTGGCGGACCGGCTGCAGGAGAAGGTTCCGGTGGTGTTGAAGGCGCCGATGAGTGGCACGAAGAAGATGTTCATGCGGTCGCAGGATGTGTTGGGCCGCGACTCCGGGTGGGTGCAGGTGGGGACTTACCAGGTTCCCTAAGCGAGTAGATTGAGGGTCCGTCCAGGGGGGCGGATTTCCGGATCGAGAGCAGAATGCGTCTCAACCGGGAATCCTGCCCCCTTTTCTTTTTGACGAATCGGCAATTCACAGGCCGCCCATCGGTACGAGGATATCCAGGATGATTGCGTTATGGGCGGGCTGTCGGAGTAGTCGATAGAGATGCCACGGATTCGCCGCATGTGGCTGAATGGCGCTCAGTTACAACGAAGTGAATCAGGCGGGACTGGAATTCACAATTATGAGAGAGGTACGCGCAGCGCATTAAACCGCCTTGCCATTCGGAAAAATTGGCCTCTCCTGGGAGCGGAGATTCAGCCCCGAGGGGTATATTAGTTCTTCGGTCATCCGCCAATCGGCGGACTTACGGTTTTTCATTTCCTGTGGGGGGATATGCCGACACGAATTCCGATCCCTGGTGCGCGCCTGGCGTGGGCACCCGGATTCACCAGTGTTTTGTTTCTTTTGATGGCGAGTTCGCTGCCAGCCAGATCGCAAACTTTTCCGCTTTCCTGTTGGAGCTCAGTGGGACCGGCACGGACGATTCGTGCGACGGAGATCACGGCTGCGGTGGCCGATGTTATTGTGACGTGCCAGAACGGAACGCCTACGGCGGCGGGGGCACCGGTTCCCACTGTAGATTTCCAACTTTATTTCAATACTGATGTCACGGTGCGGACGTCGGGCGCTGTCGCGGAGGCGCTGCTACTGGTGGACGATCCGGCTCCCCAGAACCAGCAGGCCTGTCCGGGCGATCCGGTTTCGTGCGGCTGGACCGGGGGCGCGAAGGGCGCGAATGTGTTCCAGGGGAAAGTACTGGGGCGGAGTGCGATTGCGTTCCAAGGGATCCCGTTGGATCCGCCGGGCGACGGGAAGTCGCGCACCTTCCGGATGACGAATTTGCGGGTGGACGCGTCGGGGCTGAACCTGCAGGTGCTCTCGGGCGGGCAGGTACAGGCATCGGTGACGATGACTCCGTCCAGCGGCTCCTCGAGCACCCTTCTGGCGGGTCAAACGCAGCGCCCGATGGAGACAACGGTACTGGAAGCGACTGGACAAATTCCGCTGGACCCTAGGCAGGGTCTCTGGATCCAGAACTGCAGCAGCCTGTCACAGAGGGCGTTGGCGGCGCTGCAGTTCACGGCTAGCCTGGGCGCTACCTTCCGAACCAGGACGAGTGCGGCTTTTGTGGATACAGAGACTTCCGCGCCGCCGGCAGCACAGAATGTCCCGGGACACCTGTACGGGTCGGAATCCTTGTTTTTTGCCCCCGCGTACCCGGCGGTGAACAGGCTGAATGTAGCGGGGCTGGCGGATTCCGGCACTCGATTGAGGGCGGTCTTTTCTGATCTGCCGGCCGGCGTCACGATTTACGTTTCGACCGTGCCGGTGACCTATACGAACGGGGTTCCAGCGGTGAACGGAGCCGGGCAATTCCAGGCGCGGCTGGTGGCCTCGGAGAACGGGGCGTTTGCGCCGATGCCGCCCACGACGACCATTGGCGGGATTCCGGCCGCCGCGCTGGTTGTGAACCAGGGCACCTCCGTAGCGGCCTGGGAGGTGCTGGCGACGAGCGGATTGGCGGGGGAGACGGCTCAATTCGCGGTGTGGCTTTCCTTCGCGGCGAACAACACTTCAACCGGCGTGGGGACGGTGCGACTGCAACTGGGGCCTGTATCCAATGTGCGGTCGGCGGATGATGTGGCGGCCATTCCGCGGTTCTCGGACGATGGGACGGCGGTTCCCTTGTTCAATGTCGCGCCGACGTGCGCGGGCGGGCCGTATGTGGTCATGCCGTTGCCACCCGTATTCATGTCCGTCGAGGTGGACGGGATCCGCTACAACAACAATGCATATTTCAACTGGCAACCGGGCAGCACGCATACGTTGAAGGGGATTCTTCCCACGCAGTCGTCGGACTGGACGAGGCGCCAGTGGATCCAGTGGAGCGACGGAGGAGCGATGACGCACACGATTACTGTGCCCGCCACGCCCACCACTTACATTGCTGAGGTCAAGACAGCTTACCGGCTGGATCTTGCAGCCGTCCCTGCCGGCGGGGGCAAGATTCAGACCAGCCCAACTTCCCCTGACGGGTTTTACCCATCTGCCTGGAACGTCCCGGTCCAGTTGCAGGCGGTAGCGAATCCGGGCTATACCTTTGCCGGCTTCACGGGCGACCTGAGTGGAACGCAGAATCCGCAACCGTTGGATACGATGTCGGCGCACAAGGTGACGGCGGTGTTTGCCAGGAACGGAAAGACACCGGTCATCCCCAGCCTGACTCCCGTCTATTCGGGTGGGCCCTGGACAGTGCTGAAGGCATCCTTCCAGGCGGCACAGGGTTACCAGTCGATCAGTAGCGCGCAGGTATTGTCGGCGGCCGCACCGGATGGCGGTGGCGCGCCATTCTGCTTTATTCACTACGACGCGGTGGGCGGCGCTTTCTGGCTTTACTCCGATGTGTACGGGTTCTTTATGGGACCCGTGAAGCCGGGCGTGGCTTCCAGCGAGTTGCAGGGGTCGGCTTGCGCGCTGAACACGGCGCAGTCCAGCATCCAGGCGAGCGGGCAAACGTTGGAACTGAGTCTAGCCGTCACCTCCAAGCTCGCGGCCGAGCGAAATGTGTACCTGCGCGCCATGGAGACCGATTCCTCCGACACCGGTTGGGTGTGGCAGGGCCGGTGGAGCCAGCAGGCACCGCTTGAGGCCGGGCTCAGCGTGTACCCGAATTTCGGGGTGAATTCCATGGAGAACTTTGCGCTCTACATCTATGGGGCGATCAGCCTGGGCGAGTTCGACAAGGGTTGGGCCCAGTTCCTGGTGGCTGCGGACAGTACGGGCGGCGGGCAGCCGTTCTGCTTCGTCCACTACGACAAAGCGGGCGGGCATCTGTGGATGTACTCCTCGGACGTGGGGTTCTTCCTGGGTCCGGCGACTCCGGGTGCGCCGTCGAGCCTACTGGACAGTTCGGCGTGCCAGGTGGAACCGGTAGGGGCCTGGGTCCAGAAGGAGAGCTCTGCGTTGAGACTGGGGCTGCCGATCACGATGAAAGCGACCATGAGCGGGCCGAAGAAGTTGTATATGCGGACGATGGATGCGATGGGGATCGACTCAGGCTGGCGGCAGGTGGGGACGTACCTGGTGCCGTAGGGGGCGCGGCGGATCGGCGTGGGCTCAACGCCCCTAGATTGATTATTCGCTTGAGTAAAAGGCAGCTATTCATGATTACTGGACAGAGGTTTGTTCGACGGCCAGGCAGAGGGTGGGCGGGGATCCTTGGCTTGCTGCTGGCCACGGCGGCGACGGCGTTCGGACAGTCGACGCCGCTGCAGTGCATCGCCAATTCGGCGACCACACCGCCACTGCGCGCTTCCGAGATTTCCGCGCGACTCGGGGAGATTGTGCTGAACTGCTCGGGCGGGACGCCCACACCGCCCGGGCAGGCAGTGCCTACGATGGACTTCCAGGTGTACTTCAATGCGAACTACACGGGGCGGACCGCGGGGGCTTTCACGGAGTCGCTGCTGCTGATCGATGAGCCCGGGCCGTTGGCGCAGGTTCCTTGCACGGGCGATCCCAGCAGTTGCGGCTGGACGGGCGGCAGTCCGGGGGTGAATGTCTTCCAGGGCAAGGTGCTGGCTCCGAATGCCATCGCGTTCTATGGAGTCCCGGTGGATCCTCCGGGCGATTTCAAGCAGAGGGTATTCCGATTCACGAATCTACGGATCAACGCCTCGGCGCTGCCGGTTTTAACAGCCGCCACCGCGACCATCACGGCTTCGGGGCTAACCGTGAAGCAGGGTGCGGAGATGATCATCGGCTATACCCAGACGGCCATGCGGGCCGGCGTGCGGAATGCGGCCGGCGACACGACGGTGAACAGCCCAACGGGGATCGAGTTCCCGAACTGCACCACGGTGACCAAGCAGCGCTTTGCGAACCTGCGCTTTTCCGAGCTGTTTGGGACAGCGCTGCAGGCGCCGAACTGGACCTACGATCCGGTGACCGGCGCCGCGGGCACGCCGAACCGGCAGGCTACGATAGGGACGCTCTACAACACGGAATCGGGTTTCTATAATCCAAACTTTCCCGCGACCAACAACCTCAATAAGGCCGGGTTGACGGACTCAGGGATACGCATGCAGGCGAACTTCAGCGGGCTGCCGGCCGGGGCGACGATTTACATTTCGACCGTGGCTGTCACGTATACCGATGGCGTGCCGGCTCCGAGTTCGGGTTCTGTTGAGCAGGCGCGGCTGATCACGAGTGCCACGGGCGCGTTTGCACCGGTGGCGGCGAGCGAAACCCTGGATGGAATCCCGGTGGCGGCGTTGCCGATCACGCAGGGATCGGCGACCGCGGTCTGGGAGGTTGTGAAAGGGAATCCCGGCTCGATCGGGGACTTCGATTTCCCGGTGTGGGTTTCGTTCCCGGGCAATAGTGTGGGGTTGGGCACGGCCAGCGTCACCATGCGACTGGGTCCGGTTTCGAGTGAGGCGGGCGCGAGCGACACGGCCTGGATGCCACGGTTTGCGGACTCGTCGACCACGTTGCCGCTGATGACGACGTTGAACATGTGTCCGGCGACGCAGTACCTGGTGACCACTTCGCCGGCGTTTCTGCCCGTAACGGTGGACGGGCAGAGCTACACATCGCCGAAGGCATTTCCCTGGCAGCCCGGCAGCACGCATACGATCAGCGTGGGTGCGGCGGTGCCTGTGGGTGTTGGAATGCGGCGGAGTTTCCTGGGCTGGAGCGACGGCGGAGCGCTGACGCACAGCATTACGGTGCCGCCGACTCCAACCACCTTCACAGCGGGATTCAAGTTGCAGTATTTGCTGGACCTGACGGTGACGCCTGCGGCGGGTGGCACGGTGACGTTGACTCCGCCTTCCACGGACCACTACTACGATCCGGCAACGAGCGTCCAGATCACGGCCAGCCTGAATCCGCTGTACAGCTTCGCGGGCTTCTCTGGGGACGTGAGCACGAGCTACTACGATCAGTCGGTGTATATGTCGGGGCCGAAGCGGGTGACAGCGACGTTTGTGAAGGCGGGAGATGTTTCTTCCACTGTGGGTGTATCGCCGGCCTCGGGCACCGGCTCTGTTGTGGAATTCTCGGCAACGTATGAAGGCTCGCAGGGCGCGGACAGCCTGAAGTGGGTGCAATTGCTGCTGGCCGCGGCGCCGGACGGGGGCGGGCAGCCGTTCTGCTTCGTCCACTATGACGTGCAAGGCAATGCGTTCTGGCTGTACTCCGATGTGTACGGATTCTTCCGCGGCCCGGTGTCACCGGGCAGTTCCTCGACGGAACTGCAGGGCTCCGCGTGCGCGTTTGACCGGGCCCTCCACCCCTATCCGATCGCAAACGGGCCGAGGTTGACCGTGCCGATGAAACTGTTCTTCAAGACAGCCGGACCGAAGAATGTGTATATGCGAGCGCTGGACATGGCGGGAGTGGACACGGGCTGGGTCCAGCGAGGCACCTGGATCCAAGAGGTCCTGCCTGCTCCGCTTCTGAACCTCAATGCAAGCACCGGAGGAGCGGCGACACCGTTCTTCCAACTGGGCATGACGGACCAGTTCAACTCGGAATGGAGATCCGCGCCGCTGGGGTGGGTGCAGTTTCTGATTGCGGCCGACTCCACGGGTGGAGGGCAACCCTTCTGCTTTGTTCACTACGACCGGGCCGGCGATGGGCTGTGGATGTACTCTTCCGACGTTGGGTTCTTCCTGGGGCCGGTGAAACCACGGACATCTTCGACTCTGCTGGACAGTTCCGCGTGCTCTCTGGATACGGTCCAATCGGGCCCGTCCGGTTCTTCCTGGATGGGTTTCCAACTCGATCTGCAGCTTTCACTGAAGCAGCCGATGCAGGGGCTGAAGAAGCTGTACATGCGATCGATGGATGGGCTGCAACTGGATTCGGGGTGGCAGTTTGTAGGGACGCACCAGGTGCCGTAGAGGGAAGGTTTTCCATATATGCGTGCTAACCAATTCTTCAGAATTGCAGGGTGGTTCGGGATTGCCCTGGTGGCGTTGGGGTTGCCGGCAGCGGCACAGACACAAGGCGTGAGTTGTTCGGTGGCGAGTTCCGACACTCCTTATCTGGCGACCAGCAATTATGCCGCGCTCGCGGGGGACGTTGTGATCACCTGCACGGGGGGGACTCCGATCGCAGCCGGGCGTCCCGTACCGAACGTGGTGGTCCAAGTTGCCCTGAATGCGAATTACACGGGGCGGACTGTGGGTGGGGTTACCGAATCGCTGCTGCTGATTGACGACCCGGCTCCGGCGAACCAGATAGCCTGCGCGACGGATGCGGCGCTGTGCGGGTGGACCGCCGGGAGTCCGGGACCGAATGTCTTTGCGAGCACATTGCAGTCGCCGACCACGCTGGCGTTCCAGAACGTGCCGTTGGATCCGCCGGGCCACGGCGGGTTGCGGCGATTCCGAATCACGAACATCCGCGTGGATGCGGCGCACTGGCCAGCACCGCGTCCGGTCTATGCGTTTGGGGTCATTATGGCGCAGGTCTCGATGACTGGAGTGACTATGGTCATCGATACGGCCAGAATCGGCAATGCCTTTACGGACATCCAAGCGTCGGTCATGGGGGCGAACGGAGAAACACCGGCCGATGCGGCGGCGGGCACTGTGCTGCCGAACTGCACGGCTACCGCGAACCAGAGGATTTCGACGCTGCGGTTTGCGCAGGTGAGCCCACGGCAATTCCGGCCGCGCAGCCAGGCGCCGCTCTCCAACGTCGACACGTCTCCGGTGCCTTTAGCACAGAACGTTCCCGGCACGGTCTTCTTTTCGGAGAGCGGTTTCTACAATCCGGGATTTCCGGTTGGGAACCAGTTGAACCGGGCGGGACTGGCCGATAGCGGGACGAGACTGCAGGCCGCTCTCTCGGGTATCCCTGCCGGGGCGACTGTTTATGTGGCTACCGTGCCTGTGACGTTCACGAATGGGGTTCCGGCGCAGAACGCCAATACGGAGATTCAGGCTCGGCTGATCTCCTCAGCCACGGGCGCATTCAACCCGGTGGCGGTGAGTACCGCGTTGGATGGGATTCCCGTGGCAGCGCTGAATATCGTGAATGGCAACGCGGTGGCGGTTTGGGAGATTCTAGCGAATCCGGCCAATGCGGCGGTGAATGCGGACTTCCCTGTTTGGATCTCGTATCCGGCGGGGACTCAACCCGGTGCGGTGGCGGTGCGGGCGCAGCCGGGTCCGTCCTCAGCGGTGAACACGGCCAGTGACACGGCGCCGATTCCCCGGTATGTGGACGATACGACGGCGAAGGGGCTGTTCGCGATCCGGCCGACCTGTGCAGCCGGACCGTACTTTGTCACGACCAACCTGGCGGGCCAGGGCTTCAGCGTCGACGGGGTGGAGTACAAGACCCCTCAGGGGTTCAACTGGACCCCGGGCACCAGCCATACGTTGAGTGCTATTCCCGCGGCCCAGAACCTGACTTCGTATCGCTATGCCGCCCGGAACTGGAGCGACGGGGGCGCGCCCACGCATACGATCGTGGTGCCTGGCGCGGGCACCACGTATACGGCGCATTTCCAGCAGCAGTTCAAGCTGGACCTGAGCGCCTCTCCCGCCGATTGGGGTGCGGTGCAGACGGTGCCGGTGGCGGCTGACGGGTACTTCGATTCCGGGTCGGATGTGCAGATCAAGGGGATCGCGAACACCGGATATGTCTTTGCTGATTTCCAGGGCGCGTTGAGCGGCAGCGTGAATCCGCAGACACTGCATGTGACGGGCGCAGGCAAAGTGGTGGCCGAGTTCGCGACGCTGGTGCCGTCGACGAGCGCATTGAGCGTGACGCCGGCTAGCGGATCTGACCTGCAAGGTCTGTTTCAGTCTGTGTATCGCGGTGCGCGCGGAGCACAGTCGCTGCTGTGGGTGGAGTTCCTGATAGCCGCGGCTCCGGATGGCGGCGGGCAGCCCTTCTGTTTCGTCCACTATGACGTGCGGGGGCAGGCATTCTGGCTTTACTCCGATGCGTATGGATTCTTCGTGGGCCCGGTGAAGGCCGGCGTAAACTCCAGCGATTTGACGGGGTCGGACTGCACGTTGAGCACGGCGCTGTCGAGCGTGGATGTCAGCGGAGACCGGCTGCAGTTCAATGCACAGGTGCTGTTTAAGGTGACCGGAGACAGAAGTCTATATCTGCGCGCGATGGACGACGGCAACTTCGATACGGGCTGGGTGCCGCGGGGCATTTTCAATCAGCATGCGTTGCCAGTGTCGTATCCAGGTTTGACCCAGCAGTCGGGGACCGGTTCGGTTGAGACATTCCGGATGACAGAGACGGATCCGGTAGGCTTTGGCGGGTTGAAGAAAGGCTGGGAGCAGTTGCTGGTGGCAGTGGATCAGACAGGGGGCGGGCAGCCGTTCTGCTTCGTCCACTATGACCGGGCCGCGAGCCAGTTCTGGATGTACTCCTCCGACGTGGGCTTCTTCCTGGGGCCGGTGGCTCCTGGCACGGCGTCGAACGCACTGGATAGTTCAGCGTGTACGGTGGATACGGCTGCCTCGCGGGTGACGGAGCGGCCCGATGGGGTGGACCTGGAGATCAAGGTGACGATGAAGCCGGCGATGAGCGGCTTGAAACTGCTGCACACGCGGATCCAGGATGTGACAGGCCGCCTGTCCTCCTGGGGCTTCCGGGGCACGCACCAGGTTCCGTAGGGTGACCTGAGAGGCGCTATCGGAGCGGGAGTGGTTCTCCTATCGAACGATTTGATAGGATACCCATTCCTTCCCCATGCCTCTTAAGATTACTCGCAGGGCAGTATTCCCTCTTGCCGCAGCCACGGCCTTGCTGCAGGCCCAATCGCGCCAGAGCGCGGATGTCGTGATTTATGGGGCTACGCCCGGAGGCATCGGCGCCGCCGTGGCAGCTGCCCGGTTGGGACGCTCCGTCATCCTGAGCGAGTATGCCGACCATATCGGCGGGATCGTCTCCAATGGATTGACCAACGCCGATATCGGCAAGCGGCAGGCGGTAGGCGGTCTGTTCTACGAGTTCACGCGCCGCGTGTTGGAGGCTTACACCGCCCAGGACAAGGCAAATCCGGCGCTGCAGAACGTGAAGCTGTGCAAGGACGGGTACTGGTATGAGGCCAGCCTGGCGGAGAAGATCTTCCACGAGATGATCGGTGCCGAGGGCGGGCGGATCCGGCTGCTGCTGAGCCATGAGCTGAAGCGGACGACCGTTCGTTCGAACCGGTTGACCTCGATCTTCCTGGAAGACCGGGCGAAGCCGGGCTCGCTGGTGGAGCTGACGGCGGGCGCCTTCATCGACGCGACGTATGAGGGTGACCTGGCGGCGATGGCCGGGGTTCCGTTCAAGACCGGACGGGAGAGCCGGGCGGAGTACAACGAGCCGCACGCCGGGCGGATCTACATGAAGTTCCACGACAGCACGCTGCTGCCGGGGTCGACGGGTGAGGCGGACGAGGCGACGCAGGCGTACTGTTTCCGGATGCATGTGACGAACGTGCCGGAGAAGCGGATCCCGATCGAGAAGCCGGCGAGCTACAACCGGGAGGAGTACGCGCTGACGCTGGAGGATATCCGGGCGGGCCGCATTACGAAGTTCCGCGAGGTGATCCAGGTCTACGCGATGCCGAACGGGCGGTTCGAGCTGAACAGCGACCATGTGCATCCGGACACTGGCATTCCGCGCGAGTCGCTGGATCTGGCGGAGGAGTGCTGGCCATGGCCGACGGCGACTCCGGCACAGCGGCAGAAGATCTACCAGCGGTATCTGGACCACAACACCGGCATGATCTGGCTGCTGCAGAACGATCCGGAGGTGCCGGAGGCGCTGCGAAAGGACGCGAGCCAGTACGGCTGGCACCGCGATGAGTGGGTGAACAACGGGAACAGGCCGCGTCAGGTGTATGTGCGGCAGGGGCGGCGGATTCTGGGCGAGTACGTGCTGACGGAGAACGACGGGACAGTGGATCCGGCGGTGAAGCGGACGAAGGTGCAGCCCACGTCGATCGCGGTGATCGAGTGGGCGTTCGACCCGCATGGGCACCACCGCTATGATCCGGCGCATCCGGGCGTGCGCGAGGGCTATTTCTTTGTGGACCACGAGCCATTCCAGGTGCCGTACGGGGTGGTGGTGCCGCGCAAGATTGATGGCCTGCTGGTGCCGGTGGCGTGCTCGTGCAGCCATGTGGCTTATAATGCGCTGCGGATGGAGCCGGTGTTCATCGTGCTGGGTGAGGCTTGCGGGGTGGCTGCGCACCTGTCGATTGAGCACAAGGTACCGCCGCGGCGGATTCCGACACGGCGGCTGCAGACGATTCTGGCGGAGCGGCGCGGGGTGCTGACGTTCTATGAAGACCTGCCGTTTACCGATCCGGACTTCCCTGCCCTGCAATGGCTGGGGGCGCGGGGGTTGAATCCGGGGTACCGGGCGGAGAAGGCGCAGAAGTTGAGCCGGGGCGAGGCAGCGGACCGGCTGACACGGATCCTGTCGTTTGAGGGAAAGAAGACGGCTGGACCGACGGAAGGGGCGGAACTGCCGTTGACGGCCGAAGTGCTGGCGGGTTGGTTGAAGGCGGCCGGTTATGCAGCGGGTAGTGAACCCAACGGGCCTCTGGATGTGGCCGGATTCGCGCGGATGGTGTACGGGGCGCTGCGGCCCAAGGTCTAGCGGCTAGTTCGCGGGCAGGTAGCGGTGGGTGACGTAGCTGGAGGTCCTGACGCGGTTGTTCTTGCCCTCGACTCGAATCAGCACCTGGAAGTAGGGGCCCTTTTTGCCGCGCGGGCCGTTGGGCGGGTCCTGGTCGATGCGGCGCTGAAGGTCAGTGAGGCGATCCGTGTCGATGGAGTAGTTGGCCGCGCCCTGAGTCGCCCAGGTTTCAATTCCGGATAAGTACAGGATGCGGGTGTTCGGCTGACGGCCGGGCCAGAGGCTGACGACGGCGTAGCTGGTGTTGACGCCGACGGTCCCGGTAGGCCGGTAGAACGGCAGTTCGCCGGGCAGGGGGTTCAGGACAGCGAAGCCGCTGCCGGGGCCATCGTTGCCGGGATCGAACGGGAACACGTTGGGCCGTTGCAACTGCTGTAGAAGGGTCTGGAAGCGCGCGGAGGAGACGACGACCAGGTTCTTGTTTTCGATATCCGAAAGTCCCAGATAGTTCGAGTTGGCGACGGTGGTCTGGACGCCTCTGTCTTGCAGCCAATTCGCCACGTGGTGGGTCCCGATGGCGTCGCCAATGCCGGTGTAGACGTCTTCCTGGGGGCGGAACGTGTAGCCCAGAACGTCGCCGAGGTGTTTGACGCGGCGGGTATCCTCGAAGATCGTATTCACCGCGGTGTCGCGCACGAAGAAGCCGCTGCCGCCGGCGAAGAAGAGGGGTACGCCGAAACTGACGACGGTCTCAGCCTTGGAGTCGATGACTGCGCCCCACAGGGCAGCGGAGGCGGGTTTGCGCGGCCAGCGGTCGCGGTTGAGCCAGAGGGCGACGAGGGTCACGAGTAACGCGCCCAGCGCCATGCCCGTGAGCAGGGCCGGCCAGTAACGTCCCCCTCCAAGCTGTTGAACTGGCAGGTCTTCCGCTTGCGGTAACACGGCCGGCTCGACACCCAGAGCAGCGTTTTTCGCCGGGACAAACCGCGCCGTATAGCCGCCGCGGGGTAACTCGATGCGGAGGACAGAATCGCGGCCCTCGTGCTCGTAGTAGTCGGCCAGGCGCTTACGGAGGAGACTGGCCTGGACACGGACGATGGCGTCGTTGCGGGGGTCGTAATCGGGCGGGCGATTGAATACCTGGAGGCCCAGAATGTACTCTTTGAGCCCATCTTCGCGCCCGGCAAGGGTTTCGTGGACGGCGTGAGACAGCAGGGCGCACAACTGCTTGGACTCACGCAGAAACCGGCTCTGGAGGATCCGGTCGAGTTCCGCGAGGGCTACCGAGTGCCATGCAGGGGCTTCGGAAGTGCCTGACGTCATTGGCCCATAACCGTTAATTGACCTGAAATTAGCCTAAGTGGAACAGCCCGTCCACGTAGACTTGGCCCCGAGGAGCTGAATCTATGTTTCGATCAACCCACCTGGTTCTGGCTACCATCTTACTATCCACGTCGCTATCCGCCCAGACAGCCCTGGGCACCATCACGGGTACGATCTCGGATCCGCAAGGATCGGGCGTACCCAATGTCACGGTCACAGCGACAGCTTTAGCTACGAACCTTAAGTACTCGGGCACCAGTTCGTCCGATGGCACTTATTCCATTTCCCAACTGCCCGTGGGACGTTTTGAGCTGACAGCCACGGCCCCCGGCTTCAAGACGTTCAACCAGACCAACATCACGATTGAAGTCTCGCAGCGTCTGCGTGTGGACATCGGCCTCGAGGTTGGCGCGCTGACGGAGAGCGTCAACATTACCGCGGAGATCCCCAGAGTCCAGACGGAGGATTCCAGCCTGGGCGCTACCGTGGAGCGCAAGCGGATTGAAGAGCTGCCGTTGAACGGCCGCCATGTATTCAACCTGGTCAAGATTGTGGCCGGCGTGCAGCCGCGCACGGCCTCGACCGACGGGTTCGCCGAGGTCAACAACCAGACGTTCTCGCAGATCCGCATTAACGGCGGCCCGGCGTATGGCAACCAATTCTTATTGGATGGCAGCGTCAACTCGGCGCCGGTGCATAACGAGATTGCGGTTGTCCCCATGTCGGACTCGGTGGAAGAGTTCCGCGTGGAGACGAATGCTTTGAAGGCGGAGTACGGCCAGACCTCGGGCGGCGTGATCAACGTCGTGACGAAGATGGGCGGCAACGAGTTTCACGGCTCGGCTTACGAGTTCCTGCGCAATGACGCATTCGACGCGCGCAACGCGTTCTCGACGCAGCCGGATCCGCGCACGGGGCGGATCAAGCAGGTGCTGCGCTACAACCAGTACGGCGGCACGGTAGGCGGCCCGGTTCGGATTCCGAAGCTGTACGACGGGCGCAATCGCACGTTCTTCTTCGCAGGGTATGAGCAGTGGAGATGGCGCTCGACCGGTGCTCCCCGGCTCGGCACGGTGGCCAAGCCCGAATGGCGCGATGGCGACTTCTCGAACCTGCGCAACGGGTCCGGCGCGCTGATTGCGCTGTTCGATCCCGCCACGACGCGCGCGAATCCGAATGGCTCCGGCTATGTCCGCGATCCGCTGCCGGGCAACATTGTGCCGGCGAACCGCATCGATCCGTTGTCCAAGCGCGTGCTGGCCTACATGCCGGCGGCGAACGCGACGGCGACCGATCCTTACACCGCCGCCAACAACTACATTGCACTGATCCCATCGAGCTCGGATCAGGGTGTCACGACCGGCCGCGTCGACCATCGGCTGTCCGACAAGGACATGCTGTTCTTCCGCTACTCGGGTACGCGCAACACGCTGCGCAACCGCGGCTATGGCCTGGAAGAGGCCGATTCCGTGGCCCGCGACGACCAGCGCGACAACCACAACGCGATCTTCAGCTATACGCGCGTCGTGTCTCCTTCGATCGTGAACGACTTCCGCCTCGCCGGTTCGCGCCAGTGGCTGCCGTTCAAGCATCCCAGCTTTGACCAGGGCTGGCCCGCCAAGCTGGGCTACCCCTCGCAGATTCCGCAGGATCAGTTCCCGCCGGTGCAGATCTCGGGCCTGATGACCATTGGGCAGCCGAGCTTCTCGGCCGGCCTGCGTGCCCAGCAATACGTGCAGATTGTCGACAGCGTCACGATCGTACACGGCAAGCACAACTTCAAGACAGGCTTCGATCTGCGCTGGTCGCGGCTGAGCTTCATCAACCGCTCGAACCCCTCGGGCCGCTTCGACTTCAGCGCTTCGCTGACGGGCAATCCGCTGGTTCCGGCCAACACCGGGTTCGGCATGGCTTCCTATCTGTTGGGCGAAGTCGGCGGCGGCCAGATCGGCTTCCGTCCCTTCTTCCAGTACCGTTCGCTGCCGCTGGGCGTCTATTTCCAGGACGACTGGAAGATCACCCGCCGGCTGACGCTGAACCTGGGCCTGCGCTACGACATCAGCGGCGGGCCGACGGAATTGCACGACCGGCATTCCAGCTTTGATCCGTTCGTGATGAACCCCGAGACCAAGATGCCGGGCATCATGACTTACAGCGGCATCAACGGTGTTCCGTCCAGCTATGTGGACCTGGACAAGAACAACTTCGGTCCGCGCATCGGTTTTGCATGGGATCCGAAGGGTGATGGCAAGACCGCCATTCGCGGCGGCTATGGCATCATTTACACGATCTCCGAGATCGGCCATACGCAGGGCGATAACTCCAACGCGCTGGGCTTCTCAGTGGATACGCCGTTCACCAGTTCGGGCAGCGTCCCGGTGAAGGCATTCCAGTTCAGCCAGGGTCCGTCGACGATCCTCCAGCCGGCCGGCGCGCAGGGCGGCCCTTCTGCCTTCCGCGGCTTCAACGGCCAGTATCAGGACCGGCACGGGCTGACGCCGTATGTGCAGTCGTTCAATTTCACCGTGCAGCGTTCGCTGTGGGCGGGCTGGACGGCCAGCGCCGTCTATGCCGGCAGCCGCGGCGTGAAGCTGTTCGGCGGCAACTACAACCTGAACCAGCTGGATCCGAAGTACTTTGCGATGGGTCTCGACCTGCAGACGACGGTGCAGAACCCGTTCTTCGGGCAGATCACTTCGGGCGCGCTGTCCGGCGCCACGGTGCAGAAGCAGGTTCTGCTGCGGGCGTTCCCGGACTACCAGTCGGTGACAACATTCGCCGCGAACAACGCCAGCTCCACCTATCACTCGCTGCAGGTGCTGGTCGAGAAGCGCTTCTCTTCCGGTATTTCGGCGTTGGCCAGCTACACAAAGAGCAAGTTGATGTCGGATACGATCAGCATCGGCGGCGGCGGCAACGGCACGTCCGCGGCCGACTTCCGTATCGGCGCCTACAACCGCCGGCTGGACCGCGCCATCGACCAGGATGACGTTTCGCAGCGCCTCGTCACCAGCGGCGTCGTGGAACTGCCTTTCGGCCGCGGCAAGAAGTTCGGCACCGGCATGAACCGTGTGGTGGATGCAGCCCTGGGCGGCTGGCAGCTCAACGGCATCGCCACCATCCAGACCGGCAATCCGCTGGTCGTGCGCGGGAGCAACAACTTCACGGGCATCAACTATCCGGACCTGGTGGCGGATCCCTCGCTGCCCGGCGGTACGCAGTCGGCCAACAAGTGGTTCAATACCGACGCGTTCCGCAACCCGGCCAACTTCGTGATCGGCAATGCGCCCCGCACACTGCCCAGCACCCGCACGCCGGGCCTGCTGGACGTGAGCTTCTCGGTCTTCAAGACCTACCAGTTCATGGAGCGCTACCGTCTGGAGACCCGCTGGGAGATGTTCAACGCCCTGAATGCCGTGAACCTGAACGGCCCGGATACGAACTTCTCACCCAACGCCGCGGGCGTGAACACCAATGCCAACTTCGGCCGCATCTTCAGTTCGCTGGAAGCGCGCCGCATGCAGCTTGGCATGCGCCTGACGTTCTAATAACCTGAGCGAGGATCCATCCATGAGAATGTTCCTTGTTCTCCTGCTGGCAGCGGCTTCGGCCGCTGCCCAGCAGCAATACGACCTTGTCGTTTATGGCGGCACCGCCGCCGGATTTGCCACCGCCGTCTCCGGCGCCCGCCAGGGCCTGAAGACTGCGCTGCTGGAACCCAGAAACCATATCGGCGGCATGATCAGCGGAGGCCTGTCGGGCACCGACGTCGGCCGCCGCGAAGTGATCGGCGGACTGTCGCTCGAGTTCTACTACCGCGCGGGCCAGCGCTACCAGATGGACCGGCACCTGCAGGAACTGTCCTGGATGCCGGAGCCGGGCGTGGCCGAGTCCCTGATGCGAGAGATGCTCAAGGAAGCGGGCGTCACGCTGCTGGAGCACCACCGGCTGCGAGAGAAAGACGGCGTGAAGCGCGAAGGCTCCCGTGTCACTGAGATCGTGACGGAGAACGGCGCCCGGTTCCGGGCCAAGGTCTTCGCCGATGCCACCTATGAGGGCGACCTGATGGCGCAGTCGAAGGTCACCTACACCTACGGCCGCGAAGGCATCAGTCAATATGGCGAGTCGCTGGCCGGCGTACGCGCGGTGACCGAGAGCCACCAGTTCGCGGTCGACATTCCGGCGCGCGACGAGCAGGGCAAGCTGCTGCCCGAAGTCTCGGCCGAACCTCGTGGAGAGCCGGGCACGGCCGACAAGCGGATCCAGGCTTACAACTTCCGCGTGATCGCCACGAACGTGCCGGAGAACCGGCTGCCCTGGCCCAAGCCCGACGGCTATGATCCAAAGCGCTATGAGTTGCTGGCGCGCTACCTGACGGCGATGACGAAGTACATGGGCCGGCCGGTGAATTTCAACGAAGTCGGCTTGTTCCGCATCATCCCCAACGGCAAGCTGGACCTCAACAATCGGGGCGGCTTCTCCACCGACTACATCGGCAAGAACTACGGCTACCCCGAGGGCACTTACGCCGAGCGCGCGAAGATCTGGAAGGAGCACGAGGATTACCAGAAGGGCTTCTATTACTTCCTGGCGAACGATCCGCGCGTCCCGAAGGAGCTGCAGGACGAGGTCCGCAGCTATGGATTGCCGAAGGATGAGTTCCAGGACACCGGCCATTGGCCGAACCAGCTCTACGTGCGCGAAGCGCGCCGCATGGTGGGCGAGTTCGTGTCCACGCAGAAGGATCTGCAGACCGAGCGGACCAAGCCCGATGCCATCGGCATGGGCAGCTATAACTCCGACTCGCACAACCTGCAGCGGTTCGTGAACGCCAAGGGCTTTGTGGAGAACGAGGGCGACGTGCAGGTGCCCGTGCAGCCCTACCAGATCCCTTACAGGGTGCTGGTGCCCAAGAAGAGTGAAGTGACGAACCTGCTGGTCCCGGTGTGCTTCTCGGCCAGCCATATTGCGTACTCCAGCATGCGCATGGAGCCGCAGTACATGATCCTGGGCCATGCGGCGGGCATTGCCGCGGCGCTGGCCATCCGCGGCGGATCCACGCTGCAGGACATCAATGTGCCCGAGTTGCAGAAGAAGTTGAAGGACGAAGGCGCGGTATTCGAAGCGGGCATCGAGTTCCAGAATCAAGGCCTGGCCACGATCAGGAAACGCTATGCCCCGGCTCCCAGAAAAGGGCCCGTGCCGTGGGACCGCCGGGCGGCGAAGTAGTACCTCAAGGAAGAACCTATGAAGAAAACACTACTCCGCCGAGGGTTCGCGGCTTTGCTGGCTCCGTTGCTGGCACTCACTGCTATTTCCTGCAGCGGCACGGGTCCGGAAACCGACATCCTCATCTACGGCGCAACATCCGGCGGGCTGGCCGCGGCCATCCAGGCGCGGCGCATGGGCAAGACGGTGGTCGTTCTCGATCCCGGCACTCATATCGGCGGGCTAACCACAGGCGGCCTGAGTTGGACCGACATCGGCAACAAGATCGTCGTGGGCGGCATTGCCCGCGAGTTCTACCAACGCATCAAGAAGAAGTACGAGGATCCGAAGGTGTGGACGTCGGAGACGAGGGACGAGTACTTCGAGCGCCGCAAGGGCCCGAACGCCAAGAACGAAGATGCGATGTGGACGTTCGAACCCAAGGTGGCCCGCGCGCTGTACTCAGAGATGCTGGCCGAGGCGGGCGTCAAGGTGATCCAGAAAGCGCGGCTCGATCTCAGCCCCGGCAAGGGAGTGGTGAAGGAGAACGGGCGCATCAAGGCGATCGTGCTGGAAGGTGGTACGCGTTATGAAGCCAAGATGTTCATCGATGCGACCTATGAAGGCGACCTGATGGGCATGGCCGGCGTGTCGTACGCGATCGGCCGCGAGAACAACTCCGACTACAAGGAGACCTGGAACGGTTCGCAGCCCAATCACTTCCACTACCACCAGTTCCCGGAAGGCGCGAACGTGGATCCGTATGTCGTCAAGGGCAAGCCGGAAAGCGGCCTGCTGCCGATTATCGATCCTACCGGTCCGGGCGAAGAGGGCAAGGGAGACAAGCGGATCCAGGCCTACTGCTACCGCATGTGCCTGACGAACGATCCAAAGAACCGGCTGCCCATCGAGAAGCCGGCGGGCTACGACGAAAAGGATCACGAACTGCTGCTACGGTTTGCCGAGACGGGCAAGTATCACGAGCCGTCCAGCAAGTACGACCCGATCCCCAACATGAAGACCGACACCAACAACCACGGTGCGGTCTCCACCGACTACATGGGCGCGGACTGGAGCTACCCCGAGGCCGGCTACGCCGAGCGCGAGAAGATCAACAAGCGGCACGAGGTCTATCAGAAGGGTTATATGTGGACCCTGCAGAACAGCCCGCGCGTGCCGGCGAAGCTGCGTGAGTACTACAAGCAGTGGGGCCTGCCGAAGGACGAGTTCACCGAGAACGGCGGCTGGCCGACGCAGCTCTACATTCGAGAAGCGCGGCGCATGATCGGTGCGCTGGTAATGACGGAGCACCACGTGATGGCCCGCGAGATCGTGGAAGACTCCGTCGGCATGGGCGCCTACGGCATGGATTCGCACAACGTCCAGCGCTACGTCACCAAGGCCGGTTTCGTGCGGAATGAAGGCAACGTTCAGGTGGGCGGCTTCCCTCCTTACCCGGTGGGCTACCGTGCCATCACCCCGAAGAAGGACCAGGCCTCGAACCTGCTGGTGCCCGTGGCCCTGTCGGCGACCCACATCGCCTACGGTTCCATCCGCATGGAGCCGGTCTTCATGGTGCTGGGCCAATCGGCCGCCACGGCCGCCGCACTGGCCATCGACGCCAACCAGGCGGTGCAAGACGTTCCTTATCCGAAACTGCGAGAGCGGTTGCTGGCGGATAAGCAGGTGCTGGAAGCTCCGGCAGCGCTCAGCAAGGGCGACATCGATCCCCGGCAGCTCGAAGGCACGGTGATCGACAGCCAGTTCGCTGAACTGACTCCGGCCTGGAAAGGCAGCCGTGCACACAAACCCACGCTGGGCCCTTCCTACTTCGACGACATGGATGCGCGCGACGGCAAGGCGCGGGCGCAGTTCACGGTGAAGATGGAGAAGGCCGGGCGCTACCGGGTGAAGCTGCTGTATCCGCCCTTCGCCAAGCAGGCGACGAATGTGCCGGTGCAGATCTCCGGCGGCGGCAAGACCTACCAGGCCACGGTGAACCAGCGGCAACCCGCCGACTGGCTGGGGACCTACGACCTGCCGGCCGAGTTCACCGTGACGGTGACCAACCAGGGCACCAACGGAGCCGTGGCGGTGGACGGACTGCAGATTGCTCCGGCCCAGTAAGCGGTTCGCATCTGAACGAAATGCCCCGGGGATTGCGCCCCGGGGCTTTTTTTGTGCGAGGGCGCCGCTCAGTCGCAACGCAGGGCGGTCGTCGGATTCACGCGCAGAGCCCGTCGCGCGGGGATCAAGGCGGCCAGCACCACCGTAGCGATGAACAACGCGGTGGCGGCGACGTAAGCGACGGGGTCCAGCGGGCTGATCCCGAACAACTGCCGCCGCAGCAGGTCAGACAAGGCCGCCGCGCCCCCCACGCCGACGATGAGCCCCGCCGCCACCGGTCGCGAGAACTGCATCAGCACCAGTGACAGGATGTGGCCCGGCCGCGCGCCCAGCGCCATGCGGATCCCGATCTCCTTCATCTTGCGCGAGACGGCATACGCCACCAGGCCGACAATGCCGAGACAGGCCAGCAACAGTGCGCTGGCGCCCAGCACGGCCGCCGCCGCGGTCCCCCGTTCGATGCCTTCCATCTTCTGCTGGAAGGCGCCCTTCAAGGTCTGAACTCGCGGATGGACCCGCGGATCAATAGACCGCGCGATGGACGACACGGCAGGCACAATCGACTCCAGCGAGCCGGACATGCGCACCACGACGGCCATCTTCGTCAGATCGTCCTTGCCGGGCAACATGTACGCATCCACGGAGTCAGGATCCTCCAACGCGTCCATCCGCGCATCCCGGGTGATGCCGATGACGGTGTACGGCACCTGCGCGCCCGTCGGGTCCTCTCCGGAAAGAAAGTGCTTCCCGAGCGGGTTCTCGTTGGGCCACGACTTGCGGGCCAGGCTCTCACTGATGAGAATTCCAGCCGTATCGGAAGAGGTCAGGGTCCGGCCCGCGCGGATCGGAATCTTCATCGTCTCCAGGAATCCGGGATCGACGCGGTTCCAGTGCACATCCAGGTGCCGGCCATCGATGGTGACGCCCACCACCATCACGTTGCTGCCGGCCAGTGGCGGTGTCGCCGTGGCGGAAACCGAAGCCACGCCGGGCAGTTCGCGCATCCGGTCCTTCAACGCGTCGACATACGCACGCGACTGTTCCGGGGTGTAGCCGTGCGAGCCCAGGCCCGGCATGACCGCGATGGCCTTCTCGTACTCAAAGCCCGGACTCGCCGATAGCGCGTGGTCCAGGGCGCGGATCAGCAGGCCCGCCACGATGAGCAGGACGCAACTGGCAGCCACCTGTGCCCCGATCAGCAGTTGCTTGGAGAAGGTCGACCGGTGCCGCTGCCGGGCCACCTGGATGGCGGGCGCGAGTCCGAAGAGGATGGCCGAGACGAAGCCGATCCCGGTCGCGAAAGCGGTCACGGGCCAGTCCGGAGTCGGGTCGAGCCAATCCGGAGCTCCAGTCCAGACCATCATCAGCTTCAGCACCAGGCAGCCCAAAGCCAGGCCCGCGGCCGAGCCCAGCAGCCCCAGCACCACGCTCTCTGTGAACAACTGACGGATCAGCCTGCCGGTTCCGGCGCCGATGGCCGTACGAATCGAAATCTCCCGCTCCCGCGAAACGCCGCGCGCCAACAGCAGCCCGCCCAGGTTGCTGCACGCCGCCGCGAGAATGAGGAAGACCAGCGACCCGATCAGCACCGCCAGCGGATACAGCTTGTCCGGCTGTTCCGTGCCCGTGCCGCTGCGGTCGCCGATCATCAGGCTTTTCGCGTAGCCGCCCGGCTGGCTGGCCAGCGATTCCTTCTCCCAGATCTCCGCCGGATGCTGCTGCCGGAAGTCCGCGATGATGTAGCGAAGTTCCTGCTCAACGCCCTGGGGCGTGACGCCCGGCTGCATGCGGCCCCAGGTCCGCACCCCGGCGCCTTCTTTCAGATCCGTCAGCAGGTGGCTGCCTGTGACGATCTGGGGCTGCTGGACCAGCGGAGCCCACAGATCCGGTTTGTCCATGCTGAGGCCACTGAACTCCTCCGCGGCGACGCCGACGATCGACAGCAGCCGGCCGTTCAGGCGAATGGTCCGGCCGACGACGGCCGGGTCGGAGCCGAACTGACCGCGCCAGAAGCCGTGGCTCAGTACGGCCACCAGCGGCGCGTCCGGAGCTTCGTCCCGCGCCTCGTCCAGCAGACGGCCGAATTTCGGCGCCGCGCCCAGCTCACTGAAGAAGTTCGTCGTGACGAAGTGTACCGAGGCCGGGCCTTCCTTGCCTTCCATCGTCAAGCGCGCCGTGTTCAGGGCCAGCACCGCGGACAGCGTTTTGGTATGGCTGCGGACAAACGCCATCTCCTGGTAAGGAAGGGCGTAGGCGTAACGCTCCGGCGCGCTGCGTTTGAAGCGCAGCAGCGTGTCCGGGTCCCGCACCGGCAGCGGCTTCAGCACAATGAGGTTGAAGAAACCGAAGGCCGCGACGTTCACCCCGATGCCCAGGGCGAGCATGAGGACAGCCGCCAGCGTGAACCCGGGCGCATTGCGCAACACCCGTACGGCGTAGCGGAGATCCTGCCCCAGCCGGTCGATCCACATCCAGCCCCACGCCTCGCGGGCATCTTCGCGCAGCCGCAGCGTATCGCCGAAGTTGCGGCGGCCCCCGCGCTCGGCCATTTCCCGGTGGAACTCCATGTCGCCGGCGAGCTCCTCGTCCAGGCGGCGGCGGTTCAGCAGATATTGGATACGGCGGAAGATGTCGCTCATGGCTCCCTCTCTCAGGCGGTCTTCAGTACGGACTGGATTGCCTCGGCCACGCGGCTGTAGTCCGCCAGTTCCGTTTCGAGCTGCTGCCGGCCCGCCGGGGTCAGGCTGTAGAAGCGGACTTTTCGATTGGTCTCGGAAAGCCCCCATTCCGAGGTCGCCCAGCCCTTCAGCAGGATCTTCTGCAGCGCGGGATAGAGCGAGCCCTCCTCCACATGCAGCACTTCGGCGGAAAGCATGTAGATCTTCTGTGCGATGGCGTAGCCGTGCACAGGGCCGGAGTGCAGCACACGCAGAATCAGCAGGACCAGTGCGCCGGCAGGCATTTCTTTCTTAGGCATAGATACTATAGGGGTATCATATCGATGCCTGAACGAGAGGGCAAGCCTCAACTGTGTTTCGAGGAATTCGTTACAAGAGTCGACGGCGGGGGGTTAGTGGACGGTATAGGGGGCGCGCAGGGCAAACGGTGCGATTACGATATCGAACTGGTCGCCGGTGGTGCGGGTGATCTGGTAGGTGCCGTGCATTTTGCCGGTTGGCGTCTTCAGTGGGCACCAGGACGAGTATTTGAACGATTCGCCGGGCGCCAGCACCGGCTGTTTGCCGACCACGCCCGGCCCGATGACGGATTCGGTGTGCTCCATCGCATCGGTGATGATCCAGTGCCGGCTGACGAGTTGAACGGTTTCCGCACTCTCATTGGTGATGCGGACGGTGTATTGAAAGACCCATTTGCCCTGCATGGGCTGGGAGTGCTCCGGCGTGTGCCGCGCGATGACTTCCACACGGATGCCGCTGGTAACCGCTTCAGACACAGGGGAAAGGACGGAAGGTGGTTCGGGCATGGAGTACTCATCAGGATAGCAGCCGTTCCGCGATTCCTCTCTACTTCTGAGGAGATGCAGCCCCCTCCTGAGTGGAAAGGTTCCGTCCGAGCCCGAAAAGGAACATGTCGATTTTGGGATCGCCGACGGGCCTTGGTCCTTGCCTTCCAACGACTTCGAAGATCGCCAGGCTGCTATCCCGCACGGGGATGCGCCGAAACCGGCCGGGATGGTGCTGGACGGTGCGATCCATCAGGATCTCGTGAAACGCGGACTTGCTGTTGAGCGGCTGGAGCACCACCAGATCGACTGGAACGGCATCCAGGGCCCGTAAGACAGCGTCCTCGTCAGTAGCTTTGGGTACATAGACATACGAACTCCATGAGGTGACGGCCAGCAGCTTGGACGCCCGCACGACGTACCGGCTGGGCCTGTGCGTATCGCTGTCGGCGATGAGAGCGGCCAACGCGCCTTCCACGGCTCCATCGCTGGAGACGAGGATCGTGCGGTATGTTTCGGAGGAACTGGCGCTGATCCAGGCGGCCGCTTCACCGGCGGGGGACCCGGCATGGCGCGGAGCGGCCGTCAGGTTGTAGCCGCTGGCACAGGCCACGAGCAGCACGAGACACGCCGACGCATGGCGAAAGGTGAAACAGGTCCGTCCAACCCAGGCAAAGCAAAGGAGAGGCGGCACGACAGGTATCAGCATGCGCGGTTCCCAGGCCGCACTGACCAGGACGAAGCGAAATATCAGGAAACCGAATAGAACACCGAGCACAGCTTGCGCATCGGCATCACCCAGCCGGGCGGCGCGCCACGCACCCAGCATTGCCACGATCACGAGGGGGCCGAGCCACTTGAAGAGGATAGGCACGGCCAGCAGGGAACGGCGTGCGCGGTAGAAGAATTCCGCAGTTTCGATCGCAACATCGTACTTGGCCGCGTTGGCTTTAACGGTTCTCGTGGGCAGATTGACTCCGAGCAGTCCTGCGAATTTGTGGCCACTCGCTTCATGACGAGCGCCCGGAGCGAGGGCGTACCAGGGGCCCACCACGGCGGCCACCAGAATCCCGGCCAGATAGAGAGACGGTTTGGCGAACAGGCGATTGCGGCGCGAAAGCAGGATGGCGCAGGGCGGAAGGAAGGCCAGGCCGATCCCGACGGCCTTCGTGAGCAGGGCCAGGGAAGACCAGACGGTGAACCTGACGCCGGCACCGGTGGTAGGCGTCTTCATCCAGGCAGAGAACGCCCAGCACGACTCGAGTACAAGCCACGCCAGGAGAATCTCGGACATGAGCTCAATGGAGGAAGAGATGACCGGCGCGAGGGTCAGGAAGAGCAGCGAGATCAGCCAGGCGGCCCAATCCGGTGCGCTGCGGCGAACGTAGGCGTGGATGCGGGCGGCCAGGCCAGCCGTGGTGAGCGCCAACAGTACGAAGCAGGAGGCGGGGCCAAAGGGCAGGAGCAGCAGCCACACACCGTTCACCAGATAGAAAACCGGCGGCCAATGACCAATCGCGATTTTTGGATAATGCAGATAGTAATTTTCCGCGTAATGCAGCGGATTGCCTGGCAGCCCGGCAGCCAGATAATCCCTCACGAGCAGCGAGGTCAAATAGTGAGAGGCTTCGTCGTAATTGCCGTCCAGGAGTTTCGTGTACGCTCCAGACAGCCACTGAAAGGCCAGCACCACCAGTAGGAACGCGGCGAAGGGCCGTGCTTTCCGAATCAAGTTCACAATGCGACAGTATAGCGATAGCGCGCTCATGCCTCAATAGAGGTTTGACCGCGACGACGCCAGAGCCGGGGTTCAGCGATCAACTGTATGCTTTTGAACATATTGCAAGAGGCGCTTGCCGGACGCACCTGGGGGTCAACAGTGTTGCGAAATCGACCCCTTTGGGTTACCTTAGGACATTCTCTGCGGAAGAGCGGCTTCGGCAACGGAGCACCAACCCGGGCAGTTAGAGCTGGTTTGCCTCACAGCGAGGTCCAGGCGGCAGTGGCCACAAATAGCACGCCGCAAAAATCAGACGGGACTGGAACGGTGGGCCCGGTTTGTGAGGTTTTTCTGTGTTCCGCAGCCGTACGGAGGAGAGTGTGGAGCAGTCCGAGGCGATGCCGGGTTCCGTCCCTGGCGGCTCAATGCCGCCCAGGGTTTGTATTTTGACCCCGGTGAAGGATGCAACTCCGCATCTGGATCGTTACTTTGAGTGCCTGCTGAGACTGGACTATCCACGCGAACGGCTGTCGCTGGGATTACTGGAAAGCGACAGTACGGACGGCACCCTGCTTCAACTCCAATCGAAACTCTCACAACTCCAGCCGCATTTCAAATCCGCTCGCGTGTGGAATCGGAATTTCGGATTTCATCTGCCGGATGGCGTGCCGCGTTGGGCGCCCAGCCAGCAGCTTCCGCGCCGGGCTGCACTGGCCCGCAGCCGCAACTATCTGGCCAGTGTCGCACTCGGCGACGCGGACTGGGCGTTGTGGATTGACGTGGATCTGGTCGACTATCCGCCCGATGTATTGAACAGGCTTCTGGCAACCAGGAAAGACATCGTGCATCCGCACTGCGTGAAAGTGCCCGGCGGGCGGAGCTTCGACTGGAATGCCTGGAAGGATCAGCAGAGCCTGCTGATGCACGATCTGCGCGGACGCGGCGAACTGGTCGAGTTGGATTCCGTTGGCGGGACTATGTTGCTGGTCCGGGCCGATCTTCATCGGGAAGGCCTGATATTTCCGCCGTTCCCCTACGGCCGCCTGCACCCCAAAGCCCGCAGGCGCGGCGGCAGGGCCCTGGGCTGGCTCGCGCGGCTCGCTGGCCGTCTGGTGCCCGGAGAGATCGAAACCGAAGGCTTCGCCATGATGGCTCACGACATGGGTGTTCCTTGCTGGGGCATGCCGCAATTGGAGGTACGACATAAGGACGCCTGACACATCTTATCCGCGGGTCTCGGTGGTGATCCCGGTGTTGAATGGCGAACTGCATTTGGCGGACTGCCTGCGGCACGCCCTTATCGCCGCGGAAGGCCTGGCGGAGATTATCGTCGTGGATGACGGTTCCACCGACAACACACCCGTCATCGCCCGGCAGTTCCCGGTAAAGGTCATCGGATTGCCTACCCGCGGCGGACCGTCCCGAGCCCGGAATATCGGGGTCGATGCCAGTACCGCGGAGATCCTGTTCTTTCTGGACGCTGATGTGAACATCCCGCAGGATTTTATCCGCAAGGCTGTTCAATACCTGGATGAGAATCCCGGCTGGTCCGCCCTGTTTGCGTCGTACCAGCGCGACAGCCTGCCCACGAATTTCTGCTCCCGGTATAAGAATCTGGTGCACCATCACACTCACCAGCAGGCCATGCCTGACGCTGTGACGTTTTGCGGTGGATATGGATTCGTACGGCGGCCGGTCTTTCTAGGGTGCGGCGGCTTTGACGAATCGATGCTGGCCCTGGAGGATATCGACCTGGGCTACCGGATGCACAAGGCCGGCCATCGCATCCGGCTGTGCAAGGATTTGATGGCGAGTCACGCGAAGTATTACACACTGCGCGGCCTGCTGATCTCCGACCTGCACTACCGGGCCATCCCATGGACCGAGCTCATGATCCGGCATCGTATTTTCCGGGCCGACCTGAATACCGGCTACAAGAATGTGCTGAGCGTACCGGTCAGCTACCTGCTGGCGGCCAGCATCCTCAATCCCGTCCTGTTTGCCGCGCTGGCTGCGGTCTTCCTGCTTCTCAACGCTGATCTGCTGCGGCTGGCGGCAAACACCCACGGACTGTGGTTCGCGATACGCACGGCAGTGATGCACTGGCTGATCTATTGCCTGTCCGGGATCGGCCTGCTGCTGGGACTGAGCCGGGCCGCCTCACAGGAACTCCGCTCGAACGTGGTGCGGGCGGCGTGAAGTTCCTGGCTGTGACCTACGGACTGCCTTATCCACTTTCTGAAGGCTGCAAGATCCGGGATCACAGCCTGCTGCGCGCCATCGCCCAGGAAGCGGAAGTCCATCTGCTGAGCTTCTGCAAGGACGACCGGTTCCCCAGCGACCTGGGTCCCCTGCCCTCTTTCTGCCGGTCAGTTGAGACGTATTCGCCACCCGCCGGCAGGCCGGCAACGGCCTTACCGGCACACCTGGCGGCGGGGCGGCCGTTGGCTACCTTTCCGTTCTACTTCCCTGATTTCGCTGATCGCATCTCCGAGCTGGCCCAAAGCCACCAGGTGGACGTTGTTCAACTGGAACACTCGTTTCTGGCTCCCTATCTGACAGCCATTCCGCCGGCCTGCATCAGAATCCAGTCTCTCCACAACATTGGAGAACGGCAGTACGCCAGCATGGCGCGGATGAAACGGACCAGCCCGGCGGCCTGGCTCAAGGCGATGGCGATGCGCAATTGGGAAGCGGCTTGGACCCGCCGTTTCGACGGGGTAATCGCCGTATCGGAGGCTGAGGCGGAATGGGTTCGGCGGCAGGCACCGCAGCCGCCCGTGTGCGTCATTCCGAACGGAGTGGACTGCGGCTCGCTGCAGCCCCTGCCGGAACCCGAGGCGGGCAACGATCTGCTGTTCATCGGCACCCTTGGGTATCCGCCCAATGCCGACGCCGTCCGCTGGCTGGTCGACGCGATCCTGCCGCGAGTCCGCACGCAGGTTCCCGACGTTCGCCTAGTCGTGGTGGGCCGCAATCCCGGCGCGGACCTTCGTTCATTGGCCGAAACCGGAGCTTTCGAACTGCATCCCGACGTGCCCGAGATCCTGCCGTATTACCGCCGCTGCCGGCTGAGCCTGGTACCGCTGCGAGCCGGCGGCGGGACGCGCCTGAAGATCCTCGAGGCCATGGCGTTGCAGAGGCCGGTTGTGTCGACGAGCATCGGCTGTGAGGGGCTGGCGGTCTCGCAGGGAGAACAGTTGATGATAGGAGACACACCGGAGGCGCTCTCGGGGCAGATCGTCTCCGTTCTCACGAACCAGGTGCTGCGGCAAAGTCTCGTCCGGAACGCCCGGCACTTTGTTGAACTGAATCACGACTGGCCCGCCCTTGGCCGGCGCCAGTGTGCCTTCTACAATCAACTGATGGCCAACCACCGGAGTGCAGCGTGATGAAGAAACGCCTCCTGCTCTTCAGCGAGGAATTTGGCCCAGGCGGCGGCGGGTACGGCGTGAGCGCCCACGTGCTGCAGACACTGTCGCGGCACTATGATGTGACCCTGATGTGCTACACACCACCTGACTGTGAAGCCGTCGACCGGTGGTTTGACACTGAATTGACAGAGTGCAAATGGCGATACGAGGGGCCGACTATCGCAGAGCGGTTGTTGGTCCGCTCCATTCCGGACACATCAAGATTCCAGCACGTGAATGTGATGCTGAAGCGGGCGCGCGAGTTATCCGAGGAGTTCGACGTAGCATTCGCATGTTGCTCGTTGGAAGCTGATCTGGGCCGCCCCGCCATCCAATACATCCATTACCCCTACATGGGCCATTCGGACTGGCGGAATCAGGTCCCGGGCAGCGCGCCGTGGCCGAAATTGGCGGCGGCCGTGCTTCGAGGCAGGACACCAAAGTGGGCGGCGCTTTCCCGCTACTCGTTCGATCGAATGCGCCGGAATCTCACGTTGTCTAATTCGAAGTGGACCGCGGGCAAGATCCGTGAACTCTTCGATATGCCGAGCCAGGTGCTGTATCCGCCCGGTACCGGTTCCCTCTCTCCCATTCCCTGGAACCAAAGGCGCAACGGCTTCGTTGCCATTGGGCGGATGGAGGGCTCCAAACGCATGGACTGGATGATCGAAATGATGGCCCTTGTCCGCGCCAAGGTACCCGACGTCGAATTACATATCTGCGCACATCAAGATATGGCAAGGCCCGCCGAGGGTATCGCCCACCGCGTGGCGGAACTGGCGCGGGCAGCAGGCCCGTGGGTGCAGATGCACTACAATCTGCCGCGGGGGGAGTTAGCCGGATTGTTGGCGGTCAATCGATTCGGACTGCATGCCAAGATCGACGAACATTTCGGCATGGCACCCGCCGAGATGGCACGCACCGGTTGCCTCCCGTTTGTCCACGATAGCGGTGGACAAGTGGAGATTGTCGATGGCGATCCGCGTCTTTGTTACAGTTCTACCGAGGATGCGGTGGCGAAGATCGTTACGTTGATCGGTGATGCACGGCTTCAGGACGAGTTGCGTGGCAAGGTAGCAAGAATCGCCGGAAACTTTTCGCCGGAGTCGTTTGCCGCAGGACTGCTGAACCACGTGGAGACTTTTCTGGCACTCGGCCCCGAGGGGCATCTCAAGGAGCATTTACGTTGAACCTGTTGAGCATGGCCGCTAACATTAGTGCATACTTCCAGTGGGATTTGGCCTACCGGTTTCTCAGGCGGATGCCCGCACTCAACCGCCGCGAACTGATTTGGCGCATTCTCGAAACGGAGAATGTCGATTCGGCTTCCTTTCGCATCGACGGAAACATCTGGAACACGCCCGTTACTTATGGGGTCCCATTGGTTCTCTTCCGTTCAGGGGGCTACCAGGGGGAGGAAGTGAGTGCCGTAATCGACTGGATCCGTCACCAGGGCCTGATTCAGGCTGGCCGTGACACCATCATCGATGTTGGCGCCAATATTGGCACCACCAGCCTGCCCATGCTCCGCGGCCTCGGCTGTCGCGTGTTTGCCGTCGAACCGGAGCCCCGTAACCTCTACTACCTGCGGAAGAACCTGGAAGACAATGGATTCTCGAACCAGGTTTCCATCGCGCCGCGCGCAATCCTCCGCGAGCCCGGCACAATCAGGCTGCTGCAACCTACGGACGACCCTGGCGGGTTCTGCGTCAATCGACCGCCGGTCCGGGAGGAATTGGGGCAATCCATATTCAACGGCGGAGTGGACGTGCAGGCGGACCGGCTCGACAATGTCGCTCGCGAGCACGGCGTCGACTTCGCCCGCGTCGCATTCATCTGGTCGGACACACAGGGCTGTGAAGAGGATGTCATGGATACTGGCGCGGAGTTCTGGTCGCGCGGCGTGCCGTTTTATACGGAGATCGAGCCCCTGTCGCTGCGCCGCCAGGGTGTGCTGACCACCATCGCAGGGGTGGCGGCCCGCCATTTCGATCGCTATATCGAAGCGAAAGACATCGTGAGCAAACGTGGAGCCGCGCCTGTCCGCCCGATCTCGGAGTTTGCCGCTTACCTGAAAGGGCTGCCTGAAATCACAACGGATGTCCTCTTCCTACCGCCCAGCTGCAAGCTCAAGAATTGAGCGCGGCGGCCCGCATGCTGCTGAGCATCCTCATCCCGACCCTGGCATCCCGGGCAGCCCTCTACCAGAGGCTCACCTCGGAACTGCGGCGCCAAATCGAATCGGCGGGGCTGCAGTCCGAGGTGGAGATCCTGGGGCTGTGCGACGACGGAGCCGTGCCCGTGGGGGCCAAGCGCAATACGCTGCTGCGGCAAGCCCAGGGTCAGTATGTTGTCTTCACCGATGACGACGATCAGGTAAGCGCCGGCTACGTCTCCCTCATTGCACAGGCGTTGCGGGCGAATCCCGGCATCGACTGCCTGGGGATCCGCGTCCTCATCTACTTTCGCGGCGCGCATCCGTCCGAGGCGACCCACTCTATCCAGTACACCGACTTGTCGTCCAAGGCCGGCCGCTATTTCCGGCCGCCTTATATCCTCAATCCCATCCGGCGCGATATCGCGATTCGCTACCCCTTCGCGGAGGTCCGGTACTCAGAGGATTTCGATTGGGCCATGCGCATGGTGCGCGACCGCGCGTTGCAGCGGGAAGTGATGATCGAACCGGTGCTCTACCACTACTACTCGCGCCGCCGCTGGCTGTATCAGTGGCTGCTCGACCAGTCAGAGCCGTTGCGTCACGCCCTGGGCCTGCGCATGGACAAACGCCTGACCTTCTGGCGCCGCATCAAGGGATCGGACAGCCAGACGCCATCCGCCTAGTTGAGCCCGTGTTTCCAGAGGCGGGCCAGCAACAGCAGCATCCCCAGAACAATGAAGACCTCGGCGGCCGTGAGGGTCCACCCGTCCAGCGGCCAGGCTTGAGAGCCAACCAGGCACAGCAAACCCAGCATCAAACCGCCCCCGCCGAAATAAGTGAGCCGATCGCGCATGACGCTCCCCGGATGCCCCTCATTATAGTGCCGCCGGAGAGCTCGAATGCTTAGGATTTAGGCGTAGCCCACAGCACGAGTAATGTGGCCAGCGCGATGGTGACCGCCCTGGGCATCCCCATGGAGGTTTCGCTGCCGGCCTCGAGCTCCTCGGTCTCCTGATAGGGCGCCTTGCCCCGAAACAGCGCCGTGATCATGCGTCCGATGTTCCGCAGCGTCCTGGCGCCGCGCCTCTTGAACAATACCGCGATGAGAGCCACGGCTCCGCCGAGGATGGCATCCATGATGAAAATGATGAACAGGTTGCCGGCCCCAGCCAATGCCCCCACCGCCGCCATCAACTTCACATCGCCACCGCCCAGCCACCGCAGGACAAACAGAGGCACGAACATCAGCACGGCCAGGCCCAACCCGCCCGCTGAGAACTTCAGGCCCGTCCAGCCGGCCAGGTAAGGATGCAGGGCAAGACCAATGAGGACGCCGCCCAGTGACAGCCAGTTGGGAATGTTCCGGCTTCGGATGTCGCAGGCGGCCGCGATGAGCACGACGGCGGCCAGGACGTATTGGACCGGAATTGCCAGGAGAGTCATGGAGTGCGGCGACCTTACCTCGGATCCCCATTCTCGCAAAGCGCGCCGGTCCGGTGCTCGATCGCCTTACGACTGGTCGCGCGTCTGCCGGTCCAGCCGGTTCACATAGCGCAGCAGCAGGGCGCTGCCCGCAAACAGTAATCCGGACAACACAGCCCCCGGCACGGCCGCCTCATGATGGCCGGCCAGGTAAGTTTCGACAGAGGCCATCAGCATCCAGATCTGCACCACCAGGATCACGACAATCAGCGCCAGCGCGCCGTTGATCCCCTTCAGACTTCTGCGCCGCAGGGGCGATTCGCCGTCCGTCATGGCGCTAGGACTCCTCTCCGGTGGTCATTCCAATCGCCACCAGTTCGCTGCCGCGCCGCTCCAGTTCCACCCTGGGCAAAGGCCTGGGTGGAGGACCCTGCAACACGCGCCCGTCCTCGATGGAGAAGTAGCCTTCGTGGCACGGGCACTCCAGCCGGTTGTGCTTCGCCGAGTACAGCACCGCGCACGACAGGTGGGTGCACTTCTGGCTGTAGGCCACGAACTTCTGCTCGCCGACGCGCACCAGCAGGCAGTTGTCCTGCGGCGTCGGATACTGGAAGACCTTGGCACTGCCCACGGCCAGCCCGTCGGCGCCATTCACGACCAGCGCCGGAAAGGCCGCCTGCCGCCGGCTGAGCAGGTTCTTCGCCACCAGCCACAGTTGGCCGGCGAACATGGCGAAGCTCGTCAATGTGAGGAACCGCGTGAACTGCCTGCGCTCGACAAAGCTCGACTCGCCGGACCGGACCGAGAACTCCTCGCTCCACAACCGCTGCTTCGGGCACTCCTTCTGCTGGCTCATTCCTCTCCTTCCCAGATGGCATCCGCCACATCCACACTCATCACCGGCTCCGACGCCGGCAGCATGTAATGAACCTTCGTCCGCACCACCTGCCCGCCAAAGTGAAACTCGTTGGACGCACGCTCGCGCCGCTTCTGCGCGGCCTGCTCCGCCGGCACGTACATCAGCGCCTGGCTGGGGCAGACCGTGGCGCACATGGGCCGCTTGCCGATGCTGGTGCGGTCGTAGCACATGTCGCACTTCATCATCAGTTCCATCTCGGCGAACACATTCGGCACGCCGAAGGGACAGGCCAGCACGCAGTTGGAGCAGCCGATGCAGCGCGGCTTCAACGCCGTCCTCACGATGCCGTCCTCGCCCTTCTTGATCGCGTCCGCCGGACACACCTGCGCGCACGTGGGATCCTCGCAATGCATGCAGACCATGGGCGCCGTGGCGATCGTGTTGGGCCTATCGATGAAGTCCAGGTGGATCATCGAGACGCCGCGGTGCGTGCCGCACTCCGCACAGGCGCTCACGCAGGACTGGCAGCCGATGCAGCGCGACGGGTCGACGTAGAACTCATAGCCGAACATGGCTCACTGGCCTCCCTGCGGACCCGCTGCCTTCTCGATGCGGCAGGCAGAGACCTTGAACTCTGGGATCTTGCTGCGCGGATCCAGCGTCCGGTGCGTCAATCGGTTCGCACTCTTGCGGCCGGGCCAGTGGTAGGGGATGAAGACCGTATCGGGCCGGATGGTGCGCACCACCATGGCCTGCACCGTGATGGAACTCCGGCGGGTGGTCACCGTCACCCAGTCGTCGTTCAGGATCCCATGCCGCTCGGCGAGCTTGGGATGAACCTCCACTTTGGGATTCGGGTACTGATCGACCAGCGCTCCAATGCGGCGGGTCTGTGCTCCGGAAAGGTACTGGCTGACGACGCGGCCGGTCGTCAGGAAGGTGGGGAAGTCATCGGCCACGGGATCGCCGCTGGGCCGGACCTCCGCCACCAGGAACCGCGCCCGTCCATCGGGATGCAGGAACTTGCCGCCCTCAAAGAACCGAGGCGTGCCCGGATGATCCAGCGTGGGGCACGGCCAGAAGATGCCCATCTCCTTCTCGATGCGCTCGTAGGTGATGCCGTAGTAATCCGCATGGCCGCCGCGCGAGGCCTCGCGCAGCTCATCGAAAATCTCCCGCGTCGACTCGAACGGGAAGTACTGCCCCTTGCCCAGGCGGCGCGCCAGATCCACCACAATGGCGCTGTCGCCGCGCGCCTGTCCCGGCGGATCCACGGCTTTGTTGATCTTGATGACGCGGCCTTCGCCGCTGCCCACGACGCCCTCTTCCTCCTCCTGCAGGCTGCCCGCGAGCACGACGTCGGCGTGATGCGCGGTCTCGGAGAGGAAGAAATCCACGACGCAGAAGAACTCGAGCTTCTCCAGGGCAGCTCGTGTGTACTCGCTGTCCGGCAGCGACACCAGCGGGTTGAAGCACATCGAAAACAGCGCCTTGATCTCGCCGCGGTGGATCGCTTCCATGATCTCCACCGCGCTGTAGCCCGCCTGCGGGATCTCCTCCGGAGTGATGCCCCAGACCTTCGCTACGTGCTCGCGCGCCGCCGGATCCGCGATGTGCCGCTGGCCCGGCAACTGGTCGCACTTCTGCCCGTGCTCACGGCCGCCCTGCCCGTTGCCCTGCCCCGTGATCATGTTCGGACCGGCGCCTTCCCGTCCGATATTGCCGGTCGCCAGGCAAAGATTGACCAGCGCCAGGCAGTTCTCCACGCCATGCGAGTGATGCTCGATGCCGCGGGCATGCAGGGCCATGGCCCGCTCCGCCATGCCGAACCACTGGGCCGCCTTCTCGATGTCTTCCGGACGCACTCCCGTCACGTCGGCGGCCCGGCGCGGATCCCAGGCCTTCACATACTCGGCCACCTGGTCGAACCCGTTCGTGTGGTTCTCGATGAACTCCAGGTCCGCCAGGCCATCGCGCACAATCACGTGGAGCATGGCCGAGAACAACGCCGTGTCCGTGCCGGGCCGCACAGGCAGATACAGATCCGCATTGCGTGTAATGGGTGTCATGCGCGGGTCGGCGACAATCAGCCGGCCACCGTTGTCGCGCATGCGCCACAGATAGTCGGTCGTGATGGGGAAGCACTCGCCGACGTTCGCACCGGCCACCAGCACCACCTGGGCCTTCGGGATGTCTTCCCACGGGTTCGGATTGCGGTCGACGCCCAACGCCAGTTTGTAGGCCGTACCGGCCGATACCATGCACAAGCGGCCGTTGTAGTCGATGTGCCGTGTGCCCAGCGCCACGCGCGCGAATTTCCCCAACAGGTAAGATTTCTCGGTGATGAGCGAGGCTCCGCCGTAGACGGCCACCGAGTCCTTGCCGTACTTCGCCTGGATCTCCTGCAGCCGCCGCGCCGTCAGGCTCATCGCCTCTTCCCAGCCGGCCTCTCGAAATCCGCTGTCGGTGCGGATCAGTGGAGCCAGCAACCGGTCCGGGTGCGCGCTTTGCATGTAGCGCCGTACACCTTTGGGACACAGCATGCCGCGATTGAACGGAAACTCCTCCCAGGGCTCAAACCCGGTCACCTGGTTGTCGCGCACCTTCAACTGAATGCCGCACTGCTGCCCGCAAAAGCAGCAATGCGTCTTCACCAGTTTCTCCGGACCCTTCAGCGATTCCCCTTGCCAGCCGCCGGGCGGAACGTACTTCAGGTGCGGTCCGTACTGCTCGGTCAGTGCCTCAACGGATTGCGGAGGCTTGGCCATGCGCGTTCTCCTTCACTCTCATCTGCACCGTCGCCAGGGTCTTGCGCTTGCACGGCGGGCAGACCGCCTGCCAGTGCGACGAGCCGTCCTTCGACGTATAGTCGAACCCCAGTTGCGGCAGCACCGTCTTCAAGTCCTCAATGTGCATTTTCGAAGCGAATCGCTGCCCGCAACGGAGGCAGTGCGACCCCTCATCCTCGTCTCCGGCCTGCTGGTAGACCTTCACGCCCAACTGCGCCGGGCGCTGGAAGATGTGGAAGAACTTCCCGAACGGCAGGTACAGCAGCGCGCCGATCACGCTGATGGCGTGGATCACGGCCAGGAAGCCGTAGAACGCGCCGCGGAACCAGAGCGTGGAGACCGTCAGCGCCAGGCCCGTGACGGAGATCGCGAAGAGCAGAGCCAGGGGCAGGAAGTCCGCGGCCATTGTCTCCAGCGCGAGCGCGCCTTCGTCCTTCATCCGCCGCCCCAGCGAGAGCGCGATTCCGCCCAGCACCAGGACCGCCGAGAAATCGAGCCCATGAAACAGGACCCAGGCCATCAGCGAACGCGCGGGCATCGTGCCCACCGGGAAGCCGAACAGCCAAGTGATGTAGGTCATCTGATCGTCGGGATGCGATGTAAAATTGACCCAGCCGAACACCAGGGGAAACGTGATGGCGGCCGCGGATAAGCAGCCCCAGAACAGCATCTGGTGCATCCACCAGCGCGTCCGGCTGCGCTTTGCGATGAACTTCTGCGCGATCAGGTGGGTGCCCGCGGTCTGCGTGACCAGGGCCAAAGTCTTCAGCCAACCGCGCGACCGCGCCAGTTCCAGGCTCCGCTGCCAGTAGCGCTTCGTGGGCGGCTTCTGCAGCCATACCGCGTAGTGGAAGGTCACGCCGAACGTGGCGAAAATGACGGCAAACGTGTAAACCACCAGGGCCGCGTCGAAGTTCTGGAGATTCCTGGAGCCGATGACAATCGAGGCAACCAGTAGCCCCGTCACCGCCACGGCCCACGCTCCGGCACGCAGTTGATCGGCTCGCCGCGCAAAGTCCGGCTGCAGGTTCAGTTCCAGCGCCTGCTGGCGGGGAATGAAGACCCGCAGGTTCAGGAACCACAGCAGTAGCGAGGTCGCGGCCAACAGCACGAAGCCGGGCCAAACGACGCCCACCGAGTCGCGAAAGCGGCCCAGCAGGAGAGGAGGAAAGAATCCGCCCAGTCCGCCCATGGCGCCCACCAGGCCGGTTACCGTGGCGGTGTTTCCTGGGAAATATTGCGGCACCAGCTTGAAGACCGCTCCGTTGCCTAACCCCAGCAGCGCCGCGCAGCCCAGCGCGCCTACGGTGAACGGCACCATCGACGGCCACGCCAATAGCAGCGCGAATGGCACGATGCCGAGGAAGACGCCCCACAGCACGCGGGCGCCGCCCAACCGGTCTGCCAATGCACCGCCCACCGGACGCAGCAACGTCGCCAGCACCACGAAGCCAGCCGCCCGGAATCCCGCATTCGCCGGAGCCAGCCCGAAGTCGTCCTTCAACAGCGACGGCAGATAGATGGAGAACGCCACAAAGCCGCCGAAGGTGAGGAAGTAGAACAGCGACAGAACCCAGGCCAGCGGCTCCTTCGTGAGGATCTGGACCATCGGCCCCAGTCCCTTTATGTTCGGCACGAACGCAGGCGCATTCCGAGCCAGCATCCAGAAGGCCACCGACCACACCACCAGCAGGGCCGAGATTCCATAGATGAAGTTGGCGCGGCCGATCATCGCGGCCAGCACGGGTCCCAGGAAGACCACCGCCGACTGGCCCATGTTGCCCATCCCATATAGCCCCAGCGCCGTGCCCTGCCGTTCCGCCGCAAACCACTTGGAGACGAACCCGACGCCCACTGAGAAGGACGATCCAGCCACACCAACAAAGAAGCCCGAGGCCAGCAGCCCGTTATATGTGGACACATTGGCCAGCACCGCGCCCGCTCCGGCGGAGGCGAGGAACAGCACCGTAAACACCACCCGGCCGCCAAAACGGTCTGTCAGCATGCCCAGAGGAATGCGCCCGAGGGAGCCTAGCAACACCGGCACGGCCACGATCAGCGACGTCTGTGTCGCCGTCAGGTGAAACTGCTGCCGGTATGCCGGCGCGAACGAACTGACGATACCCCACACGGCGAAGCACAGGAAAAACGAGATTGTGCCCAGCCACAACTGAAGCTTTTGCGAACTGCTCTCCGAATCGCTCAAGCAATCCTCCCTCTCACGCTGCATCTTGGCATGCGCCATCGGGCCGGGTCGGTGACAAAAGTCACCCCGCGATTAAACCTATACCAATTCGTCCAGAAAAGAAACCAGACTCACGGATTGGCTTCAGCTCAGCGCCGTTCCAAGGCAATGGCACGCGGAAATAGAATGTTGTTTTCCAGATGAATATGCACGTGGAGGTCAGCTTCCAACGCCTGCAGACCGTCGAACAGCATCCGTACCGTGGTGCACGCGTAGGAGGGTAATTCGTAGTTGTTGGTCAAGGTCCGCAGTTCCACCAGGGCCTCGCCGGCGCCCTCATGCTCGCGCTCCATCATCGCGATGGGGTTGCCGATGGAGCCAAACGGAACCGGCGGCATGGGCTGGCCCTGCGCTTCCGCGTCGGCATACCTGGCGATGAACGGGAAGAGGATCTGCTCTTCCTTGTTGATGTGTGCTTCCAGTTCGCTACGCAGTCCGTCATACACCGTCGCCATGCGCGACAGCGTCTGCGGATCGCGCCCGCCATGAACCCGCAACACTTTCTCCATGCGCGCGCCGACGGCCGGCAGTTCCTGCCTCAGATACTCGTGATGGGTGGCGATGATGTGCCGCGCCAGCTCACCCAGGGGCGCGTTCTGCCAGTCGCGGTCGCCGCCGCCTACATGGAGCGACTGCTCGATCTCCTGCATCACGGCCGCGGGATCCAGTCCCTTGGCCGAGCAGGCAGCCCCAATCGCCTGTTTGCCGCCGCAGCAGTAGTCCAGGCCGTAGCGTTCCAGGGTCCTCACCGCCACCAGGGAGGTTGCGGCGATGTCAGCTAAAGTCGTCGTGGTAGTCATTGAATTCCTCAGAATCTCTTTCTGAAGCAATCATGACTATAAAATCCAGGTAAGTCGGTGACGCAAGTCACACGCGCCGAATTCGACGAAAAAACTTACCGGATCCTGACAGTGCGGCCCTGAGAGAGCGGGACTCCTACGCCTTCCACTTGTAATAGAAGAAGGTCATCGGTACCTTCCCCGTATTCACAATGCCGTGGACTTTGTTCCCCGCGCAGTACATCATCGATCCGGCCGCCACCTTCGTCACCTTGCCGCCGACGGTGATTTCCCCGGTCCCTTCCGTCACCAGCACGAACTCCTCTTCCGGATGCTCATGCGGAGGATGCGGCTGCATGCCGGCCTTCAGTTGCAGGCTGCCCGAGGTCATCGACTTCAACTGGTCCGTCGGACCCTCGAAGTAGATGCGGTGGTCGCCAAACGGCTCCTTCACCAGCTTCGCCTGGGCGGGGTTCAGCGCGGCATCCGGCAGCTTCCCTGCGCCTTGCGCGGCGGCAAAGGGGGCCAGGAAGGCAGCGGCTTTGAAGAGGTCACGGCGTTTGGGCATCGGGAATCAGGGCTCCAGTCTTTTCAGGGTTTCCAGCACGACGCTCCCCACCGTTTGCAGGCTGGAGGCGCTCAACTTATCCATCGTGTCCTGGTTCGTGTGCCACCAGGAATTGTCCGGACCATACTCGAAATCGATCAGGTCGAGGGCACGCACGCCTTTGCGCAGGAACGGCATGTGATCGTCTTCAATCGCCCCTTCCACACCGTCGAAATGCTTGGCCTGGCCCATCTGCGAGGCCACCTGCCAGACGATGCTGCGCAGAACTTCAGAAGAGTACTGCTCACGCACCAGATGCAGATCGCGGTCGCCGACCATGTCCACGTTGATCAACGCGGCCATCTTGCCCAGCGTGCCGTCCGCGGCCCACTTGTCGGCCAGGTGCCGCGAGCCATACACCGAATCCGTGGCGGTCCAGTCCTTCACCGCCTCCTCACCGTCGAAGAACACCAGGTAGACATCGTTCCTCAGCGGGACGCTCTTGAGGGCAACGGCCATCTCCAACAGCAGGCCAGCGGAGGATCCGCCGTCGTTCGCCCCGGCAAAGGGAAAGGAAAAACGCTTGGTATCGTAATGCCCGCTCACGGCGACGATCTTGCCGCTCTGCCCGGTCCGTTTGGCGATGATATTCTTCATCACGATGGGTCCCGCGGGCGTCTTGGCTGTGAAGACGTCTTCCACCACCGTCCAGCCGGCTGCCTTCAATTGGGCGGTGATATAGTCCTGAGCCTTCTTGATCGCCGGAGTACCCGAGGGACGCGGGCCCAATGCCACGAGAGCCTTGGTCTGGTCGTAGGCGCGTTGACCTGAGAATTCCGCCGCCATCAGCGGCAGGGCAAGAATCAGACAGGCCAGCACTCGGTGGGAACGTTGCATCCAGATATCAGTGTAGCGGGGGCAGGCCAAGGCGCGAAACCTGTACGCGCCAACCATAATCAGGCACGTGAGAAACGGCCCGCAGGCTTCACCGCCACGCACCGGTAGCCCAGCGTGAAGTTCTTCTCTTTGTCCAAACCCTCAAACAGCGGCAGCACCAGCGCCAACGGCAGGAAGAACACGGCCGGAATCAACTTGAGCGGACCCGGAAAGAACTGCAGCCCGCTCAACAAACGCCGCGCCACCAGCCGGAAATATCCACCCGCCGGTTCCAGCGTCTGTACCTCCAGACCGGCCTCCGCGAACAGATACGCCAATCCGTGCTTCGTATACCGGAAGAAGTCGTGCGGCGACTGGTGCACTTCCCACTCATGCGGAGCCACGATCAACAGCAGCCCGCCGGGCTTCAGCACCCGCGCTATCTCGCGCAGCGCCTGCTTCGGCTCTTTCAGGTGCTCCAGCGTGACGATGTTCAGCGAGCCGTCAAACGTGTCATCCCGGAACGGCAGCCGATTCAGGTCAGCGATCGCGTCCAACTCGCCATAGTCCCAGGCCGTGTCGCCAACGCCGAGGTCGACACCCGTATACCGATGCTGCCGGAAATAGCTGGAGTACTGCCCTTCCCCCGCGCCCGCATCCAGCACCCGCGATCCGGCCGGCAGACGCGCGGCCAGCTCGTTCACCGCGTCCTCGATCATGGCTTCGAAGGAGTAGATGTACCGCCGAAGCCCGCCTGGCAACACGCGCCGGGCCGTCTCGTACCTCATGCCTTGCGCTTCGCCTCGATCATGATGCTGGCGCCGCAGCGGCAGGCCGCCTCCAGCATGGTGAGAGGGATCGAAGCCAGCACTAGCGCGAAGTAAGCCATGTCCTTCAGCAGCTTCACCCGTGGAGTATCCTGCACTCCGCGAATCCGCCTGGACATCGGGTCCAGCCCCAGCGCCAGCGTGGTTGCCAGGCCCGCCGGGTTATCGCGCAACGAGAAGTGTTTGCGCCGCACCACTTCAAACCCGCAGTAGTCCAGCAGGTTGATCAGGTCCTGCTCCTTGAAATCGATCAGGTGGCGCGGGATGTCCAGGCCGTTCCAGTTCTCGCCGAACAACAGGAACTGCCAGCTCGCCGCATTCGGCACCTGCACCACCAGGCGGCCATCCGGCTGCAACAGGCGGTGCGCCGCGTTCAGATAAGCCGACGGATCGTACAGGTGCTCCAGTACGTGGAACATCGTAATCGTCCGGAACGAGCCCGGCCGGAACGGAGCCCTCGGCAGCGCGCCGCAGGCCACCGGAACACCATTGCTCGACCACGCCACGGACGCCGCATTCACTGAGAAGTCCAGACCGACGATCTGGTTCTGCGGAAGGTTCAGTTCCCGCAGGAACAGCCCGCCGCCGCAGCCAACATCCAGGACAGGAGCAGTGCCCTCGCACGACTCCAGGGCCTTGCGCACGAACCGCACGTGATCCCGCAGGACGAACCGGCGCCAGAACTCCGCCAGCCGGTCGGCCGTGTCGCCGCCCGGGTCATACCAGTAGTTCTCCGGGTAGTATTGGTGGATCTCATCGGGTTCCGGCCACGGATATAGCCGGATCAGCTTGCACTCGCGGCACTCCACAACCAGGAACACCTTGTCCGTGGTGTTGTAGAGCTTGTCGGTGCCGTGACACAGCGTGCGCATCTGGGCCGACCCGCAGGCGGGGCAGGAGTCGAACTCGGTGGTCGCCGACAGATCGCCTACGGCTGGTTCGGCGCTGCCACCTTCTGGCTCAACTCTTTCAGCGAAATGCGGTGGCTTAGGATCAACTGGTGCACCTGGCTCGGGCTCAGCCGGTGCAGCGGTTTCAACGCGCGGCGCTTCCTCAGGGTCGACGGCAGCATTTGGAGTGCTTGCCAGTCCCCCTTCAGTAACGCCAAAAAGGCTTTCAGTTTGCTCGACGGGCTCTGGAACCGGCTGATTTCCCCCCGTTTCCGGAGGGCTGCCCACAGTCCGGCGAGAAGCCTTGCGAGATAGTACGCGCCGTTTCGCCACAGAAGACTACCAGGAAATAGTTTAACGGCTAATAGCAGCCGGTTGCGCTCGATCAGTGTAATTCGCAGGGGGTTGAGTTGGCCCAAGGTTGCCCCGCGATGATGCCGCACCCGCGCGTACGGCGTATAAATCGAGCGATAGCCACAGATACGGGCGCGCAGCCCGAGTTCCGCATCATCTCCGTACGCAAAAAGATCTTCATCAAAGGCGCCGATGGTGTTGAGCATCGACTTGCGGTACATGCAGGCGCACCCGTCCGGCCAAAGTACCTCTTCCACCTGGTCGTACTGGCCCTGGTCGAGTTCTCCGGTCCCCCGGCCCCGGTTCTGTCCGTCCGGATAGATCAGGTGACCCACTTTATCGATAATGCGGGGATCCTCGTGAACCAGGATCTTGGAAGCAGCCATCCCGACGCCCGGATCCGCAAAGACGGAGAGAAGGGCCACCAGCCATCCTGGATCCGCCTCCGCGTCGTTGTTCAGCAAAGCGACAAACTCGCCCCGGGCGGCGGCAATGCCCTGGTTGTTGGCGCCGCAGAAGCCGCGGTTCTCCCGGTTCTCGATTAGCGTGAGGGGGTATGGAGCGCTGCGTGTGAACGCCTGGATGTACTGGACGGAATCGTCCGTCGAGCCGTTGTCCACCACGATGACTTCAAAGGGAACGCCCTGGTCGCGGGCGAGACTGGCGAGACATTCCGCCAGCAGCGCGCGGCGGTTCCAGTTGACGATAACGACGGAGACAAACCCTGCGGGAAGTTGCTCCAAGCCTTGGAATGACAACGTGTTGTATCATACCATTCAGGCATCCTATTCCATGCCGAGCTTGGGCCAAAAGCTCCGTCAGGAGCGCGAAAAACGCGGGTTGACCATTGAGCAATTGTCCGCTCAAACGCGCATCAATGTACAGTATTTTCAGTACATTGAGGCCGATGACATCGCGTCCCTGCCAGGTGGATTCTTCTACCGCAGCTTCGTCCGCCAGTACGCCCGCCTGATGGAACTGCCGGAGTCGGATTACCAGGGCGAACTCGATCGCAGCCTGGCCGACGAATCGGCCCAATCCGCGGGCCGCACTACGGCTCTGCCCGACAAGGCGATTGAAGTTCCACCCATCCCGACCGGCCGTTTCGATACCGCCCTCGAAATGCGGCGCTGGGTCTGGCGGCTGGGCATTCTGGCCCTGGTCATGGCGCTTTGCTCCGGGGTCTATACTTTCTGGCAGCGCTGGCGGGTACAGCACGAAGAAGAGCGGATAGCCGCCGCAAGAACTGAGACGGTGGCCCCTAAGCCTGTCGAGAAGCAGCAGCCGGCCGCGGTCCAACCCGCTCCGCCAGTAACTGCGCCGGAACCGCAACAGGCACCCGTGGAGCCGCCGCCGGCGCCCATCCAGGCATCCATCATTCCCGCCGCCCCCGAGGCGCCAGCCAGCGGCGCAGTGAGGTTGATCATCCGCGCAACGGAAATGACCTGGGTCGCGGTCTGGCAGGGGGACAAGCAGCTCTTTGCCGATGTGATCCGCGCCGGAGAAACCCGCGGCTTCGGTTCGCCCAACCAGTTGAGGATCCGCCTGGGCAATGCAGGCGGCGTCCAGATGGAGTGGAACGGCAAGCCAGTCGATCAGGTGGGCCCCAAAGGACAAGTGCGGACGGTTGAGTTCCGCACGGATGGCTACACCGTGATTCAGCCTCCGCCTCCGGCCGCGCCCAAACCCGACGGGCAGGTTTAGGCTGCTGAGCGCCGGATTCGCTTAGAATCACTTCATGAGATTTCCCCCGGCTCCTGGTGCAGACCCTGCCGCACCCGCGACAGCCGGTCCTTCCGAAACCACCAGCACGCTGCAGGCGGCGGTGGAGCGGATTCTCGCCAGTCAGGCCTTCGAGCGCACCCATCGCCTCTCCCTCCTGCTGCGTTACCTCACTGATCACAGCACCAGCGGCGACACCGCCGGACTGAAGGAACCCATCATCGGCCAACGCGTCTTCGGCCGGCCTGCCGACTACATTGCCTCGGACGACAACATCGTCCGCTCCAATGTGCGCCAGCTCCGCATGAAGCTGGAGGAGTACTACGCGTCTGAGGGCGAGAAGGATCCGTGGCGCATCACCGTGCCCAAGGGCTCCTATCTCCTCAAACTGGAACCCGCCGTCCAGGCCGCGCCGCCCGTCCGCCTGGTCCGCCCGTGGCGGCTGCCCGACCTCATTACCGTGCCCGCGGTTCTGTTCGCCGTCGTCGCCCTCGTGTGGTGGGTGCGCTCCCTGGGCCCGCAACCGAAAGACTGCCTTTTGAGTCTCTTACGGCCCGGGCCTGGCCAGCGCCTGCTGGTCGTCGGCTCCGATGCGAATGTCCAGCTCTATGTCCGGCTGGCCAAACGCCGGGTCACCCTGCAGGAGTACATCGATGGCCGCTACCGGCAGGCGGGCAATCTGCCGCCCGGCATCGATCAAGCGATGTTTTCCTCCCTGCTGGCCAGCCGCTCTGTGACGGAAACCATCTTCCTGAACATCCTGCCCGAGTTCGCCCGAGCCCTGCCCACCACCTCGCTCTCCGTCCTCGCAGCCGATTCCATCACTCCGCGCGACTTCGATCACGACAACGCCGTGCTCATCTCCGGCCCTTTCGGCAATCCGTGGGTGCAGATGTTCGACCGCGACCTGAACTTCCAGATCGAGGCGAACGAAGAGGTGACCTCCGCCTGGGTTCACAACCGGAAACCCATCGCCGGCGAGCAGGAGTTTTACCGCAACTACACCGACGCCAGCAAGACCATCGTCTGCTACGCCCGCCTGGCCTATCTGCCTGGTCCCCGGCCGGGCTCCCACATCATCCTCACCGGAGGTCCCCACCACGCCTCCACCCAGGCTGCCGGCCAATTCCTGACGAGGGAAGACTCCCTTGAGTCCATCCGCCGCCAACTCCACATCCACCGCTCCGAGCCCGTGCCGTGGTTCGAGGCTGTCGTCGAGAGCCGCACCCTGAGCCTGGACCCTATCTCGATGCGGATTGTGGCCATTCGACGGGTGGAATCCGCCAACGCCGCCGAATCACTGCGTTAACGGTCGCGTTTTGCCAGGGAAATCACTGGCAAAACACTGAATTTTCAATTCCTTAGACCGCATAGTGAGGACGGGCTTGCGCGGGCCTGCCGCGCCGCCACTACGAATGCTCGTCCGGAGTCACCATGCAACACCCCCCGTCTGCCTCGCGGCTCAGTCCAGCCGTCACGCTGTTTCGATGGCCAGCCGCTCTTCTCTTTGCTCTTTCTTTGCTCCTGATTCCGCTTCCCCGGTTGCTGGGCCAGACCTCTACTGGTGAGATTTCGGTCAACATCTCAGACGCCTCTGGAGCGCTGGTGCCCGGCGCAACCGTGACGGTCACCGGTTCTGAGACCGGCAACCTGCTGCGTACCTTAACCACCAACGAACGTGGAACGGCCACCATTCCTTTGCTGCCTCCGGGCAGCTACGACATCGCCGTGAACATGCAGGGGTTCAAATCGGCCGTGCGGAAGGCCGTCACGGTCAGCGCCGGTTCCATCCTCAGCCTGCCCATCCAGCTCGAAACCGGCAGTTCGTCGGAGTCGATCACCGTCAGCGGCGAGGCGCCGCTGCTCGAAGAGAAATCCGCCACCCTGGGCCAGGTCGTCAGTGAGCAGCAGATCCAGACCCTGCCGCTGAATGGACGCAACTACCTCAGCCTGGCCAACTTGACCCCGGGGGCGATTCCCTCTTCCGGTTCCCGCGACCAGACCTTCTCGGCCTATGGCAACACCGGGCTGCAGAACGCGTTTCTGCTCGACGGCGCGCGCAACGAGAACTACCTGCGCGGCCTCGACAATCGCGCCCGCGACATGATCCGGCCTCCGCTGGATGCCCTGGCCGAGTTCACCGTCCAAACCAGCAACACCTCGGCCGAGTTTGGGGCCGCCGCGGGCGGCGTGGTCAGCGCGGTCACCAAGACCGGCACCAACACCATCCACGGTTCGGCCTACGAGTTCCTGCGCAACGATAACCTCGACGCCATCAACTACTTCGCCCTGGCCGGCTCGAAACCGCTGCTGGTGCGCAATCAGTACGGCGGCTCGCTGGGCGGGCCCATTATCAAGGACAAGCTCTGGGCCTTCGGCGCGTACGAAGGAGTCCACAATCGCAGTGAGGGCGCGGCCACCTCAACGATCCCCACGCCCGCCCAGCGCTCGGGCAGCTACGGCTCAACGGCGGTCTACGACCCGGCCACGACGCGTGTCAATCCGGCCGGCTCGGGTTACATTCGCGACCTGTTCCCTAACAACACCATCCCCGGTAATCGCATCAACGCGCTGGGCCAGCGCATGATGAACCTCTATCCCGTTTCCAACGTCGACGGTTCGCCCAGCCTCTTCAAGTCGCTGGCTCCGCAACGCCAGGATTCCAAGAATGCCGTCGCGCGGGGCGACTACCAGGCCTCCAGCCGCGACTCCATCTTCGCCCGTTATTCCATCGCGCGCAGTTCGCTGCTGGCCGCCTCTCCCCTGGCCCAGCCGGCTCAATCCGCCGCCGATCGCAATATCGACTCCACCAGCGCGGGCGTGGGCTATACCCGCACCATCAGCCCGACCCTGGTCAACGAGTTCCGGTTCACCTGGACCACCATCAACATGCACCAGGATTCGACGCTCGCCCGCGACGAGATCATCCCGGGGTCGCTCGATCCGCGCGTCACCTCCGGCATCCCGGTTTTCAATGTCTCCGGGTATGCCAGCCTGGGCAGCCAGCCCGGCTGCTGCGGCAACAGCCCGCTACAGAAGACCTCGGGCGTCTGGGATTGGTCGGACAACATCTCCAAGTCCTTTGGCGCCCATGTCTTTAAGTTCGGCACCGAGTTCATGCTCATCCGCCCTTCGACGTTCGCAACCAGCAACGGGCGCAGCAGTTTCGGCTTCAGCGGGGTCTTCACGCAGAACCCGCAAGCCCGCTCCGGCACCGGCAGCCCCGTGGCCGACCTGCTGCTGGGCAGCGCCAACTCGCTGACAACAGGCACCATCGCCGAAGCGATCGAGCGCGGCTGGTTCGGCTCCGGCTACTTCCAGGATCAGTGGACCGTCAGCCGCCAGCTCACCCTGAACTTCGGCATCCGCTATGAGTACTCGTCGCCTTACATCGAAACGCAGAACCGCATGGCGAACTTCGTGCTCGACCTGGGCGACCCGCTCTACGGCCAGCTCATCCAGGCCGGCAACGCCGCCCGGCCACGAGCGCTCAGCGACCGCGACCTGAACAACTGGGCGCCCCGCATCGGCTTCGCCTGGCGCAGCAACCGGGTGAAGGATCTGGTGGTTCGAGGCTCCTACGGCATCTTCTACGGCCAGGACCAGGGCACGGGCGTCACCAACCGAATGACCAGCAACCCGCCGTCGTTCGGCTACGGCGCGCAGACCATCAGCAGCGATCAGCTCTTTCCTTCCAGTGGTTTCGTACTGGTGGATGGGGCCACCATCCCCCGCCCCACCCCCATCAAGCCAGCCGACTTCGTCCTGAATCCCACGGCAACGGCGACGCTGGTGAGCTGGCCCGAGCGGCCCAAGACGCCCTACGTCCAGCAGTGGAGCCTCAGCCTGCAGAAGCAGTTGCCGATGAATCTGTTGGCCGAGGTCAACTATGTGGGCAACCACGGCGTTCAACTGTTCGGCATCGGTGAGGGCAACCAGCCGCTGACGTTGGGCTCGACCACCGTCGTCTCACGGCGGCCGCTGGCGCAGTACACACGCGTCTCGGTGAAGGCCCTGGGCAACTGGAACATGAGCAGCTACAACGGCATCTCGGCCAAGCTGGAGCGCCGCTTTGGAGCCGGCCTGAGCCTGCTGACCACGTTTACCTATGGCCATGCCCTGGACTACCAGAACGCGGCATTGGACCTCTGTGATGGCTGCGGCAGCGGCGGCACGATCCAGGACAACTACAATCGCAAGGCCAACTACGCATCGTCAGATAACGATGTGACGATGCGTTATGTCTTTGCCGGCAGTTTCGAGACGCCGTTCGGCAAAGGGAAGCCGTTCCTGTCGCAGAACAAGGCCGCCGCCGCGGCTCTGGGCGGTTGGCGCGTCGCAGCGATTTTCCAGACCCAGACAGGCTTAGCCTTGACGCCCGGACTTTCGTTTGACAGCGCCAACGCCGGCACCACCTCGCGGCCCAACCGGACATGCGACGGCAACATCAGCGGCGGAACCGCTCAACGCTGGTTCGACACCTCCTGCTTCAGCGTCCCCACCTCGTATGTCTTTGGAAACTCGGGCCGCAACGTACTGCGCGCGCCGGGTGTCCAGACCGTCGACCTCAGCCTGCAGCGCGACTTCCGGCTGAGACCCGACCATCCGCAGATCCTGCAATTCCGGGCGGAAGGCTTCAATTCTCTAAACCATCCGCAGCTCGGCGCACCCGGCCTGACCGTGGGCAATGCGACCTATGGGGTCATCACCGGAACCGCCTCCGACAACCGCCAAATCCAGCTTGGACTGAGGTTTACATTCTAGTGATGCCGGATCAACTATCCCGCCGGGCGCTGCTGGGCAGTGCCGTGACCGCCCTGGAGGTGTCGGCCCAGCGGCCGGCGCCCGCGGGCAAACCAAACATCATCGTCATGATGTTCGACGATCTTGGCGTCCGCGACTTCGGTTTTCTGGGCGCCAGGGACCTGCAGACGCCCAACATCGACAAACTGGCCGCGGGCGGAACCACCTTCACAAACTGGTACTCCTGCGCGCCGGTGTGCGCGCCGGCCAGGGGCGCCCTGATGACGGGGCGGTATCCGCTGCGGAACGGAGTCTCCGGCAACGGCCGGCCGTTGCCGCCCAGCGAGAAGACCATTGCCACCGTGCTTAAAAGCGGTGGATACAATACGGGACTGTGCGGCAAGTGGCATCTGGGCAGCACGCCGGAGACGGTGCCGAACGCGCATGGCTTCGATTCGTTCTATGGCTTCCTGGAGGGCTGTGTCGACTACTATTCGCATCGCTTCTACTGGGGCGAGCCCAAGCGGGCAAACTTCCACGATCTGTGGCGCAACCGCCAGGAGATCTTCGAGGACGGCCGCTATCTCACTGAACGGATAGGGGAAGAGGCGGTCGGCTTCATCCGCCAGCGGCGGCAGCAGCCGTTCTTTCTGTACACCGCATTCAATGCCGTGCACTACCCGATGCACGCGCCGCAGAAGTACCTCGACCGCTTCCCGAACCTGCCGCCGGAGCGCAGGATGTATGCCGCCATGCTGTCGGCTGCGGACGACCAGATCGGCGCCATGGTGTCAGCCCTGGAGAGCACCGGCCAGCGCGAGCGGACTTTACTATTCCTGGTTGGAGATAACGGAGCCACGACGGAACGCCGGGCGGGCCTGGGCCAGAATCTCGCGTCGGCCGGCCACAATCTGCCGTTCCGGGGCTACAAATTCAGTACCTTCGACGGCGGTATGCACGTGCCGGCGCTGATGAACTGGCCGGGGCATATTCCGGCGGGCAAACAACTGAGCCAACTGGCGTTGACCGCGGACATCCTGCCCACCATCTGCCATGCGGCGGGGGTGGATCCGCCCGCCGACCGAAAGCTGGACGGCAAGAACCTGTGGCCCATCCTGACGGCCGGAGCGGCCTCCCAGCATGAGTTCATTGCCTGGGCGGAGGGTCCGCAGCTCGCCATCCGGAAAGGAAAGTGGAAGCTGGTGCTGAACGGCGTCACGCACGACGGCACGCCCGAAGGCCAGAAGCCGCTGGAGGGTGAGGACGCCGTCTTCCTATCAAACCTGGAGGTGGATCCGGGGGAAAGCCGCAACCTGCGCCGGGAGAATCCGGTGGTGGTGGACGAGCTCCAGACCGTCCTGATGCGGTGGCGGAAGGAAGTGGAGACGCAGTAAGCGTCCTGGGCGATTAGCGGCTGCGTTCGCGAGAGACCGCAGCCGCCTTCATGGCGACCTTCTGGCGGTCTTTTTCCAGCCGTAGCAGCTCCGAACGGCGGCGTTCCTTGATGCTTTCGTCAATGAGGTGCCAGAACTTGCGCGCGTAGTCGGCCGCGGAGGCGAGGGCGAAGATCATGGTGCCCCACAGGCAGAAGTTCGCCGGTCCGAGAAGCCAGCGATGATCCTCAGCGGCTAGGGTCAAGGAGATAGCTACCACCTGGGTGACCATCTTCGTCTTGCCCAGATCGCTGGCCTGGATTGTATAGCCTTCACTGGCGGCAATGCTGCGCAGCCCGGAGACGGCAAACTCACGGCCGATGATGAGCACGGCCATCCAGCCAGGTACGCGATGCACCTGGACCAACGAGATCAAGGCAGCTGAAATCAACAGCTTATCGGCGATGGGGTCGAGCAGCATGCCCACCGTGGTGATCTGGTTCCAACGGCGCGCCAGGTAGCCGTCGAGCAGGTCTGTGAACGCTGCAGCCAGAAAGATGAGCAGGGCAACGATGTCGTTGGTGAGGTTGTAGCCGAAGATCTGGTAGACGGAATCGTCCTGAACCAGCACAGCCACCAACATGGGCACGAAGAAGATCCGCAGCAGCGTGAGTGCGTTAGGGATATTCATCAGCCTTCACCCAAGATAAACCAATCCGTGGCAGACACCAACAGATTGGATGGCTTTCTCCTGGCGCGCGTTCCAGGATCACGACCGGCAGCACCGCAAGAATAAGCAAGGGAGCTTAGAGTCCACAAACGAATGAAGGAGGCGCTGCGGCCTGTGGAAATCGACGAGCTCGCAAATCGAGTGTTTACAACTACTTCACAGGAGTTCCAAGCGAAATCCACAACGTTTTCCACAGGCCTTGGAAAACGGCGAGAATCAGACGAAAGGTGCTGTGTCTCGTACAGTTTGAGCCACCTTGTATTGAGCAACGCGCCTTAGGACGGAGGCCGAAACTTCGGCTTCCACCTCACAATAGTCGGCCAGATAGCGCTCCGAGGTGACTCTGGCAAACTCGTGGAGCAGGTGAACGACGCCCAAATCCGTGACGGGGATGTGGAAGGTGGCGAACTCGATGGGGTCCTCGGGCAGCATCCGGTCGATCAGTTCGAGAAGATCGTCGACGCCGTCGCCGTTGTGGGCGGAGACTGAGACGCAGGGGGCGCCGCCGGCCTCGCCGGAGAGACGCCGCAGCAGGGTGGCCGGGCTTTCGCTGGTACCGCCCAGCAGGTCAGCCTTGTTCAGCACGAGAATCTGGGGGGTGTTCTCCGCCCCGATCTCATTCAAAACGCGGCGTACGTGAGAAGAATGCCCGGCGGCGGCAGCGGAAGACGCGTCGACGACGTGCAGCAGGATGGCTGCCTCGGTGACCTCTTCCAGCGTGGCGCGAAAAGCCTGTACAAGCGTAGTAGGAAGCTGCCGGATGAAGCCGACCGTATCGCTGAGCAGGATGCGGCGGCGGCTGGGCAACTGGACCTGCCGCACCGTGGGGTCGAGCGTGGCGAACATGCGTGCGTCGGCCAGCACCCCGGCGCCGGTCAAGCGATTGAAAAGCGTGGACTTCCCCGCGTTCGTGTAGCCCACGAGGGCGAGCGTCTGCAGCGGCACGGCCTGGCGCAGGCGGCGCTGGATGCCGCGCGAGCCGCGCACAGACTCGAGGTCGTGCTGGATCCGCTTGATGCGGTGATGGATGCGGCGGCGATCGGTCTCGAGCTTCGTTTCGCCGGGACCGCGGGTACCAATGCCGGCACCGAGCCGGGACATGGCTATGCCCTTGCCGGTGAGGCGCGGCAGCAGGTAGTTGAGCTGGGCGAGTTCCACCTGCAACTGCCCTTCCCGGGTCCGGGCACGATGAGCAAAGATGTCCAGAATCAACTGGGTACGGTCCACTACCCGGCAATCCAGAGACCGTTCCAGATTGCGCTGCTGGGTGCCGCCCAATTCGTGGTCGACGATGACCACATCGACGTCCATCGCCTTGACCACGGAGCGCAGTTCGTCGAGTTTGCCAGAGCCGATGAGGGTGGCTTGATCAAACGTGGCGCGGCTCTGCAGGATCTTTTCGATGATCTGCGCCCCGGCACTTTCGGCCAGGGTCGCGAGTTCTTGAAGAGACTCTTCCGGTTCAGGAGCGTCCGGCTCTCTTTTGCGTCCGGTTAACTCCACGGCCACCAGAATGGCCCGCTCTCGGTTTTGGTCAGGCAACGAGTGTGTCAGCCCTCCGAACCGTCATTGGCTGGGGCCGCGGGAACGCCGGGCGCACCAGTGGATTGAGACGGATGACCGGACAGGGTGTGAGCCGGCTTCGAGATCACGACGGTGGAAATGGCGTGCTTGAAGATCAGCTGTTCCTGATTGTTGGTTTCCAGGATGACCGAATACTTATCGAAGCTTTTGATACGGCCTGAGAGCTTAACACCGCTCATGAGGTAGATGGTCAGGAAGGTCTTTTCCTTCCTGGCATTGTTCAGGAATGCTTCCTGTATGTTTTGAGCCTGCTTCTCAGCGCCGGGCCGCTTGGGGCCCAATGGGGCCTTTCTCATTTCGTCCATATTGTTTTGCCCCTCCCTTCTCTGCCTGCAAATTGCGTGACCGTTCCGAGGATCTACGCTGGGCCTGGGGACTGCACCCATCAAGGCACAAATCACCCATGCCACTTGGCCCATCGCACTGGCCGGATCGAGGTTCCGCCGTTCGATTGGGCTGCCCATGAGTGTAATCCCGATTGCAAGGATCGGGCAAGTGCCTCATGCCGAAAGGGGTTTCGGCTCCGGGCCGATTGGTCATGGAACCCGTCCGGCGAAAGGGCCCACCGGAGACCGCCCGGGTTGCGGTACATTCTGGTTGGTGGCGCAAGCGGAAGATCTCGGCAAGAAGGTATCGATTCTCAGCATGGGGGTCAGCGGCGGCCTCGCCGTGGCCAAACTGCTGGCCGGCTGGCTGGGCGGCTCGAATTCCGTTCTGGCGGATGGCGTCGAGAGCGCAGGCGATGTGCTCGCTTCGGGATTCATCCTGCTGGGCCTGAGTGTCGCCGCCCGGCCGCCCGACGACAACCATCCCTATGGACATGGGCGCTTTGAGACTCTCACCGGCCTGGGTGTCGGGCTAGCGCTGGCCGCGGTGGGTGCGCTGATCACCTGGCATTCGCTGCAAAACATTGGCGCCGCGCACACTCCGCCCAAGTTCTACGCAGTCTGGCCGCTAATTGCCAGCGTGATTCTGAAGGCCACGCTTTCCACCTACAAGTTCAAAGTGGGACGCAGCATCGGCAGTTCCGCGATCGTGGCCGACGCCTGGAACGACACCGTCGACATCCTGTCCGGCACAGTGGCACTGATTGCCCTCTCCCTGACGCTATACGATCCGGTACGCTTTCTGGCGGCGGACCACTACGGCGGCGCGGCAGTGGGTTTGATCGTCATTGTACTGGGCCTGCAGGTGGTGCGGGAGACCTCGCTCACCCTGATGGACACCATGCCGGACGACGGCCGGATGAACGATATCCGCAAATCGGCGATCTCGGTGAAGGGAGCGTTGGACGTGGAGAAGTGCTACGCGCGCAAAACCGGACTGCGGTACCACGTGGACCTCCACCTGGAAGTGGATCCCGATTTGAGCGTGCGGCGCGGCCACTCGATTGCGGAGGAGGTTCGTAACAAGGTGAAGGCCGATCTGCCCTGGGTGGCGGACGTGCTCGTTCACGTGGAACCCTATGGGGAAAGGGACTGGCATGGAGAATCTTGAGATTGCACGGATGTTGGCCGAGACCGGCGACCTGATGGAGATCGGCGGGGAAGACGGGTTTCGCATTCGCAGCTACAGGAACGCGGCCAGCGTGATTGAGGGCTACCCGGAGAGAATTGCGGACATCCTGAATGATCCGGCGCGCAAGGTGACGGACATCCAGGGGATCGGCAAGGGGATCGCGGAGGCGCTGAAGGAGATCGTGACGCGCGGTTCGTTCGCGCGGCGCGACGAGATGCTGGAGAAGTATCCTCCGACGGCGCTGGAGATGCTCCGGATCCAGGGACTGGGGCCGAAGACGGTGCGCACGCTGTGGGAACACTTCCGGGTGAGTACGCTGGAAGACCTGGAGCGGCTCTGCCGCGAGCACAAACTGCAGGATCTGCCGCGCATGGGCGCGAAGCTGGAAGACAAGATCCTGAAAGGGATCAGCCAGTACCGCCAGAGCGCCGGCCGCTTCCTGTTGAACTACGCGTCGGCCGCGGCCGAGGAACTGGGTGAGTATCTGGGTGCGACGCCGGCGGGCAGTTTCCGGCGCGGCCGGGAGACCGTAGGCGACCTGGACCTGCTGGTCACCGGGGAGAATGCGGAAGCGGCGCTGGCAAAGTTCGTCCAGCATCCCAGGGTGCACGACGTGCTGGGCCAGGGTACGACGAAGGCGTCGGCGTTGTTCGGCCTGGAAGGGCTGCAGGTGGACGTGCGGGCCGTCCCGGCGGAGAGCTACGGCGCGGCGCTGCAGTATTTCACGGGCAACAAGGAACACAATGTCGCGCTGCGGCAACGGGCCCAGAAGATGGGCCTGACGCTGAACGAGTACGGGCTGTTCAAGGTGAGCGACGAGACGCGGGTGGCCGGCGCGACCGAAGAAGAGATCTACGAGGCGCTGGGATTGGCCTGGATCCCGCCCGAGATGCGGGAGAACCAGGGCGAGATCGAGGCGGCCGAAAAGCGGCAGTTGCCCGAGTTGATCGAACTGGAAGACCTGCGGGGCGACCTGCACATGCATACCCGCGAGAGTGACGGCCGGGCCACCATGGAAGAGATGGCCGAGGCAGCCAAGGCGATGGGTTATGAGTACATTGCCATCACGGACCATTCCAAGGCGCTGGCGATGGCCAACGGGTTGGACGAGGCCCGCGCGGTGCAGTTCGCGGCCCAGGTGCGCGAGTTCAATAAAGAGGATCGCGGCATCCGCATCTTCTCCGGGTTGGAGTGCGACATCCTGCGCGACGGCCGGATGGATTTGAGCGAGGACGCGCTAGCCGAGTTGGACTGGGTGGTGGCGAGCGTCCATGGCTACATGAACATCGAAACCCCAGAGATGACCGACCGGCTGCTGCGCTGCATGGAGAGCCCGTCCGTGAAGGTCCTGGGGCATCCCACGGGCCGGGTCCTGCTGCACCGCGAGGCCTACACCTACGACTTTGATCGTGTGGCGGGCGAGGCGGCGAAGCGGGGCGTGTGGATGGAGGTCAACGCGAGTCCGGAGCGGCTGGACCTGTCGGCCAACCTGCTGCGGCGCGCCAAGGCATTGGGCGTGAAGTTCACCATCTCGACGGACGCCCACCACCCGAAGCATCTGGCGAATATGAAGTACGGCGTGAAGATGGCGCGGCGCGGCTGGCTGACGAAGGACGACGTCATGAACACCCGCGGCGTTGCGAAGTTCGCCGCCGCAGTGCGGAAATAGAACGTATGCCCATGAAACTGATTTCATCTGAGAAGCTGCTGGACACTCCGATTTTCCGCGTCACGATGGACCACGCCCTGGATCCGGATGGATTCGAGATCAAGCGGGCCATTGTGCAGCATGACGGCTCGGCCGTGATCATGCCGGTGGACGAGAAGGGGCGGGTGCTGCTGGTGCGGCAATACCGGCTGCCGGCCCGGAAGTATTTGTGGGAGCTCTCGGCCGGCCGGCTGGATCCGGGTGAGACGCCGCTGCAGGCCGCCAAGAGGGAACTGATTGAAGAGACCGGCTACCGCGCCAAGAAGTGGACGAAGCTGACGAAGTTCTACCCCAGCCCGGGTTTTGTGGCCGAAGCAATGACGATTTACGTCGCCCAGGAGTTGAAGGCGGGCGCGGCGACGCCGATGGACGACGAGCGCATCGAGTGCGGCTGGTTCACCTGGAAGCAGATGGGCGAGATGATCGAGAAGGGCGAGATCTGCGACGCGAAGACTCTCATCGGCTGGAGTCTGTGGAAGCTGCGCGGCAAGAAGTGATTTGCAGGAGCGCAGGCCGCGGGTGCTGAGCAGCCCCGCAGCCCGCGCTCAGATTACATCTTCGAAATAAAGGCGAGCATGGCCTTCAGGGCCTGGCCGCGGTGGCTGACCGACATTTTCTTCTCTTCGCTCGCCTCTCCGAAAGTGGAGTTGAAGGGCGGGTAAAAGAAGTGGGGGTCGTAGCCGAAGCCGTTCGGGCCGGCCGGTTCGTCCAGGATGATGCCTTCGACTTCACCCTTGAACATGCCCACGAGCTCGCCCTTGCGCGCCAGAGCGATGACGCAGACAAAGCGGGCGATGCGGTCGTCCTGATCGCGCAGATTCTCGATCAGCAGGCGATTATTGGCCTCGTCGGTGCCTTCGGGGCTGTAGCGGGCGGAGAGCACGCCGGGCGCGCAGTCGAGGGCGTCCACTTCCAGGCCGGAGTCGTCGGCAAAGACGAGATCGTCCGTGTGCTTGGAGTAGTGGAGCGCCTTCTTGATGGCGTTCTCGTCAAACGATTCCCCGTCTTCGACGGCGGGTGGAACCGACTTCATGTTCTCGAGCAGTTGGATGTCGATCTCCGGGTAGCCGAAGTGGGCGGCGGCCATGTGGAATTCACGGACCTTCCCGGAGTTAGTAGTTGCGCAGCGAATGATCATTTTCCTTGTATGGCGGCCTTCTGCAGCTCGAAGAGCTCGGCCAGGCCTTTGCGGGCCAGGGCGATCATCTCGAGCAGGCGGTCGTCCTTGAAACTCAGTTTTTCCGCGGTGGCCTGGAGTTCGACGAACTCGCCGGCGCCGGTCATGACGACGTTCATGTCGACCTCGGCGGCGGAGTCCTCTTCGTAGCAGAGGTCGAGCAGGCTGGCGCCTTTCACGACCCCGACGCTGGTGGCGGCGATGAGATCCTTGAGCGGGTTGCGCTTGAGGACGCCGAATTCCAGCAGCTTTTTCACGGCGAGGGCCAGGGCGACATAGCCGCCGGTGATGGCCGCGGTACGCGTACCGCCGTCGGCCTGGATGACGTCGCAATCGATGACGACGGTGCGCTCGCCCAGGGCTTCCATGTCGACCACGGAGCGCAGGGAGCGGCCGATGAGCCGCTGGATCTCGTGGGTCCGGCCGGACTGTTTGCCTTTGGTGATCTCGCGCGGGGTACGCTCCGCCGTGGCGCGCGGCAGCATGGCGTATTCCGCTGTGACCCAACCGCGGCCGGAGTTGCGGAGGAACGAGGGCAGGCTGTCCTCGACACTCGCGGCGCACAGCACACGGGTATGGCCGACCTCAATGAGAGCCGAACCTTCGGCGGTCATCAGGTAGTTCGTCTGAATCTTGACGGGCCGGAGTTGGTCCGGCTGCCGCTTATCACTGCGCATAGTTGGGTCCTTCCGCTAAGAACGTGCTAGGGAAAAGTACATTACGAGACAAACCAGGACAAGAATCGACCCTATGAGGATAAGGCAGCCCACGGCGCCCGGGTTCTTCGGTCCGGCTGGTGTTTTCTTCCCGCCCGCCGGCTTAATCTTCGCCATACGGACTCTATGGTACCTAAGGGGGCGGTCCCGGGCCTACTTTAACGCGACGGCCGCCGCGCGGAAGAACTCGGCCAGCGCCTTGAGCGATGCCGCCTCGAGGTCTTTCAGCGTGATAGCGACCACCAGGCGGGCACGCTGCTCCAGCGCCATCTGGGTGGCCAGGAACTGGGCGCGGTGATAGTCGGCGGTATAGCCAGCCTCAGGAATCTTTTCAGCTTTTTCGCTGAGCAGGACGGTGGACAGGCAGCGCCCGTGGCCGATGATCATCTCGTGGAAGGAGTGGTTCATGGCCGGCCCTTCGTAGACGTCGACGGGGATCTTTAGACGGGCTCGGAAGAGATCGGCGGCCGCTTTATCGAGCACCTTGCGCAGGGCGATGCCGGACGCCGAATAGCGGGTATCGCCGAAGAACGTCAGTTCGCCGTACTCGATGGTGCGGGCGGCGGAGAGCTGCCGCAACAGCGCGGCGTAGGCGGAGGGTGCATCGCGATCGGCCAGTTCGACGCCGCAGGGCAACCGGTCGTAGTGCAGGGTGATGCCGCCGCGCCATTTGATCTGGCGGGGCGATTCCTTGAGTTGCTTCCACTCGGGCGTCTTCTCGATGCCGCCCTGGAACAGGCCGTTCTGGTAGAGCGGGTTGGTAATGGATTTGTAGAGTTCGACGCTGGGCTGGGTGACGAAGTTCATCTTGCGCAGCCAGGCCAGCCCGAAGACCACGTAGTGGATGGTCTGCATGTAGAAGGACAGGGGCTTGTCCTTCGGAATCGTGAGAATGGCCAGCGGATAGCCGGCACGCTTGAGCAGCGCCATCTTCTGGCGCTCGAAGGCGGGCTCCCCCTGGCGCTCCACCACGAGGAAGACGCGGTCCTGCCGGGCGTCCTTCGGCGGCTGGTAGTCGGCCATTCGGGCGGGCTCGCCGATGATGATCTTGATGCCGAGTTCCTCGCTCTTGCCGAGGCTCTCCTCGAAGTTCTGCTTGGTCCACAGGGCGGCGGCGGCCAGGGATTTGGAGAGGAGGAGGGTGACTTTGTCGCGGCCTTCGGTTCCCTGCTGCTGCAGGAAGGACGACAACGACCAGGCCGTGTGGATCTGCTGCTCGTCGAGCTGGGTGCCGGCGATCCATTGCTGCAGATCGACACCGGCGAGTCCGAGTGGATAGAGGCTGCCGCGCGTGAGAGGCGCGCTGTGGCGGCCGGCGGTGCTGTTGCCGTTATCGAGCTGGAGTTCCACCTTGCGGTAGCCGCGCGGGCCGGCGAACTGGTCGAGCAGCGAGCCGGGCAGCGTCATGTAGACGAAGTTCGGACGGGAGTCCAGCTTGTACTTTTCGTAGAGCTTGGCCAGTTTTTCGAGGTTGACCACGGGCTCGTAGGAAGTCATGCCCATGGCCATGCCCACGATGAGGGAGGACTGGAGGGCATCTTTGAGCGAGCCCTTGGATCGCTTGGTGATATCGGCCAGGATCGCCTTCAACTTGGCGGGGTCGGTCGAGTCGAGGACGTAGCACTTGGGGCCCTTGGCCAGCAGGCCGGCCGCGTTGTACATCGACTTGTCCTCGGCCGAGCCGCCCATGCCGGCCCAGATCAGGAACTTCAGCGGCTTGCCGTGCGTCTGTTTGATGGCGGCGCGAATGGCGTCGAGTTCGGCCTGGACGGTGCCGGGCCATTCAGGGTGCTGGGCGGCGAGCCAGGCCAGGTGAAGAACGCCGAGGCTGTTCTTGGTGACCTTGCCGTCAGGGGTGGTTTCCATGCCGATGCGGACAAACGGGCTGCGGGCGGCATCCAGGACGTCGAAGCCTTTGCGGCGGGCTTTGGCGTCGATGGCCTGCAATTTGGAGAGAATCCGGTCTTCGGCGAAGCGTGCGGCGTGGACGGCGGAGGAAGGAAGATCGTGGAAGAGGGCAAGATTCACGTTCTGGTTGTAGCACAGTCTCACGTGGACAGAAGCGTAATGATATGGTTTGGACATGAGAGTTCCGGCAGGGTTATGGCTGTGCGCGGCGGCGCTGATCCTGGGCGCCTGCACGAGCCTGCCGCATAAGCCGCTGATTCCCGTGCCTCCCTTGCAACTGGGCTCGGACTGGAAGCGGATGGGTGTGGAAACGCCGGCCGTGACCGGCGTGCCCGCGAGTTTGCAGCCGCTCAAGCCGCTGCAATGGGTGAGGACCAGCTACCGGCAGTTGGATCGCAGGGTGCAGGTGCAGGTATTCGGCATGCCCACGGAGGCTTCGGCGTTCGAGGCGCGCCAGAAGTGGCGCAGCGAGGAACGCTCCACGGCGTTCCACAAGAGCAACCTATTTGTCGTCTGTTCGTCTGAGACGGAGGCGATGGCGAATTTGCTGGAGTTCACCAAACTGGTGGAGAACGAATGGCTGCGAGGCGGACGGTAGGATTCGAAGAGAGCGCGATCCGGCGGTTTTTCGAAGCATCCCTGCTGGGCATGCTGTTGAGCGGATACTGCGCGCTGCTGCTGGGCCAGGGCCTGAACGGCGGAGCTGTCGACGCGCCTAGCGCCGCGCTGGCCGGCATGGCACTGGTGCTGCGCGTCTTCCTGGTGGCCGGCTGGTGGAAGGTGAACGTGGCCTCACGCTGGGTGACGGCGGTCACCCTGCTCTACATCGGTTTTTATCCGGTCGACTACCTGTACATCTCCCGCGACTTCCTGCGCGCCACGGTCCACATGGTGTTCTTTGTGGCCATCGTGAAGGTATTGACGGCCACCCGGCCGCGCGACTTCTTTTTCCTGAAGATCATCGCGTTTCTGGAACTGCTGGCAGCCTCCATCCTGTCCACGAATCTCACGTTCTTCGTCTTTCTCACGTTGTTCCTGCTGTGTACGGTGGCGACCTTCGCCAGCACGGAGATCCTGAAAGCGCGCGAGGGCCGGAAGCTGGTCACCCTGGGGATTGGCGCCTTCGGGAAAAGGCTCGGCTGGATTACCGGCCTGACCACGACGGGCATCCTGTTCGTCACCATGGCGCTGTTCTTCGTGCTGCCGCGTACCGCGCGGGCGGCGTTGGAACGGCTGCTGCCGGGGCGGCAAAGCGTATCGGGCTTCGCCAGCGAGGTGACGCTGGGGCAGGTGGGTGAGATCCGCCGGCAGAGTACGGTGGTGATGCATGTCCGGTTTGAAGACGGTTACAACCCGCCCAGCCTGAAGTGGCGCGGCAGCGCCTTGTCGGAGTTCAACAACTGGAAGTGGTACAACACGCGCAGTGCCGGACGCGAATTGCGTCCGGAGATGGGTTTGCTCAAGCTGGCGGACGACGAGCACCTGCAGCAGAGCTACAAGCGGGTGACCTACGAGGTGGTGCTGAACTCGCCCGGCGGGGATTCCATCTTTGTGGCGGGTACGCCGGAGTACTTGCGTGTGCCGTCCAAACTGGTACTGGAGATGCCAAACGGCAGCTTCCGCGTTCCGTTCATCGACCCGGACGGCTTCCGGTATGTGGTGCACGCGTCTTTTGGCTGGCAGCCGCTGAACACCCGGATGGCGGGCGGGCCGCGGTTGTCGGCGGCTGCCCATGCGGCGCTGGAACGATTGCCGGAGAACGACCGGAATTTCCACCTCCGCCTGCCGCCCCTCGACAAGCGGGTGACGGCGTTGGCCCAAGCGATCACCGCGGGCGCCAAAACGGATGCGGAGCGGGCGCGGGCGATCGAACAGTACCTGAGGAACAACTTTCGCTACTCGCTGACGCCGCTGGAACACGAAGTGGAGGATCCGCTGGCGACCTTCCTGTTCGAGCGCCGGCAGGGGCATTGCGAGTACTTCGCCTCGGCCATGGCTGTGATGCTGCGCGCCGTCTGGGTGCCGTCCCGGGTGGCCACGGGCTTCCAGAGCGGCAGCTACAACCCCCTGAGCGGATGGAGTGTGATCCGCGCCTCCGATGCCCACAGTTGGGTGGAGGCCTTCATCCCCGGCCAAGGCTGGACGACCTTTGATCCGACTCCTTCCGACCCGAACCTGGCGGCCGGCGGCCCGCTTTCGCAGCTCGCGCTGTGGTCCGACGCCGTTGAGATGTTCTGGCAGGAGTGGGTGCTGGGTTACGATCTGGACCGGCAGTTGACGCTGGCGTTGCGCATGGAACAGTCGCGGCACCGGCTGAGTCTCGACTGGCTATCGCCCTTTTGGCACAGCCTCTCCAAAGCGACACAAGGGGCCACATCTGTTAACCCGCGCGCCTACGCCGGCGTGTTCATCGCGATTGTGTGCCTGGTGATGCTGGCGGTCTGCTGGCCGCGCATCCGGGCGTGGCGCATCCGCTGGGTGGGCCGCAATCGCCTGCTGCGCGGGGAGGCCGATTCGCACGACGCCGCTCTGATCTACCTGGAGATGCTGAAGCAACTGAAGCGGCGGGGGGTGGAGAAACCGCCGTCGTGGACGCCCTCGGAGTTCGCCCGCAGCGTCAGGAGCGAGGGGCTGGCGGAGATCGTGAAAGAGTTCACGGCCGTCTACAATGCGCTGCGGTTCGGTGGACGCAAGGACGACGCGGCCCGCCTGGCTACCTTGCTGGAGCAAATCGAACATCTGCCATAATTCGTTCGATGACCCGCTCACTTCTGCTCATCCTCCTCACTATGCTGGGACTCTCGGCTCAGGACACGAATTTCGACGGCCGCTGGAACATCCACGTCAAGACTCCGCGCGGCCGGATGTGGTGGCTGGAGGTCCAGGGTTCGGCATCCGGCAAGCTGCACGGCTCTTTTGTCGGCGCACCCGGCGGACAGGTGGACGTCATCCAGGACATGAAGATCGAGAAGGGTGAGCTGAGCTTCCGCTTCGAGAATCATGCCTCCAGCCGGGACGCGAAGAGCCCCATTGTGAAGCAGGTCTACCGGGCCAAACTGGCGGGCGGGCAACTAAATGGCACGCGGGAGGAAGAGGTTTCCGGCAAGGCGTCGCCGGTTCTCACATGGACGGGTGTGCGCGCTCCGGTGATCAATGAGCACGACGACGGCCGCTGGAAGGCCGGGCGGACGGTGGCGCTGTTTGACGGCAAGAGCCTGGCGGGCTGGCGGCAACTGCTGGCTTCCGAACCCGGCTGGTATGTCGAAGGCGGCGTGCTGAAGAACAAGGACAAGGCGTCGGATCTGCTGAGCGATGCCAAGTTCTGGAATTTCGAGGTCAAGCTCGAATACCGCTACGCGAAGGGATCGAATAGCGGCATGGCGCTGCGGGGCCGCTATGAGATCCAGATCTTCGACAACTTTGGGGCGGCTCCGGATTGGCACGGCAATGGGGCGCTGTACAGCCGCATCGCACCCAGCACGAACGCCAGTAAGGCGCCGGGTGAGTGGCAGACGCTGACGGCTCGCCTTGTCGGCCGGGAGCTGACTGTCGTTCTGAACGGGGTCAAGGTGATCGATCGAAAGGACGTAGTTGGCCCCACGGCCATGTGCATGGACGCTGACGAGGACAAACCGGGCCCGCTAATGTTACAGGGCGATCACGGTCCGGTTGAATTCCGGAAAGTGGAAGTGACTGAGTTGCAACTACGTTGAACACGCGCCGCTCGGGATAGTTGCGGCCTGGCCGGTCCAAACGAGAGGCAAAGAGGAGACGAAACGGAGGGGCATCCGACCGGGGGGTGCCTGATCGGTTGCTATAATGAGCTAAGTCTCTTTTATGCAGAACAACGGAAGCGCTGGGAAGAAGGTTATCCTTCTGCGTCCACGGGGATTTTGCGCCGGTGTCGTTCGAGCGATCGATGTCGTAAAAATCGCCTTGGACGTGTATGGAGCGCCGATCTACGTACGCAAGGAGATCGTGCATAACCGCCATGTGGTGGAAGAGTTGAAGGGTTTGGGCGCCATCTTCGTGGACGACCTCCACGAAGTGCCGGCCGGTAACCGCTTGATCTTCAGCGCGCATGGGGTGTCCCCCGCGGTTCGTAGCGAGGCGAAGGAACGGCAATTGGAAGTGATCGACGCCACCTGCCCGCTAGTGACCAAGGTCCATCTGGAAGCCGTGAAGTTCGCCCGCCAGGGTTACGGAATTCTCCTGATCGGGCACAAGGAACACGAAGAGATCGAAGGCACCTACGGCGAGGCGCCGAAGAATACCTTCATCATCCAGACCGAGGCGGACGCTGAGGCAGTCCAAGTCCCCAATCCCGACCGGGTTTGTTTCCTCACGCAGACGACGCTGAGCCTGGACGAAACACGCGGAATCATCGAGATCCTGCGGCGGCGCTTCCCCAAGGTGGAAGGCCCCAAGTCGCAGGATATCTGTTACGCCACTGAAAACCGCCAGATGGCGGTGAAGGCGGTGGCCCCGCTTTGCCAGTTGCTGCTGGTGGTGGGTTCGCAGAACAGTTCCAACTCGAAACGGTTGGTGGAAGTCTGCGGGAAAACGGGCGTCCCGGCCTACCTGATCGACGATAAGTCGTTCCTGAAAGAGGAATGGCTGCAAGGTGTGAACACGGTTTCCGTGACTGCTGGTGCGTCAGCGCCTGAGAATCTGGTTCAGGATCTGATCCAGTACCTCATGGACCGCGGCTTCGGCACGATGGAAGAGATGGACATCGTCGACGAGGATGTACGCTTCCAACTGCCGCATGAACTGCAGGGGGGAATGGTCAAACTGACCACGATCACCACTTCCACGGCGGCGCCGGCCACGATATGAGCCCAGGATTGCAGGTAGAGGACGCATTACTCACCGCCTCGGCGAAAGCCGCGCGGAGCGCCTCTGAATACCTGCTCTCCCGACAGGATCCAGCCGGCTACTGGTGGGGCGACCTCACGGCCGACTCCACACTGGAGTCGGACTGGCTGCTGCTGCTGCTCTGGCTGCATCCTCCGAAGAACGGGCAGTGGGTGCCTCCGGACCGTGCAAAAGTCGACCGCGCGGTCGCGTCGATCCTCGCCCGGCAGAACGCAGACGGCGGATTCGCGATTTTCGCCAAGGGCCCCTCGGAATGCAGCGCCAGCGTGAAGGCGTATTTCGCACTGAAGCTGGCGGGACTAGGGGTGGACGACACCCGGATGTCGCGCCTGCGGGAGCGAATCCTGAGCCTGGGCGGAATCCAGGCCGCCAACAGCTACGTCAAGATCAACATGGCGCTGTTCGGATTGTTCCCGCGCCAGCATGTACCCAGCGTTCCGCCGGAGATCATGCTGCTGCCGGCCAATCTGCTGTACGAAATGTCCTCCTGGACCAGGGCTATTGTCGTGCCCCTGTCCATTGTGCAGGCCAACACGCTGGGCAAGCCGCGGCCGGTGCCGGACGGGTTCGACCTGAGCGAGTTGTTCAAACCGGGTGCGGACATCACCTTCCACAAGGCCGACTCGTTCTTCTCCTGGAAGAACGGCTTCCTGATGGCGGACAAACTGGTGAAGGTTTGGGAGCGTCAAGCTCCGGGCAGCATCCGGGCGAAGGCGATTGGTAAGGCGAAGGACTGGATTTTAGAACGTTTCCGTCACTCGGAGGGCCTCGCCGCCATCTATCCAAGCATGCAGTACGCCATCATGGCGTTGGACTCGCTTGGATACACAGCAGATTCGCCGGAACGGGTTGAGGCGCAGAAGCAGTTTGACGCCCTGTTGGTGGACGACGGCAAACGATTCTTCTTCCAGCCCTGTTTTTCACCGGTTTGGGATACGGCCATCGCCGCTTACTCCTTGGGAGTAGGGGGTTTTGCGCCGGACGACCGGATGAAGCAGTGCGGCGACTGGCTGTTGTCGAAGGAAGTCCGCCAGAAGGGCGACTGGAGCGTCAAGCGGCCGGACACGCAGCCGTCCGGCTGGTATTTCGAGTTCGCGAACGAGTTTTACCCCGACATCGACGATACTGCCATGGTTTTGCTGGCCCTCTGGCACACGAGATCGAGCCGGCAAGGTGAGTTTGATGCGGCGGCGGGCCGGGCCATTGACTGGCTGCTGGCGATGCAGAGCAAGGACGGCGGGTGGGCCGCGTTCGATGTCGATAACGACACACACAGCCTGAGCGAAGTACCCTTCGCCGACCACAACGCGATGCTGGATCCGACCTGCCCGGATATCACCGGGCGGGTACTGGAAGCGCTGTGTTTGTGGGGCGTGAGCCAGGATTCGCCGGCGGTGCGCCGCGGCGTGCAGTATCTGCGGAAATCGCAGGAACCAGACGGCAGTTGGTATGGCCGCTGGGGTGTCGACTACATTTACGGTACGTTCCTGGCCCTGCGTGGGCTGCGGGCGGCTGGCTACGACGAGCGCGAGGCGGAAGTCTTGCGCGCCGGTGAGTGGCTTCGTTCCGTTCAAAATGCCGACGGCGGCTGGGGTGAGAGCTGTGAGAGCTACGCCCGGAACACGTTTGTGGGGGCGGAGAGTACCGCTTCCCAAACGGCGTGGGCCGTGCTCGGCTTGCTGGCGGGCGGTGATACGACAAGCGAGAGTGTTCACCTGGGCATCGATTTCCTGGTTCGGAACCAGCGCCCGGACGGAGGGTGGGACGAGGATCTGGCGACGGGAACGGGTTTTCCGCGGGTCTTCTACCTCACCTATCATCTTTACCGTCATTCGTTCCCGGCTCTGGCGTTAGCGGAATATATGAAAATAAAAGGCGGAAGAGGCGCCGGACACCCATGAAGGTGACTGCGTCCCGGCCGCGCGGCGGCGCAAGGAAGGCGCCGCGGTAGCCAATGGGGTCTGATCTTAGCGAGGCGAAAGCTTGAAGCCGGCGTTAGTGACTGGCGCTTCGGGGTTTCTCGGCTGGCACGTGGCAAACGGGCTGGTCGAGCGAGGCATTCCCGTGCGTGCGATGGCTCGTAAACCGGAGAATCTGCGGGGGTTGGACGTCGAAATCGTGCCGGGTGACCTGCGCGACGCGGATTCGCTGCGCAGGGCTGTCAACGGCTGCAGCCTGGTGTTCCATGTGGCTGCGGATTACCGGTTGTGGGTAAAGAATCCGCAGGAGATGTACGACTCCAACGTATCCGGGACGAGGAATCTGCTGGGCGCGGCCCGGAAAGCGGGCGTCGAGCGCGTCGTCTACACCAGTACGGTGGGCTGCATTGGCTTTGTTCCGGGCGGGTTGGGCAACGAGACAACACCCGTGACCCTGGAAGACATGACCGGGCACTACAAGCGGTCGAAATTCCTGGCTGAACAGGAAGCCCTGCGGTTCGCGCAGGAAGGCTTCCCGGTGGTCATTGTGAATCCCACCGCGCCCGTTGGCGATCACGACGTGAAACCGACGCCGACCGGGCAGACGATTGTGGATTTCCTGGCCGGACGAATCCCCGCGTTTGTGGATACGGGTTTGAACATCGTCGACGCGCGGGAGACTGCCGAAGGACATTGGCTGGCGTGCGAACGAGGCAAGTCCGGAGAACGGTACATCCTTGGCAGCGAGAACCTGACGCTGGAGCAGATCCTGGGCAAGCTGGCGGCCATCAGCGGCAAGACCGCGCCCAAGACGAGAATTCCGTGGGTGGTTGCCCTGGTGGCCGGCGCGTTTTCAACGGCTTGGGCGAATATCAGCGGGGTGGCTCCGCGCGTTCCACTGGACGCTGTCCGGATGGCCCGAAAGAGAATGTGGGTGAGTTGCGCCAAGGCAGAGCGGGAGTTGGGGTTCCGTCCCTCGGGCGCCGATCTGGCTCTGCGCAAGGCTGTGACCTGGTTTGAGGCAAATGGCTACTGTTGACGGCAATCCAATTGTGGCGATCGCCGCCGAAGCCCGCGAGTTTGAAGGGCTGCTCAGGCACGCGTCCTCGTTGTCGGAACTCGACTGGCCGGTGCAGTTTGCCAGGCGAGCCGAGATCGGCGGTGCGTCGTGGATCCTCTCGGCCAATGGCCCAGGTCCCAGGCTGGCCGGAGAAGCGGCGGAACTGGCCGCCCGGCAGTGCGAGCCTCGGGCGTTCATCAGTACAGGATTCTGCGGGGCTTTGGACCCCGCGTTGGATGCGTGCCAGGTTTTTGTCGCCTCCAGCGTGGACGCCAGGGACCAGGGCCGCCAGTTCGATTCGAATCCGACGAATGTGGATGCGCCGCATGCACAGGGCCGACTGCTGTCGGTGGACCGGGTGGCGGTGACAGCCGCCGAGAAAGCCGCCTTATGGGCGGAAGGATCTTCCGTTGTCGAGATGGAAGCCGCCGCTGTTGCAGATCGGGCGGAAAGATCGGAAACTCCGTTTTATTGCATCCGCGTCGTAAGTGATACAGCCCGCGATGAGATGCCACTCGATTTCAACTTGTACCGCGACCCGGATGGTCGCTTTTCGCGCGGACGCATCGTGGCCGCCGCACTAATGCGGCCCGCCTGTTTCGCCGGGCTGATCCGCCTGGACGCCCACTGCCGCCGCGCTTCCACGAATTTGGGGGATTTCCTTGCCGACTGCCGATTCTAAAGTGAACGGTTCTCCCAACGGCACGATGATGGCCGCCGTTTATACCGGCCAGGGCCACATTAGTGTGGAGCCCGTACCCGTGCCTCAGATCGGACCTGGAGAGATTCTGGTTCGAGTGGAGGCCTGTGGCATCTGCCACACGGATTTGAAGAAGGTGGAGCATGACCTGCTGCCGCCGCCGCGGATCTACGGGCATGAGTCCGCTGGTGTAGTTGTACAGGTGGGTGAAGGTGTTACCAAGTACCGTACAGGCGATCGCGTAATCGCTTTCCACCACATTCCTTGTAAGAAATGTTTTTATTGCTCGAAGAAACTGTACGCACAGTGCGAAACTTACAAGAGGGTCGGCATTACGGCCGGGTTTGAGCCTGCCGGCGGCGGATTCTCCCAGTACATCCGGGTGATGGATTGGATTGTTCGCGACGGGGTCGAATTGATCCCTGAGGGTGTGTCGTTCGAGGTCGCAAGTTTCGTTGAGCCCGTGAATACCTGCCTGAAGGCGGTCGTGGAGATGAATCCGCAACCCGGGGATGTGGTGCTGGTTCAGGGCCAGGGGCCGATTGGGCTATTGTTTACCATGCTGGTGAAGCGGACTGGGGCCACCGTACTGGCAACGGACGCGATTCCAGAACGTCTGGCGCTGTCCCGCAAGTTCGGGGCGTCTGAATCGTGGGATCCGCGCACGGAGGATGTTGCGCGGTTATGTAAGGCATTGACGGAGGGTCGCGGCGTGGACCAGGTATTCGTCGCCGCCTCGGCCAAAGGGATTGTCGATCAGGCGATAGCCTCATCGCGTCCTGGAGGCAAAATCTTGCTGTTTGCGCAGACCAGTGACACGGAAAGAATCGAACTCTCCGGCGCTGACATCTGCAAGTTGGAGCGGACGCTGTTAGGGTGTTACAGCGCTTCGGTCGATCTTCAGGCCGAGTCCGCACGATTGGTATTTAGCGGGGATTTGCCAGTGGAAGATTTGGTTTCTCACAGACTTCCGCTCTCTGAGATCCGGGAAGGCATTGTCCTGGCGTTGCATCCGGACGGCAAATCGTTGAAAATAATGGTTCAGCCACAGAGGTTGTCTTAAGTGAACAAGCAGATGATGGCCGCCGTGCTCTACGGGCGTGAACAGGTGCGCGTAGAACAGGTGTCCGTGCCTCAAATTGAAAAAGGCGACGTGCTCGTGCGCGTGCGGGCCGCACTCACGTGCGGTACCGACGTGAAGGTTTTCCGTCGCGGGTATCACGCAAAAATGATCGTCCCGCCGGCCCTGTTCGGACATGAGTTGGCGGGCGACATCGTCGCCGTAGGCGAGCATGTGGAAGGCTTCCACGCGGGTCAGCGCGTCGTGGCAGCTAACTCAGCGCCCTGCCTGAACTGTTTCTATTGCCGCAAAGGTCTGGAGAATCTCTGCGAGGACCTGTTGTTCAACAACGGGGCCTACGCGGAGTTCATTCGTATTCCCGCCCGTATCGTCCAGCGGAACCTCTACGAGATTCCCGGTCATCTGGGTTACCCCGATGCCGCACTGATCGAGCCGCTGGCTTGCGTCTTAAAGGGACTGGAAGAGACCCATGTGCGCCCCGGCGACAACGTCGTGGTGATTGGACAGGGTCCGATCGGACTGATGTTCGTCCGCCTCGCAAAAGTCTACGGCGCCAGGGTGATTGCCCTGGGCCGCCGCACTTCCCAACTCGATCGCGCCCTCCGCATGGGCGCGCACGATGCCCTGCTCAATACCGACGCCGAGGATGTCATGCGCCAGGTGCGCGGGCTCACCGGCGGCTATGGCGCCGATGTCGTCATCGAAGCGGTGGGCAACCCGGAAACCTGGGAACTCGCCGTCCGCCTGCTGCGCCGTGGAGGCACCGCCCAGTTCTTCGGCGGCTGTCCCAGCGATACGCGCATTATGCTCGAGACGCAGGTCCTGCACTATAGCGAAATCAAGTGCGTGGCCAGTTTCCACCACACGCCTTCCTACATCCGCAAAGCTCTCGACATCGTCAGCCGCGGCGACATCACCGCCCGTGATTTCGTCAACCGGGAAGAGCCGCTCACCAACCTGCTCGAAGTGATGCGCCACCTGATGAGCCACAACGGCCACATGAAGACGGCGATCATTCCCTAAGGCTGTTGCGATCAGCGTGCAACTGCAACCCGTAGAGTTTCTGAAATCGCAGGAAGCCATGACAAAAGCCTGGTCCACCGACCAGGCTTTGTCGTATACACACTGGCTGGCGACCCACCACTACGAGAACTTCAACGTGGTGAGCTTCCTGCTGCCCAAGCACCTGCACCAGGATTTCTACAACGTGTACTCGTTCTGCCGCTGGTCAGACGACCTGGGCGATGAGATTGGCGACACACAGGAGAGCCTGCGCCTGCTCAATTGGTGGCGCGGCGAGTTGCGCGGCCTGTACGAAGGCGTCAAACCTACCCATCCTGTATTCGTCGCGCTTGCTTTGACCATCGAGCGGCACGAACTACCCATCGACCCGTTCGACAATCTACTTACAGCGTTCATCCAGGACCAGACAGTCACCCGCTACGACGACTGGGCCGGGGTCATGGACTACTGCGTCAACTCCGCGAATCCCGTGGGCCGCCTGGTGCTGATGTTGTGCGGTTATCGGGACGAAGAGCGGTTCCGCCTCTCGGATGCCACCTGCTCCGCCCTGCAGCTAGCCAACTTCTGGCAGGACGTCACGGTGGACCTCAAGAAGGATCGCGTCTACCTGCCGCTGGACCTGTTCCGCAAGCACGGCTACACAGAGGAGGAGTTGTTCGCGCACAGGAACACCCCGGCCTTCCGCAAAGTGATGGTGGAAGCGGTGGACTACGCGCAGCAGCTGTTTGAGACCGGCCTGCCGCTGGTGGGCAAGCTGGACCGCCGCCTGGCGCTGGACATCGACCTCTTCAGCCGCGGCGGGATGAAGGTACTGGACAAGATCCGGGCGCAAGACTACGACGTATTGAAAGGACGGCCCGTGGTTTCGAAGCCAGAGCGGGTGGTGCTGCTGCTGCGCAGCCTGCTGCGCGCGGCCGTGTCGAAAGCCGCATGAGCCGTCTGGCCGCGTCCTATGCCCATTGCGTCGCAGTCGCTCGCGCACGGGCCAAGAACTTCTACTACTCGTTCCTCGTCCTGCCGGAAGAGAAGCGGCTCGCCATGTGCGCCATTTACGCCTTCATGCGCGAATGCGACGACCTCAGTGATGAAGCCGGAGCGAGCCTGTCGAACATCGCCGGCTGGCGCGCGCAGATGGTGCAGACGCTCACCGGTCCGCCCGCCGATCATCCTGTCTGGCCCGCTTTTCAGGATGTGGTCCGCAAGTATCGCGTCCCTGCCCAGTATTTCCACGAGATGATCGACGGCGTCTCCAGCGACCTGGAGCCGCGCAAGGTGGAGACATTCGACGAGCTCTACCGCTACTGCTACCTCGTGGCCTCGGTGGTGGGTTTGACCACGATTCACATTTTCGGGTTCGACGATCCGCGCGCGCTGGCGCTGGCGGAGAAGTGCGGCATCGCGTTCCAGCTTACGAACATCATCCGCGACGTCCGCGAGGACGCGGTCAACCAGCGGGTGTACCTGCCGTCCGAGGACCTGGCGCGCTTCGGGGTGACGCCCGAAGCACTGGCTGGCCCCGTGACGACTCCGGAGATCCGCCAACTGCTGGAGTTCGAAGGGGCACGGGCGCAGCGCTACTACGCGGAGTCAAGGCCGTTGATCGCGATGATGCGGGAAGACAGCCAGCCGGCGCTGTGGGCGCTCATCGAGATCTACTCGCAACTGCTGAACCGCATCCAGCAGCGCGGCTACGACGTGATGCCTGGCAAGATCCGACTGTCGACCTCAGAGAAAATGACGGTGCTGGCCCGCGCCTGGCTGCGCCGCTTGTTCTAGCCTGAACCCGGAATGCCGCTGGCTGCGTTCCAATAGGATATGTCCATGCGCCGCCTGGCGGACTGGCTGGGGATTAATCGCGCCGCTCTTGGCGTGCTCGTCGTCGTGGGCGGGCTCGGTCTCTCAGAGGAGATCTGGCGGAACTTCCTTTCCATCTACCTCAACGTGAAGACCGGCGACCTGGCGAAGGCCGTCGGCTACATGGGCATCTACTCCTTCCTGGAGAATCTCGTGGAGGGGCTGGGCTACTTCCTGGGCGGGACCTTCGCGCACCGCCTGGGTCCGCGCGTGGCGCTGGCGATCTCCGCCGTGCCGATGACGGTGGGGTTCACTTTGCTGCTGTCGCTGCACCAGCCATGGGCCATCGTGATCGGAGCGCTGCTGTTGACCAGTTGGGATCCGCTGTCGGTCCCCGCAACGTTCGAGGTGGTGGGCAGCGAAGTCGCGGCCAACCGCCGGAACATCGCCTTCTCCGTGCAGAGCATCCAGAAGCGGATCCCTAAGATTATCGGTCCGCTGATCGGTGGCGTGGTCTTTGCGATCGGGTACTGGGCGAATCTCTGGCTGGCGGTGGGCGTACTGGCCGCATCGGTGATCGCACAGATCACCCTGCTGGGCCGCATGAAGCCGATGCCGGAGCCCGATCCCATGCCGGCCCGCCAGGTGCTCGCCTCCATCCCGCCGGACCTGAAGCGCCTGCTGACGGCCGAGATCTTTCTTCGCTGGGGCGACTGGTTCGTACGAGATTTCGCCGCCCTGTATGTGGTGGCGGTGTTGGGCCGCACTCCGGCCGAGTACGGCCTGCTGGCCTCGCTGACCGCCTTCACCTCACTACTTACCTACATTCCTGTCGGCAAGCTGGCCGACCGCTCTTCCAGCATGAAGCCGTTCATTGGAATCACGTTTGTCCTGTTCACGCTGTTCCCGTTCTCGTTGACGCTGCTGCCGAAGACCGGGCTGCCGATCATGACAGCACTCTGCATTACGTTCGTCCTGAACGGTTTGCGCGAGATTGGAGAACCGGCCCGGAAGGCAGCCATCACGGCTGGAATGCCGCCGCGCATCCGGGCACGCGCCGTGGGTCTCTACTGGGGGCTGCGATCGCTTTTCTTCTGCCCTGCCCCACTGGCGGCGGTCTGGCTGTGGAGACACGTCGGCCCCGAATGGACCTTTCTCACCGGAGGCGCGATTGGCCTCTGCGGGACGGCCTGGTTCCTACTGCGAGTGCGGCTAGCAAAATAGCGCCCAGCGCAAAAAGGGCCGGGCCGCGGTAGACGGCCCTGGGCCGGTAGTTCAATTCGACCTGGGATGTGCCAGCCTCGACGACGATGCCCTGCAGGCCCGCGTATGCGGCCAGGATGCCGGCGGCCCTGCCGTTGACGGACGCGATCCAGTTGGGATCGTTCTCCTGTGAGACCACCAGGAGCGAGCGGCAGGGCGAGTCGGCCTGGATGAGCCAGCGCGATGAGATCCGCTCGACGATGCGGGCTGAGCCGCCTTCACAGGAGCCCAGTGGCACCGGCGCTGCGGTCACAGCTACCTTTTTGACGTCGAGACCTCCAAACTTCAGCAGATTCCAGAGTTCAGCTGAGTCTCGCGCCTGCGCCGTCTCGTGTACCAACCGGACCATCGGCACCGCGCGTGGGTTCTCGAAGACCTGCCAACCCGCCGCGCCTGTGAACACCGGCTCGCCGAGCCCTCTGGGCGTCGTTCTGCTGATGAAGTAGCGAGCCGAGAGCAGGTCAATGAAGCGTTCCGCTCCAAAGAGAGTAAAGACATCCGAGGTGATGCCGCAATAGCCGCGCGTCTGCTCGATGCCTTCCCAATCGCCGAGATTGAAGGGGACTTCGGCGGGATCGGCATGAACCCGGCCTGCGCCTCCGCGGCTCTTCACAAACTGCGCCGCGTCGTGAATACCGCTCAACGAAGGGAGGAGAGTCCATTGCTCGCGATGTTTGAAATGCTGATTCGCATGGCCGCTGAGTTCCATGATGAGCACGAAAGCGAGCAGCCCCTGGAAGAGTCCCTGGCCGATGAGACGCCGCCGCCGCAAAGCACCGAGTGCGCTGAGAGCCAGGCAGCCCATGGCCAGCCACGAGAGACGCTCATACGCGCTGCTCTGCTCCGGCCGGATGCCCTGAGCGAGGGCCACGAAGAGCAGGATGAACCCGCCCAGCGCACAGACACTCTTCGCGAGCCTGCCGAGGTGGGCGCGGTGAAAACGCAGGGCGTCCCAGCCGATGGCCGTCAATGCCGACAGGGCCAGGGTATTCACGACCACGGCGGCGGCCGGCATGCGGGCCTTCTCGACGAACGGAAGCAGGGCGTACGCCAGTCCGTGGACAAGGCTGAATCCCCCCAACGCAAAGACGAAGCCGCCCACGGCCATCACGGCCAGGATCCGGACGTTCTGCCGTTTCCATCGCCGCCACACGGCCCACAGGGCCAAGGTCAGAGCCGTCACGCCGACATACGGGCTGACGTGTGCGAACGAGTCGCGCAAGACCAGCCCGAGGACAGACTGCGGCGTCAGCGAATGATTCTCGTGAACGAGATACGGGACCTTCTGCGCCCACTCCACGGGGTTCTCACTGCCGACCCAGCGCAGGGCCCGGCGGCCATACTCCATGGCGGGTAAAATCTGCGGAGCCCCAATCAGGCCGCTGAATACCGCGCAGCACACCACGGCGGCCAGGCCGCGCCGCCATCCCGTGCGCGAACGGAAGCACTCAGAGAACCAAAGGCCGCCTAGCACGAGGGTCATGAAGACCGGCACCTGATGATGGCCGCCCAGCCAGCCGAGTCCGAGCATCGCGCCCGACCAGGCTGCATTGCGGAAGAGATGCCCGGTGCGTGTGTAGCGGAAGTAGAACAGCAGCGTCAGGGGAGCCGGCAAAGCCGAGTTCAGCATCTGCACCCAGTCGGTTGAACCCGCGTAGCCGCCTAGCGTCCAGACTGCGGCTCCTGCCAACGAAGCGGGCAGGCTGCAGCGCAGTTCGCGGCAGAGGAGGTAACCGGCCAGGGCAGCCAGAAGTGGATGAAGACGAACTGCCAATGCAGGGTCTTCAGAGCGAACAGCCCGTCCTTCAAAGGCACCAGCGCGGCCAGCACGGTGACCGGATGCAGAACGCCCGGCTGGCTCTGGCCGATCAGGGACTGCCCGGCCCAATGGTAAGGATCCCACAGCGGCACGTGCCCGGAGTGCCACTCGCGCGCCTGGACGGCCATCCAGGGCAGCACCTGATTCACCATGTCCGGCGAATCGGCAAACGTGTACTGCGATGAAAGGATGAGTTTCCAGTACACGAGCACCAGGGCGCCGGCACACACTACCGCCGCCAGCAGGAAGGTGGCCCAGGTCTGCCGCCGCAGATCCATTCAGTTGATGCCGTCCCAATGAGGAATGCCCAGGGCGGAGCGGCGGCCAGAAGCTACCAGCGAAGTTTGAGATCGTGCGTCCACTTCTCTTCGGATTTCATCATCTCATCCCACGTCACTTCGCGGTTCTTGTAGGCGGCTGTGCGGCCGAGAATGGCGGTCAGGTTGCTCCTGATCGATTCCTCGTAGTTGTAGATCGGCTGGCCCGCTTTGACGGCGGCAATGAACAGCTTGACGTTCTCGACGGCTCCGCCTTTGAATGTGTCGTCCTTCTCCGCGCCCATCCAATTGTTCTTGCCGGCGATGCGCAGCATGCCGCCGTAGTGCGTATCCGCACAGCCGTCAATGCCGACGATGCGCACGCAGAGGTCGCTGTAGCCGCCATTCAACTGATGCGAACTGAAGTCGGCCTGCACGCCATTGGGATAGAAGAACTGGACGAGGAAATGATCCCAGGCGTCGCCCGCGTCATACGCCGTGCCCGACCAGTCGGTCCGCCCGCCGCTGCCATAAGCCTTCACGGGGTGCCCTTGCAGGAACCAGTTGGCGACGTCGATCACGTGGATGTTCTGCTCCACGATGATGTCGCCGCCCAGCACCTTGTCCATGTAGAAATTGGACATGCGGCGCTGGCCCGGTTCCATGCCCGGCGTGCCCTTGTCCTTCGACGGGCGGCTGGCATAGTAGTAGACCTGCGCAAAGGCCGGCTTGCCAATGTCGCCGCGGAAGATGCGAGTGGCGGCTTCTTTGTACACCTCTCGCACGCGCGTCTGGAAATCGACATAGAACGTCAGCTTCTTCTGGCGGGCCCTGTCGCCGCTGGCCAGCACGCTCTTGCAGCCGGGCACATCGACAGCCATGGGTTTCGCCATGTAGACGTGTTTGCCCGCGTCGACGCCCCACTTCGCCTGCTCGGCGTGGAAGTAAGTGGGCGTCTCGATGACAATCGCATCGAGCTTGGACTCCGCCAACTGCTTGCCGGAATCCGGCCCGTAGTACGACCGCGAATTCTCAACCTTGAACTTCGCCTGAGTCGACTCCAGGTTCGCTTTCACCACGTCGGCCAGCGCGACCACGCGAGCCCCTGTGTACTCCACAAAGAACGGAGCGATCCAGTTGCCGCGGCCGCCGCAGCCGATCAGGCCCACTTCCACGGTGGAATTCGCCTGGTAGCCGAAGGCTGTCTCCGGTTTGAGGATCATCAGGCCCGCGCCGGCCGCCTTCAGGAAATCTCGTCTCTCACTCATGAGCGCCTCCCGGAATTGATTGCGCATCACACTGGAGCCCGCCATCCGGGTCCCAGCGCTTCGCGGTTATTCTGTCATGCCTTCCAGGCGGGCGCGAGCCTCCAGCAGGTAGCCGTTCAGCTCAACTGCTTTCTGGAACTCCGCCTTCGCCTTGACCTTATCGCCGAGCCCCAGATGTCCGAGTCCGGCCACGTAGTGCGCCTGCGCCGATCGCAACCGCGGCGACCGCTGCTCTCCGAACTTGGCAAAGAACTCATTGCCTGGGGTGCGCTGCATGGCACGGTTGGCCGCATCCACCAGGGACTGGAACAGCACCTTGGCGCGGGCGGTCTCGCCGAGTTTCTGCAGCGAGAGGGCCTGGTAGTAGACCAGGGCAGCGCCGCCATCCACGGTCGGACGCGGATTCTCGTCGTTGCCCATCAGTTCGGCGGCCGATTCACGCCAGGCCTTCTGCGCCTCTGCTGGCTTGCCGAGCGCGGCCAGGGCCGCACCGGCGTTGTACAACGTCTCAGGGGCGCGTCCACCGCGATAGGCGCGCGTCACTTCGATGTTCTCCGGATACTTGATCGCGTTCTGGTAGTCTTCCAGCGCACCGGCGTAGTTCTTCGCCTTCATCTTCTGATGGCCGCGTAGGACCAGGGCATCGGTCCAGGTGTCCTGCACATTGAAGCGGGCTCCGCCTTCCCAAAGATGGAAGTGCCGCTGACGCATCACCGCCACGGCGTCGTCGTACTTGCCGGCCAGCACCTGCAGGGTCACCAGGCGGGAGGTTGTGTCGTCGCGCTTCTCCACCGTCTGCCGGTGTGATTCCAGCATCTGCAGCCGCTTGGCGACCGGGCTCTGCGAGAACTCGTACAGGCGGTCGAGCTCAAACAGATAAAGGGAGTCGCTGCCGTTGAGCGAGATCGCCTTCTCCAGGCCACTAATGGCCTGCGGCACGCCGTTGGCTTCCCGGGCATATGCCACGGATAGATTCCGCCAGGCGATCGCCATCGACGGATCCAGTTCGACAGTCTTCTTCCACTGCGCCACCGCCTCGGCCGGTTGACGATCGAACAGCAGGTTGCCGAGATAGTAGCGCGGCCTCGGGTCCTGCGGGTTCGCATTGATCGCCGCGTAAAGGGCGTCCATCGCTTCCACCTGGAACGGGAACACGTAGTCGTAGGGCAGCGCCGAACCCTTTTTGTAGTGGACCAGCGCCGTATCCTTCTGGCCTTGCCGCTCGGTCAGCATACCGCGGTAGTAATGCACCATCGGCGACTTCGAGGGCATGCGATCCAGCAGCATCTCTGCCTCGCGATAGAGTCCGCCGTTGATGCACGACACCACCAGCTCCAACCCTTCAGACGGCTGCTGCTGGCTCACCGTGAAGAGCTCGCTGAGGTCGGAGAAGCCGCGCATGTCGATGGGATCGATCGCCCGCAGGGTCTTGCGCACTTCGCCCGATTCCCCGCCCCGGCCCTGGTGCAGCAGGATCAACGCCTTCAGCCAGAGCGCCGGAGTGTTCGTCGCGTTCATCACCAGCGAACGATCCAGGTAGGCTATGGCTTCATCCAGCTTGTCCTGGCGGCCCTTGATCTGGGCCACATGGAAGTAAGCGGCCGAGCGCCAGGCGGAATCCCACGCCGCGCGCTGCAGCCAGTCCTCCGCTTCTTTGAGGCGGCCCTGGGACTCCAGCGCGACACCGAGGTAATAGAGGGCGTCCGCATCCTTGGCCCGGGTGTAGTTCTGCTGGACGCGGCCCGCCGCGATGCGCAAGTGCTTTTCAGCCTCGGCAAACTGGCCGCGCTTGATGCACAGAATGCCCAGTGCGGTGCGGTTCCGGATGTCGCTGGGATCGCGCTTGATGGCTTCCAGGTAGTACGGATCCGGCTCGAGCGCCGGGCTGTGGAACTGTTCCAGCCGCAGGCCTGCGAGATACAGTTCCTCGGTCGACTTCGTCTTCTCCGGCGTATCCGGCGGATGCACCGGCTCGGGCATCGGCAGCTTCTTGCGCTCCACGGGCTGATAGGAGACCAAGTCCCGCCCATTCGCGCGCAGCACGATCCGCAGCTCGGTCTCTTTCACGCCGGCAGGCAGCGGGAACTCCTGGATCAGCGGATTCGCCGGATCCAGGTCCTTCACCGCCGACCACAGCTCCTTCTCGCCCGCCATCACCAAGGCCTTGGCCTGCGGGAACTTCTGTGTCGTGTAGAAGCCGGCCTTCACCTGCCCGTTCTTCACTTCCAGGTTCACAGCCGCTTCGCGCGTCGCATTCTTCGCCCCACCGATGTTGCGGAACGGATACCAGTACTGCTTCAGCGTCTTGGTTTCGTACGGCTTCAGCCAGCTGTAGTCGGGCTGGTTGTCGCTCCAGCCGCCGACCATCAGTTCAAGATACGGCCCATCCGTGTCGCTGAGGATCTTGTCCCACAACCGGCCGCCCGGACCGGTGCCCCAGGTGAAGAACTTCTTGCCCGGCACCTGGTAGTGATCGGCCAAATGCATGGTGCCGGCCTGCTTGCCGTAGTCGTAGCCGGCCAGCCAGTCGTCGTCCTCATTCCAGGCGAACATCGAGATGGCGCTGGGATGGTTCTTCCACATGCTGACGTCGACGCCCTTGGTGAAGTCCACTCCGGCGTAGACGCCATCGGCGATGGGCCAGCGCGAGAACTCCCGCTTGGCATGTTGCGTGGCAAACTGGGTCGCGGGCGGGAAGATCACCTGATAGTCGTCGTTCGTATGTACGGCGACGTTCGCGAAGTAGAGCAGCGAGTTCTGGACCGGCGCCGTATTCAGCGCGGTGACCTGAGCCTCCAGCACGCTCGAGCCAGGCCGCAGCGTCAGGCCGACAGCCCAGCGCATGCGGTCGCGCAATTCCAACTCACCGACATACACGGTCTTGGAGCCGTCCGCGTTCTCCTTGGTCTTGTAGAGCACCGGCATGAAGCTCGAGGCCCGGTGATGATGCGGGATGTTCCATTCCACGCCGCCGCTGATCCAAGCGCCCAACATGCCGATGAGCGCCGGCTTGATCACCGACTGCTTGTAGAAGAAGTTGTAGCCGTTGGTCTTGTCCACGGCCTCGAAGATGCGCCCGCCCAACTCAGGCAGCACGCAGACCTTCACATACTCGTTCTCCAGGCAGACCTCGGTGTAGCTCTTGTCCTGTTTCACATCCGTCAGGCTGTCGTACATCGGGTAGGGATATACGAGGCCCTTGGCGCCCTGATACGTACGGCCCGTATAGAAGAATGGGTTCACGTCCGGCGGTCCAGCCACATAGGTGGGGATGTTCACCTTGAGCTCAGTGACCGTCACCTGTGCCAGGGCGGACGAGCACAACAGGAGAATGACTGCGGCACAACGAATCAGCGACATCAGATAAAAGTCCTCGGTAGCAGTATATAGAGTTACAGATAAAAAGGTCGCGTCTGCGCTTACATGCCGGCGGGCAACTGCCCCGAGTCCAATGCATCCGACCACGCCTTGCGCCTGGTCCGCAGCGACTCCAGCATCGCGCGATGGGCCGCGTCCGCCGACAGATTGTGCTCCTCCAGCGGGTCCACGTTCAGGTCGTACAACTCCTCGAACACCGGCGACTCCTGCGGATAGCGCGTATACTTCCAGCGCTCCGTCCGTATGCCGTCGGTTGGCGGGATCCAGCCGGCGGCCCGGAACTGATGCTCATAGAACCACTCCCGACGCCAGGCCGGAGACTGCCCCGCCAGCCAGGGCCGCAGCGACCGGCCCTGCATTTCGCCCGGTATCTTCACTCCGGCCAGATCCAGAATGGTGGGCGCCAGGTCCACATTGAGCGACATTGCGTCGACGCGCCGGCCCGCGGCGATCCCGGGCCCCTGCACAATCAGCGGCACTCGAATCGACTCTTCGTGCATGAACCACTTACCGGCCAAGCCGTGCTCGCCCAGGTAGAAACCGTTGTCGCCCGTGTAGACCACAATCGTGTTCTCACGCAGGCCCAGCCTCTCCAGTTCGCCCAGGATCGTACCGACGGAACGATCCACTCCGCTGATCAAGCGGTAGTAACCCTTCACCGACTGCTGGAACAGCTCCGGCGTCGAGAACCGCACACCCCAACGGCGCCGCCCTTCCGAGCGTTGCACCGACAGCGGCAGCTTCGTGATCGACTCCGAATCCATGGTCTTCGGCACCGGCATGCGCTGGTTCGTATACAGCGCTGCATCCGCCGGATCGTAGAGGAACTGGCGCGGATCCTCATCCTGCACATGAGGCGCCTTGAAGCTCACGGAGAGGCAAAACGGCTCGTTCTGGTTGCAGGACTGCAGGAACTCCCGGGCTTGGCCCGTCATGATGGTGGTCAAGTGCGGACCGGGCTCGCCCTCTGGAAAGTACTTGCCCTGCCCCAGGAAACCGGCCCAGTAATCGAACGCCTCCCTGGGCGCGGGCGCTTTGTCCAAACCCCATTTGCCGATGAAGCCGGTCCTGTACCCCGCGTGACGCAAAGCCACTGGATAGATGCGATTCAGCTGCTCGGCGGTGAACTGCTTATTGAAGTCGGCCACGCCGTGACACCGCGCATACTGCCCCGTGAAGATGCTGGCGCGGGACGTGACACAGATCGCCGTCGTCACAAACTGCTTGCCGAAGGTCACGCCGCCCCTCGACAGACCATCGATATTCGGGGTCTGCACGATGCGATTGCCCATGCAGCCCAGCGAGTCCCAACGCTGGTCGTCGGTCAGCAGAAAGAGGATGTTCGGCCGCTTCCGGCCCTGCAGGGCAAGCATGGATGGTGCGGCGAGGAAGGCTCTGCGGGATGTCGTCACGCCAGCCATCTTATGCGAATCGGAGCGCTCGGGCAGCCGGTTCCACCGCGCTACACTGAAATTCCATGAACAGGCGTCACCTCCTGGCCAGTTCCCTGTTTGGCCTCACTGCGCTCCCTGCCGCCGATTCCGGCCTGAAACCGCTGCCCGACGCCGCGTTGCGCTCCTCCGACCCGGAGCAATACTGGCTGCGCATCCGGAACGAACAGTTCTACCTGCCGGAGTGGCGCACCTTCCTCAATAACGGCAGCCTCGGCGTCGCACCACGGCCCGTTATCCAGGCAGTGGAAGAGTTCCTGGAGCGCGGCGCCGGCCTCATCAGCGACGAGTATCCGCGTTGGGGCTACGAAACCCTCGACCCCGAGCGCACCGAGATGGCCGAGTTCCTGGGCTGCAAGAAGGACGAACTCGCTTTCGTCCACAATGCGACGGAAGGCCTCAGCACGATCGCCGCCGGACTCGATCTCAAGGCTGGCGACGAAGTGGTGATGACCGACCTCGAGCACCCCAGCGGCAAGGCCGGTTGGGCCGTCCGCGCCCAACGCCACGGGGTCGTGGTCCGCGAAGTACCCATCCCCCTGCCGCCCAAAAGCTCCGCGCAGCTCGCGGATGTGATGATCTCGGCCATCGGACCGCGCACGAAGGTCCTGTTCTTCAGCGGGATCCTCAGCCCCACGGGCACCATCATGCCCGTGCGTCAGATCTGCGACGCCGCGCGCGCGAAAGGCGTACTTACCGTCGTCGACGGCGCCCACATGAATGGCCAGATCCCGGTGAAGCTCTCCGAACTCGGCTGCGACTTCTACGCCGGCAGTCCCCACAAGTGGATGTTCGCGCCCGCGGGCAGCGGCATCCTCTATATCCGCGAAGAGAACCTCGACCGCCTGTGGCCCACCATTGTCACCGGCGATTGGGACAACAAAAGCAGCAAGGCCGCGCGGTTCATGAAGGTCGGCACCAACAACAGGGGCATCGTTGTCGGCATGATGGCCGGGCTCCGCTTCCTCAAGCAACTGGGCCCGGAGAACGTGTACGCCCGCATCCACGACCTCGCCATTCTCAACTACAAGATGGCGGCGGCGCGCCCGTATCTCGAAATCTACAGCAGCGCCGATCCGTCGCTTTACGGATCCCTGGTGACCATCGGCTTCCGCGGGGCCAAGCTCGACGACCTCTTCCGCAAGGCTCGCGAACGCAAGATCTGGATCTATGGCGCCGAGCGCATGCGGATTTCGACGCACATCCACACCCGGCCGCAGGACCTGGAAGCCTACTACGCATTGGTCGACGAAGTGGTCGGCCGCAAAGCCTGAGAGAGCCTGGCGGGTGCTATCGAAAGTCGCGCCAGGAGATTCAGGCCCGGATGCTACATTGAAGGGGTTCCCATGCGATACCTGCTCGTCCTGGCCCTCACGGCCTCCTTATTCGCGGCCCAGCCGCTGAGCCCCGCCGAAGAAGCCCTGCTCGCCCCCATCACCGCGAACGTCCTCAAGGGACACATCTCTTTTCTTGCTTCCGACGCGCTGGAGGGCCGCGACACGCCGTCGAAGGGCCTTGATGTCGCCGCCGAATACATCGCCTCGCAGTTCCGCCGCTACGGGCTCGAGCCGGCCGGTGACGAGGGGTATTTCCAGACCGCAGCTTATGTGAACGTCACACAACCGGCGGAAGGGCTGGAAGTTACGCTCACGTCCGGCGGGAAGACCTGGAAGTCCGATAAGGAACACGTGATGATCTCCAGTTCCGGCGCGACCCAGGTGCAGGGCGCCACGGTGGTGAAAGTCACCATCACGGACGAGAATACGCCGCTGCCGGAGCGCTCCGCCGTCGAAGGCAAGGCGGTGATCCTCATCGCGCCGCAGCCCCGTTCTCGCGCCATGGTTCGCAAGCGCGAAAGTATCCTGGAACTGGGGCCCGCCATCGTCGTCACCGGCGGCTTCACCGGCTTTGGCCGGACACGCCTGCGCGAAGCATCCGAGACGACGGGGCAGCGCCCGCCCATGATCACTACCAGCGATCCCGACTTCAATACGTTCGTCGCCTCGATAGACGCCGGCGCTACCCTCGACGCCGCCGTCCCCGCCCCGGTTCTGCAGCCGGTCAAACTCAAGAACATCATCGCCACCCTGCCGGGCAGCGATCCGGCGCTGAAAGACACCTACATCCTGCTCACCGCCCACTACGACCACATCGGTATCAGCCCGCGCGGAGAAGGTGATCGTCTCAACAACGGAGCCAACGACGACGCCAGCGGGGTGGCCACGGTGCTCGCCCTGGCCGAATCGTTCGCCCGGTCAGCAGCGCGGCCGAAGCGCACGCTGGTCTTCATGACCTACTTCGGTGAGGAAAAGGGACTGTTCGGCTCCCGCTACTACGGCAGCCACCCCGTCTTCCCGCTGGCCAAGACCATCGCCAACCTGAACTTTGAACACATGGGCCGCACCGACGACACCGAGGGTGACCGCACCGGCAAAATCACGGCCTCCGGCTTCGACTACACCTCGTTGGGCGAAGCTCTCAAGGAAGCAGGCAAAGCCACGGGCATCGAAGCCTGGAAACACGACACCAACAGCGACGAGTTCTTCGGCCGCAGCGACAACCAGTCCCTGGCCGACTCGGGCGTCCCCGCCATCACCGTCGCCGTTTCGTGGATCTTCCCCGACTACCATCGCCCTGGCGATCATTGGGAAAAGATCAACTATCCAAACATGGAGAAAGAAGTGCGCACCTGCGCGCTAGTGGCCGAGCGCATCGCCAACTCCTCCGAACCGGTGAAGTGGAACGAGTCGAACTCGAAGACGGCCAAGTATGTGGAAGCTTCGAAGAAACTCCACGCCACAAATTGAAGGCTACCGGGTGGCCGCTGGTGCGCCGCGCTCGTTCCTGGAATAGCGCTCGAAGAACTCCACCATTCTGAGCATGTGGTCCATGCGACGGCCCGGATTGCCTGACCGTGTCAGTTCGTGGCCTTCTCCCGGATAGCGGATGTACTCCACCGGCTTGCCCTGCTGCTCCAGCGCCCGGAACAGCATCTGGCTCTGCGTCGGACCTGTGCGGTAATCCGTGCTGGCATGCAGGATCAACAACGGAGTCTGGATCTTGCTCACATACGTCAGCGGCGACTCCGAGTCCAGAATCTTCCTGGCCTCCGGCTGCCAAGGGAAGCCGCCGAAGGCGCCCTGCACCAGCACGTAGGCATTCCCCTCCCCATAAAACGTCGACAGCTCATAGACCCCACGTTGCGCGGCCGCGGCCTTGAACCGGTTGTCATGGCCCACGATCCAGGCGGTCAAATACCCCGCATACGAACCACCCGTCAGAAACAGGCGATCCTTGTCCACCAACTGATTTGTCTTTACCGTCTCATCGAGAGCAGCCAGTACCTCGCCCGCCGGACCCGCGCCCCAGTTCCTGAAGTTGGCTTTGAGGAACGCCGCCCCATACCCACTGGAACCTCGCGGATTCGCATACACCACGCCGTAGCCCCATGCGCAAAACGTCTGGAACTCGTGCCACATCGAGAACTCACCCGGCCCCCACATCGCCGACGGCCCGCCGTGCATGTCGAGGACCCACGGATACTGTTTACCCTGCTCCGCGCCCTCCGGATTCATGACCCAATACTGCACCCTGCGCCCATCCGGCCGGGTCAGCCACTTCTCCACCGGCTTCACAACAATCTTGCCGGCCAGCCAACTCTCATGTAAGTCCGTCAGCCGCCTGGCCTTGCCGCCCGGCTCCCTGAGATAGAGCTCGTTCGGGTTCTCCGCGCTCGTCAGGGCGTAGACGATCTTGCCCCCGCCGCATGCGAAGAGCTGCACCCCGTTGGGGGACTCGATGAGCATCTGCAGATGCCCGTCCCGAATCCGCAGGAGCGGAAAACCGCCGTGCCATCCACTGGTAAACAGAATGGAGCCATCCGAGTTGTAGGTGATGCCCTGTGGCGTGGCGTCCCACTGCTCATTCAACAGCTTCAGCTCCTGGCCTTCCAGGTTCGTCAGCGCCAGCTTCGGCTGCGAGTAAACAAGGTCGGCGGGATCGGAAACCGTCACCAGCAACTGCCGTCCATCCGGCGTAAACCGGGCCAGTTGCCAGTTGTGTTTCTCGTCGTCCAGAATCGCGTGGTCGCCGTTACCCGCCGCGTCCATAAGCCGTACTGCGCCCCGACGCAGGCGGTCCGGATGCTGCTTGGCTTCCGCAAACGAGCCGTACGCAATCAGCCGCCCGTCTGGAGACCACTGCGGATTGTTGTGCGGCAGGAATCCCTTTGTGATCTGCGTAACTTTGTTCTGCGCCGCCAGATCGACCACAAACAGTTGCGAAATGGTCATCTCGGGCGCCAAGCCCTGTTCGCCCAGGAAATTCATCCGGCTGATGACAGTCGGATTGTCCTTCTGCCCGTTCTTGTAGAGCCAGGCCCGGATCTGCGCCAGATCGCCATCCGGACGCGCCGCCTCCAGTTGCTCCTTTGTATACGCTTCGTACTCACGCCCCGGCCGTTCCAGGGAGTAGGGGGGGACGCCATCGAGCTTCGAGAGCGGAATCGCGCTGCTTACCAGCAGGGCCTGTCCGTCCGGACGCCAAACTACACTTCCGGCACCCTGCTCCAGGCTGGTCACTGGCTGCGGCTCGCCGGGCGCATCCATCCTCAATAGAAAGACTTGCGGCTTCGGCTTGCTCTTCGTGTCTCCGCCCGCCGCATTGTCAGTCCGCAGGAATGCCAGCCACTTCCCATCGGAACTCAACTGCGGCGAAGAATCATTCCGGTTCCCGAACGTCAGTTGGATCGGTTGCGCGGCCGGGTCGTTGAGGTCGACCCGCCAGAGGTGAGTCCGGTATCCGTACTCGACCTCACCTTCCTTGCCTGCATCGGCAAACATCGAGCGAACACCATACACGGCGAACGCCCCGTTGGACGCCACATCCACCGCTGCCACCTGCCGGATCCTGAGAAGATCGGCGGCCGAAATACGTGTTTTTGCCGCCGGTTGGCCAGTCAAAGGCACGAGTCCCAGGAGTAGGAGGCAGAGGAGTCGCATCTCTGCAATGTTAACCTAGAAGAACAGCCCTCCCATGCGAACGCTTCGTTACACCTCTAAGAGCGGGATTGACGTGTCCCGTACGGTGTCACGGCTTCCGTTCAAGCGCGGCCTCGACCATCTGCTGCGCGAACTGGATCACCACCGTGGCATCTATCTGTCCTCGGGTTATGAATACCCGGAGCGTTATGCCCGATGGGACATCGCCAGCCTCTGCCCGCCCCTCGAAATCACCGGCCGCGGCCGTGAGATCCAATTCCGTCCGCTGAACACACGCGGCCAGATGCTGGCCGAGATGCTGTATGCCGCCCTCAAGGATCATCCGCACTGGGAGTCGTTTGGCCTGTCCGCCGGCCTGCTGCAGGGCCGCCTCAAGCCGCTGCCTGCCCTCTTTCCGGAAGAGGAGCGCAGCAAGCAGCCCTCCTGCTTCTCAGTCCTGCGCGCCCTGGTGGATGAATTCCGCAATCCCAAGGACACCCGGCTTTCGCTGGTCGGTGCTTTTGGCTACGACCTGCTGTTTCAGTTCGATCCCATCGAATTGAAGCTGCCGCGCAACGGCCACAAGGACCTGCACCTCTACTTCTGCGACGACATCTGCTTCATGGACCGCAAGCGCGAAGTCATTGAGCGCTATCAGTACGACTTCGACTTCGAATCCATCTCGACGCTCGGCCTTTCGCGCACCGCCGAAGAGATCCCGCCCGTCGCCGCCAGCGCTCCACTGGAGATCATCTCCGACCATGCACCCGAAGAGTACGCCGCCAAGGTCGAAACCGTACGCGGCGGCATGAAGCAGGGCGACTTTTATGAGGTCGTTCTTCGCCAGACATTCTCCGCCGGCTTTGAAGGCAGCCCGTCTGAATTATTCCAACGCATTCAGACCACCAGCCCCAGCCCCTACGAATTCCTGCTCCAGTTCGGAGACGAGCAACTCATCGGCGCCAGCCCCGAGATGTTCGTCCGCGTGGAAGGCCGCCGGGTGGAGACCTGCCCTATCTCCGGCACGGCCCGCCGCACGGGCGATCCGCTGCGCGACCACGATCTGATCCGCGATCTGCTCAACTCACCCAAGGAAGAGTCAGAGCTGACGATGTGTACCGACGTCGACCGCAACGACAAGTCGCGCGTCTGCGAGCCGGGCTCAGTCAAAGTCATCGGCCGCCGCCTGATCGAGCGCTACGCCGGCCTGTTTCACACAGTCGATCACGTCGAAGGCACGCTGGCCGAAGGGTTCGATTCGCTCGACGCCTTCCTATCTCACATGTGGGCAGTCACCATGATCGGCGCACCCAAGAAGGCGGCCGCCCAGGCCATTGAGAATCTGGAAAAGAATGCGCGCGGCTGGTATGGCGGCGCGGTGGGTATGTTGTCGTTGAACGGCGACATGAACACCGGCATCCTCATCCGTACCGTTCACCTTAAGAACGGCCTGGCCCGCTATCCCGTAGGCGCCACCCTTCTCTACGACTCCATCCCCGAAGCCGAAGAGCAGGAGACCCGGCTGAAGGCCACGGGCTTCTTCCGCTCCCTGCAGGTGAAGCCCAAAGCCGCTGCCGCCAGCGTGGAAACGGAAAACTACGGCCGCGGCATCAAGCTGCTCCTGGTCGATAACGACGACTGTTTTATCCAGACCCTGGCCAACTACGCGCGCCAGACCGGAGCCGAGGTGGTCACCTACCGCAGCGGCTTCCCGCTCTCGCTGATCGCCGAGATCAAACCGGACATTGTCATGATCTCCCCCGGGCCTGGCCGCCCGAACGACTTCAACGTGCCGCAGACCGCCCGCCACGCCGCCGCGCTCGGTATCCCCGTATTCGGGGTCTGCCTGGGCCTGCAGGGTATTGTGGAAGCCTGGGGCGGCGAACTGGGCGTGCTGCCTTACCCCATGCACGGCAAACCGTCGTGGGTGGAGCACCGCAATCTCGGTGTCTTCGAAGGACTTCCGCCGAAGGTCAAAGTCGGCCGCTACCACTCGCTCTACGCACTGCGCGACAAACTGCCTGCGTGCCTGGAGATCACCGCCGAAAGCGAAGACGGCATCATCATGGGCGTTCGCCATCGCGACCTGCCCGTGGAAGCGGTACAGTTTCATCCCGAGAGCCTGCTCTCCACAGACGGTGAGCATGGCCTGCAGATGATCCGGAACATGGTCAAAATTTACGGGCGCGCCAAAGTAGCCCACTGACGATGTACCGGCAGTTGTTGATCGGAATTATTGTGGGATGCACGGCCGCGGCCGTGACCTGTGCGCTTTATATGGATCTGTGCAGCCTGATTTTCCGCTGCGGCTGCGATCATATGTGGGGTGCCCGGGATGCCCATTGCAATGTGCACAGCCTCACCGGCAAACACTGTCCCTGGTGCAGCATCGGACAGGCCGGCCACGGCATCTTATTTGGTGTGGTCGTTGTGGCTCAGCTGGTGCTGGGCATCTTTCCACGACGCTGGAGTTGGGGCAAACGGCTGGCAACCGCGCTGGCTGCATTCCCCGTACTAGGCTGCGTGGAGGGCGTAACTCTAGGTTGGATCACTGGGTACTGGAACTAGGGTGCCATTGCGCCCTAAGGCAGAAGACTGAATACTGGAAAAACCATGGACCTATCCGACGCCATCTACATTCTCTTCCTCTTCATTTGCGCCTGGTTGGCCATGAACTGGGATTCCAACGGTGGCGGTGGTAAGCGCTCCCGCCTCCCCGTCATGTCCTGAAGATGCCAAATGTTCTCGTGCTCGGCGGCGGTCTCGCCGGGCTTTCTGCTGCCGCGGCCCTCGGCCAATCCGGCCATCAGGTCACGGTCCTCGAAGCACGCCATTTCCTGGGTGGTCGCGCTACGTCCTATCCTCTGCCCGCCGACGAATCCGGCGAGGTGATCGACAACTGCCAGCACATTCTGCTGCGCTGCTGCGTCAACCTGCTCGATTTCTATCAGCGGCTCGGCGTCGAGCAGAGCATTCACTTCCATAAGGAATTCTTCTTCATCGAGCCCGGCGGGCGCACCTCCACGATGAAGGCCGGCATCCTGCCCAAGCCGCTGCACTTCACCGGCTCGTTCGCAACCCTTCACTTCCTGTCGCTTTCCGACAAAATCGCCGTCGGCCGTGCCCTGCTCGCCATCCAGAGCGAGTGGCATACCCGCAAGGATCTTGACGCCATCACCATGCTCGACTGGCTCAAGGAAAAGCACCAGCCCGCCCAGGCCATTGAGCGTTTCTGGCGCCAGATCCTCGTCAGTTCCATCAACGAGGAACTCGACCGCATGGCCGCTTCCCATGGCTTCCAGGTCTTCTATCTCGGCTTTCTCGCCTCGTCCAACTCGTATCAGATGGGCGTCCCCGCCGTTCCGCTGGGTGAACTCTACTCGCAGGAGGCCTGGAAACGCATCCCTGGGGTCAACATCCGGTTCCGCACCCCAGTCACCCGTATCGAATTCGAGGATGGCCTCGTCAAGGCGGCCTACTCCGGCGACGAGCGCTTCACGGCCGATCACTACATCTCCGCCCTGCCTTTTGAGCGTCTGGCCCTGCTGGCAACTCCGCTCAGCATCGATTACTCGCCGTTCGAGCATTCGCCCATCACCGGCATTCACCTGTGGTTCGACCGCCCGGTGACCGATCTGCCGCACGCCACCCTGCTCGATCGCACGCTCCAGTGGGCGTTCAACAAGCAGGATGGGCGCTATATCCAGTTGGTCGTGAGCGCCTCGCGCACTCTCACTGATTTACCGCGAAACGAAGTGATCGATCTGGCCGTCCGAGAATTAAAGGAGTTCTTCCCTGCCGCGCAGAACGCGAAGCTTGTGAAAGCACACGTCGTGAAAGAGATTCGCGCCACCTTCTCCGCCAAACCCGGCCTGGAACTGCTGCGGCCCGAAGCCCGCACCAATGTCCCCAATCTCGTCCTGGCCGGTGACTGGACCCGCTCCGGCTGGCCGGCCACCATGGAAGGGGCCGTTCGTAGCGGCTACAAAGCGGCCGATGTCGTTTATCCGGCCGGAAGAGCCCTTCTGCCCGACATCGCTTAGAATTAGAATATGCGATCGCGTTTTCTCGCTCTGATGGCCCTGCTGGTCTTCGCCTTCCCTGTGTTGGCGGACCCACCCATGACTTCGCTGAAGATCGAGGTCAAGACTTATACCGAGAAGCCCATCGATCGCGCCAGCGTGATCGTGAAGTTCTCGCCCGGACGGAACTACGTCAAGCTGGGTAAGCGGACGCACACTGCGTGGCAGATGAAGACCAACCAGGAAGGTGTGGCGAAGATCCCGCCGCTGCCCCAGGGCAACATCCTCATCCAGGTTATCGCCAAGGGCTACCAGACGTTCGGCCAGACCTTCGAAGTCAATGAAGCTGAGCGCACCATCGAAGTGAAGCTGAACGCCCCACAGCCGCAGGTCAGCGCCCACTAGGGCAATCGTCGAATCAAAGCACGGGCCGGCGATCCGTCCGAGCCCGGAATCAGCAAAGGCAGACACACCAGTTCGTACGAACCAGGCTCGATGTGTGTCAGCACCAGTCCCTCGATGACGTAGATCCCGGCGCCCAGCAGCGCCACATGGGTCTCCCGCAGGTCATTCTGGAAGCCGCCCACCGACAGGTAATCCACGCCCACCATCCTCACTCGGGCAGCGGCCAGCTTCAGCGCCGCCTCTTCCGACACGTATACGAACTCTTCCACAAACCCCGTCTGCGTCAAGTACTCTCGTGAGTTCCGCGTCTTGAAAATCACCCGAGCGCCCGGCGGCAGATCATCCGGAACGTGCCGCGCCCGCACGGCCTGCGGGTCGTCCACTTCAATCACCACGGCCGGCCCCATCAGTTGATCCAGCGGCATGTGCTCCATGCTCACGCCATCGGCAAGAAAGTGGCGCGGCGCATCGACGTGCGTCCCGCTGTGAGCCGTCATGCCGAGCACGGTCAGATTGAACGGATCGCCCCGATCCAGGGACATGGTTTGTTCGACGCGGACAGGCGTATCGCCGGGCCACACGACCATGTCGCTCCGGATAGGCGTGGAGATGTCGATCCAACTCATGCGGTTTAGCGTTCCGGGATCTCGCCCAGCGGACGCCAGTAGATGTTGCGGAAGGCCACCGGACCATGGTCGCCCTGCAGCATCAGCGGATTCGTAGCCGCTTCCGGAATCTCCATATGCGCCCGCGTGCCTTCCGGCACTTCCACATCCCGCTGCACTTCCACGCCGTTGAACATCACCAGCAGGAACCGTGCATTCTCCGTCTTCTTGCCGGAAGCATCGAACCGCGGAGCGCGGAACCAGATGTGATACCGCTGCCAGTTGCCGGGCGCCAGCATGGCATTCACCTTTGGAGCGGAGCCGCCCACAGGCCGGTTATTGATCCAGCGGTGATAGACGGCCGCGCAGTCGCCAGTGGTCAGATCCTGCGATCCGAAGCTATCCAGAATCTGGATTTCATACAGCCCATGCAGGTACACACCGGAGTTCGCACCCTTGGGGATCATCCACTCGATGTAGAGTTCGATGTCGCCGAACTTCTGGTCGGTGACGAAGTTCTGCGTGCGGCCATTCTTCCCGTTCACCATACGGTCGCCCGCGCTACCGACGAAGGACAGCGCCTTCGGCGAGTACATACGGTCGAAGCGGATCCCGCGCGCCGCCACCCACTCGTGTGGCTTGGTGGGATCCATGGCGTGCCACCCTTCGAGGTTCGTCCCGTTCAACAGGGGCTTCCATCCCTCCTGGGTGAGGTAGGGTGCGTCCTGGGCCCACAGCCCGAGCGTCGCAACGAGGACGCCGGCGAAGAGAAGAAGACTGCGTCTGAACATGGGGACATTATTTCACGGCGCCGCCGGGAGGGGGAGCGCTTTCATTCGGCGGGGGCGCAGCCGGTGGAGGCGGTGGCGGGGGCACCTCGATCTGCACCGTCGCCACAAAATAGGGCCGGGCCTGCGCCGGGTCCGGATAGAACCAGCCGGAGCCCTCGTTGTTCAGAATCTCGAAGTAATACTGCAGGTCCCAATGCGGGTCGGTGTCCTCGGCCGTGAGTGAAAACAGCGCGTGCTGCGGCGGCGCATCCATCGCCTTCCAGACGGCCAACTGATTCAGCGGCCGGTAGTGCAGACGCACCGTCTTCACGTTGTTGAATGGGTATACCCGCAGCAGCAGTTGGATGGGCTTGCCGGCAAAAATCAACTTGGGCGCATTGTGCTCGATTGTGGGCTTGGCCACCGGATTCGGCCACCGCTGCGGGATGGGCGGCGGGGCCGCGTTCTGGAGGATCAGTCCGCCATACTTCCAGGCCCCCTCCGGCATCGCCACATCCAATACGCCGGCCTGTGCCCTGACGACCTTCTCGTCCGCGGAACCGTCAGGTTTGATCAGCAGCGCCTTAAACTCCTCGCCCTTCACTTTGACCCGAAAGATCTGTCCGCCCGTCCCCTCAATCGAGTCCCCCAAGAGCAGATTCGCGGGTAGATTCCTGGGATCGCGGGCAACAGCCCGCACCTCCGCGTACGGCACCAGCGGCAGGGCGTTGGCCGTCAGACCCCCGGCTTGTACCCACCCGTAGCCTCGCTGCTCATCAAAAACCGTCTCCGGCGACACCGCTGCGAAGCCTGCCAGAACGTTGCTCTGCTCCACCGACCGGTTCTGCCGGTAGCTGTTCTCGCGCGCATCCTTCACGGGCCCACCGAAGTCGAACCCATAATCCGCCCGCCCGTACTTCTTCCAAAGTTCCACCCGCTCTTTCAGCGTCTGCACATCGTTTTGCGGGTAGGCAAGCTTATCCTTCCAATGGCCCACATCCTCGGGGCCGAAGGCCATCTCGCCGGGATAGAGTCCATCAGTGAGTTTCACCAATTGCAGCCACACCAGCAGCGCACCGGACACCTCCCTTTGCGCCGCATAGAGCGCAGTCTCGTCATTCGTATGCTCAAACCACACCAGATGATCGGCCGCCATCTGCTTGCGCCCGTGATAGCGCGCCAGCAGCGTGAGGACGTCCAGATCCGGCTTCGTACCAGACCATTCCTTATGACCGTCCCCCAGTACAGCCTGCGCCCGTGCAACCGCCTGCTCCGTAGCCAGCGCGTACGAGTGGAAATGGTCCGCCGTCTGCACCGCCGTATGCTTGGCGGACCCGCGTCCCTCCAACCGGTTTCGTGCGTTCTCCTCGAACGACGCGACATAGCTCCAGTCGCTGGGCCGCACATCGGCATACGAATCAATCAGGCCGCCGGGGTTGATCTCCGGCCAGATGTACATATTCGGATCGGCGAGATGCACCGCCACGATCTCGTTCAACACCTTGCTGGCGTTCCGCGTGGCCTCAAAGACATCCTTCCCGGCCGCTCCGAAGCGCCGCTGGAACTCGTCCATCCACACCCGCTCAGACTCTTCGGGGTTGTAGCTGAGCCGCCCCCACAACAGGTAGAACAGCCAGTAGCGCTCCCACTCCCACTTCCAGAACACCCGGCCCTGCTGCGCCTCAGTGAAGACACCCCACTGGCCCGGACGATTGCCGAAGCCCTTCTGCGCCAGAGGCGGATCGATCTCGAAGCCGGCCGCGCCACTCATGGGAAACGTGGCAACCGCGCGCTTTACATACTCCGGATCGCCCCACATCAACAGCCGGTGTGAACCCAATCCCCACAACTCCCAGTAGAACTGCCACAGCCGCGGCCGCTCGGAAACCGGCGGCTTCTCCAGGAAGTTCAGGAACGAGTAGTTGGGCCATGTCTCCGCCGGCGGATAGGGCCGCCCCAGATCCTCCGCCCAATACTTCGACGACAGCCGCAGCGGCACCTTCGCGTTCAGCGCGGCCTCCATCAGCCCGGACTGCATGAGCCAGCCGCGCAGGTCCAATTGCACCAGCCGCCCTGTGTCCCGCAGGGCCTTGAACACATAGTCGCGATAGAACGCCACCTGCCGGTCCGCCGGAATCCCAGACTCGCCATTCGTCCGCATCTGCACACTGCGGATCCCCGGGCATGCCTGCAGCACCATCTTCAACGCCGCGTACGAATACGGCCCGATGTTCTCCGGCGTCAGGCCCTCCACACTCGGCGTCATGCCGCGCTGGATATCGTGCTCCCAGACACCCAACGTGAAATCGATGCCGTACTCATTCGCGGTCTGGGCAATGAACTTGAGCGTCTCCAGGTTCTTCGCCCGCTGCTCCGCCGTCACCCCCTTCGCACGCACCTGCGGGAACTCCGGCACCTCCACCCAGAACGGATACGGCGGGGCCAGGTAATCTGTCTGGTGCGCAAAGACGAGATTGAACCGGTTGTAGCGGTTCCGCGCCAGCATCTCGAAGAACGCGCGCCAGTGCTCGTGGTCGTAATACCAGCCGCGCTCCAATTCTTCGTTGTGCAGAAACCAGCGAATCCCGCGCATCTGGTTCGGCGGATCGACCTTCGCCGGAGCCAGGTGCCCCAACCGCCGGATCTGCTCCGCCGCCTCCAGCAGCCCGTACATCAGCCCTCGCTGGCTGCCGCCCCGGATGATGTTCCCGGTGATGGAGAAGCCGTCCCCGGACAGCACCATTGAAAACTCAGTGAGAATCTGATTCCGTTCCGGAGCCAAGCCCCGCGCCTCGAGGGCCTTCCGGTACTCCGCCATGCCAAAGTCGAGCGGCCCCGCCGCCCACAGCCCTCCGCAGGCGGCCAGCAGGGCAATCGCGGTCTTGAAGAACCAGGAGGTGAGATGCACGGCGGCCTCCATTATAACGGCGGATCCGAGCCCTCAGGCGGCCGGCACGAGGAGTGGAATTTCCGGATACTTCGCCAAAACATCCGTAAATTCGCCGTGAAGCAGCGCGGCAAATTGCTCGAATTCGGGAACCGGCACAACGCGCTCAGTGTCTCAATGCACAACGGTCAACATGGAGACGCCATGCCTTTAAGTCTTTCCGTTGTGGCAGGTCCGCGCCCGGTCGAGGACTTGGCGGAACGGGATCTGCCCTGGCTCCCGTTCGCCGCCTGCCTGCTGGCCGGACTCGCCGCCGCAGCCCTCACCGCGCCCAGGCCGCAACCCGTCTCCGATCCAGCGGGCTGGACCATCTGGAAGGCACTCTTCGCCGTGGCGATCGCGGCGGGCGCCACCGCCCTCGTAGCAAGGCTCACCCTCCCCTACTTCACCGCCTGTTCCGATGAGCAGGCCTCTGCCCTCGCTTGGAGATCCGCGGCCATCGGCGCATGGTTCGCCCCCATCGCGGCGATCGCCGCGCAGAACTCGCTGCTGGCGCTGCCGGTGGCATTTTTCTGCGGCCTGGCTGCGGGCCGCCTGTTGCGCGGCTCCGCGCGGCTCATCGCGGAACCGGGAGCCGCCGGGGATGACGAACCAGCCATCCTGTTCACCGCGCGCTATCCCAGCCAACTCACCCGTGAACTGGCTTACGCCGTCGCGGCGGCGGCCATCCTGGAATTCTCCGCGGCCTGCTCCGTTGGAGGCTACTTTCTGGCTGCCGCGATTCTGACAGGTACCGCAGCTTCGCTAATCGCTGCCTCGGCGCCGGATACGCAGGCCCCCCAGGAAGACAGCCGCCCGTGGCTTCGCTTCCTGCTCCAGGCGAGCCTGGCCCTGGTGCTGGCCTGTTTCGCGCTGATCCCTCTGCCGGCTTTCCGCGCAGTCAGAAGCCATAACGTGGCAGCCCGCGGGCCTGATGCGGCAGGCGGCCCATCCAATGCGGATCTCATCTCCGGAGCGATCCTTCTGGCCGACAGCCGGAATGCCGCCAAACTCAGCATCCCTATCCCGCACGGCCGCGTGGGATCAGCCCGGCCTCGGGCAACCCCACCCTCGGTACTCGCCTTCTCCGGCCTCTACTGGATCCTCTCACCGCCTCATCGGCGCCCCTCCGCCAGTGCCAAGGTCTTTCACGACTCACCGGTCAGCTACAGCTTCACCGCCGGCCATCACGGGTTCCTCACCATGCAGGCCCACCAGCAGCTGCCCTCTGCCGTCGACCCGCGTTGCTGCTCGGCCCTGGAGGTCACCATCGAAACCACTGACCCCATGCCGCAGTCTGTTGCCTTGGACGTCGTGCTGACAACCTCAGAGGTCCACCAGGCTCCTCGTCAGTCCCTCGGCGTGCAAAGAGTCGCCGGACCGGGCGAATCCGTCCTGCGCTTTCCCATCCCGGTGCATCCCACCATCGACAGCTTCGACCGCATCATCATCGATTTCCGTCTTGGCGGCCAGCGGTTCAATCGGAGCGCCAACGTCGCCATCCGAAGCTTCGCCTTCGTTCCGAAGGGGCAGTGAACCGCCCCTCAGTTCTGCGGCATCGGTTGCGGCAGCATTGGATGCGGCTGTCCCATCGGGAAGCCCGGCGTGTGCGCCAGGATCCCCAGGAACACATCGATCTGGTCATCCCAGAAATCCCACGAATGCACGCGCGGCGAGATCTCCCTGTATTCATATGGAATCTTCTTGGAGGCCAGCAGGTCCACGAAATCCCGGTTCTGTTTGATCAGGAAATCCTGCCCGCCACAGGCGATATACAGCAGCGGCATCTGGCCGGCCGGAACCTTATCCAGCAGCTCAAACGGATCCCGTTCCTTCCGGGCTTCTGATTCGGCGGCGCCGAACAGCGCGTTCATCTCCTCGGTCCGCTTCCGAGCCTCCGCCGTAGCCGTCGCCGGAACCGCCATGGGCGCGCTGTGCGAGATCGCCAGGGCTCCGCTAAACGCACCAATCGCTGCGAAGCGCCCGGAGTGCTTCAAGCCCAGGAACATCGCTCCGTATCCGCCCATCGACAACCCCGCCACCGCCCGCGCGCGGCGCAGCGGAATGCTGCGATAGTTGCTGTCGATGTAAGGGATCAGGTCTTTGACGATCATGTCCTCATACTTCGCCGCTGGATCGGCCGCGCTGTTCACATACCAGTTGCGGCCCACGTCCGGCATCACCACGATGATCCCGAAACGGCTCGCATAGGCGGAAACATTGGTCATGAACGTCCAGGCCGTATGGTCGTCACCCAGGCCGTGCAGCAGGTAAAGCACCGGGTACCGGCGCGTCGACTGCTGATAGTCCATCGGCAGGATCACGTTGCACAGGCGATCGGCATTGAGCGACTCGCTGTGGTACTTCATCGTCAGGACGTTGCGCGCCACCACGCCCTTGCTGACTTCGGCGGCCTGCACAATGCCAAGCACGGCAATCAGGGTGAATAGAATTCGGGAAATCATGCTGAGGCGGAGTATATCGCAGAGCGCCACCAGCGACCCGGACTGTTATCCTGTCCGGTGATCGGATATCGAGGAGAGCCACCATGACCCTGCAGGAAGCAATGCAGACGCTCGAGTCGCTGGGCACCGAACAGGCCCGCAAGATCTACCGCCGCCACGGCGCAGTCGAACCTATGTTCGGAGTCTCGTTCGCCAATTTCGGCAAACTCCAGAAAAAGATCAAACAGGACCATGCCCTGGCCGGTCAGCTCTGGGCCACAGGGAACTTCGACGCCCGCGTCTTGGCCACTATGATCGCCGATCCGCAAGCCATGACTCCGGCCGAACTGGACCGCTGGGTCAAGGACCTCGAGGGATACTCGCTCACAGACTTGTTCGGGAAGTTCGCCGCCCAAACCCCGCATGCCCGCAAAATGCGCGAGAAGTGGATGAAGTCGAAGGAGGAGTTCACCGCGCAAGCCGGCTGGCTGCTACTCTCCTACGCCATTTCCGGCGGCGAAGATCTCTCGGACGAGTACCTGAAGGAGACCCTGGCCTTCATCGAGAAGAACATCCACAAATCGATGAACCGCGTGCGCCACTCCATGAACGGGGTCATGATCAACATCGGGATTCACCGCGAACCCCTCCGCCCTCTGGTGCTCGTCACCGCGGCCCGCATCGGCAAAGTTGTGGTCGATCACGGCGAAACTTCGTGCGAAACGCCGGATGCCGCGTCTTATATCGCAAAGACCTTGGCGCACTATGCCAGGAAGAAGGGAGCATGAACTCATGACATCCAGACGCGGCTTCTCACTCGCCCTGCTGGCCGCCCCGGCAGCCGCGCAATCAGACAGCGCAACCTCCGAATACCTCGGGGAATTCGGCTATACCGCCCAACACACAATCGATCTGGCCAAGGCGTTCCCGGCCGGGAAGTTCGGCTGGAGACCGGCGCCGGGAGTCCGTTCCACCGGAGAAGTCTTCGTTCACCTGGCTGCGGGCAACCTGATGCTGCTCGGCAAAGCCGCGGCGCCCGGCTCCTGGCCCGACGTGAAGGAGATTCAGGGCTGGGAGAAGACCAAAGCCGCCAAGGACCAGACGGTCGACCTGCTGGTGCGTTCCAAATCAGCGGTGGAGAAGGCCTACGCCGAATCCGGCGCCGCCGGCTTGTCCACGAAGGTGGACTTCTTCGGCAAACCGGCCACGGCCAATGCGATCTACCTCCGCATCCTGGCCCATACCAACGAACACCTAGGGCAGATGATCGCCTACGCCCGGATATCCGGCGTGACCCCGCCGTGGAGTAAATCCGAATAGTCTTGATTGAATCAATTCGGCTATCGTAAGATAGAAACATGACCAAGTCAGTCATGTTCGCCATTGCGGCGCTCAGCGCCCTTCCCTGCTTCGCCTTCGACCAGCCCAGGATCGTAGTTCTCGACCGTGCCCGCGACTTCGCTCCTCACATCCGGACCGCGGCCGAAAACCTGAAGCTGAACATCGAATTCCACGATACGCACACTAACCCGCACTTCACAGTAAATCTGGGCCCGAAGTTCGAGACGGCTGCAGCCCAGATCATGCACCGCAAAGTGACCGGCCGGGCCGAAGACGCCAGATTGGAACTCCGCGAGGCGTCAACTCGTAAGGTCCTGACATCACACGAATTCCGGATGGGCACGGATGAATCGTCGCGCCGCACTGCCGCTAAGGAGTTCGTGCGAAAGCTCAGCAAACACTTGGACCTTGCCCAGCCGGCCGCCTCCGAAGTCCGGGAATAGTCTCCTCAACCCCCGCGAACGTCCCCGCACGCCGCTCCTGGCGTGCGGGACTCCCTCCTCCGAAATATTCCTCTCTCCTCTGTCGATCTCTCATTCATTCACTCGACGTCAAGTTAGAGCGCGGCTTCGGCCGCGATTGGAATGAAACGGAGAACGGCAATGCGATTCATGCTGATGATCAAGGCTACCCAGGAGTCAGAGGCGGGCCTGCCGCCCAGCCCGGAATTAATGGCTGCCGTCGGGCAACTGACACTGGAGGGGATGAAATCCGGAATCATCATCTCCGTTGGCGGCTTGGGACCCAGTTCCCAGGGCACGCGCATCCGGGCGTCCAAAGGCACTCTCAGCGTGGTCGATGGCCCCTTCGCGGAAACCAAGGAATTGATCGCGGGCTTCGCGGTGATCGAAGCCCCGACCAGGGAGGCCGCCGTCGAGCAGGGCCGGCTCATGATGGACCTCCACGTGAAAACACTCGGACCCGGCTATGAGGGCGAGTGCGAGGTTCGTTCGATGTCTGAACCGCCGCCGTGCAGCCGCTGACCAACCCCCTTCGGAGCCAGCCATGGACAAATCAACTAAATCGAAATCCGCGGTCACTTCAGGATCCTCCGCCAAGCCCGGCAGCGTCGAGCAATGGGTAGCGCGGCTCAGCCCCGAACAGCAGGCCATCTTCGCCGAGGTTCGGGACACGGTAGCCCAGCAGGCGCCCGCAGCGGCCGTGCTCATCAAGTGGGGTCACCCCATCTGGGATTCCGGCGGCCCCTTCATCCTCTTCAAGCCTGCCACCCATCACGTCACCCTGGGGTTCTGGCATGGCACCGCCCTGCCCGATCCGGAAGGTCTGCTGGAAGGCGAAGGCGGCAGCGTGCGCCACATCAAGCTGCGCGTCCCAGGCGACCTGCGGAAGTTCCCGGTCGATCAATGGATCCAGAAGGTTCTTGCCCTGAACGCCGAAGTCGGGGATGCCAGCAAACGGAAGTAATCAGGAGATCAACATGAACACCAATTCAACCGCGCAGATTGCCTCCAGGAAACGTCTCTGGACCGGCAGGGTCATCACGGCCTTGCCCGCCCTGTTCCTGCTCGCCGATGGGGTAGCTAAACTCTTCAAACCCGTGCCGGTAGTGCAAGGCACCTTGCAGTTGGGCTTCACGGAGGCCGTCATTGTACCCCTGGGCCTTCTCCTGACAGCCTGTACGATCCTGTATCTCATTCCGCGCACCGCCGTCCTCGGAGCCGTGCTCCTCACTGGCTACCTGGGTGGAGCCGTCGCCACTCACCTGCGCGCTAATCCTTCCTGGTTCACGCTTCTCTTTCCGGTGATGATGGGCTCACTCGTCTGGTGCGGACTCTGGTTGCGGAACGGCCGGCTGCGCGCCATGATGCCTGTCGTTGGGGATCCGCGCGCAGTCTGATGCCGCCGCCCCGGCCGCTTCCGCCGGAGTGTGCGGGTTAACCTGTTAGCATGCCGAGCCGCCGCTCCGTCCTGGCCGCGCCGTTCCTCCTCCTGCCTTCCCGCGCCGCCGCCAGCCGCACTAACGTCGTGATCTTCATGTCGGACGACCACGGCGCCTGGGCCAACGGCTGCTATGGCTGCGCGGATATCCAGACACCCAACATCGACCGCCTGGCCGCCACCGGAACTCGCTTCACCGGCGCCTACGCCTGCACTCCGGTCTGCTCGCCCAGCCGCATGACGTACATGACCGGCCTGATCCCGTCCCAACACGGCGTCCAGGACTACCTGCAGCCCAGCGACAGCTTCGGCCCCACGGCCACCCGGTTCCTGGACGGCCACCCCACCTGGAGCGAAGCGCTCGCGGCGCAGGGCTACACGCTCGGCATGTGCGGCAAGTGGCACATGGGCGACGACGACAAGGCCCAGCGCGGATTCTCCTATTGGCACACCGTGCCCGGCGGCGGAGGCACTTACCGCGACCCCGAGTTCGTCACCAACGGCACACGCCGCAAATTGACAGGCTACAAGACCAATCTCGTCACCGACGGAGCGCTCGAGTTCCTGGACACAGTCAGGAACAAGCCATTCGTCCTGCACCTGCCGTTCTACGCCCCGCACACGCCGTACGACTACCAGCCAGAGGAGTTCCGCGAGCCCTACCGGAGTTCCAACTTCTCATGCTTTCCGGATGCGCCCAAACACCCCTGGCAGAATCCGGAACTTGCCCAGCACCACGGCCAGCGTGCCAGCAAACTCGGCTACTCCGCCCTGATCACCGGCATGGACCACAACATCGGCCGCGTCCTGCAGCGCCTGGATCAGATGGGTGTTCGCGAGAACACCCTGGTTATCTTCACGGCCGACCAGGGCTGGAGCGCCGGCCACCACGGCGTCTGGGGCAAAGGCAACGGCACCTGGCCCTTCAATATGTACGAGGAAGCCCTGCGGGTCCCACTCATCTGGACCCACCCCGGCCGCATCTCCGCCGACCGTGTCATCCCGTCGCTCGTCTCCAGCTACGACTTCTTCCCTACGATCCTCGACTACCTCGAGGTCCCGGCGCCGAAAGGTGGCCGCCGGCCCGGCCGCAGCTACACGCGCCTCCTGCGCGGCGAAGCTCAAAACTGGCGCAATCGCCTCTACTTTGAGTACGCCAACGTGCGCGGCCTGCGGACGCAGACCTTGAAGTACATTGAACGCACCGCTGAGTTCCCCAGCGAATTGTACGATCTCGAAGCCGACCCCGGCGAAACGAAAAGCGTCCTCCGCGACGCGGCTTATGCTCGAACCGCGGCCACCCTTCGCACCGAACTGGCAGGGTTCTTCCGCTCTTCCGGAGCGCCCCCCATCCAGGACTGGCGGACCACGGTCCGCCACCAGTTGCACACTTATCCTCCGCCACGGCAGTGAGCTGGAAAGGCGCTTGGCACGGAGTGCTCGGGAGCTCCCGCCGCACGTTCCCGTCAGTTCGTCATTCCAGGACGCGCCAGGCTCTGTCAATTCCGAAGATTCGTCGGCGACATCGGCCGCGGATCGCGGTACGGCAACCGCAGGCTCTCCCAGAAAAATCCGGCTGTGTTCGCCAACTGCCACGCTGCCACCAACCCGGCTGCCAGGACAGGATTGGGCGATTCCCGCACCGGCCGCACCAGCCAGTCGTGGACCCGCCAGCGGAACGAAACATCCCGCCTCAGCCGGCCCAGCCGGCCCCTGTGGAACTGCGCCGCCCCACGGCCATATTGGAAGTGCTGCCGGCAGAAGGTCCGGAAGGTGAGCGCGTGGAAGTGGTCCACCACAGCATCCTCCGCCGTCACAATCCGCCCGCCGCCGGCCAGCCACCGTTCACAGAACTCGCGATCCTCGCTGGCCACCCGGAATCTCACGTCCAATCCGCCGCAAGCCAGAAACCGCTCGCGCGCCACCACCAGATTATCGGTCGCGAAGAACCGCGCATTCTCCGGATCCGGATTGAAATACCTGTACGCCGCATCCAGAATCGACTGGCTGGCCTGGGAGTACGCATTCGTTTTCAACGCATTGATCGTGACCCCGCCAACCAGCGCGCCAGGATGAGTCCCCAGGACGCGCTTCATCGCCGCCAGCCACCCGGGCCGTGGACGGCAGTCATCATCCGTGAACGCCAACCATTCGCCGCAGGCTGCTTGCGCACCCAGATTGCGGCCCGCCGCTGGGCCCGAATTGACCTGCCTGACCAACCGCACATTCCTCCCCGATCTCTGCACCGCCCGCTCATCCAGTGGCGTCGGGCTGCCGTCGTCCACCACCACGACTTCGAAGGCCTCCGGGGGATACACCTGCGCCGCCAGTGCATCCAGGCACTGCGCCAGCGAATCCGGCCGGTTCCACGTCGTGATTACGACGCTGAAGTCCACAAGGCCCTCTCTTGCTGTTTGACGTGGTCAGCGCGATTGAACTCGTAGAACGCCAGCCGCCGCATCGAGTCGCCCGCACCCCACAAATACCCGGCCATCTGACCGATCCCGTCCAGGATCAGCCCGAAGGTCAGCATCGGCAGCATCTTCCAGAACAAGCCGCGGCTCCGGCCTGGCTTGTACATCTCACGAGCGCATCGCCACAACCGCACGGCCGGAATCAGGGGCGAAGCTGCGGCATAGAACCACTTCCGCTTCCAGCTCCACGACATCGCGCGCGAACCGCCGAACAGGCGTCCGCAAAGCAACTGCACCGGAATCCACACGCTCAACTTCGAGTAGTTGATGTGCCGCGCGCGCGCCGCCGGCTCCACTCTCAGCGGGATCCCATTGGCGCTGAGTTCGTAATGCAGCACCGTCTCCGCCTCCAGCAGCGCCTCCATCCGTCCGCCCAGTTCCAGCAGGATGTCGCGCTTGTAGCAACTGTTGTGCCCCGGCAGAAAGTCGGGCGAACACGGCGCCATTGGCTCCATCCAGGGCCCGTAGCCGATCAGGAAATCGCACCAGCTCACGAGCGTATCGGGATTGCCGTTCCGCATCACCGGTCCGACCACTGCATACGGACCTTCGTGCGCCGCCACCAGGGCCGCCGCCCAGTCGGGCTCGGGGAAGCAATGATCCTCGGTGAACACCACCAGCCGGCCGCGCGCTGCCCGCACCCCTGCCGCATTGGCGTGCGCGATCGAGCGGACTTCGCCCAGTCCGATCCGCTGCACCGACGCGAAGGCCTCCGTCTCGCCGGCGGGCCCACGCAAAGCGGCCTCACTCGGCCCCACCAGGATCAGCTCGAGCTTGCTCGCCATGGTTTGCCGGCGCAGGTAGGAGAGCGTCGTCCGAATGGCTTCATAGTCCCGCGTCGTCGAGCACACCAGCGAGAGTGGATATTCCACAGGCCGCGCGTCCCAGCGCGGAGCCAGCGGCAGTTCCATGGCCGCGTCCAGCATCGAGTCCAACGCCGCCACGCCTTCGGCTAACGTCGCCCCGGTCCAAGGCTGGCCTGCGAGTGCCGTCTCGAAGGCCTGCCACTGCCCAGTGTAGGATTCCTTCATGCGTCTATATGGAAAGACGCGCGCCGAGCCCGTTTTGCCGATCACCTCAATGTCAAATCTGTCGGTGGAAGCGAGGGAAAGGACGGCGGAAACCACGGCGCCGCGCGACGACCGTCCGTGGATAGCCACCGTCTGATCGTCGATCCATTCAGAGCGCCCCGTGGCCTGGATGCCCTCAATCTCCGAACCCAACAGCCACTGCCACAGATCCGCCACATGGATCCCGAGGTCGAGCATCGCGCCCCCGCCCTGCTCGCGCCTCCGCAACCACGCCCGCGGACTGAGAGCCGAGCCCGAGGTCCAAACCACATTCACCGCTTCGATGTCGCCGAATTCGCCGCTGGCCAACCGGCGCTTCAGTTGGATCAGTTCGGGATGATGGCGCTGATTCAATGCCGGCACGCACAACAGCTTCGACGCGGCGGCCCAATCCAGAATCCGGTGCGCCTCTTCGCGTGTGGCCGCGGGGGGCTTCTCCAGCAGGACCGCGCGCCCTGCGCGCAAGGCCCACTCAACGGCGTTGGCATGCGCTACCGGCGGCGACGCGATGATGACCGCATCGCAATCCACTTCGCCCAGCATTCGTTCAATCTCGGTGAATTTCCGGGAACAGGCGATCGCGGCCAGGTTTCGCTCATTCGGATCCGCCGCGGCCACCAACCGGATGCCGCCTGCCCGCCGCAACGCAGGCAAATGCAGATTCTGGGCAGCCCAGCCACAGCCCACCAGCGCGACACGCGTTTCCTTCAACACGCCACCATTCTCGCATTCGGCGGCAGCAAGGCAGCAGCTTGAAGACAGTTCCGGCCCGGTGGCGCTTGCAACGGAACCGCCATCGGGCCGGAGTATTTCCCTCAGGAATTCGACTCGAACCTAGACCACTAACTTCCAGGGTGCGCGATACTTCTCCACCAACGCCGGCTTCACCGCATCCTGTTTCACCGTCCACTCCTTTTCATCCCAATCGAGCCACGTCTTGTGGCGCATCGAGAGATTGGCCAGGATGCAGGTAGCGGAGGAGCGGACACAAGTCTCGATGTCGCTGGTAGGCCGTTTCCGCGACTTGATGCACTCCATGAAGTTGCGCCAGTGCGGTACATTCATCTGGCTCATCTCTTTGTCTTTTTCCCAGGTCTGCGGCTCCATCTTTGACGGGTTGTTCGGAATCAGCCAGCAGCCCGAACGGTTCACCATCAGGCTCGCCTCGGTCCCATGAATCGTTGTCGCCGCGCCCTGCGTCGTCCCGAACATCGGCAGCGGGTTGCAGGTCCGGCTCTCGTACGAGCTCAGGAATTTGGGATAGCGGAAAGTAGCCAGCATTGTGTCCGGCGTCTGGACATTGTCCTTCACATAGAACTTCTCGCCCATGGCCGATACAGACAAAGGCATCACTTCGTCAAAACACTGGTGCAGCGGATCGATCAGGTGCACACCCCAATCCGTCATCGCGCCGCCGGCATAGTCCCAGAAGTAGCGGAAGGTCGGGAAGGTGGTGGTCTTCACACCCCAGCGATTGGGATTGAACGGCACCTTGGGCGCCGGTCCGAGCCACATATCCCAATTCAGGTCGGCCGGCGGCGTGGTGTCACCCGGATCCCCGAATCCGGCTTCCTTTGTAAGCCCCGTCTGGAATGCGTGGCAGAACGTGATCTCGCCGAGAATGCCGCTCTTCACCAGTTCGGCCGCCTTCTTGAAGTAGCCGCCCGAGCGTTGCATCGTACCCGCCTGCACCACACGGTCGTACTTTCGCGCGGCCTGCACCATCTTCTTGCCTTCGTTGATGTAAGTGCAGGCGGGCTTCTCGACGTATACGTCCTTGCCGGCTTTGCAGCCTTCCACTGTCATGTAGGCGTGCCAATGGTCGGGCGTCGAGACGCAGATCGCGTCGATCGATTTATCGGCGATAATATCCCGGAAATCGGTCACGGCCTTCACCTGCACGCCTTTCTTGGCGGCGGCGGAAACGGCCCGCTCCAGGTGCGGACCATAGATGTCGCACACTGCGACGGGCTGTGCTTCCGGAACCTGCATCGCGTAGGAGAGGTTGCCCGAGCCCATGGCCCCGAGGCCGATAAATCCCACCGCAATGCGGTCGTTGGCGCCCCGGACCCGGCCGGTGAACAGCGAGGTAGTGAATGCGGCGCTGGCGCCGGTGAGAATGCTTCTACGAGGAATGGATGGTGTGTCTGGCATGGGCAACTCCCGAATGAATGAATCGATCCCGCCCTATGATCATACGGCGATCCGCGGCGGCCGGAGTGGGCCCCATTCAAGCCGCTACCGGTTGAACAGGTTGGTATCCAGGAAATCGTTGCGAAACTTCCCCGCCGGGTCATACTTCGCCGCCAGCGCAAGAAACTGCGGCAGCTTCTCATACCGCGAACGCAGCTGCGCCGGCGCGATGGTGAACAGCTTGCCCCAGTGCGGCCGGTACTGAAAGGCCGAGAGCTCCTTCTCGATCACCGGCAGAACGCTCCGCACCGCCGGCCAGTCCGGCTTCCAGGTGAAATGGATCGCCACGCTGGGCTGTTTGTAGCTGGCGCTCATCCACAAATCGTCCGCGGCAATCGTGCGGATCTCCGAGATCAGCAGATGCGGCGTAATCTGGTCGCGCAGCCGTTCGACGGCCAGGATGGCATCGACCGCATTCTTTCGAGGCACGAAGAACTCCGACTGCAACTCCTTCCCGGCGCTGGGTGTGAAGCCCATGCGGAAGTGCGGCAGCCGCTCGTACCAGGGACCCGCCACACCCAGCTGTTCCGTACAATTCACCGCCGAGAGCTCGGCAATGGGGTGCAGGTTCTTTGTGGCGCGCTTCGCGCCAAACAACTCGGCGGGCGCAGCGAAAGGCGGCCCGTCGCCCACCTTGCTCTTGATCCAGACCTCGTTGATCCGCTGCTTCTGCCAGTCGGTGAACAGGCTCACGCTGTACCCGCTGGCCTGGATCGCATCGAAGTGGTCCCTCATCTGCGACAGCGGCAGATTCTCGTAGACCCACTGCCGTACAGAAAACTTGGGCTGGATGTCGAGCGTGATCCGCGTGATCACCCCCAAAGCCCCGAGCCCCACCACCGCACCCCGGAACGTGTCGCCATCGGCCTTCCGCGAGAGCGTCACCACGTCGCCCGCCGCCGTAACCAACTCCAACGCCGCGACCGCCGTAGCCAGATTCCCGTTCTTCTCCCCTGACCCGTGCGTGCCCGTACTGCACGCCCCCGCAATCGAGATATGCGGCAGCGATGCCAGGTTGTGCAGCGCAAAGCCCTTGCTGTCGAGATACGGACCCAGTTGCCCGTACGTGATGCCCGCGTCGACAGTCACGGTGTGGGCCGCGGCATCGATCGCGACCACCTCGTGCATCGGCTTCAGCGACAGCAGGTTGAACTTGCTGTCGGCGATGGAGTTGAAGCAGTGCCTGGTGCCGAGTACCTTCACCTTCTTCTGCGCTCGCAGGCAGGTCTTGATCTGATCGACGGAGAAAGCTTCCTGCAGCCGGTCCGTGCTGTAAGTGAGATTTCCGGCCCAATTGGCCAGCTTCTCGTGAGCCATCCAGGCGGACATGGGTGTGGTAACCGGAGCGGCCCCCGCGGCCGAGAGCAGTTTGAGGAAAGTTCTCTTATCCACGGTCGCTCAGGATATCAGATAAAACTGGTATGGATTCAAGCGAAGGCAGACGAAGGGGAAAATCAGCTGCGCGTTCAGGACAGTCGCGCTCAGTTGCCCTGAGGTCCGGCAACCGTGACTTCCTTCCGCGACACCTTCCCAGCTTTATCGCGCATCTCCATAACTACAACCGTCCCGTTCGCCGCCTGAGTGCAGCGGCAAGTCACCGGACTAAGATTGGCCAGCGAGTCGCTGACGATCTCGTCTTTGACGCGGTCATCCGTCTCACGCAGTAGCATCAGCCGGGTCACTGGCAGCGAATCCTCGTCTTTCGGATAGGTCCGGCAGATCAGATTTCGGCTGACCCGTTGCTCCCACTCGGGCACAACGGGATCACTGATGGGAGTCAGCGCAGTCCAAATGAACAGGCAGGCCAACCCCAGCCCCAACACCATAGGCATGTGAATCAGCATCATCAATGCTGATCTCACGCGGAAGGATAGGATCCAACCGAAGGTGAGCAGACACACGGGCACTGCAAAGAGGACCACCTGGTCGTGGCCGATAACCATGCCTGCGCAGGCCACAGCCAGATAGAGGCCTACCAGCAACACGATGGCGGCCGCGCCGGCCGGACCGGGCTTCGATCTGACAGAACCAAGCCGCCACGCGAGCACAATGGTCCCGGCAATTACAGCAAAAAGCCCGGCTCGAACAAACCAGAAAATCGCCTGCGCCACCCAAGGTTTCAACATTTCTATCGAGTATAGCTGCGCCAATCTGATTCAGGCATTGCGCGGCATAAACCCTCCGCCGCCCGGACGGCCGACCGCATTTCTCGGGAGAATCCGCCGCTCAGCACAGCATCCGCACCACCGCCGTCACATTCGGCGGCGTCGGCACCGCCACCGCGCCCACCCCGGGCCCGCACACCGTCCACACCGCTGGCGACCCCATGCCGCCCTTGCGCTCCACCAGGTACACGCTCGACAGCAGCTCGAACGAATCTGGATCGGTCTGGTACAACTGCTGCAGCTTCTGCGCCCACCGGTCCGTGGCCAGGAAACTGGTCGTCGCCTTCCCCAACGGATTCGGCACCGTATTCGTGAAGAAGTAGTTGTAGATCTCCGGGTAGGCCATCTGGAAGCACTCCCGGTGATGCTCGTTCACAAAGAACTTCGAATCCGCGGCGACGTATCCCTGGACATTCGCCTTGACTGACCTGTCCATCAGCCCGCCCATTAGGGAGTTCTTGAAACCCTTCCCGAGCTTCGCGTACTCCGACCGCTTCAGCATCATCGCCGCGTAATTCCGGCAGCAGTCGATCTGGGAAAAAACCGGCTCGTGGATCTTGAACTGCGATCCGCACACGGTCAGGAATCTGTACGCCAGGTGGCGCACCACCCGGGTCACCTCCGGCAGTTTGGAACTCTTCATCAGCACAGGCGTATTGTGCACACCCGGAAACGGCAGCATCGCCAGGTTGGTGATCATGCAGTTCTGGATCACCAACCGGCTGAGGTCCTGCGGCTTGAAGTCCCCGCGCATGTCATCCAGCGCCAGGATACCGACGTAGTTCTTCACGTTATCCGGCACATAGTACGTATCCTGCAGCCGCGCCCCGGCATCCAGGCCGGCCACCGGATCGACAGCGAAGATATTGATGTCGAACCCGGGCCCCAGGAATTCCTTAATCCAGTTGGCCATGCGCAAACACGTCACCGCGCCCCGGCTCCAGCCAATCATGTTGATGGTGCCCTGCAGGTTCGGAAACACATCGCCAAGCACGGCAATGGCGTGCCGGATGTTGTCGTCCCAACCATGGCCGGTAATGGCCGCATTCGTCTTGCCCGTACTCGAAGTCAATGCCTGCAACGCCCCGTGCCCGGTCGGCGAAAAGGTCCCCTGGCCCTTGGACACATCCGACAGAGTCTGCATCGGAGTCTTCGACCAGGACGGCGATTTCCCCTTGGCTGTTTTGTCTTTGGTGAATGGATCGAACGTGCCCGGCATGGGATTGGCGGTGGTGCCTTTGGATCCGACGCCGTCCGTGATCAGAAAGTCCCGGTACTCCACGCCGTTCAGCATGGCTCCGAAGTCAGCGACCAGTTCGCCCCGTTTCGAGCGGTCAAAATTGGTGCCGCAATTCAGGATCGTGAAAACACTCATGCCCAGCCCCCTCCCGGTTTGGGATTCCAGATCGCTCAAATATAGCAGGAGAGAACTGCGTTTTCATTCATCTCGCAGGCAAACGGCGCCTGCGGAATACCCGCCGCCTACCAGCCGATTCTAGGCTTGGCGAACGCGTTGTTCAACGCCAGCGAAATCGCGCCCTGCAGATACAGATCCTCCGGCGAGAGATTGGCTGGACGCACCCGGATCGCAATCTTCGAGGGCGCGAATTTGTTCTCGATCATCGGCCCGACCAGATCCCAGGCCGCCGTAATCTCACCGGTAATCACGATCAGTTCAGGATTCAGCGCGAGCACGATGTTCGAAATCCCGATCGATAGATACCGCGCCGTCTCCTCCAACGCCCTCATCGCGTCGCCCGACCCATTCCGGGCCTCGGCCAGTAGCGTAGCCATGCTGGTGGCCTCGAACGGCGCCGACCCCCGGTAGCGCTGCCACGCCGCCTGGTCGCATACGAACAACTCCCAGCACCCCTGGCGCCCGCAACGGCAATTGGGTCCATTCGGGTCGACGATCATGTGACCGAACTCCGCCGCGAACCGCCCATCGTATCCCCGATAGACCTCCCGGCCCAGAATCAGCCCTGCCCCGACGCCGATCGCGCCGATCTCCAGGAACACAAAATTCTGCAGTCCCGCGATCTCCTCCGCGCTCAGCCACAGATCCGCCAGCGCTCCGAGATTGCAGTCGTTGTCGGCCGTGACCGGCACCCCCACCACGTCCTGAATCGCCGTCGCCAGCGGGAAGCCGGCATACTCCGGCAGCGCCGGCAGCCACAAAACCTCACCCGTCTCAGCATTGATGAGACCGGGAACGCTTACACCCACGTGCTGGAAGAATCCGGACGCCCCATGAATCGACTTCGCCGCCAGCATCCGCACGAACTTCTGCGGCGTGGAAGGCGTGGGAAAGGTGATGACTTTCTGCGCATGCCCGCTCAATCCGGCGTACGCCAGCGATGTGGACCCGGCCCGGATACTGATTCCCAACACGCGGAATCCATCGTCGTTGAGGGACAGATGGATCGGCACGCGGCCGCGCTTGCTGGGCTCGGCCTGCTTTTCCTTCACCATGCCCATGAGCACGAGTTCATCGACGATTTCGCTGATGTTGCTGCGGGAGATGCCCGTCTGCGCCGACAGATCGGCCCTCGAGATGGGCTGATGCAGCCGGATCAGGTTCAGAATGATGCGCCGGTTTACGTCACGCACCGTGGAAGGCGTGGCGGTCTGCACGAGCAATGCGGGGCTGGCGGGTTTCACGCGGGATTCCTTAACTCAACAATCAAATAGATTGTACTGTCTAGAAACTATAAGCAATCGAGCGGAGGTTTTGTGCGCCGGGTCCGCACAGCCGCCGGCCGGACCTTCGTGCGCCACACTGCGCACAACGATCCTCCGGCTCCTGCGGGATGACGGCAATTCGGCGTCATGCGCCGTGGCAAGACTTATCAATTCCAACAATAGGACCCCGTTCGAACTAGTTACAGCTGTATCAGATTACTATCGCACGGCGCTACAGGGAGGACGTTCTTTCGATCCGCCAACCGCCGGCATTCAGCCGCCCGGATCACCGGTCTCACTCCACCATGCGATGGCCGGCCGGGCTGAGTTCCAGGGCCTGGAAGAAAATCAGGTTGTGCCCGGTGTCAGCGGCAGGCTGGAGTTTCACTGTCAGCGGACCGGTCTTCGGCAGGCGCACCCGCCCCAGGTCGATGGTCTTGTACTCATAGCCCTCCCCTGTACCGGAAACCGTGCCGCGCACCGTCTGCCCTCCAATGTTCACCACGAAACCGGCTCCATTCGATTCCGCGCGCGCGGAGTAGCGGATCCGGACCTCATACTCGCCAGCCTGGCTCACCAGCAGTTGCCATGTGGCGGAATCCGCCGGCCCGGTCCATTTGGCGATGTGGAACTTCCCGCTGCGGTTGAACCTCTTCACCGCCTTGCCGGAAGTGACAGCAGCGAGATAGTCGAGATCGAATCCGACATCGCTACCCTGCACCACGATCAACGGCTCCGCGCGCGGAGCCCCGTCCAGTTCCAGCGCAATCACGGTATCGTTCTGATCCAGGGGCTCGGCCGGCAGCTTGACCAGCGGAACCCCGCCTTCCCGGCTGAGCGCCAGCTTCTGCGAGGGCGCGGCCAGCGGATACGCGGCCTTTACCGTATTCGTCAGTCCCTGGACACGCAGAATTCCGTCGGCCGGCCAGCTGAATACGTGCAGGAAGACCTTGTTACCCTTCACCGTGCTCCGGCCCCAGGGCTGCGCGGTCAGCGGGCTGGCGACGGTGCCGTAGATGCTCTCGCCGTTGATCTGCATCCACGCCCCCACCGCCTTGAGCGTGGCCACACTGGGCGACGGGATCGTACCATCGGCCATCGGTCCTATATTCAGAAGGTAATTCCCGCCCTTGCCGACGATCTCCACCATGCGATGGATCACTTCACCTGGAGTCTTCCACTGCTGGTCGAACTTGCTGTAGCCCCAAGTGGTGTTCATCGTCTGGGGCGTCTCCCAGTCCTCCTGCAGCCCGCCGTTCGGCATGCCGTTGTCGTTCATGTTCTGGTAGTCGCCCATCAGGTCGGCGCCATAGTCGCCCACCCGCCCATTGATCAGGCAGTTCGGCTGCAACTCGTGGACTATGTCGATGAACTGCTGTGTGTGCTGCGGAGTGTCCATGCCGCGGTCGAACCACACCAGGTGGATCGGGCCGTAGCGCGAGAGCAGCTCTCGCAGTTGCGGCTTCGACTTCTCGTCCAGATAGCGCTCGAAATTCTTCTTGGTCCGGTCGTAGTCCCAGTTGTTGCCGAACCCGTCTGGATGATCCCAATCTTCCCGGTGCGAATAGTAGACGCCAAACCGGATCCCCGCCTTCTGGCAGGCGGCGGAAAGCTCCTGCACCGGATCGCGATCGAACTTTGCCCAGTCCAGCAGGTTGTATTTGGAAACCGTCGAGCGGTACATGGCGAACCCGTCGTGGTGCTTGGCGGTCAGCACCAGATACTTCATGCCCGTAGCCTTGGCCAGCGCGACCCATGCCTCCGCGTCAAACTTCACGGGCTTCATGCCGCGCGCCGTTTCCCGGTAGTCGGCTACGGGAATGTTGAAGCGCTGCATGATCCACTCGGCCTCCGTCCCCACCGGCACCTTTTGGCCCTTATACTCCCCGGCGAAGGCGGAGTAAGGACCCCAGTGGATGAACATTCCAAATTTGTCGTGCCGGAACCATTCCATGCGCTGATCTTGAGTCGGCGCGGGCTTCGATTGCGCGGCGGCGGAGGCGGCGAGGCAGAGCAGGAGCGCCACGCCGCGTCCGGTGCGGGCTGGACCGGATTGTCGTTTGGTCATTCGCGCACAGTATATCCGGCTCCGGGGCATGGCATGGCCGGTGACGGGCCACCTCGACACCGGACCGCGTATTGCTTAGCATGAGTGGATCGGAGGTGATCATGACATTCTGTACAGGTTGCGGGACGCCGGTGGAAGGAAACTTCTGCCAGAAGTGCGGGCAGGCCGTGGCTCAACCGGCTCAACCACCCGCCGGCTTCGGACAACCAGCCGCCCCGCCGCCACCGGCCGGCTTTGGACAGCAACCGGCGCCGCCGCCAGCTGGATTCGGTCAGCAAACTCCACCTCCCGCCGCGGGTGCGAAGAAAGGCATGGGGCCTCTCGGCTGGGTGCTCATCGGGCTGGGCGCGTTCTGCCTGCTGATCGGTGTCGTGGTCGTCGGCGCCGGATTCTTCTTCGCGCACAAAGTCAAGGAAGCGGGCATCGACTCGGAACTGGCACAAAAGAACCCCGCGCTGGCCGCAGCCAAGGTCATGGCTGCCCTCAACCCCGACGTCGAAGTCGTCCGTGTGGATGACGAGAAGGGCACGCTCACCATCCGCGAGAAGAAGTCCGGCAAGACCATTACCATGAATGCGGACGACGTCAAGAACGGCAAGATCACCTTCTCCGACGACAGCACCGGCGAGAAGGTCTCCATCGGCTCCGGAACCGATGTCCGGTTGCCGTCGTGGATCCCTGAATATCCCGGCTCCAAACCCGAGGGCACGATGGCGGCTAGCGGCAATCACGGCGAAGGCGGCATGGCCCACTTCACCACCAGCGACTCTGTCACCAAGGTTCTCGGCTTCTATCAGGACGAATTGAAGGGCGCCGGCTTCAAAATCACCTCCAACGTCAGCGGAGACTCCGGCGACTCGAAAGGCGGCCTGATCACCGCTGAAAACACGAGCACGAAACATACTGTCCTGGTAACTGTGGGTTCCAGCGACAAGGGCACCGAAGTTGCTCTCACTTACGGCAGCAGGTAGGCCCTCCTTCCAGCCGGGTTGCGGGGCGCCCCCGCCCGGCTTTATCTTGGTGCGCGGTGCCTGAGGCGTCCCAAGACCGGATACGGCAACTGATCCTGGAAGGTCCGGCGGAACCGGGCGTCTGGGCTGCGCGTTCCATGCTCGGCCTGATCCTGCTGATTACCTCTTTCTTAGGCGTCTGGCAGGCGAAGACCAAACCGTTCTGGTTCGACGAGATTCTAACCATTGAGGTCAGCAGCCTGCCCTCACCGGAACTGCGCTGGCAGGCCCTGTACGCTGGCTGCGATGGCATGCCGCCCGGCTACTACTGGATCAATGCCATGGCCGCCCGCCTGCCCTTCGATGACCACATTCGATGGCGCGGCCCCGAACTGCTGGGCTGGCTTCTGGCCTTGACCGGGGTCTATCACTTCACCGCCGCTGTGTGCGGCCGCAGCGCGGGTCTGGCCGCGGTGCTGCTGCTCGCCCTCACCCCCGTGTCCTCCTACGCCTGGGAGGCGAGGCCCTACGCGCTGCTGCTGGGCGTTCTCGCCTGGGCGGCGGCATCCTGGCAGAGGGCGGAACGCCACTGGGGCTGGATCGCCGCGCTGGCCGCGCTGCTCGCCACCGCCACCAACCTGCACTACCTGGCGCCCTTGTCTGTGGTCTGCTTCGCCTTGGCGGAGACGGCCGTCAGCCTCGCGGAACGCAGGCTGCGTTGGCGCATCTGGGCGGCTTTCGCGGCCGCGGCCATCCCCACGCTGCTCGCCTTGCCCCTGCTCATCAAAATGAAGGCGGACTTCGGAGCCCGCTTCTGGGCCCGCCCGGAGCTGGGTGGACTGCCCTACTACTACGGCAATCTGCTGGGATTCCCGCTGGCCGTTGTCCTGGTCCTTCTACCGTTCGGGCTCCCTTACCTGCTCCGTTCGATTCTGAAGGAGAACCCGGCGTCACCCCGCCGGCACGCGCTCTTTCTGACCATGTGCCTGCTGCTGCTTCCGGTCTTGAGCCTCCTCTTCACCCTGGCCACGCACGGCGGCTTCAACGAGCGCTACACCATGCCCATGGTGATCGGCTACGCGGCGGCCATCCCGCTGCTGCTGGCATGGAGGCCCGGCGGTCTGGCGAGAGGCTTCACCCTCAGTCTGCTCCTGGCGTTCCTCGTCCTGTCTGGTCGGGAGGCGTCAAGACTGGCGGCGGAACCGCCCGCCCAACTGGCGGGAGAATCGGGAACAGCCCTGACCGCCCTGCGCTCGGCTCCGGAAGGACTCCTGCTGATCAACAACCCGCTCGATTTCCTGGCAGGCTGGTACTACGCCAATCCGGCGCAGCGGGCGCGGCTCGCCTACATCGGCGACACGGAAGCGGCCTACCGTCTCGGCCGCACGGACGGGGCAGTCCGTCTGTTGCTGGCCTTGCGTCAGTTCTACCCCGTGCCGGTCAGGACTTTTGAGGAGTTCCTGCCGGACCACCGGGAGTTCACCATGTTCTCCAGCGGACCGCCCCACCTGCAGTGGCAACCTTCTCGATTGAAAGAACTTGGCTGGAAGATCGAACTCTTCGCCTCACCGGTTCCCGGCCGCCTTGACCGCGTGCGGGCCCCGCAGCCAGGTTCGTAGCATGATGGAAGAGACGAGTTACGCCGATGGAAGGGGTGCCCGCGATTTGAGGAAGCATTTGGTATGAGTCAACCGTGCGTACTGGTGACAGGCTCCTGCGGCCTGATTGGATCGGAAGTGGCCGTGTATTTCGCCCGGCAGGGCTTTCACGTGGCCGGCATCGACAGCAACCACCGCGCCGTCTTCTTCGGCCCGGAAGGGGACACCAGTTGGGTGCTGGACCGCCTGCGGAGGGAGATCCCGGGCTACCGCCACGAGGCCCTCGACATCCGCGACCGCGACCGGCTCCTCGCCTTCATGGGCGAACTCCGCCCCGATCTCATCATCCACACCGCCGCCCAGCCCTCGCACGACCGCGCCGCCGCCATCCCCTTCCTCGATTTTGAAGTCAACGCCCTCGGCACCCTCCACCTGCTCGAGGCCGCCCGTCAGCACTGCCCGGAGTCGCCCTTCATCCATATGTCCACAAATAAGGTATATGGAGACCGGCCGAACACCATCGCCTTGCAGGAACTGGAAACCCGCTGGGACTACGCCGATCCCGCCTACGAGCACGGCATTGCCGAGGACTTCTCCATCGACCAGAGCAAACACTCCATCTTCGGAGCCTCCAAGGTCGCCGGCGACGTCATGGTCCAGGAGTACGGACGCTACTTCGGCATGCCTACCTGCTGCCTGCGCGGCGGCTGCCTCACCGGCCCAAACCACAGCGGCGTCGAACTCCACGGCTTTCTCAGCTACCTCGTGAAGTGCAATTTGGAGGAGCGCGAATACCGCGTCTTCGGCTACAAGGGCAAGCAGGTCCGCGACAACATCCACTCCGAGGATGTCGCCCGGTTTATGTTCGAATTCTGGAAGGCGCCGCGCGTGGCCGAGGTTTATAATCTCGGCGGCGGCAAGGACAACGCCTGCTCCGTCATGGAAGCCTTCCAGCTCGCTGGGAACGTCACCGGCAAACCCATGCACTGGCGCTATGTGGACGAGAATCGCATCGGTGACCACATCTGCTACTACAGCGACCTGCGGAAGATGCGGGCTCACTATCCGGCCTGGAGCATCACCAAACCGCTGCCCGCCATCTTCGAGGAGATCGCAGGAAGCTGGCAGGAGAGACTGAAAACCGCGGCACTATGAAGATCCTGATCACCGGCATCTGCGGCTTTGTCGGCAGTACCCTCGCTCGCACGCTGCTGGCCTGCGTCGAAGGATTCCAGATCATCGGCATCGACAACTTAATGCGGCCGGGCGCCGAAACGAACCGCCAGTCGCTCAAGAGCCTGGGTATCGAATTTGTCCATGGCGACATCCGTTCAGCCAGCGATCTCGCCGGCTTGCCCGCGGCCGACTGGATCATTGATGCCGCCGCTAATCCCAGCGTTCTGGCCGGTGTGGCGGGCGGCGGCAGCAGCCGCCAGTTGTTCGAACACAATCTGGCCGGCCTCGGCAACGTATTGGAGTACGCCAAGGTGCACCGCGCCGGACTGCTGCTGCTCAGCACCAGCCGCGTCTACTCCATCCCCGCCCTGGCCACCCTGCCCTTGAAGGTGGAAGGAGATGGCTTCGTTCTCGACGATACCCGGCCCCTCCCCGCGGGCGTCACCGCGGAAGGCATCGACACCGCCTTCGCCACCACCGCGCCCATCTCGCTCTATGGCGCGACCAAACTCGCCTCGGAAATCATGGCCCTCGAATACGGCGCCGCCTTCGACTTCCCAGTCTGGATCACACGCTGCGGCGTTCTCGCCGGGGCCGGCCAGTTCGGCACGCCAGACCAGGGCATCTTCGCTTACTGGATCAACGCCCACCTCCGCCGCCGCCCCCTGCGCTACATCGGCTTCGAAGGACTCGGCCGCCAGGTGCGCGACGCGTTCCACCCCTCTGACCTCGCGGCGCTCCTCCTGGCGCAGATGCGCTCTACCCGCGACGGCGGCCAACGCATCTACACGGCCGGCGGCGGACCGCGCAACGCATGGTCTCTTGCTCGTCTGAACAGCTGGTGCGACGGCCGTTTCGGAACCCACACACCCGCGGCCGACCCGCGCCCCCGTCCCTATGACATACCGTGGGTCGTGATGAGCAATGCGGATGTCCAGCGTGATTTTGCGTGGAGTCCGGCGCTGGGTCTCGATGCCATTGCCGCGGAGATCGCCGCGCATGCCGGGCAACACCCGCAGTGGCTGGAACTGAGCGGACTATGAAGACGCCCGCGCCCGAAAAGCGGAGCCCGCTGAAACTGCTGTCCGTAGTCATCCCGGCGCACAACGAGGAGGGCTGCGTCGCCCTCACGGTGGAACACCTGCACGTTGAATTGCGCGGCAACGGCATTCCCCACGAAATCGTGGTCGTCGACGACGGCTCAACCGACACCACGTGGGCCGTCCTGCAAGGATTGGTGCCGCGCATCGCCGAATTGCGTCCCGTTCAGAACAAAGGCGAACACGGCTTCGGGCGCGCCATCACCTTCGGCTTCGATCACATTCAGGGCGATGCGGTGGTGGTCATGATGGCCGACGAATCCGACGATGCCCGCGACGTCGTCCGCTATTGGAGCCTGCTCGGCGAAGGCTGGGACGCCGTGTTCGGCTCGCGCTTCGTCAAGGGCGGAGCGGTCATCGACTACCCCTGGCTCAAGCTGTCCATCAACCGCATGGCCAACTTCTTCATCCGGATTCTCTTCAACATCCCGCTCAACGACACCACCAACGCCTTCAAGGCCTACCGCCGCGAAGTCATCGAAGGCTGCCGGCCCTTCCTGTCGCCGCACTTCAATCTCACCGTGGAACTGCCGCTGAAGACCATCGTGCGTGGCTACTCGTGGACCGTCATGCCCATCTCCTGGCGCAACCGGCGCTTTGGCGAGTCCAAGCTTAAGATCAAGGAGATGGGCAGCCGTTACCTGTTCATCGCCCTCTACTGCTGGCTGGAAAAGTACTTCAGCCGCGGAGACTACCGCGCGCGATAATGGAAATACTGTCTAGTCTCGTACCGTGAACAAAGAACTCGTCGATCAGGTGAAGTCGGCAGTAGACATCGTTCAGGTGGTGCGCGAGTACGTACCCAGCCTGAAGCGCAGCGGCGCGGGCACGCGTTACATCGGACTTTGCCCCTTCCATACGGAGAAGACCCCCTCGTTCTCCGTCCACGGCACCCACCAGTTCTACAAGTGCTTCGGCTGCGGAGCCGGTGGCGACGTCTTCAAGTTCGTCCAGGAGATGGAACGGCTTACCTTCTGGGAGTCGCTGAAATACCTGGCCGAACGCAACGGCATCCCCCTGCCCAAACGGTCCGACCTGGCCGACGAAGAGGCGAAGAAGCGCGGCGCGGTCTACGAGATGAACGAGATCGCCGTCAAGGTCTACCAGGACCTGCTCTTCTCGCCTGCAGGGCAGGAGGCGCGCGCCTATCTGAAGCACCGCGGCCTTTCCCAGGCCATCGCCGAAGAGTTCAATCTCGGTCTCTCTGAGCGCGGCGGCCAGATGCTGGTGAAGATCTTCGAGAAACAGGGCTTCACGCACACTGAGATGGAATCCAGCGGCCTCATCCGGGTACGCAATGAAGGTACCGGCCACTATGACGTCTTCCGCGGCCGGCTCATGTTCCCCATCCACTCCGAGACCGGCAAGGTCATCGGCTTCGGCGCCCGTGCCCTGGCCGAAGGCGACGAGCCCAAATACCTCAATTCGGGCGACTCGGATGTCTACCAGAAGCGCAGCGTTCTCTACAACCTCAACCGCGCGCGCAAGCCCATCCAGGAAGCCGGCTTCAGCATTCTGGTAGAAGGGTATATGGATGTGATCGGAGTGTATGCGGCCGGAGTGCGCAATGTCGTCGCCTCCTGTGGCACCGCGCTCACCAACTTCCAGGTGCGCAGCCTTCGCCGCCATGCCGGCGAAGTGGTGCTGAACTTCGACCCCGACAACGCCGGAGCCAACGCGGCCGAGAAATCCATCCCGATCCTCCTCGAAGAGGGCGTCCGCCTCCGCGTGCTCTCCCTCACCGGCGGACTCGATCCTGACGAATACATCAAGGCCAACGGCGCCGCAGCCTACGGGGACGCCCTGCGCGGCGCGCGCGGCTACTTCCATTGGCTGGCCGACCGCGCCCGCACCCGCCTCGATCTCCACACGCCCGAGGGCCGCGTCGCCGCCTTCCAGTTCCTGCTGCCCGCCATCCAGAAGATGCCGGACAAGCTCGACCGCCTCGCTGTCGCCAACGATGTGGCGGAGTACCTCAAAATGGAACCCGGCATCGTACTCGATGAATTCCGGAAGGCTGCGGCGGAAAAGCGCGGCCGTGTGACCAGGCGAGAAGAGAACACCCCCGACGCCAACGAGGTCCTCCTGCTCCATGCCCTGCTGGGCAACCCGGAGGCCCGCGACGAGATCGTGCCCGTCCTGCGCGGCCTCTCCGTCGTAACAAAGTTCCGTTCGGCTCGTATATTCGAAGTGATTCTTCAACTGGTGGCGGAAGGCGTGAGTCCTTCCTACTCGTCGGTGGAGGCCCGCCTGGGCGAGCCCGACAAGGCTCTATTGGTGTCGCTGGTGTTTGCCGATGATACCCTGAGCCAGAACTTCACTACGGAGCAGGCCGTGGCCTGCGTGCGGCAACTGGCCTTCGGAGAACGCGATGTCCATCTGGCCGAACTGCGGCAGCGCATCAAAGATGCCGAGAGATCGGGCAATATGGAGGAAGCCCTGCATTTGATGGAAGAGCTCAACGCCTTGAAACGATCGTGACGCGGACCGCACAACTCATCGGACGCGCTGTTGTACTATGAGTGAGACGTATAGGCAAGGGGATTACTGGCGAGGTTTCCGTGGCAACGGAAGAACGATATAGCCGCTTTCAAAAACTCATCAGCATGGGCAAGGAAAAAGGCTACGTTCTCTATGACGACGTTTCCGAAGTCCTTCCCGAGGATCTGAACACCGGTCCAGAGCTCGATGACCTGCTGGCTGGGCTCGACGAGGCCGGCGTCGACCTGCTGGAAGAGCCGAAGCTCGACCTGGACAAGAAGGGCGAAGACGCCGATGAGTTCGCGGAAGCGGACCTCATCCAGGAAAGCTCTGAGAAGACCAATGACCCTGTTCGCATGTACTTGCGCGAAATGGGCACCGTTTCGCTGCTCACCCGCGAGGGCGAGATCGAACTGGCCCGCCGCATCGAACACGGCCAGAAGATGGTCGTGCGCGCTCTGTCCCGCTCGCCCCTGGTCGTCCGGGAAGTGCTCGAAATCGCCCGCGAGGTCGAAGAGGGCAAGCTCAGTCTGCGCGATGTTCTCTCCTTACCCGATCTACTGACAACCGATGAAGAGTTGGAGAAGTTCCGCGTCGATTTTCTGGCGGCTGTGGAAGAAATCGCCAAACAGCTTCGCAAAGCCCAACAGACCAAACTGAAGTTGATTGCGACACCCCGCGGAACGAAGCCAAAGCAATACCGTGCCACCCGCTGGGCGCTCGCTCGATCTTTGGTCAAAATCTCACGCGACATCCGCAAACTGCAGTTCAGCTCGACAATTTATCGCCATCTCTCCAGCCGCCTGCGCAGCGCCGTCGAACAGTTCCGGCCCCTGGAGAAGGAAATCGCCCGGCTGCAGCGGGCCATCGAGGACGCGCAGCGCGTCGATCCGAACCTGGTCAAGGATCACCGCAAGGATCTGAAGACCGCCAGCCAGAAGATCCAGGATCTGGAAGAGGACTTCGGCGCCTCGGCTACTGACCTGCGCCGCACCCTCAGCATGGACGAGCACGGCGAGCAGGAAGCCGATGCCGCCAAGAAGCAGCTCATCGAAGCCAACCTCCGGCTCGTCGTTTCCATCGCCAAGCGCTACACCAACCGCGGTTTGCAGTTCCTGGACCTCATCCAGGAAGGCAACATCGGCCTCATGAAGGCCGTCGACAAATTCGACTACCAGCGCGGCTACAAGTTCTCGACCTACGCTACCTGGTGGGTCCGTCAGGCCATCACGCGCGCCATCGCCGACCAGGCCCGCACTATCCGTATCCCGGTGCACATGATCGAGACCATCAACAAGATGGTCCGCACGCAGCGCCAGCTTCAACAGGAGCTCGGCCGCGAACCTACCACCGAGGAACTGGCCAAGCGGCTCGATCTCTCCGTACCCAAGGTGCGCAAGGTCCTCCGAATTGCACAGGAGCCGATCTCACTCGAAACGCCGGTGGGTGAGGAAGAAGAGTCCCATCTGGGCGACTTCATCATCGACAAGCGCGTCGTGTCGCCATCGGAAGCCGTGATCAACCTCAATCTCCGCGAGCAGACGGCCGAGGTTCTGAAAACCCTCAGCCCGCGCGAGGAGAAGATCATCAAGATGCGCTTCGGCCTGCAGGACGGCAGCGAGCACACCCTCGAAGAGGTGGGCCAGCACTTCGCCGTCACGCGCGAACGCATTCGCCAGATCGAAGCCAAAGCCCTGCGCAAGCTGCGGCACCCCAGCCGGAGTCACCGGCTCCGCGCGTTCCTGGAACACGGCCCTCAGGACTAAGGGCTAGTAAGCGCCGCGGACAGAGTCACGGATCTCGGCGGGCACCAGGCTCGCCCACTCCTGCCCGGCAGCAATGCGCGTACGCACCTCCGACGAAGACACCTCGTGCCACCCGTCGCCCAGGTGCAACGCGTGAACCCGCGCCGCCAGCCCGGCCGGCGGCACATACTCGCCCTGCCGCGGAGCCACCAGCAGCTCATACTCCCGCAATTGCCGCTCGATCGAGTCGTTCGCGCCGTAGTCCCAGCCCACGATCCGCTCCGCCGCATCCCGGCCGCAGACCAGCAGCACCCGGCTCGCGGCCAGCGCCTGCCGGACTTCCCTGGCCATGTCGATAAACAGGCCACCCTCGCTCCACGCGACACCCAAGCCCGGATGCCGGGCCGCCAGCTCCACCAGCCATTCCGCCCGCCGTCCCAGCGGCGCCCCCTCCGGAGCCTTGTGGGGAAACGCTCGCGGCAGCACCAGCACGGCCTCATCCGCCCAATTGAGTGAAGCTTCAGCCATCGCCAGATGAGCCAAAGTGGGAGGATTCCAGGCGCCGGGCAGCAGGGCCACCGTCTCTCTCTTCAGCCCGCCGCCCCACAGGAATTCCATGCCATCATCGTAGCGAGATGAAGATCCTCCAAGTTGAAGCCATCGCCATATCGATTCCGTTGCCCAAGCCCGTAGCCGACGCCGTGCGCCTCATCACGCACCGCGATCACCTGATTGTCACCATTCGCACCGAGGATGGACTCTCCGGCACCGGCTTCACCCTGGGCTACGACGGCTCAAAGGCGATGGTCGAACTGGTGAACCAGATCTACCGCCCGCTGCTGATCGGCGCGAACGCACTCGACACCGAGTACCTGTGGGGCGAGATGTACCGGCAGTCGATCCAGGCCGGACGCCGCGGAGCCGCCCTCCGCACCATCAGCGCCATCGACATCGCCCTGTGGGACCTGCGCGGCAAAGCCGCCAAACTCCCGGTCATGGAGCTGCTTGGCGTCCACTCCCGCAAGCTGCGCTGCTATGCCACCGGCGGCTACTACCGCGAAGGCCAGACACTGGACGACCTCGTCCGTGAAACCTCAGCAGTGGTCGAGCAGGGCTTCACCGCCCTGAAGCTCAAGGTCGGCGGCCAGTCCTCCCGCGAGGACGCCAAACGGATCGGCGCCGTCCGCCGGGCCCTCGGCGACGACATCGACATCCTGCTCGACGCCAACGGCGGCTGGAAGAGCGCGCCGGAAGCCATCGCCGCCATGGACCGTCTCGAAGAGTACGAACCCTTCTGGATCGAGGAACCGGTGCGCGCCGACAACCTCACCGCCATGGCGAAGATCGCCGAGGCGATCCGCACGCCCGTCGCCACCGGCGAACTCGAAGCCACCCGCTGGGCTTTCGCCCAGTTGGTCGAGACCCGCGCCGCCGAGATCCTCCAGCCCGACGTCACCGTGGTCGGTGGAGTCAGTGAATGGCTCAAAGTCGCCCACATGGCCGCCGCCCTGGACATCCCCATCGCCCCACACTACAACTGGGATTTCCACAGCCAGCTCTGCGCCACCATCCCGAACGCGATCTTCGTCGAGTACTTCCTGGCCGCCTCCGGGGTCAAGATGTTCGACAGCGTCCTGGCCAATCCCATGATGCCCGTGGACGGCTACATGACGCCCCGGCAGCTCCCCGGCTTCGGCATCGAATTGATACCACAGGAGATCGAACGATATCGCCTAGCGTAGGGGCAACCAGCGGGCTTCGGGCCGCATCTATCAAATGACCTGACCAAGCGATACAAGTAAAAGGTCTAAAGTATAAAGAACCCACATGTTCACCTGGATCTGTCCACAATGCGGCCGGGAAGTCCCTCCCTCCTATTCAGAATGCCCCACCTGCGCGGAGCGCCGGCAGGCCGCGGCTGGAGGCCAAGCTCCCGTCGCAGCGCCGCCGCAACCCCAGCAGCCTCAATACGCACCCCAGGCTGCCCCGCCTCCGCCACCGCCGCAGTACGCTCCTCCGACGCAGCAGTACCCCGCGCCTCAGCAACCTCCGCAATACGCGCCGCCGCCACAACCGCAGTACGCGCCTCCTCCTCAGCAGCAGTATGCGCCGCCCGCACCGCCCCCTGGTCAACAGGTCTACACCATCAATGAGCCGAAGAAAGGCATGCCGGCCTGGCTGGTCGGCGTCCTGACAATCGCGGTTCTCGGCGGCGCCCTGTTCGGACTCTACCGGTTCGTCGGCGGCCGCGGTTCCACCTCGAACGCGGACGCGACCGCGACGAAATTGCCGGCGGCGGGCGCATCCAAGAACCCTTACTCCAAGTACGTGGAAGTGGTGGGCGTTCGCCTTTTCGAGAACGATGCCAAGAAGCCGGTCGTCCGCTTCACCGTGGTCAACCACTCACCGGCCGAAATCACGGGCCTGGAACTCCAGGTCGTCCTGAAACCGGTGGATTCCAAGCCCGAAACCGAACCCGTCTCCGAGATCGACGCCAAGGTGGGCAGCGTCCCGGCCAACGGAACCAAAGAGTTTGAGGCCCTTCTCAACACGAAGATGAAGATCTACGAGCTGCCGGACTGGCAGTTCCTGAAGACCGACTTCGTCGTTACGGCGCCGAACTGATCTCCGGCCGTTGAAGCAATTCCGCCTGGCGCCGCGTCCAGGCACAGCCGCTGGGCATCGTGCGAACGACGCCCAGCCGGCGCAGATTCCAGTGGGCATCGAACAGGCACGGGTCCTTCTCGAGGGCCCGTGCGAAATCCCCTTTCGCCGCATCCGCCTGCCCCAGCAGCAGCAGCGCCATTCCGCGATTGTGGATGGCCATGGCTGAGTTGGGATCCAGGGCCAAGGCCCGCCCAAATTCACCCAGCGCTACCTCGGGCTTGTTCGCCCGCAAGTAGCTGAGCCCCAGGTCCGTCGCCACCGCCGCATCCTCCGGAGCCAACCGCTTCGCCTCCTCCATCAACTCCACCGCCTGGGCCGGCTGCACCACCCGAGCCAGTTGCCGTTTGGGCCGGATCTTGGAAGGCGCGTGGCGCGCAGCCTCCATCCACAGCGCTTCCGGCGACATCCACACCCGGGTCTGGGCAAAGCTCAGCACCAGCAGCAGCGCCGCGTAGCCATACAGCAGCTTCTGGTTCGCCTTCTGCAGCAGCATCCCGAACAGCGCGGCAAAGCAGAACAGTGGCAGGTACATGCGGCGGTCGACGGCCAGATCCTCGGCGGGAAAGATGGACGAACTCGGCAGCAGCAGCAGCAGTCCGCCCAGCACCCAGAACCCCGGCTGCGCCGCGCGAACCGTCCGCCACGCCAGAATCGCTACCACCACAATCACGCCCCAAGCCAGCGCCGCCGCGAGGGGAGGCACCCGCACCTCCGCGTCCACTGTGAACCCAATCGGCACCAGCAGCAGTTGCAGGTAGCGCAGGATCGCCACACCCTGGTAGCTGAAGTAGTCGAACGACGTCAGCCCGGCTTGCGTCCCCGCACCCGACCCGGCAATCATGGACGTTGCGTAGATCGTCCTCAACCCCGCGGCCAACGCAGCCGCGCACATCGCGGCAATAGGACCCACGGCCGCCTTGCTCCGCCGGGTCGACCATTCCAGCAGCGCCAGGAACAGCGGAAACGCGGCGACCTCTTCCTTGGCCAGCAGCCCACAAACAAACAGCCCAAACGCCCACCACCGCCGCCCCTTCAACCAGCACGACAGCGACAGCAGGCAGAACAGGGCCGCCAGCAGCGTAGCCCGCGAGAAGACGTAAGCCACCGCCTCCGTCTGCAGCGGATGGAACGCAAACACCGCCGAGGCCAGCCAGGCCGCCCTAAGCGGCAGCAGCTCCAGCAGCAGCCCCGAGGCCAGCCACACGCAGGCCAGGTGCAGCACCAGGCTGACCAGGTGGAAGGTCCACGGAGCGTCGGAAATTTGCAGGTTTACCCAGAACGAGAGAAATGTTAGCGGACGCGTTTGTGTTGCTGTGAAAACGTGATTCCAACCGTGGGCGGAATTCAGTGCGGGATCATTTAGCAGCGAGAAATCGTCGAACTGAAACGGGGCTCCTAACGCGCCGCAAAACGCTAGCAGGGCAGCCGCTACGAGGAGAATCCGGAAACGCAATGCTACCATGTTAGAGCAATTCCAACTGCACTCTCATGAGCAAAGTTTCACGGCCTCGCACCGCGGCCGAGCGCAAGGAACGCCTCTATCGCATTCTGGATGCGTTGTCACTCCGCTACCCGAACGTGACCTGCGCTTTGAATCACGCCGATGCCTGGCAACTGCTGGTCGCCACCATTCTTTCCGCGCAGTGCACCGATGCCCGCGTGAACATGGTCACTCCGGAACTGTTCAGGAAGTTTCCCACGATGCAGGACCTGGCCGTGGCCGATGTGCGTGAAGTCTCCGAGGTCATCCGCTCCACCGGGTTCTTCAACAACAAGGCCAAAAGCATCGTTGGCGCGGCGCGCACCATCATCCAGGACTTTGGCGGCGAGATTCCCCGTACCATCGAGCAACTGCTCACCGTCCCGGGCGCGGCTCGCAAAACCTCGAACGTTGTCCTCGGAACCGCATTCGGGATTCCCAGCGGCGTGGTGGTCGACACGCACGTTGGCCGCATCGCCTTGCGGCTCGACCTGACGAAGGAGACCAATCCGGTAAAGGTGGAACAGGATCTCATGAAGATTCTGCCGCAGAACCGCTGGATCCTCTTCTCGCACCAGTTGATCCACTTTGGACGCGAGCTGTGTGTGGCGCGCAAGCCGCGCTGCGGCGAGTGCCCCATCGAAGGGCTGTGTTACGCGAAAGACAAGGCAGTGCTGTAAATGCTAGGCCGTATTCTGATCCTCTCCCTGCCGCTTCTGCTGGCCGGCTGCGTGAAATATCCCGAACCGTACCGTCCGCCCGTGCAGCGCAAACCGATGGAGGTGGGCGGCGATCTCAAGCTCAGCCACTACATTGGCATGAGCATGCCGAACGCGGCGGACCACTTCATCTCGGGCGTTGTGCCGGATCTGCACGACGGCGCGTGGCGCTGGGTGACGAAGAGCCCGACATTCCAGTTTCAAGTCCCCACAACCAAGTCTCTGAGGTTGAAGGCGGACCTCACCGTGCCGGATATCACGTTCGAGCAGACCGGCCCGGTCAAGATCACAATCAGCGTGGGCTCGCATCTTTTGGAGACGCTCGAATTCCCGAAACCAGGGCAGCGGATCTTTGAGAAGGCCGTGCCGGAAGAGTGGCTGACCGCGACACGCACTAACCTCGTCCGGCTGGAGATCGACAAACTGTGGACCTCGCCGGCGGATGGAGTCCAGCGCGGCTTCATCATCACAAGCATCGGGTTCGTGCAGTAGGACACGGCGGATGCCCAAGGCGTTTTCCATCCTGTTTGGAGCGCTGTTCACCCTCGCCACGGCCTACGGCCTGGGCCGGTTGCTGCTGCAACGGCTGAAGCCGAACCTGACGCGCGAAGAGCAGCATCTGTTCGGCTTCGTGGCCGGAGTGCCGGTGCTGAGCCTCATCATCTTCCTGCTGGCCTGCGTCCACCTCATCTACGACGCGACCTTCCTGGTGCTGGGCCTCGCCGTATTCGCCGCGGTTTGGAAGACGCGCGCTTACCAGACCACGGGCGATCGCCTCCCTGCCCTGCCCCGTTTGTGGCAATGGACATTCTGGCCGCTCTACACGGTGTTTGCCGTGATTGCCGTCATCTACGCCATGGCGCCCGAGTGGAGCCCGGACGGCAGTTCCTATCACCTCGGCATCGTCGGCCACTTCTACCGGGCACACGGCTTCAAGCTCATCTCGTCGAACATGTATGCCTTCCTCTCGCAGGGCTTGGAGATGTTGTTCCTCTCCGCCTGGGCGTTTGGACGGCATTCGGCCGCCGCCCTGGTGCACGGCGCGTTCCTGCTGGTGCTGCCGCTGCTGCTGCTGCGCTACGGACAGCGGCAGGGGATTCCCGGCGCCGGCGCGGCGGCCGGGCTGTTCGTGCTGATCAGTCCCGTCGTGATGATCGACGGCGCCAGCGCCTACAACGATGTCGCCGTGGCCTGCCTGCTGTTCGCGGTCTTCTACCTGTGCGAGATCGACGCTCCTCCTGCGCTCACAGGATTGCTGGCAGGGTTCTGCTACGCGCTGAAGTACACGGCCTTCCTGGCTGTCGTCTACGTCGTCCTGCGCTACGCGTTCCAGCGCCGCTGGCGCCACATCCTCATCGCCTGCATCCCGGCCGCCTGCATGGTGCTGCCGTGGGTGCTGCGCAACTGGATCTGGACCGGCAACCCGTTCTCGCCTCTGCTGAACGCCTACTTCCCAAACCCCTTCGTCCATGCCAGCTTCGAAGCCGAGTACGCACAATCGATGCGCTGGTATGTCGGACTGGAGACCTGGCAGCAGATCCCGCTCGAGTTGACGCTGCGCGGGCGGATCCTGGGCGGCTTCCTGGGTCCGCTGTTCCTGCTCACTCCGCTGACGCTACTCGGCTTGCGTTCGAAACCCGGGCGGCGGGCGCTGCTGTGCGCCGTGCTGTTCTCCCTGACCTATGCCGCCAACATCGGCACGCGCTTCCTGATTCCCGCGCTGCCGTTCTGGTCCCTGGCGCTCGCCGCGGGGCTGCCCTCCGTGACACTGCCCGTGCTGGTGCTGGCGCATGCGTTCCTCAGCTTTCCAGGCCAGCCCGACCGCTACTGCGATCCTTACGGCTGGCGCATCGACAAGATCCCGTACAAGCAGGCGCTGCGCGGGAAGAAGGTGGAGGCGTGGCTCGCCGAAAAGTGGCCGGCCTACCGGCTGGCGCGGATGGTGGAGGGCGCGACGCCGGAGGGCGCGGTCGTCTACTCCATGTCGCCCATCGCGGAGAGCTACACAACACGGGAGATCCGGGCCAGCTTCCAGAGCGGGCCGAATGAGCAACTGCGGGACTACCTGCTGACGCCGCTGGTGGCCGAGTTCCAGCCGGAGCAGCAGCTCGAGTTCCGGTTCCCGGCACAGTCCCTCACTGGCCTGCGCGTGGTGCAGACGGCGTCACCGGAACCAGGCGCTCCGGGTTCGCGGGACGTGTGGAGCATCACGGAGTTCCGCGTCCTCTCCCAAGGGCGGGAACTGCCCCGTGACGACGACTGGCGCCTGCAGGCGCGCCCCTCCGCTTGGGACGTCCAGAAGGCGTTCGACAACTCACCGGTCACCCGCTGGCGGTCATGGGCGGGGATCCGGCCGGGCATGTTTGTGGAAGTGTCCTTCGGCCATGCCCGCACAGTCGACACCGTCAGGCTGGACGTGACGCGAGACCAGTACGCGGTCCGGCTGAAGCTGGAGGGCCGCGACGCCTCCGGCCTCTGGCGCGAGCTGACGCACGAGCCCAAAGCAAGCGGCCTGGCTCCGCCGCTGGGCATGCGCCGGATGGCCATCGACGAATTGAAGCGGGACGGGGTCTCCTACCTGCTGCTGAGCGATGACGACTACCGGGCCGACGACTTCCGGGAGCATGCCGATCTGTGGGGCATCCGCCAGACGGCCATGGTGGACAACGTGCGACTGTATAAGCTGGAGTGACACAGAGTGGCTGAGTACTATCTGGGGGTTGACGGCGGCCAGTCGTCCACCACCGCGCTGATCGGCGACGAAACGGGGCGGGTCCTGGGCATGGGCCGGGGCGGACCCTGCAACCATGTCAGCGCCGCCGAAGCCCGAGCCAAGTTCATGGGCGCGATTGGCGGCTGTGTCAGCCAGGCCCGGGAAGCAGCGGGCCTGCCCGCCGACACCCACTTCCGCGCCGCCTGCCTGGGCTTTTCCGGCGGGCCGGCGGACAAAGATTCACTGATTGCCGAGATGTTCACCATTGCCAGCCGGGTGGTGACGAACGACGCCGTCATCGCGCTGGCCGGAGCCCATGCGGGCCGCCCGGGGATCATCACCATCGGCGGAACCGGCTCCATCGGCTATGGCCGCAACGGTACGGGCAAGTTCGCCCGGGTGGGCGGCTGGGGCTACATCTACGGCGACGAGGGCGGCGGCTTCGACATCACGCGCCAGGGCCTGCGGGCCGCGCTGCGTATGGAGGAGGGCTGGGGCCCGGAGACCGTGCTGCGCGCGTTGCTGCTGGAGGCCTCGGGCGCCACGAACGCCAACGAGCTGATGCACAAGTTCTACACGCCAGAGTTCCCCAGGCCCAAGATCGCGGCGATGTCGCAGATTGTGGTCCGCGCGGCGGCCCAGGGCGATGAAGTGGCGGCGGACATCCTCAGCGAGGCGGCCCAGCAACTGGCCGGCATCACCCGGGCCACGCGGCTGCAGTTGTTCACGCGCGAAGAGGTGGTGCCGGTGGCGCCCATCGGCGGCGTCTTCAAGAGCGACACCCTGATGGCCGAGTTCCGGAGACGCGTGGAGCTGACCAACGACATGCAAGTGGTGGCGCCCACCTTCGGGCCGGCCGCCGGCGCCCTGCTGGAGGCCTACCAGCAGGCCGGGCTGCGGGTGGAATTGACCGGCGTGCCGGCCGAGAAGTAGTTCATTTCCCAATTAGTTCGGGATCTTAAGGCTCAAAGCGCCTATTCCGGTTGACCTGCCGGCCCAGCCGCCGTTATTGTGTCTCATGGACCGACGACGTTTCGTCTCCTCTACCGTAGGGGTGCTCGCAGCTTTGCAGCATGATTCTGTGGCGCGCGCCCAGTCCGCGGTAGGGGCTGTTTCCGGCCGGCCGGCCGATTCCGTGGCCAGGGATGAAGATTTCTGGCTCAATATCCGTCACGCGTTCACCGTCGATCGCAACCTGATCAATCTCAACAACGGCGGCGTTTCGCCGTCCCCGAGAATGGTCATGGACACTGAAAAACGCTACCTCGAAGTAGAGAACATGAGCCCGTCCTACTACATGTGGAACGTGCTCGACCCGGGGATCGAGACGGTGCGGCGCCGGCTGGCGCGCACGTTTGGATGCGACCCGGAAGAGATCGCCATTACCCGCAACGCGAGCGAGTCGCTGGAGATCGTGCAGCTCGGCATGGAGCTGAAGGCCGGCGACGAGGTCCTGACCACGAACCAGGACTATCCGCGCATGATCACGACCTGGAAGCAGCGCGAGCGCCGCGACGGCATCGTGCTGAAGCAGATCACCTTCCCGGTGCCTCCGCCCAGCCTGGACTACCTGGCCAAGCGGATCGAGGAGAACATCACCTCGAAGACCAAGGTCATCCACATCTGCCACATCACGAACCGGACCGGCCAGATCTTCCCCGTGAAGAAGATCTGCCAGATGGCCCGGGCGCGTGGGATTGAAGTGGTGGTGGACGGCGCGCATGCCTTTGCCCAGTTCCCGTTCAAGCACGAGGACCTGGACTGCGACTACTACGGCACGTCGCTGCACAAGTGGGTACTGGCGCCGATTGGGACGGGCATGCTGTATGTCCGCAAATCCAAGATTTCAAAGATCTGGCCGATGATGGCCGCGCCCGAGAACATGGCGGAGAACATCCGCAAGTTCGAGGAGATCGGCACGCATCCGGCGTCGCAGCGCAACGCGATTACAGAAGCCCTGACGTTCCACGAGAGCATTGGGGCGGAGCGCAAGGCGGAACGGCTGCGCTACCTGCGCCGCCGCTGGTCGAACAAGCTGCGCGCGCTGCCCGGGGTGAAGATCCTGAACAGCGACGATCCGGAGCAGTCGTGCGGGATCGGGTTCATCCAGGTGGACGGCTTCGACGCGCCGGCGCTGGCCAAGTACCTGATGGACAAGTACCGCATCTGGACTGTGGCCATCGTGACACCCGGTGAGTATCACGGGTTGCGGATCACGCCCAATGTTTACACGACGCTGGAGGAGATCGACACCTTTGCGGAGGTAATGGAGAAGGTCATCCGCAAGGGCTCGATTCCGGCCTGAGGCTCATCCTGGAAGCCGGGCGGCGGACGGTTCTCCGCCCGGCCCTGGGCGCACCCTATTCTGGAGCCAGTCAGAGGTCGAAGACCACGCGCTTCCAGGCCACTTTCGATCGCTGGAAGTTCAGGAGCAGGGCGACGTGCAGGCCGGAGGCTTTCAGGTAGTTGATGCACTGGGCCAGATGTTCGTTCGCGAACTGCTCCACGCACTTCAGTTCCACGATCACCTTGTCCTGAACGATGAGATCGGCCACATACTCGCCAACGTAGTGCCCTTTGTAGCGGACTGGCAGGGAGACCTGGGATCTGGCGTGCAGACCACGGAACTCCAGTTCGCGGAGCAGCGCCCGTTCGTAGACCTTCTCCAGGAACCCGGCCCCCAGAACATTGGCGACCTCGAAGGCAGCCCCAATCACTTCTTCCGTAATCTCAGATTCCGATCCGTGTGTATCTGTGTCCATCAGCGGCCCAATCAAAGAGTTCCGCAAGCGAGCACAACCTCTCACCAATCGGAGCGCTAATCTTAGCCACAGATGAACACGGATGAACACAGATCCACACGAGTTGTAGCCGAGAGTAGTGAATACTGGAGATGCCTGGAAACTTTGAAGGAAGCCCCAATCCCGGCCCTTCTCAACTCAGCCTCCCCATCCGTGTGTATCTGCGTCCATCTGTGGCCCAATCAAAGAGTTCCGCAAGGGAGCAAAGGCAGGGGCTGGGCAACCTCGAAGACTTTCCCGAGCCCGGTCCTTCTGAACTCAGCCTTCCATCTGTGTGTATCTGTGTCCATCTGTGGCCCAATCAAAGAGTTCCGCAAGGGAGCAAAGGCAGGGGCTGGGCAACCTCGAAGACTGCCCCAATCCCGGTCCTTCTCAACTCAGCCTCCCATCCGTGTGAATCTGTGTCCATCTGTGGCCCAATCTCCGAGTTCCCTTGCCCGGCGTCCCCCCATTTCCGGATGTTACGATCTCTATTGAGGTCTTCATTCCTATGGCTAAACTCTCCATCCGCGATCTCGATCTGAAGGGCAAGCGCATCTTCATGCGCGTCGACTTCAATGTCCCGCTGGCCCCTGGCGGCCAGGAGATCACGTCCGACAAGCGCATCAAAGCGGCTCTCCCCACCATCAAGTACGCTCTCGAACAGGGCGCCGGCCTCGTGCTGGCCTCGCACCTGGGCCGTCCCAAGGGCAAACCGAATCCAGAGATGAGCCTGAAGCCGGTGGCGCTCAAACTGGCCGAACTGCTGGGCAAGCCCGTGGCGTTCGCCCCCGACTGCATTGGCGCCGAAGTGGAAGCGATGCTGCCCGCTCCAGGCGAGATCCTGCTGCTCGAGAATCTGCGCTATCACGCGGAAGAAGAGAAGAACGATCCGGCGTTCGCGCAGCAACTGGCGAAGCTGGGCGATGTGTATGTGAACGACGCCTTCGGCACCGCGCACCGCGCGCATGCGTCGACGGAAGGCATCATCGCGTTCCTGAAGCCGGCCGCGGCCGGCCTGCTGATGGAGAAGGAACTCGAGTACCTCTTCAAGTGCACGCAGAACCCGGAGCACCCCTGCGTGGGCATCCTGGGCGGCGCGAAGGTCTCCGATAAGATCGAAGTAATCCAGAACCTGCTGAAGTTCGTCGACCGCCTGCTGATTGGCGGCGCGATGGCCTACACGTTCATGAAGGCGCAGGGCAAGGCGACGGGCAAGAGCCTGGTGGAAGAGGACAAGGTGGAGCTCGCGAAGGAGCTGCTGGCCACTTCCGGCGACAAGCTGCTGCTGCCGGTGGATCACGTGGTGTCGGCTGAGTTTGCCGAGAACGCCCCGAACGAAGTGGTGACGGAGATTCCGGAAGGCATGATGGGCCTGGACATCGGACCGGCGACGGTAGCCGAGTTTGCGGCGGTGTTGAAGTCGGCGAAGACGATCATCTGGAACGGCCCGATGGGCGTGTTCGAGAAGAAGCCGTTCGACAAGGGCACCTTCGCGGTGGCGACGGCCGTGGCCGAATCGGGAGCGCTCTCCGTAGTGGGCGGCGGTGATTCGGAGAAGGCCGTGAAGTCGGCCGGTTTGTCCGACAAGATCAGCCACATTTCGACGGGCGGCGGCGCCTCGCTGGAGTTCCTGTCGGGCCTGGTATTGCCGGGTGTGGCGGCCCTGACCGACAAATAGTCCTCCGACTCTGGTATCAAAGATGGGACGGCCTGGCAGCGTGCTGCCGCGCCGTCCCCTTTTTTTATGCCACTCATCGTGACTGGCGGCGACGGCGCGCTGTTCCATCAACTCCAGAAGCTGCGGGCGCCTTTTCCGGAGATCGTCATTGAAGCCAAGGGCCGGGGCAATGCCCTGGCGCGGGACCTGCGCGGCCTGCCGGCTCCGGCAGCCGTGGACCTGATGGCGGTGGAGGTGATCCCCGAACGGGGCGCTCCCTACCTGCGGCTGTGCGGGTCGTCGGTGTCGTTCGGCTACCCGACGCTAGTGACACGGTTGGCGGAGCACTTCCGTCCATTGCGGCGGCTGAGCTACGCGGCGGCGTCCGTGTTGGCCTGGCCGAGCGTGCAGGAGTTCCGGATCGCATACCATGGCGGGCCGCTGGAGACTCGCCGGCTGACGGGCATCCTGCTGAACAACACGAAGCATGTGGGCGGGTTTGTGGGCTTCCCGGAGGCGTCGTGCCAGGACGGGCTGGCCGACGTGATGGAGATGACCGCCCCCTATCCGTCGCAGATGCTGCACAACGTGACGTCGATGCTGAAGCTGCCGGTGTGGCGGCCATCGCGATTCCTGCAGGTGGAGGAGGCGGAGATCCACGCGGTGGCGGCGCAGCAGTTGATGCTGGACGGCGAGCTGATTCCGGGAGTCGCGGGCGTCCGGCTGCGGATGCTGCCGGCGGCGCTGGTGTGCCGGACGGTGTAGGTGGGTCGCGCGGGCCCGGTTTGGGCCCACAATAGGTTCATGTCGACCCGTGCCCCTTTCGCCTGGCGCAGCCGGATCCGGTTCGTTGATACGGATGCGAGCTGCCGGATTCACTACTCGGCGTTGTTCCGCCATCTGGAGACGGCGGAGGACGAATTCATGCGGTCGCTCGGGTTTGCGTACTCCGAGCGGGCGCCCGCGCATCTGTCGTATCCGCGGGTCCATGTGGAGGCGGACTATCTGGCGGCGCTGCGCTATGACGACCCCATCTACATCACGGTGGGGGTGTCGAAGCTGGGGACGTCGTCGTACACGCTGGAGTTCAACGTGTACCTGGAAGAGACGTCGGAGGTAGCGGCCAGCGGGATCGTCACGGTGGTGTGCATGTCGACGAAGACGCAGAAGGCGTGTCCCTTGCCCGAGGATTTGCGGGAGGCGTTGAGCGGGCAGCGGACGTGAGGGAGACGGGCTGGTGGACAAGTGGGTTTGTTCAGCCAGAATCTTTTGAGCGGACTCTTGCGCAGCGATGACCTCTGGTGGATTCTCCTCAGGTCGGGTTTCGGCGTTTGAGTCGGGTGACGTTGGGATTGGGGCGGGCCTCCGGCAATGCCGGAGGGAAGGCTGGGGGAGTTGGTGGGGTTGTTGGGACTGTAGTGTCACGAGTTGCGGCGGCGGTGTCACGAGTTGATGCTGTCGTGTCATGCATTGCGACGGATTGGCGAAGTGGGTTTGTTCGGCCAAATTCCTTTGAGCAGACTCTTGCGGAACGATGACCCCTGGCGGGTTGGCCTCCGGGTGCGTTTCGGGATTTGGGTCGGGTGACGTTGGGATTGCGGCGGGCCTCCGGCAATGCCGGAGGGAATGCTGGGGGAGCGGGCCGGGTTGTTGGGATGGCTGGCTGGCGCAGTGGGTTTGTTCGGCCAGGTGAATTTGCGATTTGGCTTCTGGGTTTGGATCGGGTGATGTTGGGATTGCGGCGGGCCCCCAGCTGCGCTGGGGGTAATGCTGGGGGAGCGGGCCGGGTTGTTGGGATGGCTGGCTGGCGAAGTGGGTTTGTTCGGCCAAATGAACTTGTGATTGGGCTGCTGGGTTTGGTTCAGGTGACGTTGGGGTTGCGGCGGGCCTCCGGCAATGCCGGAGGGAATGCTGGGGGAGCGGGCCGGGTTGTTGGGATGGCTGGCTGGCGCAGTGGGTTTGTTCGGCCAGGTGAATTTGCGATTTGGCTTCTGGGTTTGGATCGGGTGATGTTGGGATTGCGGCGGGCCCCCAGCTGCGCTGGGGGTAATGCTGTGTACGGCCGCGGACATGGGTGACAATCTGGTCTACCGACATGGGTAACAGTCGTCGCGGGGGCTTGTCTGATCGCCTTTCGCGATTCTAGCCGGATTCGTACGCCTGTGGAAATGTGGGAATCGCGTAGCGATTTCCAAGCGCGGTGGGAAGCGAGGGAATCCTGTTTTTGGATTTCCTCGCTTTCCACGGTGCGTCATTTCCATGGGCCTTACTCAGCGGCCGGCACCGCCGCGGATTCGTCGTCCTGTTGCTCCAGCGCCTTCGGCTTCTTCCTCATAAACCGATTACGCTCTATGTCCAGCCAGCCGAGCAACAGCATGCCGTAGAACACTTCGAAATAGCGATCGTCAACCTGCCGCAGTCCAAGCAACTGACGCGCAAAGATCTCGCTGATGAAAATCCTCTGATCCTTGTAGTAGAGATCTCCGTGATTCTGGATCCGTCGTAGCACGAGCCCTGCCGGGTACTCCACCTCCGGGATCCGACGTGGCATCGGGCGCAACGACGGCTGATAGTGTTTTGCCGGCGTATCGTAGTCCAGGGCTTCATGGGGCCGCTGCTCGTTGTAGATCCTTTGAAAGTCGTGAAATCGCTTCTGCTGCTGGCGCGGGTTGGCCGCCGGCGGATTCAGCGTGTCCTGTTTCAACGTCCGATGCATGCGCTCGTGGCGGCCGTTTTCCTGCGGTGAGGCCGGTGCTGTGCGCTCCGGCAGAATGCCCAGCCGAACCCAGCGCATCGACAACCGACTGAGTCCGCCAGGCGCCCGCGTCGAAAACGGCGTGCCATTGTCCGTACGAATCACCTCCGGCAGACCGTACTCTCGAAACGCCGCCTCGAAGATCGCAGCCGCATGCTTTCCATCCGTCTTCGGCGTAATTTGGCAGCGCAGCAAGTACCTGCTGTGGGCGTCCGTGATGGTCAATGGATCGCAACGCACGCCATCACCTGTACGGAACCAACCCTTGAAGTCCGCGCACCACGTCCGATTGGGTCCATCCACGGACGCAAAGGGCTGCCCGAAGGGCGGCGTCCGCAAGCGTCGCTTTCGTGTGACACTCAGACCCGCTCTTTTCAGGATCATGGCGATGGTGCTGGGCGCCGGCCAGTGCTTCCTCTCCGGCTCCGCCTCGGCCAACTTCCTCAATAGCTTGCGCGGGCCCCAGTTCCACTTCCGCCGCTCAGCCAGGATGCGCTCTATGACTTCCTGACTGACTTCCTGCGGGCTGGTATGAGGCGCCCGGCTGCGGTCCTGCAAACCGGCCACGCCTTCCTCCTCTCGACGCTTGATCCACTTGTGGACCGTCTTTCTCGATACGCCATAGGCTTCCGCCAGTGCGGTCACGGTCTCGCCTTCGTCGTACTCCTGCAATAGTTGAACCCGTTGGTCCATTGCTCTGGTCTCCTTCCACGGCATCGACACTCATCGTGCCGTACCGATAAGGCGGATCAGATCTCTTGCGCCGCTGATCTGTGTTACCGATGTCGCCGGTCCAATTCGTTACCTATGTCCGCGGACCGTACCCCTGGGGGAGCGGGCCGGGTTGTTGGGGCTGTAGTGTCACGAGCTGGGGCGGCGGTGTCACGAGTTGAGGCTGTGGTGTCACACATTGCGACGGATTGGCGCAGTGGGTTTGTTCGGCCAAAATCGGATTGGGTTGGACGGCGGGTGGCTCCGGCGCGGGCGTTTCGGCGCGGGATTCGGCTTCGATTGGATTGATTAGGGCCAATTCGGATTCGAGCCGGTCGGGGTCGGCGGAGAGCGCTCGTTCGACTTTGCTCAGGTGGGCCTGGATCCAGCCGGCGTAGCGGTTGAGGGCTGCAATGTAGCCGGACTGGCGGAGGACCCAGGCGGCGGCTTGGGTTTCGTCGCCTTTGGCATATTCGAGGCCGGCGTTGAACAGCCCCTGCTCCCGCTTCTCGTGGAGGATTCGATGGCCGTCGAGCATCCACCAGTCGTAGTGGTGGGCTCGGCGGGCTGGGTCGGAGAGGCAGCGAGTTTTCTCTTCGGCGCGGGCTTTGAAGTGTGCCTCGATGTGCGGCGGCATGCGGTGGACGCGGGCGAAGAACCGGGTGCGGCAGGCGTTTTCGGCTACGGCCGATTTGCCGACGGCGGTGCGTGGGCCGGTGGACTGCCTCGCGTTGGCGCGGTTGGCCGCGAGGCGCTTTTCCGAAATGCTGGCGAGGGGGCGGGTGGTGCGAGAGCGGCTGGACTGCGTGGCCGGCTGGCTGTCCGCGCAGGATGCCACGGCGGCGGATATGGTGCTGGACGCGCACTCCGTGGGGACAGGCACGGAGGACGGAGAGCTCCCGGCGGCGCGGGTGGCTTCCGTGGTGTCGGCGTTGTTCATCGAAATATTCCTCTATATCCAGCGTAGACAGGGGCTACCAAGCATTTTCGAGCATGAGGTCTGTATGTCTTTGAATTGATAAAGCGAGAAATATTTCGGAGTTCTGTGATGAAGAAAACTCAATGTGTCAAATCGGCCTGGTTTGCGTGATACCGGAACTGTGATGGGGGAGGCTCGCAGGCGTTGGAGATGCTGGTAGTGCAGGGCTGCCACATTCCGAATGCACTCGCGCTTTCCTACCGGTTGGGGCTGTCCAAGCTGACCAAGGAACGCACGCCGCTTGGTATCCTTCGGGAGTGAATGTGGGATCTGCCGGCAGAATCGCAACTGTGCTGATTCTGCTGGCGCTGCTTCAAAGACCGGCTACAGGTGAGAGTGAAACGTGCATACCGGACTTGACTGCGGCATTGAGCTACCCCGCGTTGGTTTTGAAGAGCCGCATTCAAGGAACCGTCGAGACCACAGTCCTCATCGATTCGGCGTCAATGCTCGTCGAGATTCAGTCCCATGGGTATCCCCTACTCACACACCAGGTTGAATCAGCGATCCGGGCTGCTCCGTTCGCCAAAACGTGCGGTGGTGAACACTTTTCGATAAGGGTTCAATTTGTCATTGACTCGGACGTCGAACCCGACTCGAAGATCCTGATCAAGCGGACTTCGGACTCAACCTACGATGTGATCGCACCCGCTGAGGTGGTGAACGTCACGACCTCCGATCCCGCTTGGATTTTCACTCGGCGAGGCCGGTTCCTGCACCACATGCGCGGATTGGTGGCAAAACTAAGATTTTGGTAGGCGGAATTCGAGACCAAAGTAGAGGAATCCAGCTTGGTTGCTGGAGTAGGTAACCACACGTTCCGGCCTTTTCGATAGCTTCGAGCCACCGCTGGTTGCTTGGCTCGTTCCGATGGATGGCGACTTACGCGGGATGGTCGCCACCCATCCGTTAATCGTGTTTTGGCCCGTAGCCCAGAATCCGATGTTCCTCTTATTTGCTGAGAACACGTCCGAGTTCGGCGGGCGGAACCAACGGCCAGATGTTTCGCTCCATGTAGTCCCGGATGTTTCTGGGGCCAACAGACCTGTCCTCGCTGGGCTGCAAGCGAGCGCGGCGTTCCAGCAGGGCGTTCCGGGTGGCTGCGGTCGTGGATTCACGAGCCAAACCGGCCACTTCAGCGGCCAGCCGTTCCACGTCGGCGTTCCTGGTGTTGAGTCCCATGGCAGAGAGCTATCCAGGTTCCACCTTGGCCTGATCACAGAACGAGGGGCTTGCCGCCAGTGGGCTGAGCTATTGCGCATGATGCTCAGGGCCGGTGGCTAAGCGCGCACCACCAACCGGTTGTGCCGAGAGCCTGGACGCCGCGGTTGGGCGCGTGGTCTCATCAGCCGCACGCTGGGTGACTGGGGGCACTGTCGGGGTTATCCGCTCCCTTACGGTCGCGGCTCAAAACGGTCGCGGCTCTGTTTGAGGGTTACCACCAACCGGTTGTGCCGCGGGCCTGGACCACCCGGCGGCCTTGCGCGCGGCCGGCTCGGGTGGCCGGCTCACAGATCGCGGGATTCATGGGCGTGCCGCCCGACGCGATCGCTTCTGTTGCTTCTTCGTCCGGTTGGATCACCACAACCTCCGCACCCGTTGCCCGGAGGTCGGCGACGCCATCTTCCAGCGGCACCAGTTTCATAGCCCCCGGTGGCGGGTTCAGCGCCAGGACCAGCACCTTGGCGTAGCCTGCCGAGAGATCGGCATTGTCGCTGGAATGGAAGCCACCGTCGATGTAGGGCGCCCCTTCGAACCAGACCGGCGGGCAGCCGAAGAAGGCCGTGGTGGCCATCAGGGCGTCGACCAGGTCGATTCCGCTCTCGCGGTCAAAGGCGCGGCGTAAACCGGTTTCGGCGTTCAGCGCGGTGAAGAGCACGCGCCGCTCCGGCCAGTTCTGCATCGGCAACTGCGAGGCGACCAACGCCCGGCGGTCCGGTCCGCCGTTGGCCAGGGCGAGTGCTCCGATGCGCTTGAGGATGTCGGTGCGCTCGCCGCCGAGTGCTTTCGCGTGGGCGATTTCCCGTTGGAGGCGGCTCCAGTCGACGTTTGTCGCGGGCCGGGCCACTCGCGAGGCGACGGTCACTTGCTGTTCGAAGATTTCCTCGAGCGGCGCGTTGGAGACCAATTGCAGGGCTACGCGGCCTCCGGAGGAGGTGCCGATGATTACGTCTGCATCGCGGACATCGACGCCAGCGTCAGCCATGCCGATGATGAGTCCGGTGGACCAGGAACTCGCGGCAAATCCGCCGCCGCCCAGGACTAGGGCTTTTTGTTGATTGATCAGTATAGGATCTCCATGGGTTCAGGATAGCGGGTGGGGGTGGGGATGATGGAGGAAGGGTGGGGGGGCGGGAGCAATGGGGAAGTCCTCGTCGTATCGATTGGCCCACGACGATTAATCTAGTCCGAACCATGGCTTACCAATTTGGGGGGGCGCCTGAGGGGTCAATCTTCCAGGCTGTATTCTGGGAGCGGTGACGGAGCACTTGAAGAACTCGTGAAGAACTACAGCTTGAGACGAGTGTCCCCGTCCACCGAAGCGCTTCTTGCCAGGCTGAACGGTTGGTGGAGGAGCCCTGCCAAGTGGATTGGATGGGGAGACGTACCTGGTGTACTCGAGCAGATCGGCAATTCGAAGGAGCCGCTCGCCATCCCGTTCATCATGTCGTTTGGCATTGTCGGTAACGAGAGGATTCGCGCCCAGGCGCTATCGGCAATTCATCGGTTGTTTTCTTCGCTTCCGATTGAATTTCTGCCGCTGTTGGACGAAGCATTGAGGCCGGCCTGGATTCCTGAGTACAGCTGGCACGGCATGACGGCCGAACAGATCCCAGCCTTGCCCAAATCCAGTGACGCCGAACTGCTCTACCTCAACCTGATGAGTTGCCACCAGAGCGGATACGTGCGCGCGGCGGCTTTGCAGACCCTCTCCGCCGAATCCACGGCGACGAGTATTCCTTTCATCCTTTCGCGGCTGGTTGACTGGGTGCGCGAAGTCCGCTTAGCGGCGGAAATCGCGCTTCGCAACAAGCTCAATCCAATTTATGGCGACGAGTTTGTGCGGTGTCTCGGCCTTATCGGGCGCCTCGCCAGGAACAGCCGATATCGGCCAGAGTTCACAGTGTGGGTCGAAGATCTCCTGCGGAGTCGCGAATGTGCGGAGAGCCTTCGCCGTGGACTTAGTGCTGAATCCAAAGATGTGCGGCGACGCTGTTACCGGATTGCAGTAAGCAGCCCGTCGTTCCCTTTCCGGGACGCAATCCTCCACGCGATTGCCGACGACGACGTGGTTGTCCGAAGGTGGGCGTTCGAACTTGCGACCAGCCGACCGGGTGAGGACCACGATGCATTCAGAAGGAAGGCCGCAGAAGATCCCTATGGGCCTATCAGGCGAATGGCCCTTGAGGCTTATTTGGATCGAGAGACGATTGAACCGGGGGAGCTGGAACGCTATCTCTATGACCGTTCGGCAACGAATCGCCATTTGTGTCAAAGGGCCTTTTCGGAACGGCTCGGGCTGCAACCGGCAGAGTTCTATCGTGCTGCAATTCGCGATCATGCCGCAAAGCAGCCCGCAATCTGTATTCAAGGTCTAGCCGAGACAGGGAACCCCGGTGACGCGATCCTGGTGGCCGGGGCTCTTCAACGCAGTTCCTCCCGAGTGCGCCGCGTGGCGGTGCAAGCGTTAGGGGCGTTGGGAGTGGGGGGCCACGAACAGGGCCTGTGCCAACTTGTCTCGTCCGATGTTCTGTCTGTTGCCAGAGTTTCTGCCTCCACGCTCCTGGAGAAGCGAGCAGTCCCGGCGGAGGCGGTCTGGGCCGCAGCGCTCGAAAATCCCGATGCCAAGGTTCACCGAGGCGTGTTGCGGCTGCTTCGTTCTACTGGGAAGTGGCAGCAACTCGGTTACTATCTCCGCGCCGCCGATTCAAACGACTCTGATTTTCTGGATTGCGCCATCGAGTTGATGAACTTGTGGGTGGAAAAATTCAATGAAACATTCACTCCGGTGAGCGAGGGCGAGGCTCTGCAGCTACTTAAAATGCTTGAATGTGTGCGATTGGGATTGCCCGTCGATCTGGCACGCCAAGTGGAGTTTATTCTTCAGAGGGTGTCCCAGTAGCCGCATGGTGTTTGCATGAGGCGGTTCCTACCGGGTTGAAGCGCGATTGCGAACGAAGCAAAGGAAAGGCTAACCGCGATCTGATCAGATCGTTCCAGAAACTCGCCCTTGTCCCTGGATGTAGGCAGGATGCCGCACTTGTGCCCGTAGTTGTGGCCGGCGCTGTGCGGCTTGGCGAGAACTTCATCTCACATCGGTGAACCGTCTTTCCGGGGAGACTTCTTCGACCGCCGATGGCCGCCACGCGTCCATCGGAGGCGCACATCTTAATTGGCGCACGGAGTAGACTTATTCCGATTGGAGTTTTCATGCGCAAGTATCTTACATTCCGGATGGTCTGGAGAGTCAATGCGCTGCTGATTTTCATTGCCGGAACCGGCGCCTGCACAACTCTCTGTTTCTCCGCCTGGACTCTCCTCTTTGGGAGCCAGGCGGCGTATCGCGCAAATGGTGCGGTTCAAGTCGAGGGAAGCGGCGAGGAGCGTTGGTGGTTCGGGCGATTTGAAACAGTCGCAGGATCCGGCTACGTGGTCGCGCCCGTCTCGTCGATGCAGCCGTACAAGGTTGGCTCGATTGGCAAGCAAGACTCAGCAGTCCGAAACTACCTCTTCGTCCAGCTCGCCGATAAATCTTCCCGCTGGCTGATGCCTCACAACAAGGGTTTGATTGTGAGCATGGAGCGTTACGGAGCGGATGGACTCATCCCGGGCTTCGAAAGCGAGAAGCGGCCGATCAAATGGCTGGTCTTTCAGGTCGTGCCGGCCGACACGAACGGCGACAAGAGCGTAACGAGCGAGGATCGACTCGTTTTCGGCGTCGCTAACGCGGATGGGTCCCACTATGTGGAGGTCGTGAAAGATATCGACGGGGTTTTGGGGTCGACCTGGGTTGCCGGCGACCGGTTGGTCCTGTTCTACGCCAGAGGGGGAAAGAACATGGTCAGCGAGATCGATTTCGCGGGCCGGTCTGTTGTGAGTACGAAGGAACTGCCGAAGATCGGTACGTAAGGACGTGAACCGCAACGAGACGGCGCACACGCTCGAGGGCCTCGAACCTTGCCCTCGCTTGATATGGCCCCAGGAACAATTGAGGTCGCTCGGGTTTCCAATCGTATGTGTTCTTGACCTCCCGATGGTTCCCGCTGGTCTTCGCTCTGCTGCAGACGGCCCGGTATTTTGGGTTGATCGGGTATGACTACTGGGCGGCGGCGCAGAATGAGCGAAGGTCCGACGTGGCGGCGTTCGTCCGAATGGATCTGGCCCGGCCGATGTTTGAACCTTACGGTTTCTGCGGCGCATGGACAAGTTACTCCTTCGGTCAGTCGGCGGCACTAGGCACCGACTACCCCGCCTTCATGGCCGCGATGCTGCTTCAGGCTTCAATCAGCCGAAAGGCTACTTGTATTGATACCCTGGCCACGCCACGCGGGCAAATCCTGACAAGCCTGTTTGTGCTGCCTATCTGGTTCCTCGTCGGGCTCAGTGCCCGCCGAATTGCCTTGCGCAGATGGCGGCGACCCGTCGCACGTCCAATTGCCCGGGCCATTCTGCGTCTTGGATGGGTGCTTCTGCCGCTTGGCTCACTCCTACTTCTGATGAGCGTCACAAGCCTATTCTTCTCCGGAGCCGAGCTCTCTATTCGCCTGGCGGGCCTGGCGTTCTGGATGGTGTATTGGGGTAGTCTGGCCGCAGAGAGTCTCGGTGTTTGGCCCTTTGAATGGGTGGACAGGATGACTGAGAGGCTCCGTCAGAGCGGGGCACCTCGCGAGGCGCGTGCGGATGGCGGCCGGTAGCGCGGTGAACCGCGAACCTTCTCAATGACCTCAGCCGGCGCAGCTTCCCGGTGCGCCGGGGTATGGTTGCCGCACCTCTTCGAGTGAGAGCCTCGTCAGTTTGGGCGGGCCGCCACCGTGCAGGTGACTCTCCGGATAGGTGAGTTCCCATGACGGGCGACAATTAAAACTCCCGGCCGTGCGGAATAGTTGACGCCAGACATCCCAGTAGCTTTCGTCAGTCCGGTGCTGGTACAGAATTCTCCAACCTCCCTCGCGAGACGAGACCAGTTGGAGATACCTGGAGATGCGGCGCTGGATTTCCTCGCAGATTTCGTCCGCGACTATTTCTCCTCCACTGAGGACCCACCTGCCTATTAACTCGGGATTGTCAGCCATGGCGGGCTTTGGCCCTGCTTCCTCCTCACTTTACAGTTTCGGGAGGGCGGACGGGGTGGGACTGAAGTCCCGCGCAAGATGAATCTCGCCCCACACTCAGACTGGCCTCGGGGGCAATCGCGATTGCGTGGCAAACAGTTGCTCGTGTTAGTTCACGGGGGCCCGGCCGGATGGAATGGCGATTGCAGGTGATATGCGAAGGAACCGTTTCCTCCAGGTTTGCCACGCCTGAGGGAAGACCCTTGGATGGCTCATGACCGCAGCCATTGCAGGAGTTCACGGAGGGAAGTGCGGGCACGGGGAATGATATGGCGCTCGAGCACTACCGCAGCAAACGCGATTTCAAGAAGACGCCCGAGCCCACGCCCGGACGGATCCGGGCGAAGGGCAAGAAGCTGTCGTATCTCATCCAGAAGCACGACGCCACGCGGCTGCACTACGACTTCCGGCTGGAACTGGACGGCGTCCTTTTGAGCTGGGCGGTCACCAAAGGGCCGAGCCTCGATCCCGCCGACAAGAGGCTGGCGGTTCGCACGGAGGATCATCCCCTCTCCTATGGCCAGTTCGAGGGGACCATTCCTGGAGGCCAGTATGGGGGCGGCACCGTGATGTTGTGGGACGACGGCCACTGGGAGCCCAAGGGGGATCCGCATGCGGGGCTGAAGAAGGGCCACCTTTCTTTCCTGCTTCATGGGCAGCGCCTGAAGGGCGGCTGGGGGCTCATCCGCATGCGCGGGGACGGCAAGCGGGAGAACTGGCTCCTGGTGAAGGAGAAGGACGATGAGGCGCGTCCCGATGAAACGAATGAGGAGTTCCTTGGCGGGCTCGATTCCAGCGTCAAAACAGGACGATCCATGGAGCAGATCGCGGGCCCGCGGGCTCCGGCCCCGCACGGCAAAGTGAGGGCGATCCAGAGGAAGGCTCAGCAGGTGCTCGGATCCGACAGGCCTCTGGAGCGCCTCATGGAGCTTCACCCGGCCGTCCAATTGGCCACGCTCGTCGAGGAACCGCCCCAGGGCGACGAATGGCTGCATGAGATCAAGTTCGACGGCTACCGTTTGCTCGGTTTTGCCGCCGGAGGCGCCGCTGCGCTGCGGACACGGAACGGCCACGACTGGACCGTGCGTTTTCCTTCGCTGGCCGCGGCCTTGAAGAAGCTGAAGGTGAAAGACGCGGTCCTCGATATGGAGGCGGTGGTTGTCGATGGGCGCGGCAAGAGCAGTTTCCAGGCCCTGCAGACTGCGCTGGGCGACGGAGGCAGGCCGGAAGAGATTGACGCTTATGTTTTCGACCTGCTCCATCTCGATGGCCAGGATCTGACCGGGCTGCCGCTGACCGAGCGAAAGAAGAAGCTGGAAACCCTGCTGAAGAGATCGAAACAGAAGAGCCTGCACTACAGCGCGCATATTGACGGTGACGGCGGCGCGGTGTTCGCCCAGGTTTGCGAGACCGGGCTGGAGGGGATCATCTCGAAGCGCGCCACTGCGTCGTATGTCGCGGGGCGACAGAAGAGCTGGTTGAAGATCAAATGCTCGCTGCGGCAGGAGTTCATCATTCTTGGCTTCAGCGACGCGCGCACAGGCGGCCGCGCTCTGGGCGCCCTGTACCTGGGATATCGGAAGCAGGGCGCCCTGCACTATGCAGGCAAGGTGGGGACGGGTTTTTCCCTGGCCTCCGCCCGTGCCTTGAGGCAGCGTTTCGACGCAATGGCGACCAGGAAGCCGACGCTATCCAGAGGTGAGACCACCGGACTGGGCGAAGGGGAATGGAAGACTGTCCACTGGATCCGGCCTTCACTACTTTGCGAGGTCGCCTTTGCCGAATGGACCCAGGACGGGCATATCCGGCATCCCTCGTTCCTGGGGCTGAGGGAGGACAAGGAGGCTCGCGATGTCAAACAGGAGACGCCCGTGAAGAGTTCGGCAGCCCCAGCGCCCAGGAAGAAGAAGGCCGCGGCTGAAGGCCTGGTCCTGGCCGGCGTCACTATCACTCATCCCGACCGGATCCTGTCCGCCGACGGTCAGGTGACCAAGGGCGAACTCGCGGAGTATTATGCCGCGATCGCGCCGCTAATGCTGCCGCAAGTGGCGGGCCGGCCGCTGAGCCTGCTGCGCTGCCCCTCCGGGATCGACGCGGAGTGCTTCTTCCAGCGCAATCCGGGCAAGGGTTTTGGCCCGGACGTGAAGCCATTCGCCTTCCGGCACAAGGGCAAGGAATACGAGTATCTCTACATCGAGGATGAAAAGGGCCTGCTGGAGGTCGTGCAGATGGGCACCATCGAGTTGCATCCGTGGGGCGCGCCGGTGGATGCGATTGACTATCCCGACCGGATGATTTTCGATCTGGACCCCGCTCCGGAGGTACCGTTCGAGGCGGTCAAGCTGGCCGCGCAGGACTTGCGGCAGCAGCTTCAACTGCTGGGACTGGAATCTTCCCTGAAGTGCACCGGCGGCAAAGGACTGCATATTACGGTGCCCCTGGACGGCACCGAGAAGTGGCCGGCGGTGAAGGCCTTCGCGGCCTGGGTGGCCCAGCAGATGGTGGAGGCCACACCGGAGGCCTATGTCGCCACCATGAGCAAGGCCAAACGGAAGGGCAAGATCTTTATCGATCACTTCCGCAACGACTACACGGCCACAGCTATTGCCGACTATGCGGTCCGAGCGCGGCCGGGGGCTCCGGTGGCGCTGCCGCTGGAGTGGAAAGAGCTGAAGGATTTGCAGTCCGCCAGCCAGTTCACGATGAAGGAGGTTCTGGCGCGCATCAAAAACAAACGGCGCGTACCGCCGGTACGCCCCCCGGCGCAGTCGCTGCCCAAGCTGGCAGCAGCCAGGTAGGACAGCATTTGGCTCCGTCCAGCCGCAGAATTTGGACAAGCCTTTTTGCGGGAGGGAGCGCGCGGGGCTGGAATGCCGGGAAGAACTACCCGTGCAGACTACCGGAAGTGGTAAAAAGTGTCGGGCTTTGGCGGCGTTGGCGCGACGTTACCCGGCCTTGCGCCGCCCGGATGCCTTATGGGCTGCCGGCTTGGCATGACCTTTGGCCGCCACTTTCCCCGCCCCTGATTTCAGGCTGCGCCTGAGGGCATCCATCAGATCGATCACGGGCGCCTTGCGAGGCTGCCGGATGCTGGTGATCTTCCTGCCTTTCTGCTTTTCCAACAGAAGGCGTTCTACATTTGCCCGGTAGCCGTCGGTGAACTCCTGCGACTGGAAGGGCGCCTTCATCTGTTTGATCAGGCCCTTCGCCAGCTCCAGTTCCCGGGCGGTGTATTTCGATTTGGGCGTCTCGCTTCTGTTGGTTTGGTGAAGCTCATCCGGGTAGAACAGGGTGTGGAGGATGAGGCCCCCTTCGGAGGGCCGGATGAGCACAACGTGTTCGCGGTTGTGCATGGCCAGCTTGGCGACCGCGTCCTGGTTTGTCTCTTCCAGGGCGGCCGTGAATAGCGCGTAGGGCTTTGCCGCCTTGCCTTCGCCGGTGACGTAGTAGGAGCTCTCGAAGAAGATCGGGTCCACCTCATCCTTGCTTACAAACTGCAGGATTTCCATGGTGGTCGCCGTTGGGGGCGCTATCTTCTTCAATTCCTCATCCTCCACGACGATGTAGTTGCCGTTGTCCAGCTCGTAGCCTTTGACAACGTCCGTGCGTTCGATGCGCTTATCTTCCTCGGCGCAGAACCAGACTTCTTTCACGCGCGAGAGGTCTTTCCTGTGGAGCATATGAAAACGCACCCTCTCGGCCCGGGCAGCCGAGGTGAGCCGTACCGGAAACGATACGAGGCCAAAGCTGATGTAACCCTTCCAGACTGTCGATGCCGCCATCCAGTTCCCCTTCTTTCTGTCTTGGACACGCCGTTCTGGAACTTGCATTGCAGTTCATGGTCCAAAGGACGCGCTCCCTCTTTGACCGCGAGCGACTTGCTGGCGGGTGGGCGAATCGGGACGCCGCATGGCGAGGATGGATGAAGGCCGTCGAAGGGGGGCGTTACCTACCGGGGAGGGTAGTTGCGGGCGCTGTGACCGGAGTTCCTCCGATGAGACGGAGAGAGGAAACGGAGGGGGGATGAGCGCGGCTGTTGGCGCGGCCGGCTCTAGTAAAGTTCCCTGGGGAACCTACCGAATACGGTAGAGAAGAGATGTCTTTCAAGGGTCAGTGTTTGAGTTGCGGAGCACGTTACTCCGAAGAATGCCGGTTCTGTGAGAATTGCGGCGCGGCGGTGTTCCGGCCGGAGCAATCGGCTGAGATACGGAGGTTGCAGGAAGCCTATGACTACCTTGTGCGGATTGCGTCAACGATTGATGCGAGGCTTCCGGAACTGCCAGGAGGCGTGACCTGCAAAGAAGATCTCCGACGCTATGCCATCCGCCTGGCTGGTGTGATTTTCGGGGCGGATCATTCAGTGAGTTGTGCGGAATGCGCAGCCTGGAACGAGCTCTTCGGAGGCACTTTCACCGCGCCAGCGCTGGCTGAATTCCTGTGGGCCAAGAAATCGAAGTTCGAGGAAGTGGTGGACCTGACGCCCGCCCTGCTTCGCTTCGCGATGTTTGCCGAGCGCAAGGACGCGGGCGCATTGTCCACCAGGATTATCGACGCGATTGTTGAATACTGCGAAGCGGCCGCGGCGGTGGACGGCGCCATCACGCTGGCCGAGCGGACGCTGATCGCTGAGATCAAGGCGCGCCTGACGGTGAGTGTGGCGCAGGAGCCCGCTGATGAAGCGGAAGAGGAAGACGACTCGCCTGAGGAAGAGGAAGAAGAGGAAGAGGAGGAGGAAGAAGAAGAGGACGAGCCGCCTCCTCCGGCGAAGCGCTCCGGATCACGCCAGAGCCCGAGAGCACGAAACAAAGAAGTGGAGGCGGACGAGGAACCGGATACGCTGGAGGCCGCTACGGCGGAGCTCGAGGCGATGATCGGGTTGGGGAGTGTCAAGCGCGAGGTGATGTCGCTGACGAACTTCATCCGAGTCGGCCAACTGCGCAAGCGGCATGGGATGCAGGCGATGAAGATGTCGCTGCACCTGGTATTTACCGGACACCCGGGTACGGGGAAGACGCAAGTCGCGCGACTGCTGGGACGGATCTACCGATGCCTGGGCGTTCTCAAGAAGGGTCATATCGTGGAAGTGGACCGGTCGAAACTGGTGGCGGGGTATCTGGGCCAGACGGCGATTGCCACGAATAAAGCAGTGGAGTCGGCACTGGACGGAGTGCTCTTCATTGATGAGGCATACACGCTGAAGGCGGAAGATCGCGACTGGTTTGGACAAGAGGCCATCGATACCGTACTGAAGGGCATGGAGGATAACCGGGATCGCCTGGTGGTGGTGGCGGCGGGGTATCCAGAGCCGATGCAAAGGTTTCTTGGCAGCAACCCGGGGCTGAAATCGCGGTTCACTAAACTGATTCATTTCCCGGACTATGAACCCGACGAACTTGTGCAGATTTTCCTGAAGTGTACACGTGATTCAGGATACGAAGTGAAAGATGAGGGATTAGAGCTGGTTCGTGATGCTCTGGCGGAGAAGTGGGCGAACCGGCAAGCGGATTTTGGAAACGGGCGAATGGTGCGAAATCTATTCGAACTAGTCCAGCAACGGCATGCGGATCGCGTGGCCCGAATGCGGCGTCCGACACAGCGTCATCTTTCGACAATCGAGGCGGACGATGTCCCAAGTCTCGAAGAGATGGAGGCGATGCTGTGACGATTGATCTTCTGTGCGTGGGCTGTAATCAATTGCGGCCTGACTCCCGATACTGAAACAGTGCGACATCCTTCTCCGTTCTCCTTCTTACCGTCCTCCAGGCGCACGACGGTATGGGACATGGTCGTGATCATCCTGAAGCGCATGCTTGCCATTGTGGTGGTGAGAGTGATGCTGGGAGGCGCCGCGATTCTCATTATGCTGCTTGCGGTAGCGGCTGCCAAAATCTTCTTTTTCCAGGGTAATTCATGAAACCAGGCATTGGATTCTTAGGAATATGCGGTGTTGCTTTCGCCTCGACCGGCGGGGTGCTCGCATTGACGGGCGGAGGGCTCGCCCTATCAGGCAGCCGCGACCCGGCGGCCATCTTTCTGATGTGTTCGGCTTTGGTTGGGTCACCGGGCATCTTTTTCTGGTGTGTGGGGCGGGCGCGGAATCGCAGGATGACTGCCGTCTGCATGACACAGCAGGCGATGAACCAGGGCGTAGATTCCGTCATCGCGCTGGCGAATGTGGTGGGGTTCTCGGTGCCCGAGACCGCGTGGTGTGTCAACAAAGCTATTTCGGAGGGGATGCTCCCTGGCAAGACCTTGGACTTGGCCTCTGCCGCGGTGGTGGAGGTGCGTCCTCCGGCTCTGCCAGTACCGGCAACGGTGGTCTCCGCTCCAGTGCGTGTACAGCCGCCGCCAGCGGCGAGGGCCGCAGCTTCTGGAACGGGTCTTGAGTTTCTCGACGATGACCCCTGCGACTCCGTCGACGATTTCGGAAACGGGGCGGCGGTGGAGGACTCGGAGGACGCGGAGGAGGATTGCGAAGAAGCCGCCCCAACGGGTTCCATCCAGGAGCGGCTATCCGAGTACAGCGAGCTTGTTCACCGGCGCACTTGCGCGCATTGCGGATATTACGGCCGTATGGGTATCAATAAGACCATCAGCCGGGCAGGGACGCGGTTTTCCGGCAAAGCGGTTAACCAGATCATGGGGCAATCCGGCCTGAGCCGGTGGATGACGAAGGACCTACGGCAGCAAAAGGATCAGTGGGAAGCGATCTGTCCGAGCTGCGAAGGCAAGAACTATTTCGAGGCATACCGATGATAGCGATGAAAAGGCCCACCTCTGGGATTCTGATGGGCGTGCTGCTCTCGAGCGCGTGGTTCTTCACGATGACCGGGCTGGCCGTGGCTCTTCATCCAGAGCGCAAAGCCGCTGAGGAGACGGCGGCCAAACCCGAAACACCCGCAGCCGTGGTGGAGCCCAGGCTCGAACATGCGGCGCCAACGGCGGAAGCGCAGGCTGCTGCCTCGCCGGGCGGGTCGTGGGACATCCCGGAATGCAAGCTTGAGGGGTGTGATGCCGCGGCACTCGCCACGGAGCGGGACCAATTGACGGCTGCCTACGGCAAGCTGGACGCGGGCCTCACCAGTGAGGACCGGGCGGAACTGGTGAGAAGCCACTCGGAATGGAAGGACGAACTGGCGGCGTGCACTGACAAGGATTGTGTTTCGAAGCTCTATCGCAAGCGACTGGACCTGATTAACGCTCGGGAGGCTCCTGAAGCTCCGAAGCAGTAGCTGTCAGCAGGGCCGGCCTTGCGTCTGAATGAGCGCGGCAGCGATTGCCGCGCTGATGGGCAAGGCCGCGTCCAGTTCGGTCCAGAGCCAGTTGCCGGATACGTTCGATTCCAGGAAGCGGATCTCATCGTTCTCATCGACGGTGAGATCGCAACTGGCGTAACGCAATCCGAGCGACGCGACCAGCGTTACCAACGAAGCCTGGATGGCGGGAGGCAGGGGGAAGGGCTCGGCGCGAAAGTTCGTTTCGCGGCGGAAGTCCACCGGCGCGCCGCTGCGGACGCGCATGGCCGCGGAGAAGACGCTGTTGTCGACCACCGTGGCTCGAATATCGAATTTCTTGTGGACTCGTTCCTGGAGGAGAGACGGCGTGGTGTCGACACTGTCCCGATGACCGGACGGCAAGGGCCGAAACTCGACCGCGTAGGGAGCGGAGAAGTTTTCAGTGGTGAGTTCATGGGCGTGGACGAACTCTCCGCTGACCTTGGCGAGCGCGGCATTCGAGATCGGCTTGATGATGCAGTCGTGGTTGTGGGCCGCGTGGAATTCCAGAAGCTTCGAGTAGTCTGAGCTGACGATGCAAGGGGGGACGCTCAAGCCCGCGGCGATGGCCTGCTGGGCTTGGAGGATGCGGCAATCGGCGCGCGCCTCGACCCAGGGATCGTTGATCCACAGTGATGAGTCCAACATGCGCAAAGGCGCCAGGAACGCGGCCAGTTCTTCGGATCTGGAGAAATAGGCGAGGGGGTTGGCATCAGACGGCGTCAGGCCATCGATGGCGAAGCGGCAGAGCACTCCTGTGATGTCGGCTGACGACAGTGTTTCGCCGGATGGGAACTCGTACACGGCGCGAGTTCCCGTCCCGGTTTCAATATGTACGTTCGCTGGAAGACAGTGATCGACGGTGGGATCGACCCTGACGACCCGGACACCTTTTTCGCTCAACCGGTAGACGACGCTGTCCGCATGAAGATCGCTCTCGAGCGCGACGAGCAAGACCGCTGAGGAGTCCATTTAGCGACCGGCGCGCTTGTCGGTTTTGCCCGGCACAATGGTGGACGACTTGTATTTCCCGCTCGGGGTGTAGCCGGCGGGAATGGTGTGACCGGGGGTATAGCAGGAGGTTGGCGGGCTGCTGCTGCGGGCGAGATGCAGCGGCAAGCCGTCGACACCGACATTCAACTGCCTCTCGCTGCTGTACTCTTCGTGGTCACTGTTCGTCGGACCAGTTTGAGATATGGGATAGGGCTGAAGAAAGAACGCGATGAGTGGTTGTTGGTTTTCCATACTGGATGAATTCATTTCTGTGTTGCCTTTCGAAGTAGCTTGCGGCTCAGCTTCCAGACAACACCGTCAACAGTACCATCGTCCGCATTCCAGACGAAGATTAGGGCCGTTTTGTCCTTTGTTTCCTGCGATGACGGGCCGGTTCGGGCACCCACCAACGGAGGGGTATGGGGCGAGGTGAAATGTCGCTCACAACGTCGCTGCCACCCCAGACATAGCGACCGGTGCGTCCCGAGAGTTTCCAGCCTTTCGGTGGATTGCCCAGTGGTGCAGCGTAGATTATTTCGCGTCCAAACAAGCGTGCGCGCATCACCCGCAGTAGCGGCTCGCCCTGGGGGCTGCCCTGCAGGAGCCCAGCCGGGTCGTCTACCAGGACGAACGCCCGGCTGTGGCTGACGGCCGTGATGATCCTGCCTGCAAGAGGGAGTTCGATTTCCTCAGCCGGACTGACCAGGAGACCTATGCCCTCCAGTGGATTGTCGATGGACTGGTCCCAGGCCAGATAGACCCTGTAGCGCTTCGGCTTCCTCATCGGATTTCTGGATTCCCTTGCCGGCCGTTCTGGCCGCGGACAGACAGTGATCGGACGAAAGCCGCGAGGCCATTAGGTGGCGAAGGGCCCATGGAGCGGATGCGCTATCGCCTCAGGCTTCGCGGGATCAGATCAGTAGGAGGCTTGCGACGGCGGGGTTTATATCGCGTGCGGAAAGAATCCTGCCCTACAAGAGGCTGGATGCGATTATTTGGTCGGCCGCGAGCCGGTGATCAGGATGTCCACCAGCCTTTGGGCACTCTGCTGCCAGTCGGGACTGGCGGCGACGTTGGCCACTCCGATCAGGGCCCGCAGCAGGTCGAGGGGGTCGAGGTCTTCCCGGATGTCGCCACTGGCGATCGCGCGCTGGACCAGGGCCCGGATCGCGTCCCAGATCTGAACGTGCGAAGACTCGAAGACCTTGGAAGCGCCGCCTAGCAGCGTGTTCAAGACCGGCGCGATGAGCTTCTTCGCCGCGATGTACTCCACAAACAACTTCATCCAGGCCCGCAAGGCCTCAATCGGCGGCATCGACTCGGCGAATTTGCGCTCGGCCGCGGCGAGCTTCGCCACTTCCGTCCGATAGACCGCTTCGATCAACGCCTCGCGCGTCGGGAAGTGGCGGTACAACGTGCCGGCACCCACTTCGGACTGCTTGGCGATCTCGTCCAGGCTCGCTTCCGCGCCAAACCGCGTGAACGCCTCCTTGGCTACCTGCAGAATGCGGTCGCGATTCCGCTCCGCATCGGCGCGCGGTTTTCTGGAGGCGGGTTGAACACGCTTGGTGGCCACTGGAATTTACTTGCAACCGGAGACTGTCTCCGGTAATCTACGAATGCGGAGACAATCTCCGTTTTAGCAGATTGCCGTAGCCTGGTCAATCCAGAAAGGGCCATAAGCATGCGTGTTTTTGTTACGGGCGCCACGGGCTTCGTGGGCTTCGCTGTTACACAGGAATTGCTGGGCGCGGGCCAGGAGGTGCTGGGCCTTGCCCGTTCGGAAGAGGGCGCGAATGCCCTGACCGCCATCGGCGCGCAGGTTCATCGCGGCGACCTCGAAGACCTCGAAAGCCTGCGGAGTGGGGCCGCGCTGGCGGACGGCGTGATCCACTGCGCCTTCAATCACGACTTCTCGAAGTTCGCGGCCAATTGCGAGCTGGACCGGCAGGCCATTGAGGCCCTGGGTTCCGCGCTCGCCAGTTCGGAGCGGCCGTTGGTCGTGACGGGCGGGATCGGGTTGATTGCGCCCGGACGTTCGGCCACGGAAGAAGACCGGCCGCCCGCCGAGGGCAGCCGAGGGTATCCGCGGATGTCGGAACAGACGGCGGACCTGCTGGCTGGCGGCGGCGTGCGCACGGCGGTGATGAGATTGCCGCAGGTCCACGATCCCGTCAAGCAGGGCTTTGTCACGTATCTCGTCGCCGTGGCGCGCGAAAAGGGCGTCTCCGCGTATGTCGGCGAGGGACACAACCGCTGGGCGGCCGTGCACCGGTTGGACGCGGCGCGGCTGTACCGCTTGGCCTTGGAGAAGGCGGCGGCCGGCCACGACAGCGCGGTCGCGCGGTATCACGCGGTCGGCGAGGAGGGGGTGCCGGCGAAAGAGATCGCGGAAGCCATTGGGCGAGGTTTGCAGATTCCGGTTGTCTCTGTCGCCCCGGAGCAGGCGGTGGAGCACTTTGGGTTTCTCGGCAACTTCGCGGGTCTCGACATGCCGGCGACTAGCGACCTGACCCAGCAGCGCCTGGGCTGGCAGCCGGAGGGGCCGGGGTTGATTGCCGACCTGGACGAGATGTTCCGAACGGCGTGAAGGAAAGGGAGAGCAGAATGCCCGACAGACCAGGAAACGATAAGGAAGTCGCGCTGATCACCGGAGCCAACCAGGGCATCGGTCTTCAGATCGCGAAAGAGCTCGCGGCGCGTGGCCTCACGGTGCTGGTGGGGTCGAGGAATCTGGAACGCGGCCTGGCGGCGGCGGAAACGATCGACGGAGACGCCCACGCGGTTCAGCTCGACGTGACGGATGCAGCTTCCATCGCGGCCGCCGCGAGCCGCATCCGGAACGAGTTTGGCCGCCTCGACGTGCTCATCAACAACGCCGCCATCTCCAGTACGAGTATGCGGCCCGACATGACGATGGAGGAGTATACCCGGACGACGCGGCCGAGCGTTGTGTCCCTGGACGAAGTGCGCGCGGTGTGGGAGACCAATGTGTTCGGGGTGCTGGCGGTGTACCAGGCGATGCTGCCGCTGCTGCGCGAGGCTCCGCATGCGCGGATTGTCAATGTGTCCAGCGGCTTGGGCTCGCTGACGGCGAACTCGGATCCGAACTCCCCTTTCCGCCCGATCTTTGGCCCGGTTTACCCCGCATCCAAGACGGCTCTCAATGCGATGACGGTGGCCATGGCGATTGAGCTGGAGTCGACGGGGATCCGGGTGAACGCCGTGACTCCGGGGTACACCAAGACGAACCTGAACAACTATACGGGGACGGAGACGGTGGAGGAAGGGGCGGCCGAAGCGGTGCGGGTCGCGCTGCTGGGTCCGGACGGGCCGACGGGTACGTTTACGCATGCGAAGTTGGGGAGGCTTCCCTGGTGAGGATGATGAATCAGGAACTGACTTGTGGCGGCGCCAAGGCCATGGCGGAGCGGGAACTCGCGGCCTTCTTCCAGGCGGTGACGGAGCTGTATGGGCCGGAACAGGCGGAGGCCTCGGCGGAGGACTGGCTGGGCGAGCTGATGGCCCGGTGCGGGCTTCCGGCTTCGGTCCGGGAGTGGAGGGAGGTCAGCATCGCGGCGGCGGCGCGGCTGGCGGGCCGGTTGGGGCCGGGTTTGCAGGGGGCGTGAGCTTCGTGGTTGGACAGGGGAACGGCCTCGCCCGCTGGTTGGGTGGGGCCTTTTCATTGCTCCCCCGCCCCTTGCAGTCGCGGCACGGCCTGGCGGACTGGCGGGGGTGGGGGACTCTGTGGAGGGCGAGGGGCTTGGGGGCGCGCTAATAAATTGATGTGGCCGTTCGGTGGGCTATCCGCACCCTGAGGGTCGAGGCTCCATGTGTCTGCGACGGGCTGGGGGCTCGCGGGCAGGGAGGGTTATACTCGTTCCACAGCCCTCGCATGAAGCGCCACGTCCTCCTCTTTGGTCTCGTCGGCGGCGTGCTCATCGCCACCCTCCAGTACACCGAATACCGCTTCGTGGTCATTGAGCACTCCGTTGAGCTGTACACCACACTGGTGGCCATCCTCTTCGCCGCTTTCGGGATCTGGCTCGGCCTGCGGATTACGCGGCGGCGGGAGATTGTCCGCGAGACCGTGGTGGTGAAGGAGGTGCTTGTGCCCATGGAGGCACCTGCTGCTGAACCCTTCGCTCCCGATACGGCCCAGCAGCAGGCCCTGGGCCTGACGGCCCGCGAGTTGGAGATCCTCAACCTGATCGCGCGCGGGCTGAGCAATCGCGAGATCGCCGGGCAGCTCTTCGTCTCCGAAAGCACCGTGAAGACGCACTGTGCCCGCACCTTCGACAAACTGGGGGCCGCCCGACGCACGCAGGCCGTGCAGCGCGGCAAGGAACTGGGCCTGCTACCGTAACGGCGTCATCCGAAAGGACTATTTCGGCTTCATGCTGTAGAATCATCCGAAAGGATGACGACAGCCGGCCCCGTTACACGGCATCGTGACTCCATCGCCATTCGCACCAGGAGCCTCACATGAAGAAAACCGTCCTCACCTTCGGCCTCATCGCCGGCCTGATCATCTCCGTCCTGATGGGCGGGTCGCTGCTGCTCGCCGACAAGATCGGCACCGGCCACAGCATGGTCCTCGGCTACACCATGATGGTGGCGTCGTTCCTGCTGATCTACTTCGGGGTCCGCAGCTACCGCGACAACGAACTCGCCGGCCGGATCTCCTTTGGCCGCGCCTTCGCCTGCGGCATCCTGATCACCCTGATCACCACCGTCTGCTATGTGGTCATGTGGGAGATCCTCTACTTCAACTTCATGCCGCACTTCATGGACAGCTACTGGGCCGCGCAGATCAAGAAGGTCCAGGCGTCCGGACTCGCCCCGGCCACCGTGGCCGCGCAGGTGGCGGAGATCCAGCACTCCCAGCAGCTCTATCAGAACCCCCTCGTGAATATGGCCTATACCTTCATGGAGCCGTTGCCCGTGGGCCTGCTGATTACCCTGATCTCGGCGGCTGTACTACGGCGCAAGGGCCCGGCCACACCCGGCTCGGCGGCCCAGGCAGTGACCGCGTAGAGCAGGAGGCAAGGCGCCAGCTTGGACGTTGCCTTATGTGGACTGCCCTGGTTTGGAGCAGGGCCAGGCTCAGTCCGGCTGTGTGAGGCCCGCCCGGAACTCCCGGGGCGGGACACCCAGGCGGGCGCGGAATGTCGTGCTGAGGTGGGCGTGGCTGGAAAAGCCGGTGTCCAGGGCGATCCTCGTGATGTCGAGGGTGGTGTTCCGGAGGAGCCAGCGGGCCCGGCGCACGCGCATTTCGATGACAAACTGGGCGGGGGTCGTTCCAAAGGAGGCGCGGAAGGCCGACAGAAACGGCTGGGGCCGCATGCCTGCCATGGACGCCAGGCCGTCCAGCGTCAGGGCCTGAGCCAGGTTCGCTTGCACATAGTCGCCGAGCCGGCGCACTGTCTCCGCCGGTAGCGTTGAGGTGGGCTTCCGGCGGTTGGCGGGCTCCGCGTGTCCGGAATACTGCAGGAAGAAATGCGTGTAGAGGGTCTGGCTGAGACATTGGGCCGAGAGTTGAGCCAAGTCCTGGGAACTGGCCACGAGAGCCCGCAGGCGTTCGACGGCAGTCTGCAGGAAGCGATCGTAGTGACCCGCTAGCGGCCGCACCGGGGGCGGAGCCGCGGGGGCTCCGGTGAACCGGGCCAGATGTTCACCATCAAAGAACAGCTCCGCATAGTGGACGGTGCGCCCGTGCGCGAGACTGGCGTAGCGGGCCTGGCCGGGCACCACCCAGACCTCGCCAGGCATTGGCGGTTCCCAGGCTTTGCCGGCTCCCTGCAGCTCCGTTTCCAATCGATGGATGGGCCCGTCCAAGTGCACGATCGCCGTGTGGCGGCTGTCGGTGATGGTCCAGGTGGTCAGCCGGGAGATGTCCTGCGACTTGACGAAGAACTCGACGCCCGGCCAGCGGCCCGTGCAGAGCGTGAGCGGCCTGCCGTCAGGGAGAGCACCGCCGGGCGCCGGGTTGGATTTTGAAAGGATGCGGGGCATTTTGGAAGCCGCCATCTGACTTTTCTGGGAGGATAGCACGGACAAATGGCCGTGGATGTGCGGTCCACGCGGCCCGTCGTGGTAGACAACCAGGCGACGGGCAAGTGCGGGCACCGGCCTGACGAGTTGAGATTGCGTACCCAGAGAGGGAGCCAAGGAGGGATGAGATGAGCGAACACAGCTTGAAGGGGAAAGCGGTACTGGTGGGCGGCGGGGCCAAGAATCTCGGCGGCCTGATCAGCCGGACGCTGGCCGGGGCCGGCGCGCGGATCTGTGTCCACTACAACAGTGCGGCGACCCAGGTGGACGCCGACGCGACGGTCGCGGTGATTCGCGGCGCGGGCGGTGAAGCCTTCGCGATTCAAGGCGATTTCACGAAGACGGCGGACGTGGTGGCGGTATTTGCCGCGGCGAAGCAGCAGTTTGGTGGCCTGGACATCGCCATCAATACGGTGGGGAAGGTGCTGAAGAAGCCGTTCACGGAGACCACCGAAGCAGAGTACGACTCGATGGCGGCGATCAACTCAAAGGCGGCCTACTTCTTCATCCAGGAGGCGGGCAAGCAGCTCAACGACCACGGGAAGATCGTGACCATCGTGACGTCGCTGCTAGCGGCGTATACGGGGCTCTACTCGACGTATGGAGGGCTGAAGGCGCCGGTGGAACATTACACGCGGGCGGCCTCAAAGGAGTTTGGCGCGCGCGGCATTTCGGTGACAGCGGTGGGCCCCGGTCCGATGGACACGCCTTTCTTCTATGGGCAGGAGACGGCCGAGGCAGTCGCGTATCACAAGTCCGCGTCCGCGCTGGGCGGGTTGACGAAGATCGAAGACATCGTGCCGCTGGTGCAGTTCCTGGTGACGGACGGCTGGTGGATCACGGGCCAAACGATCTTCGCCAACGGCGGTTATACTACGCGTTAAAGCCGATTGCCGAAGGTCCGGCATCAGGATACCCAACCACCATGCGCACTCTCCTCATTATCGGCGGGGGCTTTCTCCTCCTGGCCATCTGTCTCCTGGTGGCCAGGGTGGTGGGGGGCAGTTCGGGCCTGGCGAAAGGTGTGTGGGTGTATGTTCCGCTGTGGCTGGCGTGTGCGGCGGCCAACATGTGGATGGGTGTGGCCAAGGCGGGCTATTCCGTGCGCGAGGAGCTGCCGATCTTTCTGCTGATCTTCGCGATTCCGGCGGCGGCGGCTCTATTGGTGGTTTACAGGGTGGGGCCGAGCCGCTGACAGGACTGGGTGAGTTGGATTGAGGATCGGACTGGCCGCCTGAGAGAAGTATTCGTGATCGGGGATGGCGGGATGTGCCGACCGATCGCGCCTCCATTGGCTGGGGGTATCTCTCGGGATGCTGTTAAGGTCAGTTGGGGCGATTTGTGTCTTTGTTTGTACAGTGGGGGCGCAGACGCCTACGCCAGAGGCTGTGGTACAGGCCCGGCGCCAGACCATTAGCTGGGAACAGAATCTGGGCCAGTTCCCGGCGGAGGTGCGGTTTGTCAGCCGCGGCGGAGGGGCCCGGGTCGCTCTTACCGATCGCGGCGCACGCTTGCGGCTGCCCGGCACTGAGGGGCGGGCGGCCACCGTTTCCATGGATCTGCTGGGGGTCTCCGGCCCGATAGCCGCTGTGCCCGCTGAGCCGCAGTTGGGCCGCTCCCATTACGTCTCGGGCCAGGACCCGTCGCGCTGGATCACCGGCGCACGGCATTTCGGCCGGGTGCGCTATGCGCGGGTCTATCCGGGCATCGACCTGGAGTTTCACGGCGCACAGCGGGAGCTGGAGTTCGACTTCCTGGTGGCTCCGCTGGCCAATCCCGGGCGGATCGAGTACCGCTTCGGCGGCGCATCCTCGGTCAAGCTGCTGCCGGAGGGCGACCTGGTGATCGCGGCCGGCGGCGCGGAGATCCGCCAGCGCAAGCCGCACATCTTTCAGGACGTAGACGGGGAACGCCGGGAGATTGCGGGTGCCTTCGACCTGCGCGGCGAGGGCCGGGTGGGGTTCCACGTGGGGGCCTACGACCGGACGCGGCCGCTGGTGATCGATCCGGTGGTGTTCAGCCTGGTCTATGACAGCTTTGGCTCCGTCAGCCGGGGGGTCTCCGTCGACGCCGCAGGCAATAGCATCTTCGCGGGGGAGGCCGGCGAAGGCTTTCCGGATCCGGTGAACGCCGGGGTCTACGCGGGCGGGCGGCACGACGCCTTTGTGTTGAAGCTCTCGCCCACGGGCGCGCTGATCTTCGCCACCTATCTGGGCGGCAAGGGCGACGACCAGGGCGAGGCTCTGGCCGTTGATGCCGCGGGCAATATCTATCTGGGCGGCCAGACGACTTCGACGGACTTCCCGGTGACGGCCACGGCGTCGCAGAAGACGCTGGCCGGGGGCATCGATGCCTTTGTCGCCAGGCTGGATCCGACCGGCAAAGTCATCTACTCCTCCCTGTATGGCGGCAGCGGCGACGACTATCCGTTCACCATGACGGCCGACACACAGCAGAACGTGTACATCGCGGGCATGACCACGTCCGGCAACCTCAAGACGCTATCGGCGCAGGGCAACGCGATCCAGGCGACCTACGCCGCCGGCGGCACCGACGCGTTCGTGGCGAAGTTCAACACGGTCACGGGCGCGCTGGTCTACGCCACTTATCTCGGCGGCGATTACATCGACGAAGTGTACCGCCTGGTGGCGGCGCCCGACGGCAGCCTGTATGCGGGCGGCGACACGGGCTCACGGACCTTCCCCGGACCGGCCGGAACCACGCTGCAGAACTTCAACTCGTCGTACAACGCCTTTGTCGCGAAGATCAATCCGGCGGGCAGCGCGCTGACCTATTGCTCACTATTTGGCGGCAGCGACTACGACTCGGTCCGCGACATGGCGCTGGCCGCGGATGGAACGCTCTACATCGCGGGCGGCACGGCATCGACGGATCTGCCCGTGTCGGCGACGGCCTTGCAGAAGAAGTACGGCGGGAATTGGGAGGATGGGTTCCTGGCTGTGCTGGATCCGGCCGGGAAGGTCACGGCCATGACCTACCTGGGTGGACCAGGAATCGACTCAGCCATGAATGTCGGGCTGAACGCCGACGGCACGCTGCTGGTGACCGCCAGCACGAGCGACCCGACGGGGATCGGGAAGAGCAGCGCTCCGGGCAAGCCCTATGCGCACCGGGCGGCCGATGAGCCGGTTTACCAGTATCTGCAGTACACCGTCGATGGGCGGCTGACGAAGGTCACGAACGTGGACGACTTCAAGCTGGCGCCGGGTACGAACCTCGAAAACTGCCAGCGGAACGCAGGCAGCGGGTACACGTGCTGCGCCGGTTACTTCATCCCGTCGTATGGCAACAGCTCCACCGGCCCTTACCAGTCGGCCTTGTTGTGCACGGCGGACAAAGCGCCGCAGGCTCCTTTGACGACGACCGGCGGCTCGGATGGTTCGTCACCCTCGGCCGGTGATCCGGTGTCGACGGCGACGGGTGAGATGTACAGCTCCACGGTGGACCTCAACCTGGGCGGCATCGTGCCGATCCGGCTGATCCGGTACTACGCGTCGGCTCTTTCCACCTCCGGGGCCAGCAGCGCGCTGGGCGTGAACTGGATGCACAACTACGACGTTAAGCTGACGGTTTCGGGGACGGATGCCTCCATCCTGCAACTCGGCGGCAAGGTGGTGAAGTTCACGAACTCGGGGGGCGAGTGGAAGGCCACGGCTCCGCGCATCGCTTATCAGTTGCAGGCGACGGCCAGCGGGTACCGGTTCCTGAACCCGGCGGAGAAGCTGATCTACGGCTTCGATTCCACGGGCGCACTGATCCGGGTGGAGAACCGCAATGGGGTGGGGATCGACATTACGCCTTCACCGAATGGGCCGCTGATGGTGACGGACAATCTGGGACGGTCGCTGCAGTTCACCTACGCCGACGGGTTGCTTTCGCAGGTGACCGATTCGGCCGGCCGGACGGTTCGGTACTCTTACGACGCGCGCCGGCTCTCGGTCTACACCGATGCGATGGCGCAGCCAACGACCTATGGATACTCGGCCGCCGGGCTGCTGGTGTCCTCGACGCTGCCGGCCGGCAACGTGCCGGTCACGCAGGCCTACGACGACAAAGGCCGGGTCACCAACCAGACCGATGCGCTGGGGAACGCCACTGCCTTCGCCTACGATGCGAGTGGCGGAGTGACCATCACGGACGCCGGACAGAGCGCCACGGCCATGGCGCACGGGCCTGTCGGCGGTGCGACGAAGGTGACCGGCGCCGACGGCAACACCGCCTCGGCGGAGTATGACAGTGCAGGCAGGCGGACGAAATCGGTCGACCTGGCGGGCGACTCCTCGAGTGCGGCCTTTGACCAGTCCTCCGGGCTGCCGACCTCGCTGACCAACGCCGCCGGTGGAGCAACGGCCTATACGTACTTGACGCAGACGCAGGACGGGTTCACCTATTCCCTGCCCTCCAAGGTCACGTTCACCGACGGCAGCACGATCAGCATGAGCTACGACAGCCACGGGAACATTACGGGGCTCACCGGGACGAACGGCAAGACGACGCAGATGTCGTACGATGCCCGCGGCCTGCTGGCGAGTGCCACCAATGCTACCGGCGGTGTCACTGCCTATGCTTATAACGACGACGGGACACTGGCGTCCTGGCGGTCGCCGGCCGGGAACACCAACACCTTCGCGTATGACGGCGCCAAGCGGCGGACGAAGACAACCCTGCCTGACGGTTCGTCAATCCAGGTGGTCTTCGACGATCTCGACCGGGTCGTGCGGCGGGTGAACGCGCGCGGAGACGCAACGGCCAGAACCTACACGGCCAATGGCATGGTTGCTTCGGTGACGGACCCGTTGGGCGCCACCGCCACGATCGGTTATGACGCGAACGATCGCAGAACGTCCACCACCAACCGGGCGGGCGCGACGACGCTGGTGGAGTATGACGCACTGGGGCGAGCCACCAAGTCGACAGGGCCGACGGGTCTGCAGGTCACGCAGACGTACGATGCGCAGGGGAACGTGGTCGCGATGGGCGATGCGTCGGGCATTCTGGTCCGGCGCGCGTTTGACAAGGCAGGCCGTCCGCAGCAGTTGACCGACGCGTTGGGGCGGGCGTGGAAGTTCGGGTGGGATGCCCGGCGATCGCTAACGTCGGTGACCAATCCTTCCGGATCCTCGCTGAAGATGGCTTATGACAGCCGGGGCCGCATCGTGGATTGGGTCGAACCCGCCGGGCAGGCCCGGCACTATGTGTACGACGCCACGGGAATGCTGAAGTCGCTGTCCCTGTCGGGCGGGATCAATCTCGGCTTTACCCGCGATGACGCCGGCCGGCTGACGGGGATCACCGATGCCAGGGGGAAGACATGGAGCTTCCAATTCGACGCCGCCGGCCGCCTGGCTTCGCGGATGGACCCGGTGGGCAACAGCGTCAAATCGACTTACGACAACCGGGAACGTCCCGTCCATCTGGAGAGCGCGCTGGGTTCAGCCGACACGACGTTCGACGCGGCGGATCTTCCGGTGCGCCGCAAGTACTCCGACGGCACCGACCTGCAGTTCACCTACGACAAGAACAGCAGGTTGACCGCGGCCAATTCGATGGCGCTGGCATACGATGCGGAAGGCCGCATCACGGCTTCCAACGGAATCGCGGTGACGCGCGACGCGTCGGGGCGCATCGCCACCATTACTTATGCCGCGGGCAAGACCGTGCAGTATGCCTATGACGCACGGGGCCTGCTCTCGACGGTCACTGACTGGCTGGGCGGCATCACCAGCTTCTACTACGACGAGGCCATGCAGCTCTCGGCGATTACCAGGCCAAACGGCGTGGTGACCACCTATTCGTACAACGGGGACGCGCATCTCAACGGAATCGTGGAGGCCAAGGGCGCCACGTTGGCTTCCACCTCGCTGCAACTCGATGCCGGGGGCCGGGTGATCAGTGCGGATCGCAACCTGCCCGCCACGCCGGTGCTGCAGGACACGGCGGAGGTGTTCGCGTACGACGACGCCAGCCAGGTAACCAGCAATACTTATGACAGCCTGGGCCGAGTCACGACGGACGCGACGCGAGCGTATTCGTGGGATCTGGCTTCCCGGCTCAAGGGCTGGACGGCGGGGGATGCTTCCGCCACTTACAGCTATGATGCCTTTGGCGCGATGATCACGCGGCAGACACCGGCCGTCTCGCAGTCGTTCGTCATCAACTACGCGCTCGACATGCCCTCGATCGCGACGGTCAAGCAGGGCGACAGCGATGGGACGTATTACATCCAGTGGCCTGATGGCCGGTTGCTCTATAGCGTCAGCGCGTCGAACGGAAGCCGCAGCTTCTTCCACTTCGACGAGAGCGGGAATACGACGATGCTCACGGGCGACGACGGAACGGTGACCGACAGCTACGCGGTGACGCCTTATGGCGAGGTCACCTCGCAATCGGGCACCACCCCGAATCCGTTTATCTTCCAGGGTGAGTTCGGCGTGCGGCGCGAAGCCGGGAATCTCTACTACATGCGAGCGCGCTTCTACGACGCAGCAACGGCGCGGTTTATCTCACGAGACCCGGTGTTGGAGACGCGGCGGCCGCTTAGCCTGAACCCTTATCAGTACGCGGAATTGAATCCGCTGACACAGATCGATCCGATGGGGTTGAGTTCGAGATCCAACGGGGTGCCGGCCGGCGCGCCGGAGAATCCGCAGGTGCGCGCGTTCGGCTTTGCCCTGGGCCTCAGCGATTTCGCCTTCACACCAAGACTCAGCCTGCAGGATGCGAAGGGGAGCCTGCGCAGCATCATCATGGGCGCCGATGCGCTGGTGACCTACGCGCGCATCCAATACGCCGTCTACTCGGCGATTCCGTTCATCGGACCACCGTCGTCGTTTGTCAGCGCAATTCTTTCCAGCGTGACAGGCTACAACATCTCGCCAGGCGCTGTTGACAAGCTGGTCGCGGTCGACGACATCTCGTCCGTGGGTAGCTCGCTGGCGATCGCCAACCTTCTGGGCCGTGACTCGTCGAGCATCCTGAACGGATTCGCCGACAAGACCGCGGGCTTGCTCGGTCAGCAGTACTCGGACTTCTTTGGCCACCTGGCCGACTACGTGATCGACAACGACCGTGCTTCGCTGGGCGGCGCGGCCAGTTCCGGCCTGCGCAATCTACTCGGGGGAACCGCGGGGTCCCTGCTTTCCTCGTGGGCCAACGGGTTGATCGGCAACGATGGGACTACGCTGATCGGAAATGACGGGGCCACACTGATCGGGAACGACGGAGCGACCCTGATTGGGAATGATGGAGCGACGCTTATCGGCAACGACGGAGCGACGTTGATCGGAAATGATGGAGCCACCGTCGTCAGCAACGACGGCGCGTCTTTGATGGGCCGTCAGCAGTAGCAGGGCCTGACAGGAACTGAGAGCTGGAGAATCACAATGCTTCGAACTATTGGTTTACTCGCGATCCTCGCCGTTGCACTGGCGGCCGCGCCAATCAAGTATTCGTACGACGCGGCCGGCCGTCTGACGAAGGCCGATTACGGCGACGGGCGGGTCATCACGTACACATATGATGCCGCTGGGAATCTGCTACGGCGGGACACCGCCACGCAGGCCAAGCCGCAGAGCGAGGCGAAGCCACCGGCCGGGAGTAAGGAGAAAGCTACCCGCTGACTGACCTGACTGGAGCCGCGTGTGTGGGCGGAGGCCGTCCGGCGCTCCTCCGCCCGTGCTCCGGCGGAGGCGGCACAAGTGACGAGGGTGGCGCTATTGCCTCATCGGCTGCAGTTCGTTCATGGCGGCATTCAGCAACCGCTGATTCTCGGCGTCCGACGGATCCAGCGCCTGCAGCACCTGGTATTCCCGGAGGGCCTGTTCGCCCATGGCCCGGCCCTCTGCCCGGTGCCCACCGGCCCACAGGGCTTTGCTGAGAAGCCGGTGCGTTTCCACCAGGTCGCGCTTCGCTTCGATGTTGCGCGGATCCGCCGCCGCCAACCCGCTGTGAATGCGCAGCGCGGCCCGATGGCTGTCGATGGCAGGTTCCCACTGCAGATTCAGCGACTGGGCCGCACCGTAGTTATTCCAGGCATCCCCCAGATTTCGCTGGAGGCCCGCCTCCTTTGGCGCGGATTCCGCCACCTGGCGGAAGATCTCCAGGCTGCGGCGCTGCAGGTCTAACGCCTCGACCGCCAGGGAACGGTCGCCCGAGGAGGCTGCTAATGCCTGCAGCGCATAGCCAACATAGGTCATGGAAGAGCCTAGCCGCATGCGGAGCCCCAGCGACTCCGGAGCTGCCGCGGTGAGCTTCTGCTGGAGGACCAGCGCCTGCCGGTAAATCTTCAGCGCCTCGAGATGCAGTTGGCGGTCGTTCTGAATGGAAGCCCTGACGGCCACGGCATTGCCCAACTGACGCAGGCACTGTGCGACCTCTTCGGTGAGCTTCGAATTGGCCGGATCCTGATTCAGGAGTCCCTGGGCCACCACAGAGGCGCGCCGGATCGAGGTTTCCGCATCCGCGGTGCGGCCCAACCGGATGAGCCCCGGGCCTTGCGCCTGCAGTGTGTGAACGAGATCCAGGGAGGCTGCGCGGTCGCCTGGCGCGTCACGCAGGCAACCCTCCAGAATCTGTTGTGATTTCCGGTAACTCTCGATGGCTCCCGAGGAGTCGCCGACATTCTGGCCATAGGGCTGGCCCTGGATGTTCCCCAGCTTCCAGTAGGCTTCGGCGAGCTCGCGCTGTAGAGTTTCGTCGCCTGCGCGGTCGGCCGCCAGACTATCGAGATACTCTCGGGCCCGCTTCACCAGAAGCTCCCGGGCGGCGGTGGAGCCCGGCACGTCTTTCACGGAATCGTAGAACTCAAAGAGGAGCGAGTTTGCCAGGCTCCGCACTTCGTTGAAGCGGCGTTCCGCCCGGCGCGCCTGAATCGAGGTGGTGATGATGCCGGCAACCAGCGCGGTGAGCGCCACGGCGACGGCTGCGGCCGCGAGGCGATTCCGGCTGATGAGCCGCAACGTCCGGTAGACACGCCCCCCGCTGCGGGCGGCGACAGGCTGGCCGCCCCGCCAGGCGTTCACATCGCGCAGCAATTCGGCGGCGGATTCGTAGCGGAGTTCCACATCGGGCGCCAGGGCGCGTCGGAAGATGGCCTGCCAATCGCGGCCCAGGCCTGCCGCATGGACCGGCCAATGCCGCTCTACGGCCTGGGCCAACTGCTCCGGAGTGTGTGCCTCACAGTGAAAGGGCTTGGCGCCCGTGAGGAGCTCGAACAACAGGACGCCGAGGGCAAAGACGTCAGCCGAAGTGGTGACGTTCCGGCCCCGGAGTTGTTCCGGACTGGCGTAGCCGGGCGTCATGGCTGCATGCGCAACCGTGAACTCCTGGGGTCCGACTAGCGTGGCAATGCCGAAATCCAGCAGTTTGGGCACTCCGTCGCCATCCACCAGGATGTTGGCTGGTTTCAGGTCGCGGTGCACCACCAGGCTGCGATGCGCGTATTGCACGGCCGAACAGACTTGGCCGAAGAGTTCCAGCTTGCGGCTGAGCGGCAACTGATTCCGCCGGGCGTACTCGTCTAGGGGGATGCCATTGACGTGCTCCATCACGAGATAGGGCAGCCCGTCAGCGGTGTTCCCGCCATCGATGAGACGGGCGATATTCGGGTGCTCCATCTGGGCCAGGATCTGACGCTCAGACCGGAAACGGCGCAGAGCCTCCTCACTGTCCAAACCATGCTGGATGAGCTTGATGGCCACCCGCTTCTCGTAGGCGTCGTCATCCCGGACGGCCAGGTAGACGGTGCCCATGCCGCCCTGGCCTAGAGTTTTCACCACGCGGTAGGCGCCCAGCCGCAAGCCGGCCTGGGCATCCGGGTCGTGGCGCGCGACCAGCTTGGCCTGTGCGTCGAGGGCCGAGCCCTGCCAGAGGGTGCGCGCCGCCGCGGCCTCATCCGCTCTCAACAGGGCTTCTACGCGAGCGCAGAGTTCGCTGTCGCCGTGACACTCCGCAGCCAGCGCGGCGCCGCGCTGCTCCACGGGCAAGTCCAGCAGCCGGTCGAAGATCTCAGCGGTCCTGTCGGGCTGGTGCGGAGCCACGATGCTAACCGGCCCCCATGGCCTGTTCCAGCCAGGCCCTGGCGAAGCGCCAGTCGCGCTCCACTGTGCGGAGCGAGACGTCGGTACCGCCGGCGCGGAGCACCTCCACGGCTTCCTCGTTGTTGAGGCCACCGAAGAAACGCAATTCCACCACCTGCGCCTGGCGTGGGTACTCAGCGGCCAGGCGATCGAGTGCCTCGTCCAGGACGACCAAATCAGGGTCCTGCGCCACCATGAGGTTCTGCGCTTCGTCGAGGGGCAGGACCTTGCCGAAGCCACGCTTCGCGGCGCGGAATTTCCGGGCATGGTCGACCAGGATCCGGCGCATCATCTGTGCGGCCACGGCGATGAACTGGGCGCGGTTCTTCCACTCATACTGTGGCGTGCGGCACAACTGCAAATAGACTTCGTGAACGAGGGCTGTCGCCTGGAGGGTGTGATTGGGGCGCTCGGAGGCAAGGAACCGGGCAGCGAGGCGCCGTAACTCGGTGTACACTACCGCCGTCACGTCCGCCGCATCGGGCTTGCCGTTCTCCTGCCAACGTTCCAGCCATTCGGTGAGTTTGCCTGGCTGAATGTCCGATCGATCTGCTTCCGACAACCTAAGACGTCGCGCTCCAGTTTCCAACCGAGTGTACCATCCGGACTTCCAAGTCTTGCTTGCAGCGGGTACCATAACAGATCGTGGGGCAGAGGGGCGGGTTGGCCAGGTAACTGGCGGGGCAGGCATGGGGGCGGAAGTGGGTTCATGCAGGGAACGGGGCCAAACAGGCTCCGGTCGCTGGTCGTAAGTCGCCATCCTGGAAGGGTTACAGGCGAGGTTGAGTATCTTGCCCAATCGTATAAGCCCGCGGCTCCAATCAGTCGATAGAAGAACGTGAAGTAAGACGAAAGGCAGCCACCGCGGCGATGGAGTTGAGCAAGAATCCGGTTTGGGAGGCGTTTGCCTGGCGTGTGCTGCCCCATGCACTGCACGGCGGCTCAGACTTCGGCGAGTGCCTGGCCACCCTGGAACGGATTGGGGAAGGCTCCGCCGACGACTGGCACCGAGAGTGGACCGCCACGGCCGACCGGGTGGCCGCCATCGCCCAGGTGAGCGACCAGCGCGGGCACTTCATCAGCGCCCGGGAAGCCTACTTCCGCGCCTCGAACTACTACCACGCCTCTTACTTTCCCCTGTTCGGCGCTCCGGTGGATCCCCGCCTGACGCGCGCCTTCACTGCCGAAGTGGCGGCGTTCCAGCGGGCCGCGGCCCTGAGCCAACCGGCGATCGAACCCATCGAGATCCCGTTTGAAGGGCGCACGCTGCCCGGCTACTTTGTCCGCGCCTCCAGCGACCCCGGCAGCCGGCCGACGATCGTCCAGGTGAACGGCTACGACTCCAACATCCAGGAGATGTATTTCGCGCATGGCCCGGCAGCCGTGAGCCGCGGGTACAACTGCCTGCTGTTCGACGGGCCGGGCCAGGGGCGCAACCTGATCCGGGACGGTCTGGTGCTGCGCCCCGATTGGGAAAATGTGGTCCGCGCGGTGATCGACTACGCGGTGACGCGGCCTGAAGTGGATCCCTGGCGGATCGTGCTGGCGGGTTGGGGTCTAGGGGGCTTCCTGGCTCCGAGGGCTGCAGCGTTCGAAAAGCGGATTGCCGCCCTGATCGCCGATCCGGGCCAGTGGGACCAAAGTGATACGGTGAAGGCGATCCCTGTCCCGCCGGAGCTCCTGAGGCAGAAGGACAGCGTGCCGCCGCCGCAGTTCGAGCAGTTTGAGCAGTGGCTGCGTTCACCGGCGGCCGACCCCATGTTCCGCTGGCGGACACTGCAGCGCGGCATGTGGACGCACGGGGTGAATTCCCTGTTTGAGCTGGTGAAGCAGATCGTGCGCTTCGAGATCAGTCCGGTGGCCGAACACATCAGTTGCCCCACGCTGTTGACGGCCGTGGATGGCGATACGCTCAGCCGCGGCGCGCAGAAGCTCTTCGACGCCCTGCGCTGCCCCAAACTGCTGCTCCGTTTCACTGCAACGGAGGGGAGTGGAGGCCACTGCGAGCCACTGGCCCGGAGCCTTTACGAGCAGCGGGTGTTCGACTGGCTGGACGAGACGCTAAAGAGCGGAGGCTGCCTGCCGCTGCATCTGCACCTGGGGCGCGATGCGGCCGCCGCGGCCAAACCGCCCCAAACGGGCGTCAATGGAAGCACTGAGGTTTCGCCGCCTCCGGCACACGCTCCAAGCAGCGCAACAGACACCCGCCCGACGATCCGGTTTGAGGATGAGGGCGTGTTTAAGCGAAGCGACTTGGGCCTGCCGCCACGCTGGGGCGGCGGGGACCGGTCCAGCTGAGCCGCTCGACCGGCGAGCGCTGGAAGATCTTCCATCAGTTGCCGCGCCCAGGTGTCGCGGCGATGGGATAATCCCTGTATGGCAGTTCGACTCAAGGACATCGCACGCGACCTCGGGGTGAGCGTCGTGACCGTGTCCAAGGTGCTCCGCAACCACTCCGATATCAGTGACGAGACGAGGGATCGCGTCCTGAAACGGATGAAGGAGCTGAACTACCGTCCCAATCTGGCCGCCCGAGCCCTGGTGACCGGCCGCAGCTTTTCCGTCGGGCTCGTCGTGCCGGACCTGGTGCATCCGTTCTTTGCGGAAGTTGCCAAGGGCCTGTCGAAGATCCTGCGCAAGAAAGGCTACAGCCTGCTGATCGCCAGTTCGGAAGAAGATCCGGAACTCGAGCAGCAGGAGTTGGACATGATGCTGGCGCGGCGGGTGGATGCCCTGGTGGTCGCCTCGGCCCAGTGGACGGTGGAGAGCTTCCGGCGCATTGAAGAGCAGAAGACTCCGTACGTCCTGATCGACCGGCAGTTCGCCGGGCTGGCGGCGAATTTCGTAGGGGTAGACGATGAGGCGGTCGGCGCGCTGGCGACTTCCCACCTGATTGAGCAGGGATGCAGCAGGATTGCGCACATCCGTGGTCCGGAGCTGAGCACGGGCCTGGGGCGTCTGGAAGGCTACAGGCGGGCGCTCGCGAAGCACGGCCTGGCGCCGTTGCCAGGCTATGTGGTGATGGGACGCTCCGTCGACAACCTGAGCGACACCAGCGGCCACGAAGCGATGCTGCGGCTGCTGGAGCTGCAACCGCGCCCTGACGGAGTGTTCTGCTACAACGATCCGACGGCCATGGGCGCCATGAAGGCGATACTGGACGGCGGACTGCGGGTGCCGGAAGATGTGGCCGTGATCGGCGCGGGCAATGTGAACTACGCGGGGCTGCTGCGGGTGCCGCTTTCGAGCATCGACCAGCACAGCGACAGCATTGGAGAGCGAGCCGGGAAGCTGGCGCTGAGCCTGGTGGAGTCGAAGACGGCCGTCAGGCCGCGGACTGTGCTGCTGGACCCGGGGCTGGTGGTCCGGGCTTCCAGCGCCCGGGCGTAGGCGGAAATTTCCCCAGAGGGTGGCCAGGGTCCCCTGTCCCGGGATTTTCCAGGACGAGCGGACCGGCCAATTCACAACTACGGGACGAAGGCGCGCAGCAGCCGCATACCGTCCGTGCTCTCCAACTCGAACGGATCCGTGCCGGGCGGCAGGTAGAAGCCGTCGCCGGCCTTCACCTCGTTCCGGTCGAGCTGCCCAGTGCCTTCCAGGACGATCAGCGCCTGCCAGCGGGAGGGATCGGGGGTGTACAACTTCGCAGCTCCGACAATGAGCGCGTCGACGGCAAAGTACTCGCACTCAGCCAGGCGCAATTCTCCGGGCGCCAATTCGACGGGTGGCCGGATTCCAGGGTGCGGGTCCAGGGACGACACATCCATAGCCTTGTCCAGATGCAGTTCGCGCGGGCGGCCATAGTCGTACAGACGGTAAGTGACATCGGACTGCTGTTGCACTTCGCAGACAACCACACCCGCGCCGATGGCGTGGATGGTCCCGGCCGGGACGTAGACCGTGTCACCCGGCTTCACCGGTACCCAATTGAGCAGCGACTCAATCTCGCCGCTAAGTGAGGCTGCGCGCAGGTGTTCGGGCGTGATCTGCTTCGTGAGTCCGCAGGCCAGGGCCGCGCCTGGCTCCGCGCGCAGGACATGCCACATCTCTGTCTTGCCGCGGCTGTGCTCGTGCTTCGCGGCGTACTCGTCATTTGGATGGACCTGCACCGACAGCCGCTCTGAGGTGAAGATCAGTTTCATCAGCAGGGGCAGGGGTTCGCCCTCGGTCCCGAACCAGACCTCGCCGATTTTGCGGCCGCCGGATTCGTACCAGGGGGCCAGGTCCGGCGTCCCCCAGACTTTTTCGAGGAACGTCTTCGACATGGGCACTGGTTTCATAGGTATTCCGCTCCAAAGCGCTCTCCGAGCAGCGCGTGCAGTTTCTTGATGTCCTCGGCCCGGTCCTTGCGGCAGACCATCGTGGCGTCGGGTGTATGGATCACGATGAGATCCTCGCACCCGACCATGGCCAGCAGGTGGCCGGGGTCGCTGGAAGCCAGCAGATTGCCTGAGGCGTCCAGGGTGATGCTCTTCGCCCCGATTGCGTTGGCGTGCTCGTCCTGCTCGCAGGTCTCGGCGAAGCTGGGCCAACTGCCGACATCCAGCCATTTCAGGGGCATGGGCACGGCGGCCACCTGCACGGTGGTGTCGCGGGAGGCAGGTTCCATCACGGCATAGTCGATGCTGATCTTTTTGAGGGTGGGATAGACGCGCTCCACCGTGGCGGCGCGTTCAGGTCCGTCCCAGGCTGCCGCGATCTCCATCAGCGACGCGTGGATCTGCGGCTCGTAGCGGCGGATGCAGTCGAGCAGCGTGTCGGCGCGCCAGACAAACATGCCGCTGTTCCAGAGGTAGCGCTCCGGGCCGGCGGCCAGGAAGTTCTGGGCCGTCTCCAAGTCGGGCTTTTCCTGGAAGCGCACCACGCGGCGCGCCGCGCCACTCAAGGGTTCCCCGAGTTGCAGGTAGCCGTAGCCGGTGGCCGCCGACACCGGGGCGATGCCGAAGGTGGCGAGCGTGGTCGGGTTCGCTTCGACGAGGTCGAATGCCTCGCCGACGATGCGCCGGAACTCGTCCTGCGGTTCGATGAGGTGATCGGCCGTGAAGACGGCGATGACCGCGTCTGGATCGCGCTGCGCGATGACGGCGGCGCTGTAGCCAACCGCGTTGAGCGTATCGCGGCCCGCGGGTTCGCCCAGGAACTGATCGTCGCTCCAGCCTGGCAGGCCTTCGAGGATCATGGCGCGCTGCTTTTCGGCGGCGCAGATGTAGCGGTGGTCCTGGACCACCAGCCCTTCCAGCCGGTCCGCCGCCACCTGTAGCAGGCTCCGGCCTCCGATAAATGGAATCAGTTGTTTGGGTTGCCGCGCCCGGCTCATGGGCCAGAGGCGCACGCCGGATCCCCCGGCGAGTATCATCGCGTATCGCATGAAAGGTTAAGAAGTCCCTAAGAAAATGCTAGCAGGTGGTGACTTCCAGCCCGGCGTGGTTGATTTCGAAGTCGAAGAACCGGGAACGGTCGTTCAACGGCTCTCGTTCGAGGATGTCGCGGACCTGGGCGGCGTCGGCCGGCGATTTGCAGACCATCAGCAGGAAGCCGCCGCTGCCGGCGCCGGAAATCCGCATGCCATGGACGTAGGGCCGTACTTTGTTGAGCAGGGCTTCGATGGGGCCGTTGGTGACGGTGCCGCAGAGGCGTTTCTGCAGCTCCCAGGCGGTGTTGACGTAGCCGCCGAAAGCGGGGGCATCCTTGCGGGAGAGGGCATCGGCGATCTGGCGTGCGACAAGGTGCTCCTCGGCCAGGGCCTGCATAATCGACCGGTCGCGATCGAGATACCCGCCGACGATCTGCTCCAGGATGTTCTTGGCGATGCGGGTCATGCCCGTGTAGTAGAGCAGGGTCGAGCCGCCGTTCATTTTGGGATCGAGGAGATCGCTGGGCACGTAGTGGATGTGCGCGGCCGGAATCAGCCCGGGCAAGGTACTGGTGATCTTCGCTCCGCCGACACCGCCGCCGGCCTGGTCCTGCCAGCCGCCGCCGGTGGTGAGGGCCTGCTCCAGGCGCAGGACATCGTGAAACAGCCGGCGTTGATCCAAAGCGCGGCCCATCAGGCGATTGACCACCGCCAGGATCACAGCCCCGAGAATGCTGGAGGTGCCCAGTCCACTGCCTTTCGGAATGCCGACGAGCGTGGTCATCTCAAGCCCGCCGCCGAACTCCGCGAGCATTTGGCGCAGTGTGAAGTCAGCCGGCCAGTCGCCCGCTGTGTGCGAGAATCCAGAGATCGCCAAGGCGGCTTTGGAGAGGGCAAAGCGGTCGCCTGGCTTGCGGTAATCGGTCAGTTCGTCGAGTTCGGTGATCTCCAGGCGGCGCCCGCCGTCGATGGAATTGAGGCGGATGACCGGCTCTTCGATCAGGCGGCAGTAGCAATGGATGGGCGGCTGGCCGTTCAGGTTCACGGCCACGTTCGCGACGTCGCCACCGTATTCGAGCGTATAGGGAGGCGTATCCGTCCAGCCTCCGCCCAGCTCGATGCGGGCCGGACCGCGGCCCCAGATGGTCTCGTCGGGCCGCAGGGCGTTCTTCGGACGGCCGCCGGACCGCAGGGAGCTCTGGAGGATCAATTCATGCATCTGCCGGAAGGAGGCGGTCTTCAAGCGGCCGCACCAGTCGCCGACCGCACAGCCATCGGCCAGGGAGAAGCCGGAGGCCCGCATCCACTCCGCCACTTCAGGAGTGAGCAGGCGGCTGAGGCCGGGGAGGACCGTGTCGACACACTGCTCGGCTGCAGTGGCAATGGTCTCGACCGCCGTGCCGAGGGTGTGGAGAATGCGGCCCGGAGCCAGATGCTCCAGGCGGGGCTTCCCTGCTCCGCAGCGCCGCTCATAGGCCAGCGTGAGTACTTCGTTGGCCAGGCCGGCTGGATCCTTGTCGCGGCGCAGGGTCGCCGCCAGATCAGCGGCCGAGAAGCGGCTCTTCGTGCGGAAGAGATGGCCCAGGGAGGCTCGAACCTGTGCGGCCCGCAATTCCGCCCGGCGCGCATGGAAGGCGTCCTGATCGGCTAGCAGCGCGACTTCTTCCGCGCTATAGCGATCGGCCGCCGCGAAGGCGCTCAACTGCTCGTCATTGGCCTTCTCGACATGGAAGATCCACAACCAGCGCTGGAAGTCGTGCTCGGCTTCGGCCGGGAACACGCGCGCATTCCAGAGGCTGCGTTCGCTCGCCGGAATGGCCGGGTCCCAAACGTCTTCGGGCGTCAGACCTGCTGATTCCAGCCACTTCAGCACGGGCCGCCCGCAAAACAGGCCGCCTTTGGCCGCGGGCTTCTTGAATTCGTCGTCGACGCCATAGCAGCGGATGAACCAGACACTGTCGCCACTCCGCGTGGTGCCGCGGAGAACGTCGATACACGCCCCGCGCGGCAGCGTCAAAGGAGCCGTGACATTCAGGCCCGCGGCAACGTTGCGGCCTTCCAGGACAAAGGGAGCCCGCACGTCGCAGCTCTCCACCCAGGCCTCGGCGCCGCTGAGCGATCCAGCGGAATTCACGTGTGAATTCAGCGCCAGGCACGTGACGCCGGGCGGGATGACGCGGTCTTCCGTTCCGAGCGCGATGCCGCTGCTGATGATTTCGCGGGTCGAGCCGAAGTGCAGGAAAGCGCAGCCGGGCAGAAGCTGGATGTGGAAGGGAATTTCGCGCAGTGCGGGATAGAGAGAGGTAAGCTGCTCGTCCGTCCAGGTAGATCCGCTGGAGCGCGCCGAGTGCAGGTAGTGCGCCAACGTTGTTTCCGAACCCATCGCGCAGCAGATCTCGCGGTAGAGGTCGACGCCGCGCTCGAGCATGGCGCCACGCACTTCAGGGGTCCAGGCCAATTGGCCCGCGGCGTCCAATTCGACGGGAAAGGTACGCAGCAATGCAGCCGAGGCCGCCGCGTCGAAGTTCATGACGCCCACATCGAGGATCGCCTGGTCCGACTCGTTCAGCAGTCCCATCGCCCGCTGTTCGGCGAGGGAAGGCTTCTGCAGGTAGAGCCTGATATCGCTGTCCTCGCCTGTGTAGAAGACGCCGTGCAGCGCGGCCTCTTCCGCCGCCGCATAGCATCCGAGCGCAGTGAGACCCGGCTTCGCGAACTCCACACCGGAGCCGTCGAAGAGGATCAGAGCATCGCCGGAGGTGACCAGCAACTGTCCCTCACCGGGCCGTCCCGCAGGCATGTCGAGGAAGGCCGGAGTCAGGCGGTCGAACAGAGTCTCGCCGTGTGCGCTCTCACTCTCGCCCGGTACAGGCACGAAAATCTTGCCGCAGGGGCCATAGGCGGGCAGACGGCGCGAATCACCGCCGGCATGTACGATGAGGATCCGCAGGCGCCGCAAAATGCGTTCGGCGCCCCCATTCAGCAGGGCGCCGGGTTCCAATGTGCGGGCTTCGCGATTGAGGACTTCCAGCAGGCACTGCAGGGTACTTCCGCCGCTGCCGATCCGGCGGCCATCCAGATCGGCCACCACCAGCGTCGTTTTGACGCGGGACAGATGGCCGCTCTGGCGGCGCAGCTCCAATTGCGATTCGTAGGCGCTTGCCTGCCGCTCGTTTGACGCGGTAAGGATCAGGTAATCCCAGGCTTCCGGCATCCTGGTCATCAGGAGAACTCCAAGCGGAGGAAACGTCAGTTACGCGAGATTCACGACCGAGGCCCGGACGTCACCCGCGGCGCGTGCCACGTACTGGTCGTAGATCCAGGCGTAGGTCTTTTCGAGACCGGTCCGCAGCGGGATGCTCGGCTCCCAGCCCAGGTACTTCTGAATCAGCGTGTTCTCACTGTTCCGGCCGTTCACACCTTTCGGCGCGCCGAGGTCGTAGGTCCGGTTCAACTTGATGCCGGCGATGTCCTCCACCAGGTCCACCAGTTGGTTGATGCTGACCATCTCACTGGACCCAAGGTTGATGGGTTCCAGGATGTTGGAGTTCATGATCTTCTGCACGCCCAGGACGCAGTCGTCGATGTACATGAAGCTGCGCGTCTGGTGGCCCGTACCCCAGATAGTGATCTCATGCTTACCGGTCAGCTTGGCTTCGATGACCTTGCGGCAAATCGCGGCCGGCGCCTTCTCACGGCCTCCGTCCCAGGTCCCGTTGGGCCCGTAGACGTTGTGGAAACGCGCCACGCGGGTGTAGAGACCGAAGTCTTCCGAGAAGTGACGGCACATCCGCTCGCTGAACAGCTTCTCCCAACCGTAGCCGTCTTCGGCCAGAGCGGGGTAGGCATCTTCTTCCTTCAGCCCAGGATTGTCAGGGTCGCGCTGCTTGTCGCCGTTGTAGACGCACGCGGAGGAAGAGTAGAAGAACTTGGCCACACCAGACTTCCGGGCCGCCTGCAGCATGTGCGTGTTGATCAGCACCGAAAGCATGCATAGAGCCTTGTTGTTCTCGATGAAGCCCATGCCGCCCATGTTGGCCGCCAGGTTGAAGATCTGGTAGGCGCCCTGCGCCGCGGTCTCGCAATTGTCCTTGAGGTTCAAGTCCAGCGAGAGGTTTTCGACATCGTCAGAGATCTGATACCACTGCTCGAACGGCTTGATGTCCACGGCCCGGATCTTCTTGAATCCCTGGTTCCGCAGGTCCGCCACCAGACTCCCGCCAATGAAGCCGCCGCCACCCGCCACAACAACAAGTTGGTCTTTCATGTCCTTCTCCAATGAGAGCTTACCCGTCACGGAATCGCCCGCCGCCAGCGCTGTTTCACCTGCTGCCCATGGGCCTCTTTTCGAGGAGCTCCGGGCCCACTACCCAGACTGGCTTAGTAAACGTTATAGTAACATCAGCTGCCAGCGCTGTCAAAGCGCATTTGCTTGACTTTTCGATGACAATCGGCAACCATCCTAAGTTATCGGTAACTTTACCTATCGTTCGAAGGAATTCACGCCACCAGGAAGCTGCTCAACTGATAGAATGCCGTTTACTGTAACGCTAATCCAACAGGAACCAGCACGATGAAAGCCGCCTTCTATCACGGCCACGAACAGATCACGATCGGGGACTCCACGCCGCGAGCGCCCGGGCCCGGCGAAGCCCAGATCCGCGTCTCCCATTGCGGAATCTGCGGCACCGATCTCCACATCTTCCACGGCAAGATGGACCACCGCGTCCAAATGCCGCAGATCATCGGACACGAGATGTCCGGCACGCTCACCGCCGTCGGCGAAGGCGTCACCGGATGGGCGGCGGGCGATCGCGTCACCGTCCGGCCCCTGGATAGCTGCGGCGCGTGCCCGGCGTGCCTGGCCGGCCACAACCACATCTGCATGAATCTGAAGTTCATTGGGATTGATACTCCTGGCGCCATGCAGGGCCTGTGGACCGTGCCGGCCCACACGCTCCACCGGCTGCCGGAAAACCTCGGCTTCGAACAAGGCGCCCTCATCGAACCCCTCGCCGTGGCCTGCCACGACGTCCGCCTGGGCGAGGTGAAGCCCGGCGAGTACGCAGTGGTGCAGGGCGGCGGCCCCATCGGCATGCTGATCGCGCTGGTGGCGCGCGCGGCCGGCGCCCGCGTCCTCATCTCCGAGATCAACCCCTTCCGCCTGGCACTGGCCCGGGAACTCGCCCTGGAAGCCGTCAATCCCACCGAACTCGATCTGGTCGAGCATGTGAACAGCCAGACCGGCGGCGCGGGCGCCGACGTCGTCTTTGAAGTCACAGGCGTCCCGGCAGCGGCCGAGATGATGACGAAACTGCCCCGCACGCGCGGCCGCATCGTCATGGTCGCCATCTACTCCCAGCCCGCGCCGGTCACCCTGTTCCAGTTCTTCTGGCGAGAGCTCCGGCTGATCGGGGCCCGCGTCTACGAACCGCAGGATTTCGAGCAGGCCATCGCGCTCGCCGCCTCCGGCAGCCTGCCGCTCGACCGCATCATCACCAGCGTGCTCCCCCTCGAAGGCCTGGAATCGGGCTTCCGGGAGATGGAGCGCGGCGGCGCCGTCATGAAAGTTCTGATCCAGTGTTCCTAACTGAGTAAACAGCCATGTCCATCTTCGATCTCTTCAAACTCGACGGAAAAACCGCCCTTGTCACAGGCTGCAAACGCGGCATCGGACTCGCCATGGCGCAGGCCCTGGCCGAAGCTGGAGCCGACATCATCGGCGTCAGCAAGACCCTGGAGCCCTCGGGTTCCGCCGTGGAGAAGGCGGTCACCGCCCTGGGCCGCCAGTTCTCGGCCTATACCTGCGACTTCTCCAACCGCGCCGCGGTCCAGGCGTTCGCCGACCGGGTGAACGCGGAACACCCCGTGATCGACATCCTCATCAATAACGCCGGGACCATTCTGCGCAAGCCCGCGGCCGAGCATCCGGACGAATACTGGGACGAAGTCATCAACACCAACCTGAATGCCCAGTGGACGCTGGCCCGAGAGATCGGCAAGCACATGGTGGAGCGCGGCTCCGGCAAGATCATCTTCACCGCCTCGCTGCTCACGTTCCAGGGTGGCATTACCGTACCCGGCTACGCCGCCAGCAAGGGGGCCGTCGGCCAGTTAACAAAGGCCCTGGCGAACGAATGGGCGGGCAAGGGCGTGAATGTGAATGCCATCGCGCCGGGCTATGTAGCCACCGACAACACCACCGCGCTGCGGGCCGATCCCGTGCGCAATCCGGCCATCCTGGCCCGGATCCCGGCCGGCCGCTGGGGTCAGCCGGAAGATTTCATGGGCGCCACCGTGTTTCTCGCGTCCAATGCGTCCAACTATGTCAGCGGCGAGATCCTCGTCGTCGACGGCGGCTGGATGGGAAGGTAGACCGCTATGAATCGACTCGCCATTCTCCTGCTCTCCTGCGCCCTGTTTACCGCGGCAGGGCAAGCGCAAACCTACGAACAGAAGATCGACGCCGCCATGAAGCGGGTGGACTCGGTCATCGCCAAAGGCCCCTATCAGGCCAATTGGGCATCGCTGGAGAAGTTCCAGGTGCCCGCCTGGTATGCCGATGCCAAGTTCGGCATCTTCATTCACTGGGGGGTCTACTCCGTGCCGGGCTTCGGCAACGAGTGGTATCCGCGCGAGATGTACCTGCAGGATGGCAAGAGCAAGATCTTCCAGCAGCACGTCCAGAAATACGGCCCGCAGTCGAAGTTCGGCTACAAGGACTTCATCCCGATGTTCAAGGCGGAGAAGTATGATCCGCAGGCGTGGGCCACGCTCTTCAAGAAGTCGGGCGCGCGCTTCGTCATGCCCGTGGCCGAGCACCACGACGGATTCCAGATGTATGGCAGCGACCTCTCCGATTGGAATGCGGCCAAGATGGGCCCCAAGCGCGACGTCGTCGGCGACCTGGCCAAGGAAGTCCGCAAGCAGGGCATGCACTTCACCGCCTCGTCGCACCGCGCCGAGCATTGGTGGTTCTTCGACGGCGGCATGAAGTTCGATTCCGACGTGAAAGACCCCAAGAATCTTGGCCTTTACGGCCCCGCCCAGCCCAAGCGCCTGCCCGGCGCCAAGCAGGACAACCAACCCAGCGAAGCGCATATGAAGGATTGGCTGGCGCGCACCACGGAACTGGTCGACAAATACCAGCCTGAAGTGATCTGGTTCGACTGGTGGATTGAAGAGCCCGCCTGGCAGCCCTACCTGCAGAAGTTCGCGGCGTTCTATTACAACCGAGGGGTGGAGTGGAAGAAGGGCGTCGCCATCAACTACAAGAACAAGTCCTTCCCAGACAAGGCCGCCGTCCTCGACATCGAGCGCGGCAAGCTCGACGCCACGCGCCCGTACGTCTGGCAGACCGATACATCCATCGGCCTGAAGTCGTGGGGCTACATCGACGGCGAGGAGTTCCGCACACCGGATTCGCTGGTCGACGACATCGTGGACATTGTCAGCAAGAACGGACTGCTGCTGCTGAACATCGGACCGCGTCCCGACGGCACCATCCCCGACGAGGCGAAGAATATCCTGCTCTCCATCGGCAAGTGGCTCGACACCAATGGCGAAGCGATCTACGGCACGCGCCCGTACAAGGTGTTCGGCGAGGGCCCGACGCAGGTGCTTACCGGCGGCTTCACTGACCGCAAGCAGAAGCCGTTCACCGGTGAGGACATCCGCTTCACCACCAAGGGCAGCACGCTCTACGCCATCGCGCTCGAATGGCCGGGCAAGACGATGACCGTGAAAACGATCGGCGCCGACCAGAAGATCAAGTCGGTCTCGCTGCTCGGCTCCAATGCCAAGCTGAAGTGGTCCCAGACGCCGCAGGGATTGAAGGTCGAAATGCCGGACCAGAAACCCGGCGACTTCGCCTTCGCCCTCAAAATCCAGTAGCCCTCCCAGCGTGCCGGGACGTCGTCCGAGGTGTCCCGGCCGCTCCTCCGCCCGCAGCTACGGCCGGTGCGCCTCGGCGTATGCCGCGGTATCGAAGTGTGTCGACCACGCCGAAACCTTCCCGTCCTTCACGCGGAACACCATCGCCCACCGGCTGGCGACCTGCTTTCCGGTGGCCCGGATGCGCGCCTCCTCAAACCCCAGCACCACCACATCCGCTTCGCTGGTGAAATACTGGCCGGGCTCGAAGCGCAGCATCTCCTCGGTCTCGTGCAGCTTGCGGAAAAACTCAGCGGCGCCCTCCGGCCCCTTGTACTCGCCGGCCAGCGCATAGCCCGCGCCCGGCACACACCAACTGCAATCCGGCGTGAGCCGCTCCAGGATGAATCCGATGTCGCCCCTTCCAAAGGCTGCAAAAAGCGACTGAACCAACTCGACTGATGTCGTGGCAGACGTCATGTCCAATTCCTTTCAGCACTCGATACGAGGTCTACCAGGAATTGGATCTGCCAGCCAGGAGATTAATGCGGCCTATTTGCGCAAGGGCACGGCGTTTTTGCGGATGAACTCCTCCTGAGACGCGGCCGGACCCTGTGTGACATTCAGCCGGTTGACCGCCACCTTGCGGTCGATCACTGAGCTGATATCCATGACCCGGTTCACCAATTGCCGGCCGTGGCTGACACCGGGTAGGTGCATCCTCCCCATGCCCTCAGCCGCAGCCAACGAGTGGAAAAACCATTTTCCCGGCGATTGATTTTTAGTATCTTAAGATCGCCATGTCCGCAAAGAACAGCAAGTCCGGCGAGGTGGCCACGCTGGCCGCGGAGATCCGTGCCTACTGTGCCGCCAACGCCAACCCCGCTCTCGCTACCAAATATGCCCGCTATTTCAAGGAGGGCTATGACGCCTGGGGCCTTCTCGACAAGAACCACCCCTATTGGAACGAGAAAGAGGCCGCCTGGCGGGAAGCCCACGCCGGCCTGGGGCTCAAAGGCTTCCTGCTGCTGGGCGAGGAGCTCTTCACCAACGGAAAGTACGAAGAGGGCGCGCTGGCCATTCGCTTTCTGAAGTCATTCACGGCGCAGCTCGATGCCCGCGCCATGCCCGGCATCGCGCGCTGGTTTGCGGCTGGCATCCGCAATTGGGCGCACGTCGATGTCCTCTGTGCGGAAGTGCTGTCCCCGGCACTGGCCTCCGGCCGCCTGGGCCTGCAGGACTTCGACACGTGGCGGGCCTCCACGGCGCGCTTTCAGCGCAGGGCCGTGCCCGTGGCCATGCTCTCTCTTCTGAAAACCCCGGCCCCCACAGCCGAGTTGCTGATGTTCATCCGCCCGCTCATGCTCGACCCGGAGCGGGTCGTGCAGCAGGGGCTCGGCTGGTTCCTGCGCGAGACCTGGAAGCGCGAGCCGATGCCCGTCGAAGCGCTGCTACTCGAGTTCAAGCAACAGGCCCCGCGCGTCATCTACCAGTACGCGACGGAAAAGATGACGCCTGCCCGCAAAGCCGCCTTCCGCCGCGGTTAGCCTTGCCAGGTCCGCTTATAGTGGGGAGCACGGTCTTCCAGCGCAGCCGCGATCCGCAACAGGCTCTGTTCGCCCCAGGCTCGGCCCACCAGTTGGCAGCCCACCGGCAACCCGGCGTTGGAGAACCCGGCCGGCAGCGCCACCACCGGCAGGCCTAGCGCGTTGAAGCCGCGCACCAGCTTCGTGCTGGCGAGCCGCGTGTCTTCCATGGCGCCGGCGATCTCGATCTCGGTCTGGCCAATCTTGGGGGCGAAGATCGCGGTGCTCGGCACCAGCAGGCAATCTACGCTCTTGAGGATGTTCTGATAGACCCCGAGCATGCGCTTGCGCAGCCGCTGGGCCTGCAGGTAGTCGGTGGCCGGCAGCACGCGGCCCATGTCGATCAGGGTCCGCACGTCCTCGCCGTAGGAGGCCCTTTGCTTGCGAATGTAAGGCTCGTGGACCGACGCAGCTTCCGCCAGCAGCGTCACCTGCGCCACCGTATTCAACTGGCGTCCATCCGGCACCCGTACATCCACCAGTTCCGCGCCCAGATCCTGCGCTGTATACGCCATGAAATGCACGGCGTTGTCCACCTGCGGGTCGAGCTTCTCGTAGAAGAAGTTCAGCGGCATGCCGATCTTGACACCCTTCAGCGAGATCTCGCCCACCGGCGGCAGATAGTCCGGCACCGGCCGGTCGACCGTCGTGCTGTCGCGCTTGTCATAGCCCGCCATCGCCTGCAACGCCACCGCCACGTCGCGCACAGTCCGGCCCAGCGGACCCATGTGGTCCAGCGTGAAGCCCAGGGGCAGCGCTCCAAATTTCGAAACCCGTCCGAACGTCGCTTTGATGCCCGCGATGCCGCAATAGGACGCCGGGACACGAATCGACCCGCCCGTATCGCTGCCAGTCGCCAGCAATGCCATACCTGTCGCCACTGCCACCGCCGAGCCGCCCGACGATCCGCCGGGAATGCACTCCGGATTCCAGGGGTTCCGGATCGCGCCGAAGTGAGGATTCGTCGAGGTGATGCCGTAGGCGTGTTCGTGCAGGCCGGTCTTGCCCAGCATGACGGCTCCGGCTTCGCGCCAACGCTCCACTACGGCGGCATCGAAGTTCGGGATGTAGCTGGAGAACACCTTTGAGCCGGAGGTGGTCCGCACGCCGTTCGTGCAAAGCAGATCCTTGTGCGCGATCGGAATCCCGTGCAGCGGACCGCGGTCCATTCCCTGGGCGAGTTCTTCGTCCGCCTTGCGCGCCTCGGCCAGCGCCGTATTCGCCGTTACCGTGATGAAGGCGTTCAGCGTGGGATTCAGCTTCTCGATCTGCGCCAGGCACTGTACCGTCAGTTCGACGGAGCTGATCTTGCGCGCCCGTAGCGCCGCCGCCGCTTCCAGGGCCGTCATTCCGCGTCTCCCTCAGCCACTTCCAGAACCTGGAAAACCTGCGCCGGATCTTCCGTCCAATCGATCATTCCGCGCAGGCCGAGCATCGTCTTTCCCAGCTCTTCCAGGCGCGCCACGGACTGCTCCGATAGCTCCAGTTTTTGCGCCGCCGCCAGCGCTTTCCAGTCGGGACCCAGACTGATAGACATGGTCTAATGATTGCATGTTGAACCAGGGGATGACGACTGAGCCTGCGGTTCGCCCGCTCACTGTGTTGAGCGAGGACGACCAGCTTTTCCGCGACACCATACGCCAATTCGCCCGCAAGGAACTCGCACCCAAGGTCCGCGAGATGGACGATGCCGGCCTCTTCGACAAGCGCCTGCTCGCCCAATTCTTCGAACTCGGCCTGATGGGCATTGAGATCCCCGAGGAGTACGGCGGCCAGGGCGGCACGTTTCTCCAGGCGCTCATCGCCATTGAAGAGATCGCCGCCGTCGATCCCAGCGCAGGTGTGATTGTCGATGTCCAGAACACGCTGGTGAACAACGCCGTCGTGCGCTGGTCCACGCCGGAACAGAAGCGCCGCTGGCTGCCCCGGTTGGCGACGGACACCACTGCCTCGTACGCCCTCTCAGAAGCGGGAGCTGGTTCCGACGCCTTCGCCCTCACCACGCGCGCCGTCCTGGACGGCGACGATTACGTGATCACCGGACGCAAGCTCTGGATCACCAATGCCTACGAAGCCGGTCTTTACCTTGTCTTCGCCACGGTCAATCCCGAAGTGGGCTACAAGGGCATTACGTGCTTCGTCGTGGAACGCGGCATGCCCGGCTTCACCGTCGGCCGCAAAGAGGACAAGCTCGGCATTCGCGCCTCGTCCACCTGCGAACTGATCCTCGACTCCGTGCGCGTCCCCCGCGCCAATATTCTGGGTGAGATCGGCAAGGGCTACAAGATCGCCATCGAGACACTGAACGAGGGCCGCATCGGCATCGGAGCCCAGATGACCGGCCTCGCGCAGGGCGCGCTCACCCACTCCATCGCTTATGCCAGGCAGCGCAAGCAGTTCGGCAAGGCGATCGCCGAGTTCCAGGCGATTCAACTGGACCTGGCGCGCATGGCCACCGACGTCGAAACCTCGCGCCTGCTCGTCTATAACGCCGCCCGCCTGCGCGACTCCGGCCGGCCCTTCCTCCAGGAGGCGGCCATGGCCAAGTACTGGTCGTCCCAGGTGGCCGAAACGGTGGCGTCGCGTGCCGTCGAGATCTTCGGGGGCGTCGGCTTCACCAAGGATTACCCTGTGGAAAAGCTCTACCGGGACGCGAAGATCGGCCGTATCTATGAGGGCACCAGCAACATGCAGATGCTCACCATCGCCAAACAACTTCTCTCGTAACCCGCGCTCCGCTGCCGCCATCATTAAGGAGAGGGATTTCAGATGCGCTACCTAATGCTCGGTTTGCTGCTCACCGTGCCCGGCTGGGCCATTGACCAGAACAAGGAACCCTCCGAACAGGAAGTCCAGGAGATCATCAGCCGCTTCGCCGCCAAGGAAGCGGAGTTCCAGCAGGCCCGCGAGCGCTACACCTATCACCAGAAGTACCGCTTCGACGAACTCGGCTCGGGCGGCCGCTCGGCCGGCAAGCTGGAGATGGAGGCCGACATCGTCTTCACCGCCGACGGCAAGCGGACGGAACGGGTGACCTATGCCCCGATGAACACCCTGCAGATGGTGCAGTTCACGCCCGAGGACGAGCAGGACATCCGCAACGTCCAGCCTTTCGTACTGACCACCAAGGACTTGCCAAACTACAGCATCCGCTACCTGGGCCGCGAAAACGTGGATGAGATCACCTGTTTCAGCTTCGCCGTGAAACCGCGCAAGATGATCGAAGGCCAGCGCTACTTCGCCGGCCTCATCTGGGTGGACGACCGGGACATGCAGATCGTCAAAACCTACGGCCGCGGCACCGGCGTCGGTAAGCGCCTGACGAACCAGCGCTTCCCCAAGTTCGAAACTTACCGCGAGCAGATCGATGGCAAGTACTGGTTCCCCACCTACACCGTGTCGAACGATACCCTTAATTTCGAGTCCGGACCCGTGCCCATCAAGATGGTCCTAACTTATAAGGACTACAAGCAGTTCAAGGCCGAGTCCACCATCACGTTCGGCGACGTGGTGGACGAGAAAAAGGACGAGAAGAAAGCACCGCCGAAGCAGTAACGCGGCGTCTCAACCGGCGGGTGGTGCATCTCAGCCCTCGATTTGCGCCATTCGCCCAGCCTTCTGAACGGCTCGCTGTGGAATCCTACGACATTTTCGACGCATCGTGGATAATAGGCAGTAGAAAATGTCGGACCACGGCTTCCGGGCCCGCCGAGACTGGGCAGCTCTTAAACGCAGATTGCGCGAATTGAAGATGATCGCATGGGGCGCCGTCCATAAGGACCACCCCATCATGGCGCACATCATCCCGATTCGGCGCTGTAACCTCTCGTGCACCTACTGCAACGAATACGACGACTTCTCCAAGCCCGTTGACACCGAGGTGATGCTGCAACGCGTCGACGACCTCGGCCGCCTGGGCACCAGCATCATTACGATCAGCGGTGGAGAACCGTTGCTCCATCCCGAGCTCGACCAGATCATCCGCCGCATCCGCAATACCGGTGCGGTCACCGGGCTCATCACCAACGGCTACCTGCTCACGGCCGAGCGCATCCAGCGCCTCAACAACGCCGGGCTCGACCATATGCAGATCTCCATCGACAACGTCATGCCGGACGATGTGTCGAAGAAGAGCCTGAAGGTCCTCGATAAGAAGCTCCAGCTTCTGGCCCAGCACGCCATCTTCCACGTGAACATCAACTCCGTGGTCGGAGGCGGCATCAAGAACCCCGACGAAGCCCTGGTCATTGCCAAGCGCGCCATCCAGCTCGGCTTCTCGTCCACCATCGGCATCATCCACGATGGCGGCGGCCAGTTGAAGCCGCTGTCGCCCAAGGAACGCGAGATCTACCTCGCCGTGAAGGCCCTGGAAAAGCGCAACTTCTCGCAGTTGAGCTTCTTCCAGGAAAAGATCGCCAACGGGCAACCCAATGATTGGCGCTGCCGGGCCGGCGCCCGCTACATCTACGTCTGCGAAGACGGGCTCGTCCACTACTGCAGCCAGCAGCGCGGTTATCCCGCCAAGCCGCTCAGGGACTACACAGTCACCGACATCCGCCGCGAGTACAACACGGAAAAGGCCTGCTCGCCGCACTGTACGGTCAGTTGCGTCCACTACGTGTCTTACTTCGACTCCTGGCGTTCGCCCCAGACCCTGCCGGATACACGGCCTTTCGAGCAGCAGCCTGAGCAGCCTCTCGTACGCATCCAGTCAGCCAGCCGATGAACGTCCCCGAGACGTTTCCGGACTGCCGCGTCAGCACGGTCCGGAACGTTCTCCTGTGGGATGGCGAGTGCGGGTTTTGCGCGAGTTCAGTCGAGTGGCTCCATCGGCATAGCCAGCGTCCAGTAGCGGCACAACCAGTGCAATCGCTGCTTTCCGAACTACCCGAAACCGTCCGCGCGACCGCTCGCCAGCAGGTACTGTGGATCGGCGCCGGCGGAGAGATCCTGGGCGGCAGCCGGGCCGTTACCGCCGTGCTGCGCGCCTCCGGTCATCCGGCGGAAGCCGCCATTCTGCAGGCCTTTCAGCCGCTCACGCGGTGGGCCTATCGCCTCATCGCCCGCCACCGCGCCCGGCTTGGCGCGGCTGCCTGCAATCTGCCACCAGGCGCTTAACTGCGCAGTTCCAGCACGATCTCCCGGGCCACCCGCCGCGCCTCTTCCACCTGCGACGGTTCAAAGCTGATGGCGCCGACCCGCGGGTGCCCGCCGCCGCCGTAGCGCTCGCAAATCGTCGCCAGGTTGTGCGTCGGCTCCGCCGGAGCCCAGGGATTCGAACCCACGCTCACTTTTGTGCGGAAACTCGCCAGACTCACCGAAACAGTGTAGGTCGCCTGCGGAAACAGCGAATAGGGGACGAACTTGTTGTAGCCTTCCATGTCGTAGTCGGCCACGTCGAAGTAGATCACGCCGTCCGTGCAGTGGCCCAGCCGCCCAATCACGTCGATCGAGCGCACATGCCGTTCGTGCAGTGGCTGGAAAGTGGCGCAGATCTCCGGATCGGCCATAATCTCGGCCAGCTTCTTCGTCTGCATCATGCGGATGATGCGCTGCACCAGTTCAGACCCTTTCGAGGCCTCGATCACCAGCGTCAGCTTCATCGCCGGCTCGGCCATGGCCACGGCTTCGCCCGCGCTCTTATAGCAAGCCCCGTCGATGATGCCGGCCCAATGCACCAGTTCAGCGAGGTCCACCGCCTCATACCCGTAGGTCGTTCGCGCCACGTGAGCAATAAACTCAGTGCACGACCGGTAGGTCGGGTCGAAGTAAAACCGCCGCTGGTCTTTCTTCCCCTCGTAGTCCAACTGGTCGCTGTGCGAGAGAAACGCGCTCTGGTGGTGGTCGAACCACCAGCTCAGCCGGTCGTTATTGGAATACTTGAAGTCCACGATGGCGTTTTCGTCGCCATCGAACAAGGAATCCTCAAAGAGTTGAGAAGCCTTGTGCGCCATGCCCGTGTACGCAAACTCCGCTCCCGGATAAAAGCGCTCTCCCGTGAAACGACTGAAGAAAGCCGCCGAAGCCGCGCCGTCAAAACAATGATCGTGATATAGAACTCGAAGCTTCATGAATCCGCCTGTCGGACCCTCCCCAATCATGAATGTCCGATGAGAGGAAAGAGAAACCTTTCAGATTGCCTGAAAAGGTGGGGCCAATGCAAGTCGGGACCCCGGGCCGTCTACTTCAACACGGCCAGAACCGAGCTCCAATCGTCGGTCCAGACCGGAAAACCGTGCCCGGATTCGCCCGCTCGCGCCGGACCGTGCACCACCATCCAAACCGCGCCAAAGACGCCCGCCTCGGGCTGCGCCGAATTCGCCACCCGGCTGCAGTTGAGCCCCGCATCCGCCGCCAGCGCGCGCACCTCCGGCTCCAGGTCCAGGAACTGATTCGAGACGTGCAGCGCCAGCACGCCGTCTGGTTTCAAGTGCCGGCGGTACACCGTAAATGCCTCACGAGTCAATAGATGCGCCGGAATCGAGTCGCCCGAAAAAGCATCCACCAGCAGCAGGTCGAACCCCTGTGGGCTCTCCTCGGCCAGCGTCAACCGGGCATCGCCCTCCACCACTTCCACCGCGGCCTCGGTCCGGCGCAGGTAAGTGAAATCGCGCTTCGCGATCTCGATGACCAGCGGATTGATCTCGTAGAACCGGAACCGGTCCCCTGGACGGCCATACGCCGCCAAGGTGCCCGCGCCCAGCCCGATGACGCCCACATGCCGGGGTCCGCCGCTGCGCGACAACTCAAGCCCGGCTCCACTCATCCGGCCATAGTACGTCGTCGGCTCCATCTCACGGTCCACGCCCTGAAACTGCGTGCCGTGCGTCACCAGCCCGTTGAGCATCTTCCGCATGGGAGGACGTCCGGCCCGGGCGGGCTCGTCCAGGATCCGCAAACTGCCGTAGAAATTACGCCCCGCCTCCACCAGCCCGGAGTAGTACCCCGTGACCAGCGCCAGCGCCGGAGTCGCCGCCAGGACCGCCGCGATCGCAGCACCCTGCCGGACAAACCGCGAAAGCCGCCGCATCCGCCAGAAACACAGGGCGCCCGCCGCCGCCATCAGCAGCGGCAGTTCGAAGTACCCACGCAGCAGCATGGGCGAAGCGAAGCCGATCGCCAGCGAGCCCAATGCCCCGCCTGCCGCGACATGTGTCCAGTAGCTGGTGATCCGCTCCCGCTCCGGCTTCACTGCCGCCAGCTCGCCGTGGCAGAACAGGCACAGGACGAACAATCCGCCGGCGTAGAGCGCCACTTTAAGGGCCAGCGCGGCTTGCAGGTCCAGGTACAACATCGCGCCCGCCATCATCAGCAGGCCCGTCAGCCCCATCACACTGCCAAACGAAGGCTTGTACCACTCCCGCTCGAAGACGGCCACGAAACTCATCAGGTACACCAGCAGCGGCACAACCCACAACAACGGCGCCGGAGCCACAATCTGGCACAGGTGCGTCGAGGTCGCCATCAGGAAGGCAGAAGCCAGAGCTGGCCAGGCCAGCCAGCGCGCGCGCATGCGCCACGAAGTTCCGCTGATCAGGCCAACAGGCGGATTGGATGCACCGGAGCGGTAGACCACCGCCGCCGCCAGCATCAGCAGCACGGCCTCAGCGGCAAACGCCCAGCCCCACCACCGTTCCAGTTCCCTAACTCCGAATCGCGCCTCCCAAAACAGAGGAAAGCTCAGCAGCGCCACGGCACAGGCCGCATTCGACCAGGCGGATAGCCTGTACGACCGGCCGTCGGGATTGAGCGTGGCGTGCCAGTGCTGCAAAAGTGGACTGGTTGCCGACAGCAGCAGGTATCGCAGCCCCACCGTGGTGGTCAACGCGTAAATCAGGTGCAGGGATCCACTGCCCGTGGACAACTCGGCCCGCGGCGCCGCCAGGCACCCCAGAACCACGGCTCCGTGGAAAATGGCTTGATGTTTCGGCCGCAGCCAGCGCGTGATCGCGTGCGCGTACAGATAGCCCGCCAGCAGAGCGAACTGGAAGAACAACAGGCAGGCGCTCCAGACCGCGGCCGACCCTCCAAACAACGGAAGCATCTGCTTGCCGGCCAACGGCTGGATGAGAAACAAAAGGAACGCGCTGAGAATGACCGCCGGAGCAAACAGAGACATCTAGTCCTATCGTACCGATCCGGCGGCCACCCTGGTAAAGCGCTTACTTGGGCAGATTGTCGCCGCTCAGCCGCGTGAACCGGTTGATCTGCTTGATCACGATGAAAATCACAAAGGCGACGATGATGAACTGGATGACGATGTTCAGGAAGTTTCCATAGGAGAAAGCCGCCCCCGCCTTCTTCGCTTCCGCCAGGTTGGCGTAGGTCTTTCCATCCAGCGCGATGTAGCGCGAGGCAAGGTCACCCTGTACCCCGCCCAGCACCAATCCAATCAGCGGATTGATGATGTCCTCCACGAGCGACGCCGTGATTTTGGCGAACGCTCCGCCGATCACGACACCGATAGCCAGGTCCAGTACGTTGCCCTTCAGGGCAAACTCTTTAAACTCTGCGAGCATTCCCATGGCCTGAAAGTGTAACACGGCCTGTCAACCGGACATTGCCCTCTTTTCGTTTGTAGTGAACACCTTATCCAGATACTTCCGTGCAGATTTCGCCTCGTCAGAGGCCGGCCAATATTGGATCGCCGACCGGTACGCCGCCCTCGCTTCCGCTCTCCTCCCTTTCAGGTCAAGACACTGCCCCAGACGCAGCCACGCCGTCACACCCGAGTTCGGATCCAGCGCCTGCGCCCGCCGGGTCGCCTTCCGCAAATGGACAATCGCCGCGTCCGGGTCGTCATACCAGAACAGCAGGTTCCCGCGCGCAAACTCGATCCGCTCCACCGGCAGCGACTGGAAGCCGGGCGCATTCGACTTCTTCAGCTCCTCCACCCGGTCCAGCGCACTCCAGGCGTTGTCCTTATCGCCGAGATCCGCATACATCTGCGACAACTCGAACAGAACCAGAAAGTTCCGGGGGAACTCCGAGCGCAGCTTCTCGCAGATCTGCACCGCATCGCCCGGCCGCCGCTCCCTCCGGGCCGCAATGCCCAACAGGATCTCGGCATCCACCCGGTTGTACTTGCCCTTCTCCGCCACAATCTGCACCGTCCGGATGCCCTGCTGCCGGTCGCCATGGAAACCAGCCAGAAAGCCCAGCACCTTATACGCAAAGGGCAGCGATCCCACGACGTAGTCGTGCATGCCCTGCATCATCAGGGCATCTATATTGGTGGGATCGAGTTCGTACACACGGTTGTGCAGTTTCCGGCCCGCCGTCATGTCCCGCAGCGAATCCAGCCACTCTTTCTTGACCAGATAGTTGTAGGTACCGCGTAGCCCCAGCGCAACCCCTTGCGCATAAAGGGCATTGGTGTCATCGGGATTCTCCGCCAGCAACGCCTGCGACAGCCGCGAACACTCGTTCAGCGCATTCTCAAAGAGCGTCTCCTCCGCCGGAGTGGGCTCCATCTTGGGCCGTCGCAGGAACGGGTTCCCGCCCGTCACCATCTCAGTCTCCAGGGCTCCGGCCCGGAACATCAGGCTGAACAGCACGGCCTGGGCCAGGTGATTCCGCCGGTTCGGATCCAGCGGAGCCGCCTCCACCGCCTTCTGAAAGGTCGCGATCGCCTCGGGGTACTCCAGGTTGTAGAAATGGTCGTAGCCCTTCTGGACAAGTGGGTCCATTTCAGGCCACAGCGCTGCCTGCGCCACCAGCAGCAGGGCGAGTCCGCCGGTCACGTCTCCTCCTCCAGCCGCGCCAGCGCCCATTCCGCATGAGTCCGGACGCTTTCGTCCTCGATCTCCGCAAGCCGCTGCAAATGCTCGCGATAGCGAGGATCACGGGCATTCCCCATGGCGGTCGCCACGTTCCTCAGCAACCCGGAATACTTCGTCCGCCACAGCGGCGTCTTGCGGAATCGGGCCCGGAACTCCTCCGGCGACAAGGCCGCCAATTCGGCCGGATCCGGGTCCGCATTCGCTGGCTGAAATGCCGCCTCCCCGGTTACCGGAGCCCGCCGGTTCCACGGACACACCTCCTGGCAGATGTCACACCCGAAGACGTGTCCGCCGGACGCCGCGCGGTGTTCCTCCGGCAGCACTCCGCGCTGCTCAATTGTCCAGGTGGAGATGCACTGCCGCCCGTCCAGCCGCCAACCGCCCTCTCCGTCCGGCACCAGGGCCTGCGTCGGACAGGCGTCGATGCAGCGCCGGCAGCTGCCGCACCGGTCCGGCGGCGGCATATCCGGCGTAAGTTTAAGGGAAATCAGCACTTCCCCCAGGAAGAACCACGACCCCGCCGGCTGGTTGATGAGGCAGGTATTGCGGCCGATCCAGCCCAGGCCGGCCTCCCGCGCCAGCGACCGCTCCAGTACCGGAGCCGTATCCACGCAGATCCTGTACTCGAATGAGCCCCAAGCACTTAGGAGTTCATCCACCATCCCCTGCAGCGCCCGCCGCAGCACGTCGTGGTAATCCTCCGGTCCCCACGCATAGCGGGATATGGCGCTACCCGAGGGCCCATTCGTGTTGTAGAGCCGCCCCACGCACAGCACGGACCGCGCCGACGGCAGCAACGACCGCGGATCCGCCCGCAACGCAGCGCGGTGATCGGTCAGGTACTCCATAGGGCCCGCCATTCCGTCACTAACCCATTGTTGATAAACGGGATAGTCCGCTACGGCCCCAGCCTGAGCCACGCCGCAAAGCGCGAATCCGGCCCGTTGGGCGGCGGCGGCGAATGCGGCCCGGTCCGGAGTCATGGGAATCAGCGGTATCTCCTCTGGAATCATGCTACTATGCCGCGGTGTCAGACACACCACCGGCGGGTGAATCCGAACCTTGCCGTTTAACCCCCATAATCCCCATCCAAGCGTCAAACGGCACAGTTCGATGGAGAGCCGTAGGCTCTATGAAGGATCCTGCATACAATTCTATTGAGCAAAGCCGCGTGAACTGTCCGCGGAAGTCAAAGTTTTTAGTAGTGCAGAGCGCTTAGCGTCCTCCAAACGATATTAGGAGTCCATCCAAAAAATGCATAAGCCGATCAAGTACGTGGAGAAGGCAGCAACCTTGGCGGCCAAGGCTGCCTGGCAGGTTTTCGATTCCCTGAACCAGATCAGCCCGAACCCCGGCTTCACGCCGAAGTGGTCCGAGAAGCCGCTGTTGAAGTCCTACGAAAAGATGAAGCCCAAGATGGGCTGGCCCCGTACCACCGATTCGCTTTGCCCCAAGTGCATTCCTGAAGTTCGTCAGGAGATCATCGACGGCAAGAAGGATGTCAGCATCCTGGTGAATCAGCGTCCTGGCGAGATCAAGGCCCAGATCATCGAACGCGATGGGAAGATCCTGATGGTCAAGGATTGCCCCATCCACGGTCACTTCGAAGACGTGATGGCGATCGATCCGGCGTTCTTCAAGCACCTCGAAGACGTCTTCCCGGGCCGCGACATCCGCGCCCACAACGATGCCGACCTGCACAAGCACGGCTCGTCCACCATCACCCACGGCCGCGGTTCGGTCCTCACCATCGACCTCACCAACCGCTGCAACATGATGTGCGACCCCTGCTTCATGGACGCCAACCAGGTTGGCTTCGTCCATGAGCTGAGCTGGGAAGACATCAAGACGATGCTCGACAACGCCCTGAAGATCAAGCCCCGGCGCCAGATGTCGGTGCAGTTCTCCGGCGGCGAGCCGACGCTGTCGCCTTACTTCCTGGATGCGGTCCGCTACTGCAAGAAGGTTGGCTACAACTCAGTTCAGGCCGCCACCAACGGCATCGAGTTCGCCAAGTCGAAGGAATTCGCGGCGCAGGCGGCCGAGGCCGGCCTCCGCTACGCTTACCTCCAGTTCGACGGCGTCGGCAACGCCGCCAACTCGCACCGCGCCGTCGGCAACCTGTTTGACGTGAAGCTGCGTGCCATCGAGAACCTCCACTCGGCCGGCGTCGACATCGTCCCCGTCATCACCATCATTAACGGCATCAATAACGAGCAGGTGGGCCGCGTCGTCCAGTTCGCCCTGGACAACCCGAAGAAGATCTCCTTCCTCAGCTTCCAGCCCGTTTCCTTCACCGGCCGCGATGAAGCCGTCACGGAAGACCGCCGCGCCGCCCAGCGCTACACGCTGTCGCACCTGGCGCACGACGTGAAGAACCAGACCGGCATCGGCGAGCCGACCCGCGACTGGTACCCGATCTCGTTCATGTCCACGTTCTCCGATTGGGCCGACCTGATCCATGGCCCCCAGGCCGAATGGGGCCAGCTGAGCTGCGGCTGCCACCCGAACTGCGGCATCGGCATGGCCGTCATGGTCGACAAGGAAACCAAGGAATCGGTCCCGGTGACCAAGTTCCTGAACGGCGACCGCCTCTCCAAGGACATCGCCCGCGTCAACGACGCCGCCCGCGGCCGGAAGCTCTCCGTCGTCGGCATGGCGCTCGCCCTGATGCGCAACTACGATCCCTTCCAGTCGCCCACCCACTTCAAGCTGTCCGACCTGCTGAAGAAGTTCGACAAGACCTTCGGCGCCACCGGCCGCAACTACGGCAGCGTGAAGGGTGACCGCACCCTCACCGACATCGAGCGCCGCCGCCGCGACCGCTGGAACTTCCTCTTCATCGCCGGCATGTGGTTCCAGGATCTGTTCAACTACGACTTCCGCCGTACCGAACAGTGCATCATCCCCTACGCCACGCAGGAAGGCGAAATCAGCTTCTGCGCGTATAACACCGGCGTGGGCTGGCGCAACATCGTCGAGAAGATGCACATGACCGCCACGCTCACCAAGTGGTACGACGAGCACGGCCGTCACGAAATCTTCGCCGGCGGCAAGAACGTCAAGCTCAACACCACAGATCACCGCCTGGTGCTGCGCGAAGAGCTCGTCACGAACGAAGTTCAGCACGACCTCGACAACCTGGGCATCGCCAAGACGGCGCGCGAAGAGAAGATCCGTTCCCGCGACCAGAAGCTGCGCCTGGCGCAGGAAGCCGAGAACGCCAAGATGATGGAGCTTTACAAGAAGCACGTCCTCAAGGAACCCGAGTCGAACCTGGTTCAGATCGGCGGCATCCAGCCGGCCGCTCCGAAGGCGGAAGAGACCACCGGCGCCCTCGGCGACTAAGCCTCCAGTTCAAGTAGACAAAATGGCCGGTCCTTCGGGGCCGGCCGTTTTCTTTTGGCTAACCCAGTGTGACCCAGCGGCCGGAGCTCGACGACTCCACAATCGCGTCGATCACCGCCATGTTGCCCAGCGAGTTCTCTAGCGGCACCGGCACCGGTCCTTCGCCCAGCACGGCGCGGCTGAAGGCATCGCCTTGCAGCGTGTACTGGTCGCAGATGTCGAACAACTCTTCCCGGCCGTCCACCCAGATGCGGCACTGCGCATCCGGCGGAGCGTTGAACGGGATCTCGATCTCGATCCGCCCCCTGGTCCCGAACGCCAGCACCCGCTGGCCCGGCACCATCTGGGTCGAACACAGGAACGTCGCCTGGCCGGACGGGAAGTCCAGCACCGCCGATGCCAGCCTGTCGGTCTGGAAATCCGGATCGAGCTCCAGGGTCCCCGACACTCGCCGCGGCTCTTCCCCGAACAGGAAGCGTGACGAGAAGATGCCATAGCACCCGATGTCCATCAGCCCGCCGCCGCCCCAACCCGCAACATTGCGCACGTTCTTCGGATCGCGATTCGTATAGCTGAACCAAGACACCACCCCGCGCAGGTCGCCAATTTCTCCGGATTGGATCACTTCACGGGCGCGCAGCCATTGCGGATGCGTGCGGATCATGAACGCCTCGCCGGCCACCCGACCCGTCCGGTCGCGCACCGCAATCATCTCGCGGACCTCCGCCGTGGACAGGCCCAAAGGCTTCTCGCACAGCACATGCTTGCCTGCCTCCATGGCCTTGATCGACCACGGCACGTGCAGGTGATTCGGCAGCGGATTGTAGATGACGTCGATGTCAGGATCGGCCAACAGCTCTTCATAGGAGCCATAGGCCTTCGCGATCCCCAGCCCCGGCGCCGCCTGCCTGGCCTTGTCCAGGTCGCGCGAGGCGATGGCGGCAATCTCACAGAGGCTGCACTTCTGCATGGCGGGGATCACCTTCTTCACAGCGATCCCGGCCACGCCGAGCACGCCCCAGCGCAGTTTATTCGAAGACATGACTGATTCTAGTTCCCGCGGCTGGCTGGAGGCACGACCCCATTCAGGCGCGCGTACACAGCCATCTGGCCGTAGTGGTCGAAGCTGTGCCAGGTGAGGATCGAGGCAGCCGAACCGCGCGGCATCTTGCCATCCCCGAAAGGCGACGGGATCATCTCCAACTGATTCTTGTCGTTTACCGTGGCGAGGCCCTTATGGCCGTAGGCGAATCCGTCCTTCACGAACTTCACGATCTCGGCCTTGGTCTTCAGCGTCGCGGGCCCGTTCTCGGCCTTGCCCATGTCGATGGGATTCGCCTCGCCCAGCATCTTCGCCGCCACGGCGTAGATCACGGCGGCGACGTGCGTGGCCTGCTGGCCGAAGGTGCGCGCGCCCTTGAACTCGCCCTTCGCCGGGACGAAGTTGAGCTGCGCTTCGGACATGGCTTCCACCAGCGGCACGAGTTCGCGCTCGATCGACGAGAACTGGCCGTCGTACAGCTTGTTCACGGAAGGCGCGGTCTGCGCGGAGAGGGTTCCACACAGCGCGAGCAGAAGACAGGCGAGTGGTTTCATAGTCAGGGACTCCAGTAAAAAAGACTCGCTCTATTCTAGCGCCGCTCAGTCGTGCCTAAGAGCCTGGACAGGGTTCAGCCGCGTGGCCCGCCGGGCAGGCAGATAACTGGCAGCGAAGGAGATGGCGACCAGCACGGCCAGGCTGACCGCATACACACGCCAGTCGGAGGCCTTCACGCCAAACAACAACTTCTTCGCAACCGGCGCCAGCCATAGGGCCAGAAGTAGACCAGCCGCAAAGCCAGACAGGACCGTGAGGCCCGATTGCCGCAGCACCCAATTCCGTATGTGCGATGCCGTAGCGCCCAGCGCCATGCGAATCCCGATCTCGCCGCTGCGGCGCGTCACTGAGTAGGCAAGCACTCCATACAAGCCCATCCCGGCCAGCCCCAGGGCCAGCGCCCCGAACAGCGTGGATAGCGCCGCCAGCAGCCGCTCCGTCACCATGGCATCGCGCATCCGCATCGGGTAGGTCTGCAGCGTATAGGAGAACCGGTTGCCCGATGACGCAAACGCGGCCCGCACCGTGGAGAGTAGTTGCTCCATCTCGCCGGCCCCCCGCACGGCAAACGTGACGTAAGGTAACGCGCGGGCCTGTGACAGCGGCCTGTACATCGTCGGTGGAGGCGCCTGGCGCAGCTCGCGATAAGTGGCGTCGCGGGCGATCCCCACCACCTGCACCTTATGCGTGACAAACCCGGTCTTGCTGGGCGTCAGGCCTTCCTCGAAGTAGCGCCCAATCGGATTGCCCCCACCGAAGACCTGGCGGACGAAACTCTCGTTCACCACCGCCACCTGTGTCGAGGACTTGCGATCGTTCGGCTCAATATCCCGGCCGGCCAGCAGCGGCGTACCCAGCGCGCGAAAGAATCCAGGCGAGACGGCGTTGTAGTAAATCTCGTGCTCGCGCCGTCCTCCTTTGCCGTCGTCGCCAACGACGAGGGAACTCCACATGCCGGAGCCCATCGGGGTCAGGACCGAAGCACTGGTCTCCTCGACACCCGGAGCGCCTCGCAACTGCCGCCGCACATCCTCCACAGCCTCCGCCCGCTGATCCTGCTCCATCGTGAGAGTGCTCAGGTCCACCTTGGCCAGCACCACATGGTTCGGATCGAACCCGAGGCTCGCTTTGCCCAGCTTCTGCCAGGAAGAGAGGAACAACCCGCAGCCCACCAGGACCACTACGGATAGTGCCACCTGCAACGACACAAGACAGGCCCGCAGGCGGCCCTTGCCGTCTCCAGCCGTGCCCGCGATGCGAGGCAGCAGCGCATTGCGCGACGCGCGCCACGCCGGAGCCATCCCAAACAACAGTCCGCAGAAGACGCCCACCACCGTCGTGAACAGCAGCACCCTCCCATCGGGCGCCAGATCGAGCGACATTTGAGCCGTGGATCGTCCTGAGATCGCCACCAGTGCCTGCGCCGCCGGCTGGGCAATGGCGAGTCCAACCGCAGCACCGGCTAGGGCCAGCAGCAAGCTCTCCGTCAGCGACTGGCGCAGCAGCCGGCTCCGCGACGCGCCCAAGGCCATGCGGACCGTATACTCCCGCGCACGGACGGTGGCGCGTGCCAGCAGCAGGTTCGCGACATTCGCGCAGGCGATCAGCAGGACCAGGGCCACAAACCCGTTCAACAGCAGCACCGCGCTGCGCATCGAGTCGGAGACCGCCGAAAGTCCGCGCGCCGCCGCTGTCACGCGTAGACGGGATGACAGGAAATCCTGAACCCTCTTGGGCGGCCAGTTGGGCGGCACCGTAGCCTCGAAGAGGCCTGGCGCCAGCGCCTTCAGCCGCTCATTCGCACGCGCCTGCGTCCACTCCGGCTTCAACCGGGCCACGATGCTCACCATCCAGTTCGAGCGCGCGTCCAGCAGCTTGGGATCGGACGTGCGGTAGGTCTCCGTGGCCAGCGGCACGATGACGTCGAAGCGCAAGCCGACATAGATGCCATAGAAGGACGCAGGCGCGATGCCCACCACCTTGTACGGCTTGCCGTCGAGGGAGATGTTGCGGCCAACAATGGAAGGATCCATGCCATAAGCGCGCTGCCAGTAGTCATAGCCAAGCACGGCCACCGGTCCATCCCAGCCGCCGCCGCGGCGATCGTCGGCGGCGGTGAACAGCCGGCCGGCCACGGGTTCGACACCCAGCGTTTCGAAGACGCGGCCGCTCGCGATCGCCGCGTTGATCATCCGAGTCTCGCCACGCTCGCCGGCGTTAAAACTCTGCGCGGCGTACGCAAAGGCGCCACTGGCAATGTCCTGGCCCTTGTCGAACTCCTCCCAGAGGGGGTTCGTGAAAGAGTCGCCCCAATTCGCCTCGCCGGGCCGCCCGAGTTCCAGGCTCACCAGGCGCGCCGGGTCGCGCACCGGCAACTGTTTCAACAGCAGGGCGTTCGTGAGGGTGAAGAAGGCCGTATTGGCACCGATGCCGAGCCCGAGTGACAGCACGACGACACCCGTCAGCACGGGCGAATGGCGCATCATCCGCAACGCATAGCGCAGGTCCTGCAACAGCGCGTCCAGCCACTGCGCGACATCGGCGTCGCGAGTCCGCTCCCGCACCAGCAACGTGTTGCCGAACATCTGTTCGGCCCGCCGCCGCGCCTCGTCTGGAGGGAGTCCTTCTTCCACAAACTGATCGGCCCGCATGGCGATGTGCGCCTGCAGTTCCTCGTCGAGTTCTGTATTCATATCGCCGCCGCGAGTGCGGAAGACGTTGCGAAGTCTGCTCCAGAGTGGCATCGATAACTCCTATTCCTGACGCAGCGCCTGCACCGGATCGAGGCGCGTTGCCCGGCGCGCGGGCAGATAAGCCGCCAGCGCCGAGATCGCCAACAGAATGGCGAGACCCGCTGTGTACACCAGTGGATCGCCGGGCTGGATGCCGTACAACATCGATCGGACCAGGGCGGTGCTCCAGGCTGCCAACCCCAGCCCTCCGGCCGCTCCGGCAGCCACCGTGGCCAGGCTCCGGCGCACAACCCAGCGGCGGATGTGGCCGGGCGTGGCGCCCATTGCGACCCGGATCCCAATCTCGCCCCGGCGCTGCGCGACCGAGAAGGAGAGTACGCCATAAAGACCGATGGCGGCCAGCAGGAGTGCGAGCCCGCCAAAGACGCTGGAGAAAGCGGCCACCAGACGCTCTGGCCGCGTGGCGTCGCGCGCCTGCGAATCGAAGGTGCGCAGGGTGTAGGACGCTCGCGGATTGGCCTCCGCGACGGCGGCCCGAATCATCTGCGCGGCGGCGGACAGGTCCATCCGGGTGCGCAGCTCGTAACTCAGTCCGGCGCTGCCCTGGGGCTCCTGGGCAATCCCCATATACACCGTCGGCGGCACAGCGCCGCGGATGGTGCGGTACTTCGCATCCCTCGCCACGCCCACAACCTCAACTACCTTCTCCACTGCTGGCGCGCTAAATGAGGCTCGAAACTCTTTGCGGAATCTTAGGCCCAGCGCCGCAGCGGGGCTGTAAGCCCGGCCGCCGGGTAATCCAGCCAGCGCACGGCGGGCGAACGTCTCATTGACCACTGCCACCAGCGCCGAGTTCGAGTGATCCCCAGTCGAGATGTCCCGGCCGGCCAGCAGCGGCGTCCCCAGCGTGTGGAAGTAGCCAGGCGTGATGCCGTTGTAGTGAACATGGATACTCACAGGCTGGCCCGCTCCCGATTCCACCCGCATGGTCGCTTGCCAAGTATTGCCGGCCAGCGGTGTTACCAGCGAGGCGCCGGCCGCTTCGACACCCGGCAGCGCCCGGAATCGGGCCAGCAGCTCCTGGTGAAACGCTGCCCGGGCCGCGTCGGCTATCCCGGAGCGGGACAGATCCACATCGACAAGCAGCACATCCGCCGGCTGGAAGCCCAGGTCGGTATGAGTGAGATTGCGTAGGGTGGAGAGGAACAGCCCCGCTCCGATGACCAGTACCAGCGAAAGCGCAACCTGGAAGGCGACGAGCGCCGCGCGCAGTCCGCCGCGCCGGTCGCCCGACGCACCGGATGCCGCGCGCAAGCCGGTCTGCGGCTCCACCCGGGCGCTATGCCAGGCAGGCGCGGCTCCGAACAGCAGCCCGCAAAGCAGCGCCACGCAGGTGGTGAAGGCCAGCACTGCAGGATCAGGATGAAGATCGAGGAACAACTCTTCGCGGCGCGTGGCGGCCGCGCGCAGCAGGAGTCTCGCCACCGGAGGCGCGATCACCAGGCCCAGGGCGCCGCCCGCGAACGCAAGCAGCAGGCTCTCCGTGAGCAGCTGCCGGGCGATGCGAGCTCGCGAGGCGCCCAAGGCGAACCGTACCGAAATCTCCCGCCCGCGAGCAGCCGAACGCGCCAGCAGCAGGTTGGCCACATTCGCGCAAGCAATCAGCAGAACCAGGATCACCACGGCGTTCAATATGAGCACAGGCTTGCGCAGCTCCGTGCCCGCATAATTCAGGCCGCGCGCCATGCTGACCAGCGAGAACTGGCGGCCGAGATAGTTCCTAAGGATCTGCGGCTTCCACTCGGGGTGGTGAGTGCGTTCCATGACTCCAGTCCCCAGGGCCTGAAGCCGTGACTGTGCCTGTGCCAGCGGCACCCCCTCTTTCAACCGCCCGGCGACCACCAGCCACCAGTAAGCGCCATGCTTCAGCATGCTCTCCGGCCCACGCAGGTAGGGTTCGGACGCCAGGGGAACGAGTACGTCGAACCTCTCGCCAACTTCGATACCCGTAAAGCCCGCCGGAGCGACGCCTACGATCCGGAAGGGCTTGCCATCCAGGCGCAGCGTCCGCCCCAGCGCTGAGGCATCTCCGCCAAAGGCGCGCTGCCAGTAGTCGTAGCCCAGCAAGGCAATCGCTGCATCGGAGCCGCTCCCTGGGTGGTCCGCGGCCTCATCAAAGGCTCGTCCCAGCGCCGGCTGCAGGCCAAGTGTCCGGAACACGGCTCCACTGGCATACGCGCCTCGCACGGGACTGACTGCCCCGCCCTCGCTGGTATCGAAGCTCTCCGTGGACCAGGCAAACGCTGAGCTGAAGAGATCCTGGTGGTCGCGGAAATCCTCCCAGATGGGGTTGGTGGCCGTGTCGTTCTCATCCAGTTGCAGCGCGTAGAGTTGCTGGGGCCGTGCGACCGGCAGCGTCCGCAGCAGCATCGCGTTCGTGATGGTAAATAGGGCCGTGTTCGCCCCAATCCCCAGCGCGAGCGAGAGGACAACGACGGCCGTGAGCCCGGGCGATTTGGCGGACGACCGCGCCGCAAACCGCAGATCCTGCAGGCAGGTGTCGAGCCACTGAAGGATGTCGGCATCGCGTGCACGCTCACGCTGCAGCGCGGGGTTCCCGAACTCGCGCCGGGCTGCCTCAAGGGCTTCCTTCTCGGACAGCCCGGCCCCCCGCCGCTCTTCGGCGCGCATAGCGATGTGAAACTCCATCTCCTCATCGAGCTCGTCCACATGGCGTTCGCCGCGGACGAGATTGACAAGTTTGCTCCACCAGGGCACAGCGGTTCTCCTTTCGCACCGGCTCCGCGATCAGGCGTACTGCAGGAACCGGGCAACGGCCGAGGTAAGCCGGGCCCAGTTCTCTTCTTCCTGTTTCAACCGCTCCAGGCCGGCCGGGGTGATCTCGTAGTAGCGGGCACGCCGCTTGTTCTCCGTCGTACCCCACTCGGCCGAGATGAGGGAGTCCTGTGCCATGCGATGCAGGGCCGGATACAGCGAACCCTCCTCCACGCGCAGCTCTTCCCTGGATATCTGTTGGATCTGGAGCGTAATGCCGTAGCCATGCATGCGGCCCCGGCTGGCGAGAACTTTCAGGACCAGCAGGTCCAGCGTGCCTTGCAGGCGGTCGTTGTCATGTCGTCCCAATGCAACTCTCCTAGCTGTCTAGTATAGACGTCTAGGAGAATCTGTTGTCTCGAGAAAAATGTCAACTTTTGTGGATGGGGGAGGAAAGTGAAGGGTGAAAGGTCGAGGGCGCCCGTGGGAAGGCGCCCTCCGCGTGACGGACTAGCACTTTTAGATGCAGCTAGCCGTGACGCGTTTCCGGCCCGTGCCCCTCGCGGTAGCCGCGCAAGGGGCATGGGCTGAACCGTCAGATGGCGCTTCTGCGCCCTGAAATCAGGTTGAAGACGATCGCGACCAAAGCCACGACCAACAATAAATGGATGAGGCTCCCGCCAATGCTCATACTGAATCCGAGGAGCCAGAGCACCAACATCACAGCGACAATCGTCCAGAGCATAAGTTTCTCCCGCGCCCATCCCTGGGCACCTTTAGTTCGAACGTCGACCGCCGTGTTGCGCCGGATCCGATTCAAGCGCTTTGTGGACAGTCAGGAGGAGCGATGTTTCAATTCCGCCCCGATGCATCCCGCAAGCTGGAGCAACCACTGAACTCCGCCGGGCATCGCCCTCAGGCGGCAGACCCTCGCTTAAAAGAGCGCCCGATCAGGAAGCCAACGACGCCTGCGATGATCAACGACTGACCAGGATTCTTGCGGACGATCGCCCGGACGCCGGTCATCATCGAGTCGACGTCGTGCTCACGAACGTAGCCGGCCGTCGCGCTGAGCCTGTCCGCCGTCGAATGGGCGAAGCCGCTGACCGCGTCGACTCCAGGCAGGTGTTCGGCTGTTCCGTGGAGCGAGGAGGCTGCCTTGTCCAGCCCGTCGGCCGCGGAAGTCATGTTCTCGTCGATCTTCTCCGCTGCCCTACGGCCCAGTTCCGATGCTTTGGCTTTCAGCTGTGCCGCGCCATCGGAGATCCTGTCGCCCAGCGCCGAGGATTCGTCCGCAATTTTGTCTGTAAAAGAGGTGGAAGAACTGTTTGCCATGTGTTGCTCCTGCCATGGAGTTGGGCACGCCGAGCGCCAAACGAAAACGGCACCCCAACGTGCAGACAGTGTGAGGCCAGGTTGTACCAACCACCCTGCCTGGCAGATCCCGCGGAGCACCGGGGGGGCCATGCGCGGTTCAGTGTGGCGCCCAGCTTCCAGACGGGCGACCGACGCCCGGGCGTCGATTGACCCTATTCAGCCAACCTGGCCGCTGCTTTCGATCCTATGGAGGTCCAGCCGGGGCACTCCTATTTGGCCATGCACGTGCTCTAACAACACACACATGACTCGGCCGCGAAATGCGACAACCTTATGCACGTCCCATTGGACCTGGATGGTTCCCGGCCTGTCGGAATGGTTTCCGGCCGGCCAGGCGGTGAACGGCGTGGGCATCGAAGGAACGAATCCTGACCGGACGCGTCGCCCGCGAACCCTTCACGTTGGAGGTGCAGCGGATTGCCTGCTCATTTCCAACTGCCTGATGCAATACCAAATGAAACTGGAGAACACCAATGAACAAGTTCAGCCATCGAATGCTCCTGCTGGTGCTGCTGGCAGCCCCTGCCATTACTTCGGCGCAAACCGCTGACGCCCAGAAACGCCTGCTCAAAGAGGTTCGTCACGAGTTGGTGATGCTGCCTTATTACGGGGTGTTCGACAACCTTGTCTACAAGATCGACGGGTTCAAAGTGACGCTGATGGGACAGGTCACGCGCCCGACGCTCAAGGCCGATGCGGAGCGGGCGGTCAAACAGATAGAGGGCGTGGAGGCAGTCGACAATCAGATCGAGGTGCTGCCTCTCTCCCCGAACGACGACCGGGTGCGGCGGGCCGTCTACCGGGCCATCTTCTCGAATCCCGGGCTCGACCGGTACACTTTGTCGGCGGTTCCTTCCATCCACATCATCGTGGCGAACGGCAATGTGACGCTCGAAGGAGTAGTCAACAATGAAGGCGACAAGACGGTTGCCAACCTCTCCGCGAACGGCGTATCGGGCGTGTTCTCGGTAAAGAACAATCTCGTCATCGAGAAGTAGGCCGGCCTGTTGGCCAGGATGAGCCGGGTTGATCTGGGTAACGCCGGGTGGCCCGGCGGCTGACTGGGCATGCTACCTTTCAGAGTGCCGTAGAAACACGGGAAATTGAGGAGGCCTACATGTTGAGTTTCATCTGGATGTGTCTCATCGGCCTGGTTGCCGGTGCGCTCGCCAAACTGATCATGCCCGGCAGGGATCCTGGCGGCATATTCATCACGATGCTGTTGGGGATCGCCGGCTCGATCGTGGCCGGGTTTCTCGGACGAACCCTCGGCTGGTATCGCGAGGGGGATAGCGCCGGCCTGATTATGTCCGTGGTTGGCGCGATCCTGCTGTTGTGGGTTTACCGGATGTTCCGCAAGGGTTCAACCGCCGGCTGAGGACTTCCCCCATCAGTGTGCTCTTTACCTGGGGCCGGGTGTGAACTCGAGCCCCAGCAGGGACGCCAGGCGGCCGGCGATGTCTTTCTGTGAGATCTCGGGAAGACGGGCCGCCTGGATGCCAGGCTGCCAAGCGGCATAGACCGCCCGGTAGCGAGTGGGCCAGTGGCCGTGGTTGCCGGCTTCGTGTGGCTTGGAATGGACCTCCGTGGCTTCGCCCGCGGCAAAGAAGACGCCCGGCGCGGATTCAAAGGCAGCCACCGCTTTTGCCTGACCCGGCGCATAAACGGCAAATTCTTCCTTCGGAATCTCCCGCCCCAAGCCATATTTACCTGTGGACTTCAGTTCCCTCAACAGATCAGCGGCGGCCGGCGTCGAAGCGATCACGTAGCCGCCCATGGCGCGCACGCCTTCCACTCCGCGCGCTTTGGCGGCGACGCTGAGGTTGATCTCCTCTTCCACCTTTTCAAAGCCGTGATCGGAGACGAGGACGAAGGTGTAGCCCTTGGGCAGCGCGCTCAGCAATTGTCCGATGTACTCGTCGATGTTCTCCAGCGTGGCGTTGGCCTCACGGGTAAACGGGCCGGTCTGGTGCGCTTCGGAATCGAGGTCGACGAGATGCAGCAGGATGAGATCGGGCTGCACTGTCTTCAGGAGGTAGAGGGCAGCCATGGTGCGGTTGCGGTCTTCCATCCACTCGCGCGGGAAGGCGGGGTAGACAGCGGCGATGCTCTTCACCAGGTCGGCCGGCACACACTTGGACTCAATGGAGCGCACGTCCATGTCGCCGCCGCGACGGCGCTGGAAGTACTCCGGCAGGTTCCAGGTGACGGGCGCATCGACGGTAACCGGCCAGGTGATGGTGGCGCTGGTGCGGCCGGCTGCTTTGACGGCATCGAGCAATGTGCGCGCGTGGAGGAGCGAGGCGCTCCAGTAGTATTCGCCGCCCTCGGACTTGGGCCGGCGATTGCCGAGAATGCCATGGATGTCCGGACCGACGCCGCTGATGAGCGTAGTGTGGGATGGCCATGTCACGGTGGGCGCCTGACCGACCACGCCGCGAGACCACTGGCCTTCCTTCAGCACACGGCGGAGATTGGGGATCCGCAGGCCGAGGCGATCGGCATCGTCGAGATACCGCTGGTCGAGGCCGTCCACCGAGACTACCAGCACGCGCCTGGGCTGGGCCGCGGCAGGCAGAGCCGCGAAAAATAGAGGTACAAGTAGGAGTAATCGCATAGCGCGCTCATTTGAATGTGCCACGAATGGCCGCCCCCCTGCCCCTGATTCAGGGCTGGAGCCTCACCATTGCTTCAGGGAACATCACCCGTTCACCGCGCCACGCATATGACCGCAGGCCGTCGATGGCGGTCCAGGTGGTGTGATAGCGGTCATAGATCTCGGGGTCAGCCGGATCACCCCAACTGCCGTCGGGGTTCTGGTGGGCAAGCAGATATCGAGTGCCGGCCGCCAAATCTGGATCGGCTTCAGTGAGCCCGAAGGATTTCAAGGTATCCATGTACTCGCCCAGTAACTCGGTGTCCCGGCCGGAGATGGCGTTACGGATATGTGTCCTCAGGTACTCGTATTCCCTCGGAAACCACTCCGAGCGCAGGCGGTAGAGGCCATAGCCGTTCATGGCGTAGACGAAGTGCGTGACCGCGTAAGCGGTATGTTCATAGAGGATCCGACTGGCGCGTCCAGGCGGTGGATACGGGTGCATCCGCGGCAGCCACTGGAGGACGTCCGCGAGGCTCGCTCCGAACCGGAGGCCATAGACTTCAGCGGAATATGAGGCAATGATCGCGTCGCACCAGACCCCATAGCGGTCGCGCAGTTCCAGCTCTGCTCCGCATTGACGGCAGGTCAGGCTGCCTCGCGCGCTTCGCGTGCCGCACTTCCGGCAGACCTTGGGGATATCGCTGGGCGGGGGCTCTTTCCGCGGATCGAATCGGAACATCTCCTCGGGGGTGATGCGGAGCGCCGCTTGCTCCAACCCCCTGCGTAAGGACTCGTCCGGAACGCCCAGGCACTCCGCCGCGTGGCTGCCGGCGACCAGTTGATACACCTCGTCCGCTCCGGCGCCGGGCGGTACCCGGGAATGATCCGCCCGCCAACGCAAGGCTCGTTCATGGCCGAAGCGCCAGGTGAGGTCTCTCAGTTCAGGGTCGGCTGAAGTTTGAGAGATGCTGCAGAAGCACCACAGAAGGTCGAAGCCGTTTTCCTCGAAGCTCTTCCCGTCGGAAGCGACGCCTTCAATAAACGCCAGACCGCGCTTTACAGCCAGCGATACCCGAACATCCGGCGGATTCAGTGGAGACCGAGTTCCGGCCGATGCCCACAGAAGCAGCAGGGCGGCCGCGGCCGTCGAGAGGATCGCGACGGTCAACCGCCCTACCATGACTCGTCAATCCGGGCAGCTGGCCGGATGGCTATTTGGACTTGGACGCAGCAGAGTCGGTATGGGCACCCTTCTTACCCTTTTCCGGGGAATCGACAGGAGGCTTCGTCTTCTCGGCGGCCTTCTCAGCGCCCTTCTTGCCGCCCTTGCCCTTCTCCATGGAATCCTTCTTGGTTATTGTTCCTGTCTGAGGCAAAGCATAACCAACAATCGAGCCCGCCAGGACCGCCATCCCGACTGTCATGGCCATTACGAGTTTCTTCATTGACTTGCTCCAACACGCTATTCAGACCTGAAATACTGCTGATCGAGTATACAGCAGAGTTTCGCGGGAGGCTTACTTTGCTGGGACGGGGAGATCCGCGGGGCATGGAGAGACGTTGAGGTACTGCTTGCACTCGTCCGTGGTGAGGGAGCGCCGGATGTAGTGTCGCGCGAGATCCAGCAGGTCATCGTAGGTGGCCGCGTAGGTTCGGATGAACCCGTCGGCGCCGCTGGAGGCGATGATCCGGCCGTCCGGCCGATAGGCTACGCGGTTGGCGCCGCCGGCATGCGCGGAGTAGCGGAGGAGTTCCGTGCTGGTGGCCATGTTCCAGACCCGGACCGTGCCGTCCTGGCCGCTGGTCGCCATCTCTTCGAGCTTCGGGCGGCAGGCGACGCCATAGACCGGGCCGGTGTGGCCACGCATCGTGAGGGAGCCGGACTTGCGCTCCACGTCCGCCACTCCCGAGGCATCGGCGACGGCGACCCAATTGCCGGAGGTCCCGCCAAAGGAGATGTCCAGCAGGGCGCCCGGCTTGGGACCGATATCCCGATCCGCCATGCCGGAACGGATGGCCGTCAGCAGAAGGTGATGGTCCATGCCGGCGCTGGCGATGAAGCTGCCGTCGGGCGAGAAGCGGACGGCGACCGCACGGTCCTTGTGGGTGGCGATGAGTTGCGGGGTGTTCTTCTGAATGGGCAGATCGACCCGGTAGATATTGCCGTCGGAGAGCGCCACGGCCAAGGACTTGCCGTCAGGGGCGAAGTCCACCGCCCAGACGCTTTTGGAGAAGCTGTGCCCATCGTAGTTCTTGCCGGAAGCCGTCCAGAGATTGAGGAGGCCATCCAGGCTGACGCTGGCGATGTTCTTCCCATTCGGGCTGATGGCGACGCCCCACACCTGTTTGGAAGGGGGCACATTCTTCCAGTCGCCAATGACAACGCCCTTGGCGACGTCGACGATTTTGACGGAACCGTCACCGGAGCCGGCGATCAGGCGTCCGCCGTCGGGCGAGAAGGCGATGCCGTAGAGCGCCTGCGACGAGGCGCGGATGTGTTTGAGCGGAGTGTCGAGGTCCCAGACGCGGATCTCGCCGGTCCGGCTGACCGTGACGGGCGCGCCGGACTGGTCCCAACCCACCGCGAGCGCCGCCCCGGCGGAACCAGGCAAGCGGGTGACGAGATCGAGATTGGTGCGATCCAGCAGGGCGGCGGTGCCGTCGTCCAAGCCCACCAGAAGCTGGGTAGCCCCGGCGTTCCAGCGCACGCGGGTGACGGCGGAACTGCCGACGCGGACGGAGCGTTGCGGCGAGAGCGGGTAGGCGCTGGCCGTTGCGGCCGTCACTGCCACCGAGCCGGCCTGGCTCCCCTTCGCGAGCAAGCCATTCATGACATCGGAGTCGAAGGGCAAGGCGGCGGCGCCAGAGTAGGGGGCGGTCTTGCCGTCGGGGGCCACCAGGGTGCGGACCGAGCCGCGGCTCACGACGACGAAGCCTTGCGGCTCGATGGCGATGTCAGTGGCGTCGGCTACGCGTGCCAGCTTCACAGACTTCTTGTCCGGGCTCCAGGCGATCACATCGCCCTTCTCGGTCAAGGCAGCCAGCGTGCCGCCACTGACCGCGGCACTGACAATCGGCCCAAGGTTGGCCACCACCGTGGGGCGCGGGGTGGCGAGGACATCGCCCAGGATGCGCGAGACGTCGGTGTGATCGGCCGCGCCGTTGGAGACCTGTACGGCGGCAAGGGTCAGGAGCGCGGCGCGCTCAGAGTCCACCAGGGAGAGGAGAGTCGCGGTGTCGAGGATCGGCTTCACTTCGACGGTGCGCGTGAGGGTTGAGTTGGATTCGGTGAGGGCGGAGTTTGACCGGAACAGCAGGAGCGCGGCGATAAAGGCGAAGACCACCAGGACGGAGGCGAGTTTGAGAAGGAGCCCGCTGCGGCTGCGGGCCCGTTGGATTTCGGCCGCACATTCGGCTCGATAGCGCTCGGCCCAGGCGGTGAGGAACGGCGCGTACATGTCGTGGTAGAGCTCAAACCAGACAGCGCCGCCGGGAGCGGGGGTACGCCGGAGGATGCGGACATTGCTGAGGGCGGAGAGCGCGGTGTCGAGCTTCTGCTTGTCCAGTTTGAGGTGCTCCGCCAGGCTGTTCAGCTCATAGGCCATCTTGGCGCCCTGGCGGGTGATGAGGAAGCCGAAGGCGCTGGAGATGACTTCCTTTGCCTGTTTGGGCAGAGGGTCCAGGTTCACCTTGCAGTAGTCGCGCAGCGCGTTGGAGGCTCCGCCCGGCTCGTATTGGCGCGGGAAACCGCTTTCCTCAGTGGGTGGACTTTCCTCCCACAAGTGGCGGCAGGCGATCTGGAGGTAAGGCGGGGAGACGAACTCGCGGGAACGGTAGGCAGTGCCGGGCATACCGGGGGTTGCGGCGCGCAGCAGGTCTTCAATGAGTTCGGGCAGCAGCGCGGATTTACCCACGCCGGCGGAGCGTGTGGTGGCCTCGATGATCTCTTTCGCCTGACGGCGATTGGGCGCCTTGAGGCGATAGTAGTTGCCGAAGAGGTCGGGGGCCTTGTTATCGAAGGCGCTGAGCTCGCCGAGGAACTCCTCGCGCATGGCGAAGATGACGCGGGCCTCGACGGTCTCCGAGTTGATGAGTTCGCAGAGGCCGGCCACGAACTGGTCGAACTCGGGCGTGTCGCGATGGTTCTGGAAGACCTCCTCGAACTGATCGAGGATGAAGAGAGTGCCGCTCAGTTGCTGGTGCGCAGTGGGCAACATGCCGAGCAGAGAAGCGCCCTCCGGGCACTGGAAGCCCTGTGCCGCCCAGGCCTTGCGGAGCGCTTCGCGCAGGCAGGAGAGCGGGTCGCCGGTGCTCCAGGCGGAGTGGGAGCAGATGCAGTAGCGGCGCTCGAGTTCGGGCGCGACCTTGGCGTTGAGGAAGGAGGTCTTCCCGACGCCGGAGCCGGAGAAGAGCAAGGTGGTGCGGCGCGAGAAGATGCGGGCGAGGATGACGGTGAGGTCGTCGTCGCGGCCGAAGAGCACCTCGCGGTCGTCGCGGGTATAAGAGGAGAGGCCTCGAAAGGGATTGGGGCCTACCATAGCGATGGGGTATCGGACCAGGCCGCGGGCTCCGCCCGACGCTTGATCTCGGCGGCGAACTTCACGAGATCGGCGACGCAGACGTTGATGGTGGGCTGGGACAGGTATTGGGACTCGAAGTCGTTCACCCAACTGACGACGGCGTAGTCCCGGACATCCTTGGTGAGGGCGCGCTGGTCGATGATGGTGCGGTACATGGCGCGCACGTTCCAATCGGAGAAGCTGTAGCCGAGGAAGAGGAAGCCGGTATTGGCCTGGCCCTCGTTCTGCATGAGGCGGGTGACGGCGGCGGGGATGACGCCATCGCCGGATTCACCCTGGCGCTTGAGGAAGGCGATGTAGTCTTCGTCGGAGAGGATGATGCTGTCGTCGGTAGTGCCGGCCGGGGGGAAGAGGCAGCCGTGCATCTTATAGATGACGGCCACGGGCTTGCGCGACGAGACCGGCGGCAGTGTGAAAAGGGCGGGCTGCTTGCCTTTCAGGCCCTGCTGGAGATCCTCGAAGTCCTCATTGGAGAAGCCGAACCAGGCCTGGAGGCTGGCGCTGGGGCGGACGGTGACGTGGTGTTGTTTGCGGCCGACCGTCAGCACGACATAGGGGACCTTGGCGGCATCGAAGGCCAGTTCGATGAGCTGGTCGTAGTTGGTGGTGATGACGAGGTAGTCGCGTTTGGTATTGCGCAGGTGGTGGCGGGCCGCGCGGGCGATGAGGTCCTGGGACGGCAGCGGATGGGTCTTGCCGGCGAAGAGCGATTCGAGATCCTTGCGGTGGGGATCGCGGCCGCGCACGAACTCGTGGTAGCTGGAGACGGGGAGCAGCGAGTAGGGCCAGGAGCCGTGGTAGCTGACATTGGCGGCGAGGGCGTTGGCGAGTTCGCGAGCCGAGGGCGGGTAGGGTTTCTGCCCGGCGATCTCCATCCAGTCGGGTTCGTGGTCCTCATAGTTCTGGAGATCGAAGGCCTGCCGGATGCCCTGTTTCAGGTGCTCGAGGCCGGCGCCGGAGAGACCCCAGCGGGTGGCGAGTTCGTCGATTTCCGAATCGGCAGGATAGTTCGGCACCGGCACGGTGGACGGTGGAGCCCCGGCGATGGAGGCACCGGCGCCGAGGAACGGGATGAGCGCCTGGTTCCCGGCCAGCACGTCCGCACCGAGAGACGCATACGGAATGGAGGGGAGGACAGGCATCCAGTTAGTGCCTCACATTCTACAGCAGAAACCCGGGAGCTCCACCATAGTTTTGCGCGGGCGAAGAGGCGGCGATGGCGGGGGCCGAGTCTCCAGACGGCTCTCGCCGCGGCGCTGCCTGCGCGCCGCGGCGAGAGAGGAGTTCCAGCAGCTTCGTTCCCGATCGTGGGCAGCGGCGGTCTATTGCCGGACGAACTCGACGCGGCGGTTCTGAGAGCGGCCCTGTGGGGTGTCGTTGGTCTCGAGCGGCTTGGTCGAGCCCATTCCGGCGGTGGTGAGACGCGCGGCATCGATGCCGAACTGCGCGGAGAGCACGGTTTTGACGGCTTCGGCGCGACGGCGGGAGAGCTCGAGGTTCTGGCCCGCGTTGCCGACGGAATCGGTATGGCCCTCGATGCAGAGCCTCAGATTTGGGTTTGTTTCGAGCCCCTTGGCTATGGTCTGGATGACCGCGGCGGATTCGGGTTTCAGCCGGTCGCTGCCGGTATCGAAGAGGATGCCGTGGGTGACGTAGCGGCCGGAGGCACTGATCATCTGGCTGAAGTCCGGCGCGGATTCGGCGAAGCGGATCATGCGGTAGCCGATGGACTGGCCGGGAAACGTGGTGCTATTTCCGAAGTCGACCCTGGTGACGGGTGGCAGGTCGATCTGGTTGAAGTCGAGCTGTTTCTCTCCATTCACGAAGATCCGCATGCGGCCGTTTTGGACCCAGAGGGCGAAGCGGACCACATTGTTCCAACTCATGGGCAGGCGCTTGCGGCCCAGTTCCTGATAGGGGGCACGCATAGAGGCGACGAGGTCCATCTGGGTCGCTTCCGCGTAGGTAACGAACTGGAAGACCTCTTTGGCATTGGAAAAGAGGCTGAGCACGATGATGGCGCGTTTCACTCCGTCGAATTTGAGATCGGCTTCGTAGGTGAAGTTCTTGGGGAGCGACGTGAGATTGGGCGTGAGGGTACCGTTGGCGGTGACGAGCAATTGACGGACGGCGCCGGCGGCCTGCAGGTCGGGTGCGGCTCCGCGGACCTTGAAGTGGGGGGGCGCGTCGCCGGGGCTCATATCCGTGAAGTCGTCGTAGAAGAGGGTCTTCTCGCCAGGCACGAAGGCCGGGGCGAGGGACTTGAACTCCGGCTGCGCGGTTTCACCTGGCGCGGCGGCCGGCTGCGGCGGGGTGGATTGCGGAGGTCCCGGCTGGGCCGGTAGCGGTGCGGGCGCCGCGCTGGCGGTGGTGACGGGCTGCGCGGCCACCGGAGGCGCCGGCGCGTTGACGGGCGTGGGCTGGGCGGCGGCCAAAGTCGAGAGCGGCGCACCGCTACGCGCATTGGCTTCGATCAGGAGGCGGCTGCCCGGGGCGAAGCGAATGTTTGGGGCGTCGGCAGCGATCTGCACCATGGCGATGGAGGCTCCGGCACCGATGACGGAACCGATGGCCGCGCCTTTGCCGCCTCCGGCGATGCCACCGATCATGGCGCCGAGACCGGTTCCACCGGCGGCTTTGGCGACATTGCCGGAGGCGCGGCGTACGATGCGGCCTTCCTCATCGACGTCCTGCCGGCCTTTGGAGTTGATGGCGGATTTGAATTGAGAGCTGATGGGGATGGTGGAGCCGGCGTGGCGGAGCGTGTCGAACGTGAACGAGAAGACCGACTTGCCCCCCAGCTTGGCGCCGGAGCGGGATTCGGTGATCCGCCCTTCCAGGACGTCGCCCTGGAGTTGCGGCGGCGAGATGACACGGCCGGAGATCAGATCCCCTTTCCGGCTGGTGTCGGTGCCGATCTGGTTCATGAGTTCGACCTGAATATCCAGAGATTGGGCCTGGATGAAGCCGGTGACGAGCAACATCGAGGCGAGCCAAGGGAATGGAAGTTTCATCGCGATCCTCCTCCGAAGATGCGGCCTTGCTGGGCACTACAGAGAGCTATATCACAAATTGCCTATAAGGGCCCGTTTATCTCATTTCTACTTGAGAACCTGTGGATGAACTGAGTTGGAGTGGGATTCGGCTTCGTTTCGCCGTTGCACGGGGGCCGCTGGAGCCGGTGGCCGCGGTACGGGGACGCCCCGGGTTGGAGATAGGGGTGTGGTTTTCAAAGAGCTTGGCCGGATGGGTGCCGGCTGGGGGCGCGACTGGCGGCAGAGGTCGTCAGCGGCTTTGTTTCGTCGATGCGCGGCGAGGTTGCCTAGACGCGGTGCTCAGCGCTTGGAAACGTTGTAGAAGTCGGCCGGCAGTCCTTCTGCGCCGGCGAGGTTGGCTTCGTTTCGCGGAACGCGGATGGGCTGGAGGTCGGCGAGCGGGTCCTGGTTGTCGGGGTGGTTCGTGTCGATGCCGGTGGTGAGGTGTTCGAGCGCGCGGCGCGGGCGGCCAAAGCCTTCGTAGAAGAAGAGTTCGTCGGTGTTGCTGGTCAGGCGGGTGACTTCGGCCAGGGGGACATTCTCGCGGACGGCTTTGACGACATCGGGGTGTTGCTGGTTGAGGGCGGCACGCTCGGTTTGGAGTTTGCTGAGTTCCTTGATGGCGCGATAGAGGCCGCGTTCGAGGTCGCGGCGGTAGCGGGCATAGCGGTCGAGCTGGCCGTCGTGGGTGTTGGTTTCCGCCAATGGGTCCGTTTCGGCAAGGATCAAACATTCGAAGGATTCGATGCGGCGGAGGTTCCAGGTGTGGGTGAGGATGCGGTGGAAGATCTCTTCTTCGAGGCAGTTCGCGGGCCGGGTGTCGAGGCGCAGGGACGCTTCGAGTGCTGTGAAACTGGCGCGGTCTTCGGGCGTGATGGTGAGGTGCTGGGCGGTGAAGCCGTGGCGGCGGGCGTTCTGGGATGACCGGGTCTTGCCTTCGATGGAGACGGGTCCGGTGGACTGTTTCGCGTTGGCCTGGTTGGCGGTGATCTGAGCTGCGGTAGCCATGATGTCAAACTCCTTGTTCCATAAAAAATGCCGGCACAATGGCCGGCGCGATTCCAGGGTAAGGGGGGTGTCAAGGGGAAAGGGGCTGATTTGGGGAGGGCCATGTTGAAAAGAAACGGAAAAAAGAGTTCCGGATGCGGTGATGAAGCAAACCTCAATGTGGGAATTGGGGGAGAAGTGGGGTCGAGGCGACGGGCTTGGCGCGGACGAGGGCTTTCACGGGAAGATCGGGACTGGTCTTCGCGGGGCGCTTCCGGGCGCTTTGTGGGGAGATGCCCGGTGGGAAGGCGCCGCTGAGCACGGCCGATGCTGTGACTTGAAAATCGGGGACAGGTGCACCCGCCCCACCAGGGTTTCCGCCCTTCTGATTGCAGACTGTCAGGTACCGTTTGTGGGATATGGCGAGGGGTTGGAACTTCTGGGTGGTCTGGGGCCAACTTTTTGGGCTCGGTGCCTCGCGGCCGGCCGATCGGCGGAGGGGAACCGGCGCCATTCGGCCAGTTCCAGGGTGATTTGCCCCAATTGGAAACAGTATTTTGGTGATTCGCGGTGGGACAGGTCAGGCTGTAGTGCACGCTGTAGTGCGCCCCTCCCGCTCCGGCACAGCGATAAAATGTACGCGATTGCTCATCAGGCAATACGCCAGAATCCGCACCCCGGCCCACTCCAGATTCTCGACAATCAATCGCAGATACAGCTTCCGATCGGCAATCGTGAAAAACACATCCTCGCGGTTAGTCCCCCGCTGGGTGATATGGTAGGGAAGCCCTGGGACTACCACTCTCGCATTTCGTGGCATCACTCATAAGGTCCGTTACTCTCCGAAAAACTCTCAAAGGGACACCCCGGGCTGACAGAATTCGATGGCACGCGTTCAGGCTGTCCCGGGCGCTCCATGGAGCAGCTCGATTGAGCGGGGTTGGAGGGCTGTAGCCCTATGACAGTGAACGGCTTAGATCGGGTGGCGGGATGGGGGGGGCACGGGTTCTCCGATTCTTCCTGACGCGAATGATAGAATGAGGCGTTCCTTCTCATGTCTGCCGCCCGAGTCTCCCAGTATTTGGAAAAGGTCCTGGCAACCTCCCTGTTCCGGCGCGCCGATCGGCAAAGCCGGTTTCTGCGCCATATAGTGGAACAAAGCGCGCTTGGCGACGAACAATCCCTCAAAGAATACGCCATCGGAATAGCCGTCTACGGCCGTCCCGCCGACTACGATCCGCGTGCGGATCCCATCGTCCGGGTGGAGGCCTCGCGGTTGCGCGCCCGCTTGCGCGAATATTACGAGTCGGAAGGAACGGCAGACGCGATTCGTTTCGAGATTCCCAAAGGAACCTACGGTGTCCGCGTGATCGAGGAGGAAACCGCCCCGGCGGTTCGCGAACCGGCCTCCGCCCCATTTAGCGTTCCCGCGGCGCGCGCGCCCCTCTGGATCGCCGCTGCGGCGACCGGTTTAGTGGTAATGGTTGCGTGCGTTTTGGCGTTCGTCTGGCAACAGCGACGGCAGGCCGGCGCGATTCGCTCGCTAGTGGTCCTACCATTCGCCGACCTTTCTGAAAATAGAGATCTGGAATACCTGGGCGCGGGCCTTTCGGAACAGATCATCGACCAACTGGTTCGCATACCTGGATTGCGTGTGCTGGGCCAGTCTTCGCAGTCGCCCCGCCAGTCTCTCCCGGCCGATCCTGAAAAGGTGGCGCGCGAGTTGGGTGCTTCCGCCGTGCTGGAAGGCAGTGTGCGAAGCGATGGACCCCGGATTCGGATTACCGCCCGGCTGCGCGACGCGGCCGACGGACAAGCGCTTTGGTCGGATGTGTTCGAGGGCGACCGGCACGCTTTGTTCCTGCTGCAGGACCGGATTGCGGCCGCACTCTCGCAACGGCTGCAGGTGCAACTAGCCGTTGAAAGGGAAGACCCTAGCCTGCGCCGCGCTCCCCAGCGGATGCTCGCCTATGAGCATACCCTGCGCGCCAGCGAAGTCTTTACCCGAGGCGAAGGCGCCAAAATGCCCGATATGCTGGCGGAAGCTGAAGCCGCCGTCCAGGCGGACCCTACGTATGCCGATGGCCGCGCCATGCTGGCCCAGGCTTACGCCACGACTGGCCATCGCGATCGCGCCGAGGCCGAGGCGCACGAGGCAATCCGTCTGGACCCCGGATCCGGCCGCGGATACGGCGCGCTGCTGCGTGTCTACCGCGACTACGACTTGAACTGGAGGGCCGCTCAAGCCACTTGCGGGCGAGCTCTCAGGGAACTCCCCAACTCCGCGCCGCTGCTACGCTCCTGCTCGATCATCGAATCGATGGTGGGCGACTACCATGTCGCGCTCCGTATGGCGCGCCGCTCGGTGGATCTGGATCCGCTTTCGCCCGACCACCACAGTGATCTGGGCCTTCTGCTGCATCGTGTGGGGTACTTTCAGGAGGCGGCTGTGGAACTGCAGCGGGCCTGTGATCTGGCGCCGCGGGCGGTACGTTACAGGCGTTACCTGGCTCTCATGGTGTACCAGAAGGGGGATCCGGCCGGCGCCCTCAAGGTTGTCGAAGAGGGCCGCAAACTGGGCGGCGGACCGCTGGAATGGAACCCCGTCGCCGGTTACCTGCTGGGGAGGACGGGCCGGAAGGCGGAAGCCATCGCGCTGCGCGATGAGCTCGATGGCCTGCTGAGACAACCGGCCACGGCGGCGGCCCTGATCGAACTGGGCCTGGGAAATTATGACGCGGCGCTGACGCGTTTCGAACGGGCGCCGGCGGATGACCGCGGTTCAGTGGCGGTGATGCTGTGTCATTACCATTGCCGTGTCCTGGCCGGCAATCCGCGGTATGGGAAGCTGAGGACCAGCTTGGGGCTGCCCCCCATTCAACCCCTTCTGCAGCCCGGCGAGTAGCTCGTAACCTCTAAGTAACCGGCTGAAGGCAAAGGGGAAATGCACGTATCCAGGTAGTTACCGGAAACTTGCTTCCACAATCCAGCCTGCGCGCTGCATGATTGACACTCGGGCCTTTCCCCGCGATTCGGCGGACGCCTAATGTCACCAAGGAGGGAATCTCCACCCATGCAAAATACCACCCAAAGACTCAAATTCGGCCTCGGCCTCGCCCTTGCACTCGGGCTTGCGGGCACCGCCCACGCGCAGTACTCTTCCCCGGTTCGCGAAGTTACCAATCCGGTAAACACCCTGGTAGCGGCACGATGCTCCCTGAATTGGACCTCTGGACAGACAGGGAACAGAAGCTGCGGACAGCAGATCGGAGAAATCGATAAGCGAGTCATCCTCAACACGGTTACAGTGCAATGCGAAGGCGCCAGCGGCGCCAAGTTCGTCAAAGCGCGCCTGGACTTTTCGATACCGCCCGAAGGCTCCGATCAAACCGGCCTCTACTTTCCTCTTACCAAGAGCGACGAGGCACCGTCGGACGATCTTCCCGCCGCCGCGAGCACGGTAGTGACCGGCCTGATGCTGGACCTGAAGCCGCCATTCTCAGCTACCAAGCCGTATCTGACGTTCGTCGCCTATAAGGAAGGTAGCGGGGCCGGCCGCTGCAATGCGATCTTCTATGGCAATGTGCAGCCGAAGTAAGCGTAGCTCACCATGAAGACACTGATTCTGCTGCTGGGCGGGGCACTCACCACCTGGGCCGGCCCCCTTCTCTACACCATCGGGGCCGATGCCAACGGAGTCCCGAACCAACTCACGATGCTGGACGTGGCGGCGCAAACAGTCACGCCGCTGGCGACTCTGGGAATCGGCAATACCAGCTTTGCCGGAGGGCTGGTGTTTGTCACGGTCAACGGACCCCTGCTATCGTTTATCGGCGTGGAGTCGGACAGCCTGGGGGACGCCAGTCTGCGCGGCTTCTATTCGGACGGTACATTCGGCAGCCCGCAGACCCCGATCGGCGCCGGCCAGTTTGGCGGCATCGTGTACGACGGGACTACCAGCATCGTGCGCAACGATCTTCTGGGTGCGTCCACCCTGGAATCCGTGCCGCCGGCCAGCCTGGTGAGTCTCGGCTTCGGATTCAACGGCGGCGCGACGGACTCACCGGGGGGACTCTATCTACTGGGGAACGATTCCTTCGGGGTCTCCTCGCTCTACTGGTTCGACCCGAGTACCCAGACCGCCATCGCGCAACCGATCGCACTGGGCAGCGGGTTCTATGGCGGACTTGCGTGGGATTCGGGTAGCTCCCGCCTCTACGCGATCCAAAATGATGGAAGGGGGGGCTCGGCGCTGTGGAGCTTTCTGGCCTCCGACAGTTCTCCCACATTCGAATACGAATTGGGTGGCCCTTACGGTTTCGCCGCTCTCACAGCAGGCCCAGCCTCCCCGGCGGCGCCTGGCCCGAGTGAGGTACCGGAGCCGTCCTCCCTGTTGCTTTGTGCCACCGCATTGGCAGCAGCGCTCGTGATCCGCCGCAAGTAAGCAGTACGGTGGGGCCGCCGATGGCTCGGCGGCCCCACAATTCAATCTGCCTCCATCATGCGCGAAACCAGCGTATACAACTGGATCCAGTCTTCCTTCGCCTCTTCGGTGAATTCGTCGCCTAACTCCTGCTCCAGAGTCCAAATCAGCGCCGAGCCCACCACCGCGTAGTGGTCCGCCACCGCCCCGTAGCTTTTGTGTCTGCGTCCCAATTCCCGCAACACCGGCACCAGTTCGTGCAGCCGATCCAGGCTTGCCACCAGGAGCTTTAACGTCTGGAACAGTTTGCCCGCTTGCGGCCCCATCGCGGCAGGAAACATCGGCCGCACCTGTGGGGCCAGTTCGAACAGACGCGCGTAGAACTTGGCGCCCGCCTGTTCGGGCGATAGCTTCACCTTGGCGAACGTGCCGCGGAGCACCTCGATTTCGCGGGCCGGCCGCTCGACCAGGTGGCTCCGTGGAGGATCTAGACCATGCGCAACAGGGGCCTCTCGCCTCATCGGGTGCCCATCTTCCTCGTCTCTTTGATCTTCCTGTGTCACCGGGCACCCGCAGGTCGTTGAATGGTGCTGAGGGCCGTTGGAATTGCGACGGGCCTCCGGCAATGCCGGAGGGAATGCTGGGGGAGCAGTTTGCGGTGTTGGGACTTCGCCTTGAGCAGCTTCCGTTGGCAGGGGGCGGTCTACCCGCATCCCGTTTGGGTTGCGCCGGGCCGGCGGCGGCGCTCACCCACTGTCCAATTCGAGACAGAGATGAGCATCCTCATCCGGAGTTAACGCCGCCGTGAGGAAGGTGGTCTTCGCTTCGCCTTCGATGGGGCGGAATCCTGAACGGGCTGAATCCGTGGGCGTTGCCCATCGTGGGGCAGGCATCCTCGAGCGTCTGCTGTCAGATCTGATGGCCCTTGGTGTTGCTTCTGTGCGGGTATGTCGAGAGCCGAGCTCTTCTGCTCTTGATCTTCACATCTTGACAATCAAGAGGAAGCGCGATACGGTGAGGTTGCCGGGCTCTGGTTCCCCTTATGGCCTCACCGCACACTCACATCCTTCCGGAGAAGCTGGACTTGCCCACTTTCCCGACTTACAGCTTGGCGTCCCTGGCTGTGTTTCCGAATGCTCGCATACGTAAGGCGGGGGAATAACTCATGTCCCTTTGGCGGCAGTTGACTCGCGGGTTGCGGGCTTTGGGGCGACGGCGGGCGGTGGAGCAGGAGATTGAGGCCGAGGTGGAGCATTTCCTCGACGAGGCTACGCAGGAGCATGTGCGGCGCGGGTTGTCCCTGGAAGACGCACGGCGGGCGGCTTCCGTTGAGATGGGCAGCCGGACGGCCGTGGTGGAAGAGGTGCGTGAGTACGGGTGGGAGAACCGGATCGAAATGCTGGCTGGCGATGTGCGGTATGCACTGCGGCGGCTGCGGGGCAATCCGGGTTTCACTGTTGTTAGCGTGCTGATGCTGGCGCTCGGGATTGGGGCTAGCGCGACGATCTTCAGCGTGATCGACGGCGTGCTGCTGAAACCGTTGCCCTATCCGGAGGCGGAGCGGCTGGTGGCGTTGCGGCACACGGCTCCGGGGCTCAACATCCCGGATATGAATCTGGCGGTCTCACTGTTCCTGACCTATCGCGAGGAGAATCGCGCGTTTCAGGATCTGGGTATGTATGCGGCGACCTCGTGGACGGTGACCGGGCTGGGCACACCGGAAGAGGTGCCCGGGCTGGTGGTGACACAGGGGTTTCTGTCCACGCTGGAGGCCCGTCCGGCAATGGGTCGCGGCTTCACGCGAGAAGACGAAGACCCGGCGCACGAACAGACCGTGATGCTTTCGGACGGGTACTGGCAATCAAGGTTTGGCGGAGACAGGGCCGTGTTAGGGCGGCGCATTGTGTTGGATGGTAAGGCGCACGAGGTGATCGGCGTGCTGGCCCCGTCGTTCCAGTTTCTGGATCGCAAAGTGTCGATGCTGGCGCCGCTGCGATTCCGGCGCTCCGAGGTCCAGCTGATCAGCTTCTGTTGCCAGGGGATCGCGCGGATGAAGCCGGGGATCACTGTGGAGCAGGCGAATGCGGACGTCTCGCGCATGCTGCCGATGGCCGCCAGGAAGTTCGTGGTGAACCCGGGTTTCAGTTCGAATGCCTTTGCGGAGGCGCGCTTCGCGCCGCGGCTGCGGTCGCTGAAGGAATACCTGGTGGGCGACCTCGGGAGCACGCTGTGGGTGTTGATGGGGACGGTGGGGCTGGTGCTGGTGATCGCGTGCGCGAACGTGGCGAACCTGATGCTGGTGCGGGCAGAAGGGCGGCGGCCGGAACTGGCGGTGCGCGTGGCGTTGGGGGCTCCGCGGGCCCGGATTGCGCGGGAGTTGCTGCTGGAGAGTGTGCTGCTGGGGGTGGGCGGGGGCGTGGCTGGTTGGGGTTTTGCCGCGGCGGCGCTGCGGGCGCTGCTGGCCCTGGAATGGGTGCATGTGCCGCGAGTCCAGGAGATCGGCATGGACCCGCGGGTGCTGCTGTTCACGGTGTGCGTGTCGCTGGTGGCGAGTGTGGTGTTCGGGCTGATTCCGGTCTTCAAGTATGTGCGGCCGGAGGGCGTGCATGACCTGCGGGCGGGCAGCCGGTCAGTGACTGGCAACCGGGAGCGGCAGCGGACGCGGAGCGCGCTGGTGGCGGTGCAGGTGGCGTTGGCGCTGGTGCTGCTGGTGGGGTCGGGGCTGATGATCCGCACGTTCCAGGCATTGCTGCACGTGGACCCGGGGTTTTCGGGCGCGGAGCACCTGGAGACGGTGCGGGTGAGCATTCCGGGATCCCTGGTGGAGTCACCGGAGCGGGTGGCGCGCATGGAGGAAGAGATTCTGCGCCGGATGTCGGAAGTGGGCGGAGTGGAGCGCGTGGGCGCAATCGATTCGCTGCCGCTGGAGGGCGGCTCGAACGATCCGGTGTATGCGCAGGACCGGCCTTCGCAGGACGGGCGGATTCCGGTGGTGCGGCGGTTCAAGTATGTTTCGCCGGGGTACTTCGCGGCGGCGGGCAGCCGGATGATTGCGGGGCGCGACCTGACGTGGGCGGAAGTGTACCAGCGGGCTCCGGTGGCGTTGGTGTCCGAGAACCTGGCGCGGGCGTTCTGGAGCGAGCCGCGAGCGGCGCTTGGGAAGAGGATCCGGCCGACGTTGAAGGACGACTGGCGCGAGGTGATTGGGGTGGTGGCGGATGTGCACGACGACGGGATTGAGCAGCCGGCTCCGACTACGGCGTACTGGCCGCTGTTGAGCAGGAACTTCGAGTCCCAGGCTGAGTTTGAGGTGCGGAGCCTGACATATGTGATCAGGACGACGAGAGCGGGGACTCAGGCTTTGCGGGAGGAGATCCAGCAGGCGGTTTCGAAGGTGAATGCGAGTCTGCCGGCGGCGGATGGGAAGACATTGGGGTCAGTGTATGAGCAGTCGCTGGCCCGCAGTTCGCTGGCGCTGCTGCTGCTGGTGATCGCGGGGAGCATGGCGCTGCTGCTGGGCGCGGTGGGGCTGTATGCGGTGATCTCGTACTCTGTGTCGCAACGGACGAAGGAGATTGGCATCCGGCTGGCGCTGGGGGCGGTGCCGCGTGTGGTGGCAGGGCAGTTTGTGCGGCATGGGTTGCGGATGGCAGCTTTCGGGGCGTTGGGCGGGCTGGCGGCGGCACTGGGATTGTCGCGGCTGATGCGGTCGATGCTGTATGCGGTTAGTCCGGCGGATCCGGTGACGTATGGGGTGGCGTTGGTGGTGCTGACGCTCGCGGCGGTGGCGGGGAGTTACCTGCCGGCGCGGAGGGCGGCGCGGGTGGATCCGGTGAAGGCGTTGCGTGCGGAGTAGGAGTGGGGGCAGCCAAGCGGAAGGGCTCTGTCACTGGTGGTGGAGGAGCACGACTGGCTGAGAGGTGTAGTGGTGGGTGCCCGCTTGCTGGCGCGCGCGGCTCTATTCGCGGGTCCGGGCTCGAAGGCGGCGCACCGGCCAGACAGCGGCTGCGTCACTTCGGACGGGACGGGCCCCTTCTCCGAATACCTCACTCTCGACTCACGGCGCCATATGATCGCGTTATTTGACATCCCTGTTCGACATTGATTGTCACGTACCTCTCCCCGGGCTGGTCCCAGGGACTCGCGAGACTGAGGCTCTTCGTACAGACGAGCTTGCCGGTTGCCAGCACCAGGAGAACATGATCACCGGGTGTAGCCACTACGATATCGGCGACCCCGTCCCTGCCGACTTTCGCCACTGCGACCTCGTTGAGGAAGGTGCCGACCAGCTTCACCCACAATGACCCAGAGGTATCGAAGGCCCCTTCTATTCGGACCTGAAGGCGGGGGCCACCGTCTTGATAATGCATGATATGCCGGTGAGAGGAAATGACAAGAAACTCCGACCTGTGCTGGACCCGTACGCTCGAAGCAACCCCATTTGTGATCGAACGAACACCCTTCGGAACGTCGCAGGTTAGATAAGCCAGATATGGCCCGAAAGGGACGGCCTTCCCAACGAGACCATTAAAGAGAGATCGACGTTCGACATTCCGGTGTTGGGGGGCGCCCTGGAAGAGGAAGCTCGCTACCTTGCAGTTGTCGAGCTTCTCGCCATAGGGTCCCACCGGCATGAGAACGACTTCTTCGGCGGCGGAGGGGTCCGCGTCCCGGATCTGCGCGGCCACACTGACTGGTAAAACCATCAGAACACCCAGCAGGATCATGACTGCGGATCTTTGAAATCGTTGCGACATCTCTGAGTCAGCTCCTTGCTGATGTTCGACATATCTTGCTGAACGCCAGATGGACCGAATGAACTGGCCGGAAGGGCAGCCTCACTCAAACCCATTCTATTGAGGTGTGCTAACCCGTGCGCTACTGAGCCTGGCAAATCTGAAAAATGCGTTTGCCCGAAATTCTCCGATTCATAGTACACACTTATCGGTTGTGAAAGGCTCGGCTTGATTGACCGTCACCGACCCCGAAACCTCGCCGTACGGGTATACCCGGCCGTGCGTGCCGTCCGGGCACCCCAACCGGCCCGGCTTCACACCCGTCCACGCATTTTGAATCAGACGGCTTCCAAAATACACGCGCAGGCGGGCATCGCACAGAAACGACGGCCGGGCTGCCGTGCACATCGTGATCTGGGTCATGCGGCTGTGATGCCATATGAAGCCGTCACTGAGCCGGACGGCATCGTCCAGTCCGTGATGGTCGCGGTGGAGACTCGCCGGCTCCCTCATCGCTGGACAGTCCCGGCCCGGAATCCTTGTTCCCAATCTCAAGGTCCTCACCATTCCCGCCGATATCACGAGAGTGAGGATCGTCCTTTTTGCGCTGCTGCTGCCCCTGGCGGCGGAGGCGGCTACGGTTGGCGGGTTGCGCTTGGGCTCCGCGGCGAGCGAGTCATCGTGCGCGATCACGCGTCCGGCGGTTCGGTTTACGGCCGATTCAGAGCAGGCGTTCGTGCAGTTTGTGGCGCGCGGAGTGCGGGCGGGCGACCGGTTGCGGATCGAGTGGGTCACCCCGGGCGGCGCGGTTTCGTCGTCTGTTCCCTATGACACCCTGCCCACCACAGCCAACCTCTGCTTTCTCAGCGCTTTGCCGATTGGCGGATTCGAGCCGGCGACTCAACCGGGCAACTGGACGGTCCGGGTGGTTTTGAATGACGCCGTGGTGCAGCAGAGTCGTTTTGAGGTGCAGGGGAGCGCCACCAACCTGGCGGCGCGCGTGGTGCAGGTGACGGACAAGGAACTGGTGATCGACGCGACCGGCGCGACCTCCGACACCTCCATCAATATCGCCCGCTATTCGCCTTCCGGCGGGTGGCAGTACATCGCTCCACTGCTGGCCGAACACCAGGAGGGCAACCGGATCACGGCGCCGATTCCGAAGCTGGAGGCGGCGGAGTACCTGGTGATCCTGCGGAATCCGGATGGCAGCCAGAGTCCGCCCTCGCGGTTTGTGGTTTCGACGGGGGGCGGATATGCGATGCCCATCCTGGCGAATGAGCACTGGCGGATCTCCCAGCGGCCGTATGGGTCCTATTCCCATTGGGGCCGGAGCATTCACGCCTATGATATTGCCCCGATCGACGCGCGGTTTGTGACCGCCATGCGGGGCGGAATCGTCTCGGCCCACGACCTGGGCTTCGGCCAGACTCCGAACCTGCGGATCTTTGGTAACTACATTACGATTCAACACGATGACGGCGAGTTCTCACACTACGCGCACCTGAAGACGGGGACGTTCCGGGTACGCAGCGGGCAGCGCGTGGATGCGGGCGAGGTGCTGGCCGAGGTGGGGACCAGCGGGTATTCCTTCGGACGGCATGTCCATGTTCATGTGACGAAGTCAGCTTCGATCTCCTCCCAGAGCATTCCGTTCCGGTTCGAGGAGAAGTCCGCTGTTCTCACCAAGGCAATCACTCCGGGCCGGCCGCAGGTGGCCAAGGCGCCCCCAGCGCGCCCGCGCTGGAGCGGAGAGGTGGGGTTCTCGGAGTGGTGGACGCGGATTCTGGCGGTACCGCGCGGGGCCAAAGCGCTGGAGGTCAAACTGGGCTGGGAAGACCGGGGGGCCGACTTCGATTTGTATGTGGTGAGCCCGAGCGGCCAGACCTACCGGCCGGAATCGGAGGCGGTACGGATTGAGACTCCGGAACCGGGACCGTGGAGAGTGTCGGTTCAGGCCGTCCGTGGGGCAGGAAACAGCCTATCTTTTTGGGTGGAACCGTCCACCCGGTAACCCATTGCCAAAATAGGACTTGTTAGTCCGATATAGCCGTTTTGGGGCTGTCTGGAGCGCTGCCCCGCGCGGCTTTTCTTACTTCATATCAACGTATTAGCGGCATTCCTGAACGGATTGCCGTATACTGGGGGCAAGGTGACGCATGAAGACCTACGCTAAGTTTACTCTTCTCGTGGTTGCGATCGTTGGCACGTTGGCCTGGTTGGCGGCCAGTGGGATTAACGAATCGAAGACCTACTACAAAACGATCTCCGAATTGAAGCAACTGCCGGGCGGTGAGGCCACGAAGCGGGTCCGCGTTACCGGAGACGTTGTACCGGGTTCGATCAAGCGCGACGGGGAGCGAGTGCATTTCCAGATCGTGGAGAAGGGCCAGCCGCAGATCCTGAATGTGGTCTACACGGGCAAAGACCCGCTGCCCGATACGTTCCGCGACAATGCCCAGGCGATGGCCGACGGCAAGTTGCAGGCCGATGGCAGTTTCCAGGCCAGTTCCATCGCCGCCAAGTGTCCCTCTAAGTATGAGGCGGCTCCGGGCGGCAAACCGGCCGCGCAGCCGCTCAACGGCGCGAAGCCGCCGTCGATGTCGTAACACTCCGGTATAAGGGAGCAACACTTCATGGAGACTCTCGGCGCATTCGCCATCCTGCTGGCCTTCTGTCTCGCCATCTACGCGTTCTCCGCCTCTTTGGTCGGCTCGATCCGCAAAAAGGCATTTCTGGTCGTGAGTGGCGAGCGCGCCGTGTATGCCGTGTGGGTGCTGATGAGCACGGCGGCCGGCATCCTGGTGTACTCCCTGATGACCAGCGACTTCCGGCTGGCGTATGTCGCCGCGCGGTCGAACCGGGCGATGCCGCTGGTGTATAAGTTCGCGGCCTGGTGGGGCGGGCAGGAAGGCTCGCTGCTGCTGTGGTCGTGGCTGCTCTCCACCTTCTCCGTGATGGTGTTGTGGACGAACCGCCGCAAGTTCCGCGACATGATGCCCTATGTCATCGCGGTGCTGAGTTTCACCCAGATCTTCTTCTGCACCCTGAATGCCTTCATTGAGCCGCCCTTCCAGGTGCTGGCCGTGGGCAAGGGCGTGCAGGCCGTCGCGGACGGCAACGGACTGAACCCGCTGCTGCAGCATCCGGCGATGGCCATCCACCCGCCGATGCTGTACCTGGGCTACGTCGGCTTCATTGTTCCCTTCGCTTTTGCGTTCGCCTCGCTGGTGACGAAACAACCGGGTGAGGCGTGGATCGCCACGACGCGCCGGTGGTCGCTGATCACCTGGGCGTTCCAATCGACAGGCATCCTGCTGGGCGCCGGCTGGGCGTACGCGGTGCTGGGTTGGGGCGGCTACTGGGGTTGGGATCCGGTGGAAAACGCTTCGCTGCTGCCCTGGATCACGGCCACGGCCTTCCTGCATTCAGTAATGATGCAGGAGAAGAAGGGCATGATGAAGGTCTGGAACATGGTGCTGATCTCAGCCACCTTCTTCCTCTGTATCTTCGGCACGTTCCTCACGCGGTCGGGTGTAGTTTCCAGCGTGCACGCCTTCGCACAGAGTTCGTTGGGCTCCTGGTTCCTGGGCTTCCTGTCCATTGCCGTGGGTGTCACGACGTTCATGATCATCAAGCGGCTGGACTATTTGAAGTCCGAGGCGCACCTCGAGAGTGTGTTGAGCCGCGAATCCAGTTTCCTGTTCAACAACCTGATCCTGCTTGCGTCGAGCTTCGCAGTGCTGTGGGGCACGCTGTTCCCGGTGCTGACCGAGGCTGTGATGGGCGAGAAGATCACGGTGGGCGCGCCGTTCTTCAACAAGGTGAACATTCCGATCGGGCTGTTCCTGCTGTTGCTGACGGGCGTGGGTCCGCTGATCGCGTGGCGGCGCAGTTCCTTCGACAGCCTCAAGAGGGCATTCCGCTGGCCGACTGTCTTCTTCCTGGTCACCGTACTGGGGCTGGTAGCGACGGGTGTTCATCACATCTACGCGCTGATCAGCTTCGGGCTGTGCGCCTTCGTCACGGTCACCATCGTGATGGAGTTCTTCAAGGGGTCGCGTGCGATCTCCATCAAGAACCAGATGAACCTGCTGCGGGCAATGGTCGAGTTGACTCACCGGAACACGCGCCGCTACGGCGGGTATCTGGTGCACATGGGCATCGTGATCATGTTCATCGGCTTCACCGGCGCGGCCTTCAATAAGGACACGACGAAGGAAGTGAAGATCGGCGAACACATCCAGCTTGGGAATTACGACCTGCAGGTGAAGCAGGTGCTGGATGGCGACAATCCGAATTACTCGTGGCAGCGGGCTGTCATTGCCGTTACGAAGCACGGTGAATCGCTGGGCGAGCTGACTCCGGAGCGGCGGGTGTATGTGTCGAGCCAGCAGCCGACATCGCAGGTATCGATCCGCCGGCGGCTGAACGAAGACCTCTATTTGAATTTCGCGAGCATGAGCCAGACCGACCCGACGGCGGCGATCATCCAGGTGTACATCTTCCCCCTGGTGAGCTGCATCTGGGTTGGCTTCTACGTGCTGCTCTTTGGCACGCTGATCTGCCTGGTTCCGAGCAAGGTGAAGTACTCCTACGCTCGTACGGAAGTGGTTGGTGTTTATGCAAAACAAGCTCAACCTACGAAATAAGATCGTTCTTGGGTTGGCGTTAAGCGCCGCGCTGGTGCAGGGCACGGTACCCCTGACGAACGAGCGCGTGCGGCGGCTGGGCGATCAGATGCAGTGCAAGTGCGGATGCTATGCCAGCATCACGGGCTGCAACATGATCAACTGCCATTTTTCGGATCCAGTGCGGACCCAGTTGTTGAAGCTGATCGATGAGGGCAAGAGTGACGATGCCATCATCGCCGACATGGTCGCGGCCTACGGCAAGGACATCCTGCTGAAACCGCCGGCCGAGGGGTTCTACCTGCTGAGCTGGTTGATGCCCTTCGTATGGATCAGCGGCGGCCTGGGGGCCATTTATCTCGTTCTGCGCAGTTATCTCAGAAAGCGCCCGGCCGCCGAGGGTCCCGGGCAGATCGTTGTGGAGTCGGCTGACCTGGCCCGCTATCGCGATCGCATTGACAAGGATCTCTCGGACTTGGAATAAAGTGGTCCACGGCTCATGATTTTCGCCGCTTCTATCCTGCTAACAGTGGGTGTTCTCGCTTTCGTATTGTTCGTCCGTCCCCAAGACTTACCCGAACCCGAAGCCGCCTCGCCCATTCAACACCTGGAAGACCGCAAAGCTGTCATCTACGACAACCTGCGCGATCTGAACTTTGAATACCGGCTCGGGAAGCTTTCCGAGGCGGATTACGCCAAAACCAAGCTGACCCTGCAGAACGAACTCGCCGGCGTGCTGGCCGAGATCGACCGTGTGTTGAAGGGTATGAAGCCGGCTGCCGTGGCCGGTAAGCCGGCGAAGGCCGAGGCGGCTGTCCAGGCCGTCAAGGCCGCGGCGCCCGCGAAGGCGGAACCGGTCAAAACCGAGGAAGCACCACCACCGGCCGAACCTCTGGTCTGCCCGCACTGCGGCGCGCGGTTCGACAAGCCGATGAAGTTCTGCGGCGAATGCGGCAAATCGATGTCGGGGGCCGCCGAATGAAATCCGTCCTGTTCTTTCTCACTGCTCTTCCGCTGCTGGCCGCCATCGACGGAACTGTCGTCAACAAGACGACGGGCCAGCCGCAACCCGGCGTGACCGTCAGTCTCACGAAATTAGGCCAGAACGGCATGGAACCGGCGGGATCCGCCAAGTCCGGGGCCGATGGGAAGTTCTCGATCGAGGCTCCGGCCGGGTCAGTGCATCTGCTGCAGGCGACGTACCAGGGTGTCGCGTACAACATGCAGTTGCAGCCGAATGCGCCCACGACGGGCCTGCAGGTGCAGGTGTTCGACGCGCTGCCCAAGCTGAGCGCGATTGACATGTCGCAGCACATGATCCTGGTGGAGTCCGACGGCAAGGAACTGGTGGTCAACGAGACGGTGATCTTCCAGAACGACAGCCAGACGACGTGGTATGACCCGAAGGCGGGCACGCTGCATTTCACGGCGCCGCCGGAAGCCGGCAAGGACGTGAAGGCGCGAGTGATTGCGCCGGGCGGAATGCCGGTGGAGCGGGATCCGAAGCCGATGGGCGGCAAGGGCGAGTACGCTGTCGATTTCCCGGTGAAGCCGGGCGAGACCCGTTTCGACATCAGCTACAAGATGCCGATCAAGGAGCCGATGGTGCTCAGCGGCCGGATCCTGCACGATCCGGGCCCGGTGCGGCTGATCGTCCCCAAGGGGATCACGGTGGAAGGCGACGGCCTCGCTTCGCTGGGGAATGAACCGCGCAGCGGCGCGGCGATCTTTGACGTCAAGGGCAATACCTATGCGGTAAAGATCAGCGGCGCGGGGACGTTGCGGTCTTCGGAACCGGAGCCACAGGCCTCGGGCACGGCCCCGGAAGCGACGGCGCAGGAAGAGGACGGGCCGCGCATCCAGCAGATCATGCCTCCGGGCTATGAGCGCGAATGGAAATGGGCGCTGGGGCTGATTCTGGCCATCCTTGCTTTGAGCTTCGCGGCGCAGTATATGAAGTCGGCACCGGCCGATTCCTCCGGGGGCAAGCCGAAGGCATGAAGGCGCTGGCCGTCGAAGGAGTCTGGAAATTCTACGGCGACTACGCGGCCCTTCGTGAAGTCTCGTTCGATATCGAACCCGGGCAGTGCGTAGCCCTGCTGGGCCGCAACGGCGCGGGCAAGACGACTCTCATCCGGATCCTGGCCGGACTTTCGCGCCCCTCGCGCGGGGTCGTGAAGGTGTTCGACACCGACTTCCAGAACAGGACCACGCGGAACCGCATCGGGATTCTGGGCCACGGCATCGCCATCTACGACGAACTGTCGGCCTATGAGAACCTGCGGCTGTTCGCTTCGCTCTACGGCCTGGAGAAGCCGGATGCCGCGGCCAATCACTGGCTGGAGCGCACGGGCCTCGATCGCGTGAAGGATAGCCTGGTGCGTGAGTTTTCGCGCGGCATGAGGCAGCGGCTGGCGGTGGCGCGCGCGTTCCTGCACGACCCGCAGATGCTGCTGCTGGACGAACCGTTCACCGCGCTGGACGATCGCGCGATTGCGCTGCTGCAGAATCTGCTGCGCGATGCGTTGAAGGAAGGGCGGACAGTGCTGATGTCCACCCACCAGTTGCGCGAGGCGTTGGAACTGGCGACTCACGTGGTGCTGATCAATCGCGGAAAGCTGGCGCACCGCGGGCTGCGCACGCAGGAGATGCTGGACGATCCGGGCTATCTCTACCGCACGTATGGAGAGGCGTGATGCTGTTCCTGCGCCAGGTCTTCACCATCGCCGCCAAGGATCTGCGGAGTGAGCTGCGCACGAAAGAGGCCTTGAACGCCTCGCTGGCTTTCGCACTGGTGATCCTGCTGCTGTTCAGCTTTGCGTTCGATGCGAATCCTGAGATGATGCGCGAGATCTCGGGGGGCCTGCTGTGGCTGGTCTTTGCTTTCGCCGGCGCGCTGATCCTGAATCGAAGTTTCGCACGGGAACTCGTCAACGACTGCCTGGATGCCCTGATCTCCTCGCCCGTACCCGGCGCGGCGCTCTTTCTCGGGAAGGTGCTGGCCAACTACGTGTTGCTGCTGGGCATCGAGGTGGTCTGCCTGCCCATTTTCGGAGTGTTCTACAACGTGCGCTGGGCGCAGCAGCCGCTGTGGCTGGCGCTGGTTCTGGTTCTGGCCACGTGGGGTGTGTGCGTCGTGGGCACCATCTTCTCTGCGCTGACGGTAAACCTGCGACTGAGGGAACTGATGTTGCCCATGCTGGTGTATCCGATGCTGATTCCGTGCCTGATGGCGGCCATGATGCTGACCACTCCGCTGCTGGCCGGCCAGCCGATTCAGGGCGACATGTTTGCCTGGCTGCGTCTGCTGGTCGGCTTCGATATCATCTTTACTTCGCTGGCGGTTGTGCTCATCGACACCGTCCTGATTGGATAGCAGGAGAGCCATGAGAGAAAAGACTCTGTACGGCCTGGGGGCACTGGCTATCGCCTTGCTCACCCACAATATCTGGAAGATGCTGGTCAATCTCCCGGATGAGGCATTTCAAGGGGCGATCTTCCGCATCATCTTCTTCCATGTTCCGGCTGCGTTCACCTGCTTCACGTGCTTCCTGGTTTCCCTCATTGCGGGAATTTCGTACCTGAAGACGAGGGATTTGAAATGGGATGCGCTGGGTGTCTCGACCACCGAGGTGGGCCTGGCCTTCGGCGCCGCGAATCTGCTCACCGGCATGATCTGGGCGCGCATCATCTGGGGCATCTGGTGGACCTGGGACTGGCGTCTCACTTCCATGCTGATCTGCTGGCTGCTGTACGGCGGCTACCTGGTGTTGCGGCGCGCGATCGAGGAGCCCACGGAACGCGCCCGCCTTTCGGCCGTGATGTCCATCCTCAGCTTCTCCGTCGTCCCGTTCGTCTTCTTCTCCATCAAGTGGTTCCGAACGCAGCATCCGCAACCGGTGCTGTATGGAGACGGAAAGATGGACTCGGGCTACCGGTCGATGCTGTATGGCAACTGGGTTCCGATTCTGATGGTCGCCTTTGTGCTCGTCGCCGTCCGCATGATGCAGGAGCGGCGCCAGCGCGAGGTGGATGCGTTGCGCCGGTCGGCGCACGCCTTCTAGGAGATTAGCTCACCATGAACGACGCCGCTGCTCGCAATTTTGAATACCTTGCCTACGGGCTCATAACCGCTTGGCTCGTCCTGGTGGTCTACGTGCTGACTCTCGTCAGCCGCGAAGGCCGAATTCGCCGCCAGATGGAGAGCCTACAGCGAATGCTCGAGGACAAGGAGAAACGTTAACCCAATGAATCGCCGCAGCCTGCTGCAGATGGTAGGCGCGGGGGCCCTGTCCGCCCGCGAGATGGCCGCGCAAGAAACGGTTGCGCGCGCCACGCGGGCCACGCCCTCGCCCAAGATCAAGGACGTCCAGGTGATCGCCACCGCACCGGTTGGCTTGCGCCTGGTTGTCGTAAAGGTCATTACCGACCAGGATGGCCTCTATGGCTATGGCTGCGGGACGTATACCCAGCGGGCAGATCTGGTGGTCAGCGCCGTCGAGCGCTATTTGAAGCCGTTTCTCATCGGCCAGAAGGCTGATCGCATTGACGATCTCTGGCAGGCGATGTACAACTCCAGCTACTGGCGCAATGGCCCGGTGCTGAACAACGCGATCAGCGGTGTCGACCAGGCCTTGTGGGATATCAAGGGGCGCCAGGCGGGGATGCCCGTGTACCAGTTGCTGGGCGGCAAGTGCCGTGAGGCGGTGGACTGTTATGGCCACGCCTCGGGCGCCGACTTCCCGCAACTGGTCGCCAACGCCAGGAAGTTCATTGAACGCGGCTTCCGTCATATCCGTGTCCAGATCGGCGTACCCGGCCAGGCCGGCTATGGCTCCGGCGGCAGCGAAGTGAAGGTGGAGAAGCTCCACGACAAGCCGGTTTTCGAGCCCGAAGACTACATCCGCCGCGCGCTCAAGATGTTCGAGTACTGCCGGAAAGAGCTGGGCGACGAGATCGAACTGCTGCACGACGTGCACGAGCGCATCTCGCCCATCCAGGCCGTGCGTCTCGCCAAGGAAGTGGAGAAGTTCCGCCTGTTCTTCCTGGAAGACGCCCTGTCTCCCGAGGACATCACCTGGTTCCGCCAGATCCGCCAGCAGTGCTCCACGCCTCTGGCCATGGGCGAACTGTTCAACAGTCCGCACGAATGGACGCCGCTGATCGCGGAGCGGCTCATTGACTTCATCCGGATCCACGTCACGCAGGCCGGCGGCCTGACGCCTTGCCGCAAGATTGCGGCGATGGGCGAGATGATGGGCGTCAAGACGGCCTGGCACGGTCCGGGCGACGTGTCCCCCATCGGCCACGCGGCGAACATCACACTCGACCTGGTTTGCCAAAACTTCGGCATCCAGGAAAGCTATGAGTTCCCCGAGCGGGTGAAGGAAGTCTTCTCGGGCTGCCCCGAGATCCGCAACGGCTACTACTACATCACCGAGGCGCCCGGCTGGGGCATCGAAGTGAATGAAGCAGCCGCCAAGAAGTATCCCTTCGGGTACGGCGAACGCGGCGAACGGCAGAAGATGAACGGCGGTTGGGGCGAAGTCCGGCGGCGCGACGGAACCGTTATCAAACAGTAAAGATTTCTTGGAAACCAGGGGATCCGTGGCGCTATCCTGTCCTCAATAGAGGAGGCTTGCCATGCAACCTGGGATTGCCATGGATCCCGCCCCCAATCCGGGGCTGATTTTCGAGAACCTGAATGCGCACCAACGTTCCGCCGCGTTGCGCACCGCAATCGAACTGGATTTGTTCCGCGCGGTCGGACAGGGTCCAGCCGACGCACTCACCCTGGCCGCACGCTGCTCGGCGTCGCCGCGTGGCACGCGCATCCTCTGCGACTTCCTGGTGATCATGGGCCTGCTGCAGAAGGCCGACGGGATTTACAGCCATACGCCTACCAGCGCGTTGTTCCTGGATCCCAATTCGCCGACGTCGCTCCATTCCACAGCCCGCTTCCTGGGACTGTCCGAGATGAAGGCCTCGTACGACAATCTCACGGAGATCGTACGTAGCGGACGAACGACCCTGCCAGGCGAAGGCAGCGTCGAACCGGACAATCCGATCTGGGTGGAGTTTGCGCACAGCATGGCGCCGATGATGGCGCCACTGGCCGGGCCGCTGGGCACCGTTGTCCTGAACGGACGCACTGGACCTTTGCGGATTCTCGATATTGCCGCGGGCCACGGACTATTCGGCATCGAGATCGCGAAAAGGCATCCCGAGGCGAAGATTGTCGCCTGCGACTGGCCCAAGGTGCTCGACGTAGCGGAGGAGAATGCGCGGAAGGCCGGCGTGGCCCACCAGTTTGAACGGCTGCCGGGCAGCGCATTCGACGTGGACTTCGGCGGACCGTATGATGCCGTTCTCCTCACCAATTTCCTGCATCACTTCGACACCCCCACGTGTACGGAGTTGCTGAAGAAGGTGCGGGCGGCGCTCAAGCCGGGCGGCCTCTCCGCGACGCTGGAGTTCGTTCCGAATGAGGATCGGGTGACTCCGCCGATGCCGGCGGCGTTCAGCATGGTCATGCTGATCTCCACGCCGGGCGGAGACGCCTATACGTTTAGAGAGTACGAGGCCATGCACCGGGCCGCGGGTTTCACCCAGATCGAGGCGCACCCCGTGCCGCACTCGCCGCACACGGTGGTCACAGGGATCGCACGATAGGCGATACAATCGCCGCATGCGCCGGCGAGAGTTCATTATGGGGGCCGTGATGGCACAATCCGGGCCAACGGTCCCCGGCAATGTGTTGGTCCACGAACACATTCTGGTTGATTTCATTGGAGCCGCGAAGGCGTCGCCGTCGCGATATGACGCGGACGAGGTGTTCCGACTCGCCAAGCCGAAGCTCGAGGAGCTGAAGCAATTCGGCTGCGTGCGGCTGCATGAGTGTACGCCCAACTATCTGGGCCGGGACGGGCGGCTTTGCGCGCGACTGCAGGAGGCCTCCGGCATCGAGATCTGGACCAACACGGGCATCTACGGGGCCGCGAACCGTTCGGGTGTGCCGGAGTTCGCGAAACAGGAATCCGCTCGTGAGCTGGCGAAGCGCTATGTGGCGGAGTGGAAGGGCGGGATCAACGGGCTGAAGCCGCGGTTCATCAAGACGGCGGTGAACGGCTACCCTCTGGAGCCGCTCGACCGGAAACTTGTGGAGGCGGCAGCGATCGCGTGCCTGGAGACCGGACTGCCGATCGCCTCGCATACGAATGGCGGCGGACCGGCGGCCGAAGCTCAACTGGAGATCCTGGCAGGCCTGCATTGCCCGGCCTCGAAGTTCATCTGGGTGCACGCCCACAGCGAGAAGGATCACAAGTTCCACGAAGCCGTGGCGCGGGCGGGCGCCTGGGTGGAGTTCGACGGCATCAGCGAATCCTCGGCGCAGTGGCATCGTGAATGTGTCGAGTGGATGCAGGGCCGCGGCTTGCTCCGGCAGGTGTTGATCTCGCAGGATGCCGGCTGGTATCACGTGGGCGAGAAGGGCGGAGGCGACTACCGGGGCTACACGTATCTGTACAGCGGCTTTCTGCCCCTGCTGCCGTCTCCCTACTGGCGCACGCTGCTGGTCGAAAACCCTGGCCGGGCGTTTGCCTGAGTAGTTCGCAAGAACGGTCAAGACTCCGGCAACGGGAAGCCGTATCGTAGGTGCATGGCTAAGCTGAATTGCTCTAAAAAGCCCACAATCGTCGAGATTCCAGCCACGCACTATCTCTCCATTGCCGGTCACGGTCAACCGGGCGGACCGGAGTTCCAGGACGCTATCGGCGCTTTGTACCCCATGGTGTACACGATCAAGATGACCCGTAAGTTCAGCGGGCGGGAGACGTTTCCGGTGGCGCCGCTGGAGAGTGTCTACACGGCTATCACCGACTGGCAACTACTGATGCCGGTGCCGGCTGCGATCGGTAAACAGGAGGTGCGGCAGACCGCCGCCCAACTCATCGGGAAAGGCAAAACGGAGACCGTCCAGCGGGTCGAACTGGTCACCCGCAGGGAAGGCCGCTGCCTGCAGGCGCTTCACGTTGGTCCTTACGACCAGGTGGCGGAGACGATTGCCGTGCTGAAACAGCATGCGGATGCGAACGGACTGGAACTGGTAGGCCCGCACCACGAGATCTACCTGTCGGACCCGCGGCGAACCGCTCCTGAGAAGCTCAAGACCGTGGTCCGCTATCCGGTGAAGAAGGCCTCGGCGCCGGTCCAGCTTGCATGAGCTACCAACAGCGGGTACTGCGCGTGATGCGCTACATCGAAGACCACCTCGACGAGGAGCTGTCACTGGATCATCTGGCCGGGGTGGCCTGCTTCTCGCCCTTCCACTTCCACCGCATCTTCCGCGGGATGACCGGCGAACCGGTGAAGGAGCACGTCCGGAGGCTGCGGTTGGAGCGCGCGGCCGGCCGGCTGCAGCAGGGCGCCGGGCCCATCATCGACATCGCCCTGGAGGCGGGCTATGAAAGCCACGAGGGCTTCACGCGCGCGTTTCATGCCCGCTATGGCGAGTCGCCGGCCGAGTTCCGGGAGGCCCAGTCCGTGCACTTGCTGCGCTTGCCGGCGCGCTGGGCCGTTGCCGCCCGCCACACGGGGCCCTACGCCGAAGTGGGCGAAGCGTGGCAGCGCCTGTTCGCGCTGGCGGGCCCGGCGCGGCTGCTGGGTCCGGGGCTGGAATACTTCGGCATCGTTCACGACGATCCGGACGCCACCGAACCGGCCGCGCAGCGCTACGACGCCGCCTTGAAGGTAAAGCCAGGCACGGCGCCGCCTGCCGGACTGGATGTGGTCGAACTGCCGGAGCGGGAATTTGCCGTCCTGCGGCACTCCGGTCCCTACCATCTGTTGGGACTGACCTACGCCCGGCTGTGCGGCGAATGGCTGCCCCAAAGCGGCCGCGAAGCCGCCTGGACCGCCTCGATTGAGTATTACCGCAATGATCCGCGCAGCACGCCGCCCGAGCGTTTGATTACCGATATCTACCTACCGCTGGAGTAGTCCGGCGGGGCTTTGTGACATAAGTCCTATCGCCGGGATACGAATCTGGACAAACTTAGGCTGTATGGCAGCCAGAGCAGATTCCCTCCCCGTGATCGTCCCCCACGACGTCACCCTTGAACTCTACCGGCGTATGCTCACTGTGTCGCTGGTGGAAGCTCGGCTGAAGGTCTTCGCCAAACAGGGCAAGTGCACCTTCCAGGCCTCGACGAGAGGCCACGAGAAGCTGCAGATCGGCATGACCATGCTGCTGCGGCCGGGCCACGACTGGTTCTTCCCCTACTACCGGTCGAAGGCGCTGGCGATTGGCCTGGGCGTGCCGCTGAAGGACATCTTCCTGGCGATGCTGAGCCGGAGCGGCGATCCGAGTTCGAACGGCCGCAACATGCCGGAGCACTTCAGTGATCCCGCTCTCCATCTGGTTGCCCAGACTGCGGTTACCGGCAGCCAGTATCTGCCGGCGGTCGGGCTGGCTCGATCCCTGCAGCTCGACGGCTCCGACCAGGTGGTGCACGTCTCCTCGGGCGAAGGCGCTACGAGCGAGGGCGAGTTCTTCGAGGCCCTCAACTGGGCTTCCCGCGAGAGCCTGCCGGTCGTCTTCACGGTGCAGAACAACGGCTTTGCGATCAGTACCCGCCAGCAAGTGCAGACCGGCTCCACGGTGCGGCAGATCGCACGCGGCTTTGGCGTGCGCACCTTCCACATCGACGGCACATGGTATGAGGACATGTACCGCGACCTGCCCCCAGCCATTCAACAGGTACGCGACGGCGCGGGTCCGATCCTGATTGAAGCAGACGTGGTCCGGCTGGATCCGCATTCCTCCTCCGACGATCACCGGAAGTACCGCGGCGAAGTAGAACTGGCGGCGGTTCAGGAGAGGGATCCGATCCAGCGCACGGAGCTCTATCTCTTGCGTCATGGGGTCATTACCCGGGAAGAGATCGACCGGCAACGCGAAGCCGTCCGCGCGGAGGTGGACAAAGCCGCCCTGGAAGCCGATGCCGCGCCGCAACCAACCGGGGACGACCTGATGGCGCACATCTATTCGCCGGTCCCCACCCCGATAGCCGCTCCACCCCAGCCGATTTCGGCGGAGCCGGTCACAATGATCGATGCCATCAACCACGCGTTGCGCGAAGAGATGGCGGCCAATCCCCGGGTCGTTATGTTTGGCGAGGACATTGCCGACCCGAAGGGCGGCGTCTTCGGAGTGACGCGCGGGCTGGCCGGCGCCTTTCCGGGCCGGGTGGAGAACGCTCCGCTGGCCGAAGCCAGCATCATTGGCGTAGCGAGCGGCATGGCCATGCGCGGCTTCGTGCCCGTGGTGGAGATCCAGTTCGCGGATTATATCTGGCCGGCCATGATGCAGTTGCGCAACGAGGTCCCGACGGTCCGCTGGCGCAGCCAGGGCCAGTGGTCCAATCCGATGGTGGTGCGCGTGGCGGCGGGCGGATATATCAAGGGCGGCCCCTGGCACTCGGCCTGTATCGAGGCGACCTTCGCTCACATTCCCGGTTGGCGCGTGGTGTTCCCCAGTTCGGCCGACGACGCGAAGGGCCTGCTGAAGACGGCCATGCGATGCGGCGACCCGGTACTCTTCCTGGAGCACAAAGGGCTCTACCGGAAGATGCAGGCGAAGGCCCTGGAGCCGGATGCCAACTACGCCATCCCCTTCGGCCAGGGGCGGATCCGCAGGAAAGGCAGTGACCTGACGATCGTCACCTGGGGCAGTACGGTCTACCAGGCGCTGGAACTGGCCCGGCAGATGGAGAGCGAGGGCGTGTCGCTCGAGGTGGTGGACCTGCGGACCATCGCCCCATTCGACGAGGAGATGGTCTATCGCAGCGTCCGCAAGACCAGCCGCGTGGTCGTGGCTCACGAGGATTCGCTCACCGGCGGATTCGGCGGCGAGATCGTGGCGCGCATCGCCCAGAACGTGCTGGATTCGCTGGATGCGCCGGTGGTGAGAGTCGCGGCCAAAGACACATTTGTGCCTTCCGCCGCCAACCTCGAACTGATGGCGCTGCCGAGTGTCCAGGACCTTCGGGATGCGGTGGAGAAAGTGCTGCGCTACTGACGGCGGACCACAGGCTTGGCCGCCCGTGAATGCGGTCGAATTGCGTGTAAGCTGATTCTGGAGGCGCCCAGGCATGAAAGGTAAAACGTCCGGAAAAGGCATCACACGCAGGACTCTTCTCAGCGACGCGGGCAGGACCGCGGTGGCAGGTGCGGTCCTCGCCCCACTCCTGAATACCGCCATTATCTCGTGCGCGTCGGCCGCCGATGCTCCGGCGCTGAACATTGAAGCCGGCCTCGACCGGGTCACGATCCTGCCAGGCAAGACGTACCTGCGCGGCTGGGCCGGCTATGGCCCCGTTCCGCATCCGGGCCGGCCGGTCCGGCGGGGCGCCCCTCCTCCAGCCGCACCGACGGGTCCGCCGGTGACGATTGCCTGGAGCAAGGATTCGGGTCCGGGATCCATCTCGTTTGCCGATCCCAAGGCGCCGATCACCACAGCAACCTTCACGACACCCGGAGCCTACGTCCTAAAACTGACAGCCAACAACGGCCAGGCGCAGTCCATCTCCACCCTGCACGTACTGGTGGAGACGCCGCCTCCGGCGCAGCAGTTGGGCGCTGTCTATACCCGCAACTTCAAGATCTCCAGCCCGCTGTGGAACGCGCGAGCGAAGGCGCTGATCGTCAACTGGATTCCGCACTGCATCGATCAGATCAACCGCACCGACATCCAGGTAGGGCCTGGCGGAATCGACAATTTCGTGGAGGCCGGCAAGGCCTTGCGCGGTGAGCCGCACGGCCTGCACAAGGGCTATGTGTTCTCGAACGCCTGGGTCCACCAGACCGTGGAAGCGATGAGCATCGCCCTGATGGTGGACCCGCAGGGAGACGCCGAAATCCTCGCGGCGCACCGCAAGATGCGCGCCACGCTCGACGACTGGATTCCCAAGATCCTCGCCGCTCAGGAGCCGGACGGGTACCTGCAGACCGCGTTCACGCTGTCGAGGGAAGGCCGCGACGGCAAGGTGGTCGACACAACAGGCTACAAGCATTGGGACCCGGCGCATCGAGGCGACCACGAAGGCTACGTCGCCGGCTACTTCCTGGAATCGGCCATCAACCACTACCTGATGACGGAGCGGAAGGACGCCCGTTTGTACAATGCCGCCAAGAAACTGGCAGACTGCTGGTACAACAATCTGGGCCCCGCTCCGAAGAAACCGTGGTTCGACGGGCATCAGCAGATCGAGCAGGGCCTGGTCCGCTTTGGCCGCTTTGTGAACGACATGGAGGGCGGCGGCAAGGGCGACAACTACATCCAACTCGCGAAGTACCTCTTGGATTCGCGCTATGCCACGGCAACCGGTCCGCGCGAGCAGCAGGAGTACGACCAGAGCCACCTGCCGGTGACCCAGCAGTATGAGGCCGTGGGCCATGCGGTGCGCGCGGCCTACACTTACTCGGGTATGGCGGATGTAGCCGTGGAGACACACGATCCCGATTACCAGAGCGCGGTGAAGTCGCTGTGGCACAACCTGGTGAACCGCAAGTATTACCTGACGGGCGGCATCGGCAGCGGCGAGACCGATGAGGGCTTCGGCCCCAACTATTCGCTGCGGAACCAGGGCTACTGCGAAGCGTGCTCCAGTTGCGGAGCGATCTTCTTCCACTGGAAGATGCACCTGGCCTATCACGAAGCGAAGTATGTCGACGTCTATGAAGACACGCTGTACAACGCCCTGCTGGGCTCAGTCGATCTCTCGGGCAAGTACTTCTACTACGACAATCCGCTCGACGAAGTGGTGCCCAGATACGCGTGGCACGTCTGCCCCTGCTGTGTCGGCAACATCCCGCGCACGCTGCTGATGCTGCCCACATGGACGTATTCAAGGACCCCCGATTCCGTCTACGTCAATCTCTTCGTCGGCAGCACCATTGTTTTGGAGAAGGTCGCCGGCACCGATGTGGAGATGGTGCAGGAAACCAACTATCCGTGGAGCGGCAAGGTGGCCATCACGGTGAATCCCAAGGAGTCGAAGCAGTTCAGTGTGCGCATCCGGATGCCCGACCGGGGCGTGAGCGAATTGTACAAGCCCTCACCGGACTCGAACGGAATCACCTCGATCCTGGTGAATGGCAAGGCGGTGAAAGCCTCGAAGGAGAAGGGCTATGCGGTGATCGCCCGGACCTGGAAGGCGGGCGACCGGATCGAACTGGAGCTACCTCTCAAACCCCAGCGCGTCAAGGCTATCGAGAAGATCGAGGCCACGCGCGGCAAGGTGGCGCTTCGCTACGGACCGCTCATCTACAACATCGAGCGGGATGACCAGGACATCACAAAGAAGCTGGGCCCGGCGTCGCCGCTCACTCCGGAGTGGAAGGGCGACATGCTTGGCGGGATTGTCGTACTGAACGGGAAGTTCGCCGACGGCAGCCCGATGCTGGCGATCCCGAACTTCGCCCGCAAGAACAGGGAGCCCGGCTTGCCGCTGCCTCCAGAGGAGCCCCGGCCCGATGCGAGCGGACGCCGGCCGCAACCGCCGGAGCCTACGTCCATCGTGTGGATCAGGGAGGAATCCGGCAAAGCCTGAGCAGCAGACCGCACCCCACCGACTCATTGCCGGACGTTGCTCGCCGCCGCCTCCCGGATCAGCCGGTCCGCGTCCTCCTTGAGGAGGAATCGGTCGCGGACCAGCCGGGAGGCCGCCGCACGCACGGCCTCGACAAACGACTCATGCGTGGGATAGCGCTCTTCCAGCGATGGGCGCGGATCTCCGGAGGCCGACCGCTCCGCACGAGTCGCGGCAAACGGAACGAAGCCACCCACAAAGCCGCAGCCCCGTCCCTGGTAGAAGCCGGCCGCGGTCACGTTCCAGCCCAGGTACGTACCCAGCGGCGCCTGATGCTGCAAAGATGGCACGCCGCCCACCTCGTTTCCATCCGCATCCACCCTGGGCACCAGTCCCGGAATGATCTGCTTCCTGGCTGGAGGTTGAACGGCAATCACTCCCGAGAGGTCGTTGTAGTTGAACTGCGAGCCGAAGTCATAGTCGTAGAACGTGTTGAGCAACTGGTCTGGCAAGGGACGCCCGGGGATCGCAGGAAAGCCCATGGCCCCGTGCTCGGCGCGCACGAGTTGTCCCTGGTCCAGCCTTGGATAGCGGCTGGGCGGAGGCTCAACCTCCTTGGTCACCCACTCTACCAGGGCGTCGAGCAGGGCGCGCATCGAGTCCGACTGTGGATTGGGATTCTCGGGCAGCACACAGCGCCCACCGCCAGGCGGGATCGAGACATTGAACCCGCCTCGACCTCCACCATGCGTCGTGCCCGGGAAGTAATAACGCCGTACCTGCGGAGGCAGAGGAATGTCCGCCTTCGCTGCCGTGCCTACCAGCCCCGGCGACATCTTCAGGCCCCAGAATTCGGCCGAACCGAATGTCTCGAAGATTTTCGGACACGTCGCCGAGAGACTGCACCGGTGAAGCAGTCCATCGGTCTTCCGGCCGCGCACCGGATCCGGCGTATCCGCCCACCACAGCACAGCCTCGCTGCCCGGCTCAAACATTCCGGCCGACCCTCCGGGCACCGCGAAGCGGAAATTCATCGGAGTCTGGCGGGCGGCGATGTGATCATCCGCGCCGTCCCAGACCCGCCGGCCCTGCTCGTCCTGGTTGAAGCCCAGATGGATAAACGACTTCACAAAGTTGCCCGACTGTGAGATGCCCAGCGACACTACGTTCCGGATCCGGCCGGCCATCGGATTTGCCGTGCCGGCCCCATCTATGGTTTCGCGGCGGAAGAACGAAACCGTATCGCGCGTGGCCGCGAAGCCGATGCCGAGAACCAGCGGGTCCTTCGCGGTGTAGGTAAGTTCGTAGAGCTGGCCGGGCTCAAACCCCTGCTTCAGGCAGAGAAAGCCGGGATCCGGCACTCCGGGAAACGGCTGTGCCGCGCAGTTCGAGAAGGCCCACTCCGTAGGCGCGAGCGGGATCACTGCCCCTTCTTCCGAAGCTCGTTTCGTCAGCAGCGCCTTCGAGGTATCCAGGCTGGCGGCAAGGTAAGGACGCCGCGGCATCTGCCCCGTCACCGGCATGCTGGCCGTGCCGGCCGGCAGGTCGCTGAAGCGCGCCAGCACCGGACCGGTAATGCTGGATCCGTCGGGGTTCTTCGCCACCGGCACAAGCAGGCTCTGCACGCCGGCTCTGGGGAGGACGTCGCCCTGCCAGCCGCTGGCCAGGATGGCGTGCCCGCGGCGGAAGAGAAAACCATCGCCGGGTTCCCCGCCCTGCAGCGCGCCCAGCAACAGGCGGCTGCCGCGATTCGGAACGTCGTAGATCAGGACCCCGCTCGCCTTGGCCGGGTCGATGGGTTGGAGCAGCGTGAAGGTAGCGGAGTACTCCACCATCCCCCGCGCATTGCGCGGCGCGAACTGGAGGTCGGTGATGATCGCGTTCCTTGGGTCCGACGGATCCAACTCGCCGAAGACGTGCCCCGAGAGGCGCTCATAGGGCCCGGCGCCGAAGTCCCTGCCTCCGTAGGCCGGTGATTCCCGCTCTTCGACGGAGATGCGGACGATCTTGGCGGCGGCCTGTGGGCCCAGCGCCAGCAGGAATAGGGCAAACGCCAGGGTCTCGAACCACAAACGCAGGAATCGCAGCATCCCCGCACAGTATCTCAGCGGGGCTGATGAGGCAATTGAATAATTCAGATTGCAGTAATAATGTACGCTGATGGCCATGACGAATCTCAACCTCCGTCACTTTGAAGCGTTCGCCGCCATCGCCGCCGCCGGCAACTTCACCCGCGCGGCCCAGGCACTGCACGTCTCGCAGCCCGCCTTGACCGTGCAGATCCGCCAACTGGAGGAGACGATTGGGGTTCGCCTGCTCGATCGCAACACACGTTCCGTCAAACTGACGCGCATCGGCCAGCAACTGTCCCCGGTGATCCAGCGCCTGCTGCGGGAGATCGACTCGGTGATCCTCAACGCCCGGGAGCTCGCCACAGGCGACCGGGGCTCAGTCAGCGTCACCGGCCTGCCTTCCGTCTGTTCGACCATCCTGCCGCGGATCATCGCGGAGTTCCGCCAGCAACAACCGGGCATCACCGTCTCGCTGCGCGATGCCGTCGCCCAGGTGGTGCTGGCGCAGGTCAAGAACGAAGAGGTGGACTTCGGCATCGGCAGCTTCGCCGATGCCGAGCCGGCCATTCAGGTGGTCCCGCTGTTCAACGACCAGATGCGGGTCGTCTTCCCGCCCGGCTCGCCGCTGGGGAAGCGACGGTCCATCCAATTGAAGCAGCTCATCACCGAACCGATGATCCTCATGAGCCAGCAGAGCAGCGTGCGCATCCTGGTGGATCGCGCCTTCCAGTCGATGGGCCATTTTCCCGTGCCGGCCTATGAGGCGACCTACATGTCCACCGCAATCGGCATGGTGAAAGCGGGACTGGGCATCACCTTCCTGCCGACCTCCGCGTTCGAAGCCTCCGAGTTGGGCGGACTGGGCTCACGCATCCTCAAGGAACCGGGCCTCACGAGACGGATCGTCGCCATCCAGAAGTCGGGCCGCACCCTGTCTCCCGCGGCTACGGCCTTCCTGAGAGCCCTGATCGCCGGCTGCAAGGCGCTGCGGCCGGCGCCGCGAATTCGCCACGTGGATTCCGAGTGATTCATAACACAACCGGATCACTGGGATAGGAATAATTCAATTGTTATAAAGCCACGCCCGCACTATGGTGGAGCTTATGCGTTTTCGACGCGGCCACGACACCGAGTGTGGGCAATGACCGGCGCGGACACGATCCGTGTGGCCAACGCCCAGGGATTCTGGGGCGACTCGCTGGAGGCTCCCCTGCTGCAGATGCGGCAGGGCCCCATCGACTACCTGACTCTCGACTACCTGGCCGAGGTCACGATGTCCATCCTGCAGAAGCAACGCGCGCGGGACGGAAACGCGGGATACGCCCGTGATTTTGTCGAAATGATCGGGCGCGGCGCTCGCGATATCGTCGAGCGCGGCATCAAGGTGGTGGCCAACGCCGGAGGGGTCCATCCAATAGCCTGTGCGGAGGCCGCCGCCTTGGCGTTACAGCGGGCCGGCGTTTCCAACGGCGTGAAGATCGGAGTGGTGCTGGGTGACGACATCTTGCCCCGCTTGGATGAACTGCTCGACCGCGGAGTGCCCCTGTGCAACATGGACACCGGCGAACCCCTCGCGGTCATCCGTTCCCGGGTGCAGAGCGCGAATGTCTACCTGGGGGCGGCGCCCATCGCGGAGGCACTGGGCCGCGGGGCGCAAATCGTGATCACCGGCCGTTGCGCCGACGCAGCGCTGACGCTGGGTCCAGCCATCCACGAGTTCGGCTGGCGGATGGACGACTGGGCCCGCCTCGCCGCCGGCACCGTGGCCGGACACGCGATTGAATGCGGGACGCAGTCTACCGGCGGCAACTGCCAGTACGACTGGGAGTCCATTCCCGAGTTCGACAACATCGGCTACCCCATCGCGGAGATCGGGCGAGAGGGCGGCGTGGTCATCACCAAGCACCAGGGCACTGGCGGCAGGGTGAACGTGCCGGGCGTCACTGAGCAGTTGCTCTATGAGATTGGCGACCCCAGTACCTACATCACGCCCGATGTGATTGCCGACTTCACCTCCATCGACCTTGAACAGGACGGAACCGATCGCGTCCGCCTCAGCGGCGCGGCCGGGCGCCCAGCGACTGACTTCTCCAAGGTCTCCATCAGTTACACCAGCGGGTTCCGGGCCATCGGCCTGCTGGTCTACGGCTGGCCCGACGCAGCCAGAAAGGCACGCAAAGCGGAGGAGATCCTGCGCGCCAGGCTGGACCATCTCGGCCTCACCTTTGATGCCATCCACGCCGAATACATCGGAGCCAACGCCTGCCACGGCGATGCGCTGTCCGGCCCCTCCCATCCGGATACGCCGGAAGTCGCCTTGCGCGTCGGCGTGCGCGGCAAGGATCGCAAAGCAGTGGAGCGCTTCACACGGGAGATCGCACCCCTGGCGCTGAACGGACCGCCCGTTGTAACGTATGTCGGCGGCCGGCCCAAGGTGGAAGAGGTTGTCGCTTACTGGCCGGCGCTGATTCCGAAAGCGGAAGTCTCCTGGAACGTCGTCATGAAGGAAGTCCATGCCTAGAGTGCGCCTGTTGGAGGTGGCCCACGCCCGCTCAGGCGATAAGGGCGACTGTACAAATATCGGCCTGATCGCACTGCGGCCGGAGCTTTACCCACTGCTCGTCGAACAGGTCACCGCCGATCGCGTGAAGGAGCACTTCCGTGAGTTGTGCAAAGGGCGGGTCGATCGCTTTGAGTTGCCCAAGTTGCACGCGTTGAACTTCCTGCTGCATCAGTCCCTGGACGGAGGCGGCACCGTTTCCCTGCGGACCGATGCCCAGGGGAAAACGTATAGCGCCGCCCTGCTGCGAATGGAGATCGATGTCCCGTAACCAGGAGTCCCTGTTTAGCCATGCCCGATAATCCGGCCACTCCGCCCCTCGCCGCGCTGCAGGGCATTCGCGTGCTCGATTTTTCCCACGCCCTGGCCGGCCCGTACTGCACTTTGCTTCTGGCCGATTTCGGCGCGGAAGTCTACAAATTGGAGAGCCCGTCCGGCGGCGACATGGGCCGCGGTTGGGGGCCGCCCTTCGCAGGCACAGACTCGTCCTTCTTCTTCGGCCTGAACCGGGGCAAACGCGGCATCTCCATCGATCTCAAACGCCCGGAGGGCCTGGAACTCTGCCGCCGGCTGATCGACAGGATGGATGTCCTGATTGAGAATTTCCGGCCCGGCACGATGGACCGGCTCGGCCTCGGCTACGCGGCCGTTGCCCTTCGCAACCCTCGCCTGGTCTACTGCTCCATCTCCGGCTACGGCCAGGCCGGCCCGTCCCGCGACGAAGCCGCCATGGACCTGATCGTGGAGTGCTCCAGCGGCTTCCTGAGCATCACAGGCACCGAAGACGGGGAGCAGGTGCGCAGCGGCTACGCCGTCGCCGATATCAATGCCGGGCTGTTCTCGGTCATCGGGATCCTGATGGCCTTGAGAGCCCGGGAACAGACAGGCCGCGGCCAGTATGTCGATGTCTCGATGCTGGACTCAATGATCTCGGCCATGAGTTCGAACTACATGTCGTTCCTGGGTTCAGGCAAGATCCCCGCGCCCTTGGGCAGCGGATTCCCGACAGTTGTGCCTTACCGCGTGTTCCAGGCCAAGGATCGCGCCTTCTCCATTGCGGTCGGCAGCCCCAAGCTTTGGAGTGCTTTCTGCCAGGTCATCGGCCGGCAGGATCTGGAGTGTCATCCAGACTACTCCACGAATGCGCGCCGGGTGGACAACCGGCATGCCCTGGAAGCGATCCTGGCGGCCATCTTTCTCCAACAGGACGCCGCACACTGGGTCGCCCTGCTGCATTCAGTCGGGATCCCCTGCTCCCCCGTTCGCAATTTCCTGGAGGTGTCCCAGGATCCCCAGGCGGCCCTGCGCGGCATGTTTCCTGTCGTGGAATGCCCGAAGGCGGGCGCTCACCGCGTGACGGGTCCACCAGTCAAGTTGTCGGCGACACCGGCGCGCGTAAGCGAACCCGCTCCGGGCCTGGGCGAGCACAGCGCCGCGGTCCTGGCTGAAGTTCTCGGGCTGTCCCAGGGCGAGATTGAGGCCCTCGCCGCCAGTCACATCATTTGGCCTGCGTGCCCGGACGGCTCGCCGGAAGCGCACCCCTGATGCTTGCGCTGGCAGGCCTGCTCACCATCCTCGTTCTGCTCGCGCTGATTATCAGCAAGCGCATGTCGCCCCTGGTGGCATTGATTCTCGTTCCGGTGGGTGCGGCGCTAGTGAGCGGATTTGGCCTGCAGACCGGCTCCTTCATCCTGAAGGGCATCCAGAATGTCGCACCCGTTGCCGGCATGTTCCTGTTCGCGATCCTGTATTTCGGGATCATGACCGACGCCGGAATGATCGACCCGCTCATCGATCGCATCCTGCAAGTGGTCGGCAGCCGGCCGGCGCTCATCGTGCCTGGCACCGCGCTGCTGGCGCTGCTCGTCCACCTGGATGGCTCGGGCGCGGTGACCTTCCTCGTCACGATTCCCGTGATGCTTCCGCTTTACGAACGAGTGGGCATCGACCGGCGGATTCTCGCCTGTGCCGCTTCGCTCGCGGCAGGCGTCAATTTTCTCCCCTGGACCGGTCCCACCTTGCGTGCCTCCGCGGCGCTGCACGTGCCGGTAACAGATCTCTTCAATCCGCTGATTCCCGTCCAACTCGTTGGCCTGCTCTACGTCTTCGTGACCGCCTGGATTCTGGGAGTCAGGGAGGAGCGGCGCCTCCACATCGACTCAACAGTAGCCGGGGTGCTCGTCCTGCGTCGTGAACTCACCCTGGAGGAGCAGGCCCTGCGGCGGCCGGGCAAAGTCTGGCTGAATGCGGGCCTCACCGTGATCCTGATCGGGATCATGATCAGTGGAATCCTGCCACCGGTCGTGGTCTTTATGATCGGAGCCGCGATCGCCCTGGTCCTGAACTACCCGGGCATCGAAGTCCAACGCGTCCGTGTGGAAGCCCATGCGAAGACGGCATTCATGATGGCGGGGATTCTGTTCGCGGCGGGCGTTTTCACGGGCATCCTGAAGGAATCGGGCATGCTCACGGAAATGGCGAAGTTCTCCATCCGGCTGGTCTCGGCCGAGATGGCGAGGCACATCCCCGTCGTGCTGGGGGTCCTCTCCATGCCGCTGAGCCTGCTCTTCGACCCGGATTCGTTCTACTTCGGTGTGATGCCGGTGATTGCGGACGCCGGCAGGATGCTGGGTGTCGCTCCAGTGCACGTGGCGCAGGCCTCGCTGCTGGGGCAGATGACAACGGGTTTCCCGGTGAGCCCCCTGACGCCGGCCACTTTCCTCATCGTTGGTTTGGCCGGGGTAGATCTAGCGGAACACCAGCGATTCACGGCGCCCCTGCTGTTGGGCGCGTCGGTCCTGATGACTCTGGCGTGCCTCGTGTTCGGAGTCTTTCCTCTCTGACACAGGGGGAGGCGGATGGATTGTTTCGCCTCGGTTATTACTGTTATTCGATTGATTCAATTGCCGGAGCAACCTCCGGAGAGTATTATCGGAACGCGCACGCGCACACAGCCCGGCCGGGACGCCGGCGGTAACCGGTTCAACGTAGATCTGGAGCAGTCATATGAAGTACTTCGTCGCAGGAATCGCCCTGATGGCCGCAAGCCTGGCCTTCATGGCGCAGGCACAACCGGCCGGAAGGCCGAACGTCACCGCCAAGGCCGACGCTCTACTGGGACGCATGACGCTGGAAGAAAAGATCGGCCAGCTCGCCCAGATTGGGGGCATTGCCTTTGTACCCGGCTCGCCGAAGCCCGAGGATGCCATTCGCAAGGGACAGGCCGGATCCATCCTGTGGATCTCGAAACCGGGGGATATCAACCGGCTCCAGAAAGTCGCGATGGAAGAGACGCGTCTACACATCCCGCTGATCTTCGGGCTTGATGTCATCCATGGCTTCAAGACGCTGTTTCCGATGCCATTGGCGCTGGCTGCCTCCTGGGACGCCTCACTGATCGAACGGGTGCATGGAGTGGCCGCCAAAGAGGCGCGGGCTTCAGGCATCACCTGGACCTTCGCGCCGATGCTGGACATTGCCCGAGATCCGCGCTGGGGCCGCATGATCGAGGGCGCGGGTGAGGATCCATTCCTCGGCGCGATGGTGGCCCGTGCACAAGTGCGTGGATTCCAGGGGAACGACCTGACCAGCCAGGATCACATCCTGGCCTGCGCGAAGCACTTTGCTGGATATGGCGCGGCGGATGGGGGCCGTGATTACGACTCCTCGTACATCTCCGACTCTGAACTCTGGAACGTCTATTTCCCGCCCTTCAAAGCAGCGCTGGATGCGGGCGTCTCCACCTTCATGAGCGCCTACATGGATCTCAATGACGTACCGGCCACGGGCAATTCCTTCCTGCTGCAGGATGTGTTGCGGAAGACCTGGAAGTTCCAGGGGTTTGTGGTGAGCGACGCCAATTCGATTGGCGACCTGGTAACGCACGGCTTTGCCCGCGACCGCAAGGACGCAGCCTTCCGCGCGTTCACCGCCGGCGTCAACATGGACATGGCCAGCGGAACCTACAACGAGAACCTCCTCGCGCTGGTGAAGGCCGGCAGGATCACTGAAGCCCAGGTGGAGCAGGCGGTGCGGCCGATCCTGGCCGCGAAGTACCAACTCGGCCTCTTCGACCATCCCTATGTGGACGAGGAGCGGTCCAAGGCGGTCGTCGGCGCGGCGGAGTACCGCCCGATTGCGAGAGAAGCCGCACAGAGGACAGCCGTCCTCCTGCGCAACGAAGGCGGTTTGCTGCCCCTGTCGAAGGACGCAGTGAAGTCCATCGCCGTCATCGGTCCTCTGGCCGACGCCAAGCGCGACATGTTGACCATGTGGAGCGGCTTTGACGTCGATGCCAGCACCACCGTCACGGTTCTGGAGGGGATCCGGACCAAGCTCGGCGGCAGTGCCAGGGTCGAGTCCGCCGCCGGCGTTCAGATTGCCAAGCAGTTCCGCTCGATGTTCGAAGATCTCTTCGGCATGAAGAGCGCAGAGCCCTGGACGGAAGCGCAAGCCCGGCAGGAGTTCTCAAAGGCCGTCGACTTGGCCAAGCGCTCTGACGTTGTCGTCCTGGCGCTGGGCGAAGGGGCGATGATGAGCGGCGAACTCGCGTCGCAGAGTTCGCTCGAGATGCCCGGCAGGCAGCAGGAACTGATGGAGGCGGTCGCTGCCACAGGCAAGCCGGTTGTTCTCGTTCTGGTGAACGGCCGTCCGCTGAACATCACCTGGGCATCGACGCACATTCCGGCGATCCTCGAGGCCTGGCATTCCGGCAATGAGGGTGGAAACGCCATCGCCGACATTCTCTTCGGCGACGCCAATCCGGGCGGCAAACTGCCCATCACCTGGCCGCGCAATGCGGGCCAGATCCCCATCTACTACGCCCACAACACAACCCATCAACCGGAAGGAGGCCGCGGCTTCTCCTCCCGCTACTGGGACCAGTCCGGTGCTCCGCTGTACCCCTTCGGCCATGGCTTGAGCTACACGAAATTCGCGGTGTCCAATCTCAAGATCGCGAACACCCAGGTGAAGCTGGGCACGCCGGTCGAAGTCTCAGTGGATATCGAGAACACGGGCGCGCGGGCAGGCACCGAGGTAGTCCAGCTCTACATCCATCAGCGAGCCGGCGGCGCCTCGCGGCCGGTGCGTGAACTGAAGGGCTTCGAAAAGGTAGGGCTCAAGGCGGGCGAGAAGAAGACGGTCCGGTTCTCGCTGGGCAAAGCCGAACTTAGCTATTGGAGCTCGGCGTCGAAAGGCTGGGTTCTTGACGCCGAGAACTTTGACGTCTGGGTGGGCCAGGATGCATCCGCGTCCCTGCATGCGGAGTTCATCGTTCAGCCATGATCTTGTCGCGAACAGATTTCTGGAAAGGTATTCCGAAGATGCGCTCTCTCCTTGTGTTTTCGCTGTTGACTGCGACGGCCGCGTTCGCCGCGTCCGATGAAGTGAAGGTCGATACCGGCCGGCTGAAGGGCTCCGTCAAAGACGGAGTGGCTTCCTTCAAGGGCATCCCGTTCGCCGCGCCTCCGGTGGGCGACTTGCGTTGGCGCGCTCCCCAGCCGGCCAAAAGCTGGACCGGAGTCCGGCCGGCCGTCGAATACGGCGCCGATTGCATGCAGAAGCCGTTCCCGGGCGACGCTGCGCCGCTGGGCGTCACGCCCGCGGAAGACTGCCTGTATGTGAACGTGTGGCTGCCTGAGAAGCCGGCGGCGAAGAAGCTCCCCGTGATGGTCTGGATCTACGGCGGCGGATTCGTGAACGGTGGCAGTTCCCCGGCCGTCTACGACGGGTCACAGTTCGCAAAGCACGGGATTGTGTTCATCAGCTTCAACTACCGCCTGGGCCGGTTCGGCTTCTTTGCGCACCCGGCGTTGAGCAAGGAGAACCCCAACGAGCCGTTGGGCAACTACGGCTACATGGATCAGATCGCGGCGCTGAAGTGGGTTCGCCGGAACGCGGCCGCCTTCGGTGGCGACCCCGGCAACGTCACTCTCTTTGGTGAGTCTGCCGGCGGCGGGTCGGTGCTCACGATGATGACTTCACCCCTGGCTGCTGGTCTCATTCAGAAGGCGGTAATCGAATCCGGCGGAGGCCGCTCGTCGCTGATGGGTGACCGCTATGTCGATCGCCAGGGACCAACCGGAATGCCCTCTGGAGAATCAGTGGGACTCGCGTTTGCCAAGAGCGCGGGCATTGAAGGCAGCGACGCAGCCGCACTCGCCGCGCTAAGAAAGCTCCCGGCGGAGGCCATAGTAGCGGGCCTGAACATGGCCTCCATGGGCACGCCAACCTACGCCGGTCCCATGCTAGATGGGAAAGTCGTGGTCGAGTCGCCCGGCGCAGCCTATGCAGCGGGCCGCGGTGCGAAGATCCCCATCATGGCCGGCGCCAACAGCGCGGACATCGGCTTCCCGCGGGGCCGGACGATGGAGGATCTGCTGGCTCCATTTGGAGCCAACAGCGCCAAGGCCAAGGCAGCCTACGATCCGGACGGCACGGGCAAGGTGATGGAAGTCGGCATCTCGATGGCGGCTGATCAGATGATGGTGGAGCCCGCCCGGTATACTGTGCGATCGCTCGTCCAGGCCGGCCAGAAGGCATATGAGTTCCGCTTCTCCTATGTCGCGGAATCGATGAGGAATCAGTGGAAGCGCGGCGCCCCTCATGCCACTGAGATCCCCTTTGTGTTCGACACCGTCGCTGCCCGCTACGGGAAGGACCTGACAGCCGCCGATCAGGCGATTGCCCGTGCAGCCAACGCTTACTGGGCGAACTTCGCCAAGACCGGCAATCCCAACGGAGCCGGCCTGCCCGAATGGCCCGCCTATAAACCGGAGTCGGATCAGTTGATGGATTTCACCACCGGCGGGCCGGCGGCTAAACCGGATCCGCTGAAGACGCGCCTCGATCTGATTGAGGGCCTCGCTCAGGCAAAGAAGTAACCGCCAGCCAGTGGTTTCGGACTTGGAGGCAACAGTGCATAGAGCAGTAGATTCTGCACGCGGCACCATCCGGCATCATGCCAGGTGGGCCTTGCTGGTGCTGGCAATTCCAGCGCTACCCTTGTCGGCGGCGGACCCAATCGCCATCGCTCCGGCAAAGATGCAGCGCATTGGGTCAGTAGATGAACGCTTCCAGTCGTTCAACGTAGAGATGGTGGAGGTGACAGGGGGACGCTTCTGGGCGCCCTACCGCAAGCCATCCGGAGCGGCGGCGGAATCAGCCGCGGCAGCGCCTTCAGTCCCCGGACTCGACCCCACCGCATTCCGCATGCGGCAACCCATCGACCTGTCCAATCCCAGATTGCGCAAGTTGGCGGCGGCTCTCGGGCCGGCCTATGTGCGCGTCAGCGGCACCTGGGCCAACTCCACTTACTTCCACGACGCCGATACTCCGGCTCCTGCAACGCCGCCCACGGGCTTCGGAGGCATTCTGACCCGTGGCCAATGGCGGGGTGTCGTCGACTTCGCCCGCGCCTCCGATGCGCGCATCATCACCTCGTTCGCCGTCAGCGATGGGGTACGCGACAGCCATGGCGTTTGGACCCCTGACCAGGCTCGCAAGTTCGCGGCGTTCACCAAGGCAGCAGGCGGCCGCATCGCCGCGGCCGAACTCTTCAATGAACCCAACTTCGCAGCCATCGGCGGCGCTCCGAAGGGCTACGACGCGGCGGCCTATGGGCGCGACTTCGCGGCCTTCAAAGCCTTCGCGAAGGAGTCGCTGCCGGAGATGATCATCCTGGGACCCGGCTCGGTCGGAGAAGGAGCACTCGCGGCCACCGGCTTCTCGGGCCTCAGCACGAAGGACATCCTTCAGGCCACGGGCCGTGGTGTCGATGGCTTCTCCTATCACTTCTATGGCGGCGTCTCCAAGCGATGCGGCGCGATGAAAGGCGCGCCCCAGACGAGCCCGGAAGCAGCGCTGACGCCGGAGTGGCTCGCTCTCACGGATCGCGAAGCCGCCTACTACACCAAGCTGCGCGACCAGTTCGAGCCCGGTAAGCCGCTCTGGCTCACGGAAACCGGCGAGACGGCATGCGGTGGGAATCCCTGGGCCGCCGGCTTCCTGGATACGTTCCGCTATCTGAATCAGTTGGGCAGCCTCGCCAAACGGGGCGTACAGGTGGTGGCCCACAATACTCTCGCCGCCAGCGACTATGCGCTCATCGATGAGGAAACCCTGACGCCCAGGCCCAGCTACTGGGGTGCGTTGGCGTGGCGCAAGCTCATGGGCACCACGGTCCTGGAAGCCGGCACCTCCAGTTCGCCCGACGTGCATCTCTATAGTCACTGCCTGCGTGGTCAGCCGGGTGGAGTTGCCGTTCTGGCGATCAATGCGGACCGGGCGACAGCCTTCGAACTGCTTACACCGCTGCCCTCCAGCCGTTATGAACTCAAGGCGGACGATCTCACGGGTTCGGCGGTCCAACTGAACGGCCGCGAGCTCAAGCTCGGGGCGGATGATTCCTTGCCGGCGATCACAGGACAACCTACCGCGGCCGGCAAGATCCGGCTGGCTCCGGCCAGCATCACGTTTCTGGCATTCCCGAACGCCGGCAATGCGAGTTGCCGCTAGCTCTCCCCGTCGGTGGGATCGTAAGCGTAGTGGTACTCCAGTTCGAACGCCAGCGAGCGGGCCAGGCCGTCCAGGTCTGGGAATAGCGTCGCATTCGTGATGTTCATGCGATAGAGTTCGCCCAGTGCCCGCTTTCTGAGGGCACGGCCGCGCAATACGAATTTGGCGATGACCCCCTCCTGACTGGCCAGGATTTCATCGATGGGCCGCTCAATATCCCAGGGGAAGGCGAAGGTTCCGGACTGGGCAATGACGCGGCGGTTCTTGAAATAGGGCTCGCCGATCGCCACGGCATCCTTGCCTCGGACGCCGATGCTGTTCAGCACCTCCTGCGGGCTAGGCGGGCGTTGCGCCGGAGCAAACTCCGGCCCGTACGCGAAGGTGCCCAACTGCGGAGCATTGATGGCCCAGACGGCGGCATCTTCCACGCTCGACTCCAATGCGAAGAACGCCGCCACATAGGGCGACCACGTGAAATCCACAAGACGCGTCGGAGCGCCGTGATGCTGCATCAGCGCCATCCAGTGCGGGGTATCGGCGACGACAGGCAGGTTCTCCAGAAAGCCGCTGGCCTTCCTTTGGAAGATCCAGATCAGGCGGTGTTCCTGCGATGTCCAATAGCGGGGCGCCACGTGCCGGCTGCGCAGTTCGCGGCTGACGGTGGACCATACCTGCCAACTGGCATCGCGTTGCCCACGGAAGGCCCAGTGCCGGAAGGGATCGGCCGAAACGAGCTGGAGAAAGTCTTCCCAGCTATCAACGACCTTCTCAAACAGATAGGACTTCTTTACCCGCCGCCGCGTACCGGCGGTCGATTTCGCCGCACTCATCCGGCTCCTCCTTGGCACTCCGAACCTCTCAGCCAATGCGATCGGTTCGCGATGCCCTCTCGGGATTGTGAGAGGGACCATCCCCATTATCCCCGGTGGGACCGGATTCGGGCGCTGGTGTACGCCAGGGGAAAGGTGCAGTGAGTGAGGGCGGGGGCGGCGGGTATGCACGCGTCACGGGCAGCGGGCCGCTGCTGGGCGCGGCCACCCGATTGGGTAGGTACGTCCAGTATCAGCCCGCTGCCCGTCGACAGGCACAGGATCCTCGATGCCGTTACTCGCCGGCGGTACGCCGCGCTCGTGTTTTGGCCGCTTTCATCGCCGCCTGGTGAAGTCCCTCGGCGCCCTTCGTGCGAACGGCCTTGGCTGCGGCCCGGCTCAGGCTCCCTGGCCCCCGGCGCTTGGCACTGCCGCGGGCCTGCCTGGAAAGAGACTCGTGGGAAGCCGCACTCGTCCCTTCCCGCTCCAAAGCCGCCTGGGTGGCTTTGGAGCGTGCCGGATCCGGCTTCCGCCTGGTCGCTTTCGTGGCCTTCTGTCCCGGCGGGGGCGGAATATCCACTCCAGCCCGGCGGGCCCTCGACAGACCGATGGCGATGATCTGCTTGGCGGAGCGCGCGCCGTGCTCACCTTTACGCACGTGCTCGATCTCCTCCCGCACATACTCGCCAGCCTGCGTGGAGGGCAAGGCCTGCTTCTTCGCCGGTTTTGCTCCGCGTTTCCCAGGCATGGCTACGGCCTGTTGGAGGCGCTCCACTGCTTCGTTTCGGTGTCGTCCCAGTACGGCGTGGCACGGTAGTACTTGAATACTTCCGCACCCCAGGTAGTGTCCGCCATATCGGGCCAGTTGTCCTTGTCGAACCCGGGCGCACTCTCAAGGGTCCGGCTGTCCACATCAAGGATGAAGCACTTCTCGTCCTCATCCACTCTGAGCGCGCTCCAAGGCACCGCGAACAGCTTGTTCCCCATGCGCAGGATTCCGCCGAAGGACAGGACCGCATAGGCGATCCGCCCGGTTGGAATATCGATCATAATCTCGTCGATCTTGCCGAGGTCTTCGCCTACGGCGTTCCGCACCTTGTCTCCGGCGAGTGTACTGGCCGCCAGAACCCGGCGAAACTTCTTGTCTGGATCGATCTTCTTGATTTTGCTTGCTTGCATGGTAAAGCTCCTTATGAAGTTAAACCATTGCAGCTTTGCGGCCTTTCTCGATTTCCCCACACAAATCCAGACCATTTTTATGACCAGCCGGGACGACCAGAATCATGAATATCCGTCGCCACGGCCATCTATCTACCTCAAAACAATCAAATCCTGGCACTGGCTCGAAGGGCTGTGCCGCAGGCGAACAAGCATCTGGCATGGAGGCCCGGCCGGAACCGGACGCCACAGAAATCCTCAAACCAAAAGGCAAAAGCTCCAGGTGCCGCGCTGTGGCTCGACGGTAAAAGGTTCCACCATCGGCGGCAAGAAATGCCGCGATTCGAAAGGGCACGCCCTTTCTTCGTTCCCCCTGTCGCACCTGACTACCCGTCATTCGCTGCGGAGCGCTGTTGTCGGAGCGGTCGTCGCGGCGCGTCCCGCCGGCAGCAAAGTAGCGGCCATTGCGACAACGGCCAGGAAGCCGGCGGCGGCGGCGAAGGTGGGAGGATCCACGGCCGTCATCCGGATGAGCAGCGAGTTCACCCACGGAGCGAGCGCCAACGCACAGCCCGCCCCCAAGCCCAGGCCAGCGGCCGTCAGCGCCAAGCCTTCCTTCAACACTGCGCCCAGGATCTGGGTGGGCCGCGCGCCGAGCGCTACGCGAATGCCCATCTCGCGTGTCCGCTGGCTGACCGCATAGTTCATGACGCTGTAGAGCCCGATGCCCGCCAGCAGCAGGCACACCGTGCCCAGGAACCCCAACAGCATGGCGGCCACCCGCTGCGGATAGAGCGAACCTTCAATCGACTGCGTAAACGAAGTCGTCGTGAAGATCGCATCCCGGTTCAGCTTGAGCGCCTCACGCTGCATCGCCTGCGCGACGGCCGCCTGGTTTCCCGCGGTCTTCACGTAGAAGCTGAAATTGAGACCCGGCTGGAATCGCTGCCGGAATGGCAGATAGAAGAACGGCATGCCGCGTTCGGTCAGGCTGTTGTACTTGCAGTCCGCCACCACCCCGACGACCGTCGCCCACACTTTCTCCACCTGCACCCTGGCGCCGATCGCCGCCCCGCTGCGCAGATAGCGCCGCACGAAGGACTCGTTCACCAGCATCACCAGCGGCGTCTTCTCATCATCGGACTCTTTGAAATCACGCCCTTCCCGCAACGCGATGCCCAGCAGGGACGTGAATCCCGGAGCCACGAACATCCGGCTGACATTCATGTCCTCATCGGGCGGGGCCACATAGCCCGGGATCGTCAGCGGGTGCACCGGCATCGGTCCCAGGCTCATTGGTATCTGGTCTGCATAACTAACCGCCACCACGCCCGGGACGCTCTCCAGGCGCTCCCGCAGCGAGCGGCAGAACTGACGCTGCTCCGGCCCCGTGTATCCGCTGGCCGACAGGTAGAACTGGCTGACGTTCACGTCGCGCGTGTCGAAGCCGGGACTGATCTGAGTCGCATTACGGAAACTGCGCAGGAACAGGCCGGCGCCGATCAGGGCGACGGAAGCCAGCGCGACCTCGCAGACCACCAGCGCCGCCCGCAAATGATGGGTCGAGCGGGAAGCCCCGCCGCGGCCGCTGGACTCCATGCTCTCCCGCAAGGAGGTCCGGATCGCGAGCAGTGCCGGAGCAACCCCGCAAATGACGGTTGCGGCGACACACAGCAAGGCCGTGAAGATCAGAGTCCGCCAGCCCAAATCCGATTCAAACCGGAGCGGCACATCGACAGGCGGCAGCAGGATGCGCAGCATCTGCATCATCCACGGTGAGACCAGCATGCCCGCGCAGGCGCCAATCGTGGCCAGCAGCAGCGTTTCAGTGAACACCTGCCGCAACACCTGCCCAGGCCGAGCGCCCATCGCCAGGCGGATACCAAACTCGCGGCGCCGGGCGACGCCCCGGGCCAGCAGCAGATTGGCGACATTGGCGCACACAATCAACAGCAGCAATACGCTCACCGCGGCCAGAATGCGCAAGGGAGCCTGCAGCAGTTGCTGGGCGCCGGCGTGGCCGGAGTAACTAGGTATCAGGTGCGCAGTCAACCCACGATTCGTGTCGGGATAACCAGCCGCCAGCCGGAGGCTCAGGGCCGACATTTCCGCGCCAGCCTGGGCCAGGCTTACTCCCGGACGCAGCCGGGCAATGGTCGTGGTCAGGTCCCGCGTGCCGCGATAACCCAAAGTACCGGTCCCGGTCCCCATGGCGGTAGCCATGTTCAGCGGGGCCCACAGATCGTACGCGAGCCCCGGCGTGGTGCCCGTGAAATCCTCGGGAGCGACACCGACCACCGTCAGTTCATGCCGGTTCACGCGCAGGCGCTTGCCCAGGACATTGGGATCCGCGCGGAAGTAGATCTTCCACAACGAGTGGCTGATCACCACCACGGGACCGGCGCCGGCCTGTCGCCGGCCTTCCTCGGGCGTGAACGCCCGGCCCAGCGCTGGTTTCACACCCAGCACATCAAAGTAGTTGCCGCTCACGAGTTCACCCCAGGCGCGCCGCGGGCGGCCGTCCCCGCCCAGGCTCAGCGGAGTGAAGCGCGCCACAGCCAGGCCCGCCAGCAGCTTGGCATTGTCCCGATAGTCCAGATAGTCGAGGAACGACATGCCGTTGCGGAACTCGCCGCTGGCGGTATGGATTTCCACCAGCGCCAGCGACTCCGGTTCCGCGATGCCCGGGAAGGGGCGCAGCAGCAGGTGGTCGATCCAACTGAAGACCGTGGTATTCACGCTGATGCCAAGGGCGAGCGTCAGCACTGCGACAAATGTGAAGCCTGGATGATTGCGCAGGATCCGAAGACCGTGCCGAAGATCGGAGAGTACCGCATGCATGACAAACACACTTACACGTCGAGTGCCAAACCGCCCTCCCCGGGCAATCAGGCCCGAAAGGCTGTTATAGTGTCCGATTCCGGAGTAGAATGACCGAATCCGGACGCCGCAACTGAGCCCTCCCGCTGCCCGGTGAAACCGTTAACGCGCGCACAGATTCCACGGGCCGGCGGCGACGGTCCCTTCCACCCAATCACTTCCAAACCACCGGCGGGATAGAATCAGTCCCATTATGACTCGCCGCGAACTGTTGGCCCTGTCAGCCGCTGGAGTGGCGCTGGGCGCTCCCTCCGCACCGCTGATCGACACGCACATCCATCTGTTCGAACCCGCGGCGTTCCCCTACCATCCACAAGGAACCTACCAGGCCCCGCCCGAACTCCTGGCGCCCTATCTGGCCTTCGCCAAAGCGGCCGGAATCTCGCACGCCATTCTGGTCCACCCCGAGCCCTACCAGGACGACCACCGCTTCCTGTGGCATTGTTTCGACAAAGAATCGCCGCGCGGCTTCTTCAAGGGGACGCTCCTCCTCGACCCGATCGATCCTAAGACGCTGGCCCGCATGGAAGAGATGGTCAAGGCACATCCGGGCAGGATCGCCGCCCTGCGAATCCATGCCATGAACGCACCCGGAGAACCGCCCGAGAGGACCGGGGCCATCCGCAACCGCGACCTCTCGGACCCGCGCATCCAACAGGCCTGGCGCAAAGCGGCCGACCTGGACATCGCCATCCAGATGCACTTCCTGCCGCATCACGCACCCGAAATCGGGGCCCTCTGCAAAGCGTTCCCCCAGGTGACCGTCCTGCTCGACCACATGGGACGCACGGGCATGGGCACTGCGGCCGATCTGGACTCCGTGATGGCATTGGCCAAGTACCCGAAGGTCTACTTCAAGTACTCCGGTTGGAGCTACTTCGCGAACCCGGCGATGCCGGTTGGGCCGGTCGTCCGGCGCGCATACCAGGAGTTCGGACCGGACCGAATCCTATGGGGCGGCCTGGGCATGAACGCCAAGGCCCATGCCGAAGCGGAGCGCACCTTTACTGACCACTGGAGCTTCGCCACGGCAGGCGATCGCGAAAAGATCCGGGGCCGCAATGCTGCCCGGCTCTTCCGTTTCGCCTGACCTGTTCCTACTGGTAAACCCCGGCGGCCTTGAAGTCGCCCGCCTTCACAATCGCCAGGCTGCCGGCGTTGATGTGCTTCCGGAAAGCGGCCGTGATCTGCTGCGGCGTCAGGCTCGCGATCTTCTGTTCCAGTTGCTCGTCCCACTTCATCGTGCGTCCAAGTTGCTCGTGGCTGGCCAGCATCGCCAGCAGGGCGGCATCCTGGGAGCGGCTCACCAGCCGCGCATCGAGATAGGCTTTTTTGGCGGCATCCACTTCCTTCGCCGTGAAGCCTTCCTTCAGGGTCCGCGCCAGTTCGTCGGTAAAGCTGAACTCCACCTTCGGACCGTTGGCCGGATTCAGGCTGACCGTGCCGGACAGCAGCGCGGCATCACCCTCGGCCGGAATCGCCACACGCGCATTCGCCCCGTAGCTCAGGCCTTCCCGGTTCCGGATCCGGTCGGAGATGTGCGAAGTGATGGGCCCGCCAAACATATACCCGGCCAACAGCATGGCCGGATAGTCCGCATCGCTGTCGGACAGGCGGAACCGCAAGCCCGCCTCGAACTGCGCGTTTGCCTTGTCCGGAGTCTCAATCTTCGTGTTCAGCGGAGCGGCCTGCTTGAACGCCGGTTTGATGGGCTGGTACGCCATGCTCGTATTCCAGGACCCCAGCAGTTCCGTGGCGGCCGCCAGCACGGCGGCCTTGTCCACGGGGCCCGTCACGGCAAACACCCCGTAGTTCGCTCCATAGAACCTGGCGTGGAACTGCTTCACGTCCTCCAGGGTCACCTTGTTCGTCTCGGCCAGTTGATCCTCGCGCGTCGCGGGATACAGTACATCGCCCGGCTTCCAGGGCGACAGGTGCCGTTGCAGATTCTCCGCCGCAAGTTGGGTTGGCTCCGTCTGGACATTCTCCAGCGCCTTGATGCGCGGCAGCCGGATCCGTTCGAACTCGTCCTGCGCAAAGGCGGGCTCCTTCAACATCTCCACCGCCAACCGCAGCGCGGCCACAAACTTATCCGCCGGAGCCGTGATGCTGGCCACGGCCGAATTGGGCGCACTCGACGGCCCGGCGGGCCCACGGCCGCGGCCGCCGGCAAAGCCGCCCCCACCGCCGCCGCTCACCTGGATGCGCGCATTCAGCACACGCATCTCATCCGCCAGTTGTTCCCGGTTCTTCGACCTGGTCCCGCGACTCAACAGCGCCCCGGCGAATTGCGCCGTCGTGTTCTTTCCGGCCAGCGTGGACTGGTCTCCAAAGCGCAGCTCGATGATGGCGGTCACCATCCCGGCATCGGTCTGCTTGGGCAGCATCACCACCCGCATCCCGTTGGGCAGCTTGGACCGCACCACCCGGCTCTCAATGTTCGCCGGAGCCGGATCGAAGGCCTCGCCCTGCTTCACGCTGATCGTGCTCCTGTAATCCTTCAGGATGCTCGACAGGTCGGGCGTGGCGGGGACCACCGTGCGGTCCGGCGCAGCCTCGGGGATGAAGTAACCCACGGTCCGGTTCGACGCCTTCAGATAAGCCTTGGCGACACGAACCACATCCGTCGCGGAGATATCCTTCAGCCGGTCGTGCTGGAGGAACATCAGCCGCCAGTCGCCCTGCGAGATCGCCGTATTCAGAGCCCCGGTCGCGATGGATTGCGGATCCGACAGGCTGTTCTCGAGGTTGCGCAGCAGCGGCGTGGTGACCCGCTCAATCTCCTCCTTGGAGGGTGGATTCGTGATGACCCCTTCCGCCGTGCTGATGAGCAGTTTGCGAACCTCGTCCAGCGACTGATCCTTATTCAGGCTGGCGGAGAGCGTGATCAGGCCGGGGTCATACAGCAGCGCCACTGACATGTTGGCCGCATCCGCCTTGTGCGTATCGACGACCGCCTTGGTCAGGCGCCCTTCGCTCCCGCCGCCGCCCCGCGGACCCCGTCCGCCGGCCCCGCTCATGATCCCGGCCAGCACCTGCAACGCCGCCGAATCAGGATGCCCGGCCGCCGGTCCGTGATAGGCAACGACGACGCTCTGCCCCTCTCCAACCCTGCGCAGTTCGACATACCGCTCGCCGTCCTGCGCGGGCTCCACGGTATAGGTCTGATCCAGCACGCGGGTGGGCCTTGGAATCCGGCCAAACGCCTCGTTCACCGCCGCCAGAGTAGCCGCTTCCTCCAACCGGCCCGTTATCACCAGCACCGCGTTATCCGGCTGGTAGTACTTCCGATAGAACGCCGCCAGCCGATCGACCGGAACCTTCTCCAGGTCGTCCTTCGACCCAATGGTCGACTTCCCGTAGTTGTGCCAGAGGTAAGCGGTCGCCTCGACCCGCTCGCGCAGGATGCTCTGCGGACTGTTCTCGCCGCGCTCAAACTCATTCCGCACGACCGTCATCTCCGTATCGAGAATCTGCTTCGTGAACTTCACGTTGACCATGCGGTCCGCTTCCAGGCTCAGCGCCCACTTGAGATTCTCAGGCGTGGCAGGAACGGTCTCGAAATAGTTGGTGCGGTCGTTGGACGTGGTGCCATTCCACGCCGCACCCCGGCTGACGATCTCGTTCTTGATCTGCCGCCCGTTGGTCGTTTCGATGAAGTTCATGTGCTCCAGCAGGTGCGCCATGCCGGTCTCGCCATACCCTTCATGCCGCGAACCCACCAGGTAAGTCACGTTGATCGTGATCTTCGGGCTGGCCGGATTCGGGAACAGCAGCACGCGCAACCCGTTGGGATAGGCATACTCCGTGATCCCGCCCACGGACGCCTTATTCTGGACACCGGGCGGCAAAGACTGGGCGAACGAAACTGCCAGGGTGGCCGTCGAAGCAAGGGCGAAAGCGGCGGTAAGGATTCTGGTACGCATGGTTGGGGCTACCTCAATTGCAGACAAGGCGGTCGGAAGCAGGAAAGGCGTCGTTTGCGCAACAGATGTAACGCCGGGACCGGGAAATCCGCTCGGCCCAGCCGCACCCATCACGACATGTCCCAGCGGGCATTCCCCGCACCGGGCAGCTTTCAGCGGGCAACTGGGTTTGTTTCGGCGAAACCGGCTAAACCGCTGCTTCGGCCGCCAGCCGCTCTTTGCCGGCGACCTGGATCCAGGCGTCGGTCCAGGATTTGCTGAACTTGATGGCGGTTTTCGGTCCCGAAGTAAACCGGACTTGCGCCTGGACCTGCTCTGCGTTGTGTCCGGTGAAACATTCGCTGAGCCACGGCTGCAGTTTCGAGACTTCGGCCATGGGGGCGGCTTCGGTGAGGGCGTGGACAGCAAAGGGGCTCTGGAGTTGGAGCAGGGCACGTTCGGTCTGGAGTTTGCGGAGCTCGTTCATGGCGCGATAGAGGGCGCGTTCGAGGTCGCGGCGGTAGCGGGCGAAGTGGTTCAGGCGGGCGGCGTCGGTTTCGGAAAAGTCGATTGGGTCCGTTTCGGCGAGGATGGCGGACTCAAAGGTTTCGATGCGGCGGAGGTTCCAGGTATGGCTGAGGATGCGATGGAAGACCTCTTCCTCGAGGCAGGACTTGGGGTGGGTCTCGCGGAGGAGGCGCGCTTCGAGGGCGGCGAACTCGGCGTGGTCTTCTTCCGAGATGTGGGGGTTGCGAGCAGTGAGTCCGTGGCGGCGGGCGTTCTGAGCGGTGCGAGCTTTGCCCTGGGCGGTGACAGGCCCGGTGGACAACTTGGCATTAGCCTGGTTGGCGGTGATCTGAGCAGCGGAAGCCATGATGATGAATCTCCTTGGAAATAAAAAAGCCGGCGTGGAAGCCGGCGCGATTCCAGGGTAAGGGGTGCGTCAAGGGGGAAAGGGCTGTTTGGGAGAGTGTCGTGTTGAAAACAAAGAGAAAAAAGAGTTTGAGATCTGGTGATGAAGAAAGCGCAATGGTGGAAATGGGGGGGGGGAGAAATGGGGGTGAGGCGAGGGGAAGAGTGTCGCTGGAGGTGGCATCCGGGGTAGCGGCGAAGGGCTCTCCTCTGGGGATTCCGGGCGATCGGCAGTGGGTAAATAGGATCAGCGCAGTGTTGAGGAAGGCTGGAGTTCTGGTAAGAGAGTTCGGGGCGGTCGCATGGCTGATCCCGCTCCTGGACGGCTCGCAAGGCTGGTGCGGCGGCGAGGAAGCGCGGGACACGTGCACCCGTCCCAACGGGGTTTTCGCCGTAGTGATTACGGACTCTCGAGTACGGCTTGCGGGATATGACGCAGAGTTCGCCTTGTAGAGGAGTTGGCAGGGTGCTGTCGTGGGTTCGGCGCCAATTGGCACGACGGAATTGCAGCGACGGCCGAAGGTTGCAGGCGGGATTTGGTGTGATTTGCCCCAAGTTGAGGCCGGGTTTTGGTGATTCGCAGTGGGACGGGTCAGGCTGTCGGCGTCCCGTAGGATCAGGGCGGGTGGGGGCGGCTCGTCGCTATTGCGGTGGAATGTGGGTTGAACTCGTGGAGAGGCGCGCCTGCTTGTGAGATACAATGTATCTCAGAAGGCAATCATGTCGACCACGATGATCCACGTTCGCGTGGACGAGAAGACAAAGCAAAGAGCCACGAAGACACTTGCGGCCATGGGCATCTCCGTATCCGATGCGGTCCGCATGCTGTTGGTCCGGGTGGTGGCGGAGAAGGCGCTGCCCTTTGAAGTGAAGGTCCCGAACGCGACCACGGTGAAGGCGATGCGCGCTGCCGACAAGGGCCAGGGCAAACGCCAGAAGTCCGGCGATACGCTGTTCAAAGACCTGGGCATCTAGCTCGTGCGGAACCCGATCACGGGCGCACAGTTCGGGCGCGATGTGAAACTCGCTCGAAAGCGCGGCAAGGACATGGCGAAGTTGCACGACGTCATCCTGCTGCTGATTGAGGGAAGTCCGTTGCCGTCGCGCTACAAGGACCATACTCTTGGCGGAGAATGGAAGCACTTCCGCGACTGCCACATCCAACCGGATTGGCTGCTGATCTACAAGATTGAGGGCGAGGACCTTTACCTCGTTCGCACGGGAACGCACTCGGATCTGTTCTGAAGGAGTCCCCGAGGCCCAGGTGCAGGGTAGGTACTCGTATAGCGACGGATGCGATGTTAAGGTGGAAGTCCTATTTTCGCAACTGATGCGGCCGCGGCCTTTACCGGGTCGGCTGAGTCCCACGGCATATCTTGTCAGGGCAGCAGCTTGGACGGTGTCGTGTGTTCGAAGAAGATGACCGCGTCAAAATCACATGTCAGCGTGCCCGTCTGAGTCCAGAGCTGGGAGGGGTACAGGCCGGTACTGCGGATTTCCATATCTCGCAACAACCACGAAGATGCCGGATCGTCGGTGGCGACTTTTCGCAGGTCGAGTGCCAGCATCGGCATGCCGGTGGAATGCAGTACGTATTCCAGAGTGCCAGGGGTGGAAAGCTGGGCATAGTACGCACCCGGGTCGCCCTCCGCCTTGGCGTTATAGTACCCGGAATGGAGGAGTTGAGCAATGGGTAGATAGTCGACACCGTGGGCTCGGTCCAGATAAGCCCCCAAGCGGGGCCCATAGGAACTCCTGGCAATGTGATTGTTGTGTGCCCACACCACCATTTTCGCACCGGGGTTCTGTTGCAGAATCCACTCAATATTCGCAGCCATGGCCTGTTCGCGCGATATCCCGCCGTATGCGATCTGCGTTGCCTGTTCGACGATGATCGCGTTTTGAAGGGCCCAATCGACGGTGCGGGCATCGAAGTTCATCAGGTAGTCCGAACGGTGCTCCTGGAGATGTTGCCGGACCGAGATAACCGCGGCCGCGACGGGAATTCCTCTGGTGCTGGAGATGACTTCCCGGTAGAAGGCGTCATTTAGCACCTGCGCTTCCGCATAGGCAGAGATGGCCGTCGAATAGAAAGCGGGGTCAGCCCGTTCCAGGAACGGCAGCACATTCCGGATGGCGCCCGAGACGAGTTGCATATCAAACCCGGCAAACTGGAGCCGCCCTTTGCCAGATTCATTAAACTCACGCATCCACCGGACCATGTCCAGGATTTCCTCTGTGTTCCACCTCCAAACCTGCATCCCCCGAATCAGGCTCACCGGATCGCCGACGCCGTTGAGGAGGTAGTCGTTGAGCCGGTATGCCTCGGGCATGCCGGCTTCGACGGCCAGGACGGTGAAGCCCATGTTGGTTGCCAGGTACTCAAATAACCTGTGCTTCATGCGGAAGAACTCGCTGGTTCCGTGCGTGCTTTCTCCCAGGCCCACGATTTTGGCGTCTCCCACCAACCCCTTCACCCAGGCCAAGTCGTCGAAGCCGTTTCCGGCGTCGGCGGTCAGAAACGGACTTGCCGTCGATTGCACCCACTCCAACTGGTTGGTAGTAGGCTCGCCGCTGAGGGGTGGATTATCGGGGTACACCACATCGTCGACGGAGAATTCCAGATCGTCGAACCACGCCGTGCCGTCGCCAGTTTGCGTAAGCACCAAATACCAGAAGGCCGCCTCGGGATCGACGATCCGCTCAATCGTGCAGAATTGCCAATCCGAAGTTCCGCTGGCACACGCGGCAGTGTCAGTCGAGAGCCGCTCGGAAGGACCGTCGATGAGGAGCATAAGCCCGGCCGAGCCTCGTGTCATTTTGGAGGTCTTGATCCAGGCGCTGACGCGAAGATTCTTGCCGCGCGCCGCAACAATCGTGTTGTCCAGCGGCAGCACTTCATAGGCAAAGCCCATCGCGGGTTCGTTCGCGAAGGTGTTCTTGATCCGCAAGCTCTTCTTACCGGAACGATGCACGGAGCTGTCGAACGCCAGGCTATAGCCAGTTCCCGCATAGTTCCAATACCATGGTGTTCCGTTGAAAGTCACGTTCTCGAACCCGAGATTGGCGTACTGGTAGTGCAGCGCCGAGAGGGTCACGGAATTGGATGGCACGCCGTCGGCCGTCAACTGGAGGGAGGCCGTGCCGCGATTCGCCAGGCTGGGCGGAATGAGAATATCGACCTTATCCATGCCGGGGTGCCCGTCATAGGGAGCAAAGGCGATCACTTCGACATCTTGGACGCCCAGCTTCGCCGTCAGTGTCTCGGCCGCGCGTGCGCCGGTCCCGTAGAGGGAGACAGTGATGCCTCCGTCCGAAGCGGTGAGATCCAGAGGGACGGTCCGGTATCGCCGATACGTCTCGTCGAACTGAACCACTGGCAGCGAGGTCTGCACCCCGCCGACGGAGCCGGTAGCATCGGCCATCGCCGGGCCTCTGCCGTTTTGATTGGCGGAGAAGAGCCCCGGCGCCACTTTCTGGACGAGCAGCGAGCCCTGAAGGGAGTCGCCGGCCGCGTTTCGCAGCACAATGGTGGCGATCCCGATGCTGGTCTCACTCGGGAGGACGAAGTCGACCTGAGACGGGGACGCGAACAGGATGCCAGCCATCCGCACGTCGCCGGCAGCGTCTTCCACTGTCACCGAGGTCCCCGCAAGCGATTCCGCCAGTTGCGCGTGCGTTGCGGATTCCGTGGAAGCGGCAAGGTTCGTGCCGAAGGCGCTAACCCGGGAATCTGGAGCGGCGGTGGGCTGAAAGCTAGCTGCGGAGAGACAGGTAAGCCTGTTCGGCGCGTCATCGGCATGCGCGGGCGCCGCCAGCAGCAAGGCGACGGTGAAGAGGCAACTCTGTACCTTTTGAATCATGCTGATCTCAGCTTGGATAATATCAGGCCTGATTATAGTCTATTCAGAAGCATTAATCGGATACTCCCGTCATCGGCATCCTTGTCAACTCACCAGCCTCCTGCCAAGGGTGGCGGAACCGATTGCGCCCCAGAAGTGATTTGGTGAGCATTCCGACAACTCAGCTCTTCCACAAAGCTTGAGTCAGCGGTTCCACCGTTTTCGTTCCCATGACCGGAGAATGCGTGATTGAGGAGGATACGAGGACAGCCGGAGCGGCGGGCGAGTGCTGTGTGTGTTTGGGTGATCCGTCCCAGCGGCAGTTGGGCTTCAGGGAATGAGTACTCGCAGGCTCGGTATCGCGATTGGGCGGGACGCTTGCGGGACCGACAAGCGGCTTATATTCTGCTGGTTACGCAAGAAAAACACGGCAAGTGGTGGTACCGGTTCAGTTGTCAATGCATCATCGATTGAGCGGAGTCTCCACTGATAAGATACGTGCTTACAGCCATTTAGAATAGGTGTGCGTCATGGATGTTTGAATGAATAAGTAGGGGGCTTCCTGCGGCAAAATGCTGAGACCGGCGTGAAGCCGACTCAGAAACCGAAACGAGGAGAACCCCCATGAATACCTTGTACTATCTCGGCCTCGATGTGCACAAGAAGACCATCGGCTACTGCCTCAAACTTGTCGACGGCTCCATCGTCGCCGAGGGCACGGTGAGCACACAACGGAAATCACTGGAGGCTTGGCTTCGCCAACTCCCCAAACCTTGGTGTGGGGCGATGGAGGCAACCTTGTTTACGGGCTGGATCTACGACTTCCTGCTGCCTCATGCCAAGTCGCTCCAGGTCGCGCACCCGGCCATGCTGAAGGCAATTTCTGCTTCCAAGAAGAAGAACGACAAAGTCGATGCCCGCAAGCTGGCGGACCTGCTGCGATGCAACCTCCTGCCGGTATGCTACATGGCGCCACCGGGGTTGCGGGAACTGCGCCGTCTGCTCCGGTACCGGAGTTTGATGGTACGCCAGGCGGTCCGCATGAAGAACAAGACGGCGGGCCTGCTGATGGAAGTGGGGGCCGAGTACAACAAAGAAAAGCTCCATCAAGCCGGCTATTTCCGAGACTTGCTGGAGACTGTCGAAGAAGTGCCCGATTCCGTGAAAGATCTGCTGAAGATCAGTCGCGGGGCTGCCGAGCTATTCGATGAGGCGCAACGGCGGCTGGTGCTGGGCCTTTTGCGCAATCCGCTTCTCAAGCAACGAGTCGAGCGGCTGAGGAGCATCCGCGGCGTCGGAGAGATTCTGGCATTGACCTGGGCGGTGGAGGTAGGGGAACCGAGCCGGTTCCCGACGGTGGGGCATGCTCTCAGTTACTGCGGGCTGACGAGCGCACAGATCAGCTCGGCCGGCAAAGAGCAGCGGGCTCCGATTTCGAAACAGCGCAACAAACATTTACAGACGATTTTGATTGAAGCCGCCAAGGTGGCCCCGCTGTGGAACCCGCAGCTCAAACTGGTGCACGAACGGGAAAAGAACCGGGGCAATCCCAACCGAGCCACGTTGGCCGTGGCTCGGAAGCTGGTGGCCTACCTGTTGGCGGTGGATCGCAGCGGCCAGCAATTCCAGCCGCGCGCGATCGCGGAGAAAGAAAGCAGATGCCTGGAGGAGCAGGTTGAGATGCCAGCGAAATAACAACCATTGAAGAACGAACAAAGAATCTGCTGTTGATGAGAGCCAGCACCGGCCGTTCCTCCCGGAACTCAGGACTGCGCAATGGGCCGCAAGGTTCGGATGCGCCACACAGGCTGTTTGAGGCCGGCCGGTAGTCCAAACTCAAACTTCCGCGAAGGCCCGAGACGGGCACGGATGTGGCCAATGGATGTCTGGCCACGCCGGCATTCGGCGATGGTCCAACTTGAAGCTGGGGACGTCGACAGGGGAACGGACGGCACGAAAGAAGTTCCACCAAAGGGAGCGCGGGGGAGGGTGTGTTTTCCCTTGACAACTACTTATCATGGATCTCGCCGTCCGTCGCCGTCCCGTGCCTCGCTTTTTGTGGGCTTGGCCTTGCAGCCGAGGACAGGCCTGTTCGGATACAAGGGACAATTCCGGACTACACCGGTGGCAGTACGGAGCTTAAAGCATCGGTGACAGTCAGAAATGAGTCGACGCGACCAATTGTCGGCCTAGTTATTACCCTTCGAGAGGTCGGTGCCAAGAATCCGTTCGTTGCGCACAGGGAATTGTATGAGTCTGACGGTGCAAGGCGATGGCTGCGGCCGGCGGAGGGCAGGCAGGTGTTTATCCGTGTTGGCCGTAGCAAACATCGCCGAGCGTTTTTGCCGCCGGAGGTTGATTTAGTTCTCTTTGCAGACAATACAACATGGGGACCTGATCGCCAACATAGCGCGGAATTTATGAAAGGTCTGCTGGCCGGTGTGCGAGTATCCTCATCGACGCCGGCACGTTCTCCGATAAACTGAGGATGCGTGCATCCTGGAGCAGTCTAAATCTTCGATCAATTTGTGATCCGCTTCATCTCCAACTTTGCCGTGCTGCTGCCAGTGGTCGTCTGCTGCGGCTTCCTCACCTCCGCGGAGGTGGTCGAAATCTCCGGCCGTGTCGTCGAATCCGGATCCGGAACCCCCGTCGCCAACGCCCGCGTCGCACTCTTCCGCGTCACCCCGCGCAGCATCCAGGTGCCGGGCGGTTGGATGTCGCAGGTGCCGGCGGACGACGCCAACCCCGAGGGCAATGTCTTTCTCGCCGACACCGCCGTCGACGGCAGCTTCCATTTCCGCGTCTCCAGCCCCGCGCTGTTGCTCCCACTCGCCTACGCCAAGGGTTTCGCCATCTCCAGCGACTTCACTGACCGTTCAAAGGTCGTCGAGATCCCCGGCGCCGGAGCCGCGCCCTCTTCCCTCCTTCTCTCTCTGGAGCGCGAGTCCTCCCTCTCGGGCCGCGTTCTGGACAAGGAGACTGGCGATCCCCTCTCCGGCTTCGCCGTCACCGCCCGGCTTTGGGCCCACGGAGCCGGTTGGGGTGGCCGCACGGTCGCGGCCGCCACTACCGATTCCTCGGGTGCCTACGTGCTCACCGGTCTCCGGGCCGGCCGGTACGCGCTCCTGGTCCGGCCGCCCGCGAAGCCGGCCTTCACCGAGCCCCTCGACGACCAGGAGTTCCGCGATCGCGTCTCCACCGGCTACGGCCGGGCCATCTACCCCGGCGTGGACGACTTTGCATTAGCCACCCCCCTGGACATCTCGCCGGGATCCACCCTCGAAAAGCTCGACTTTCGCCTTCGCCGGAGTCGGCGCGGCGCGCTCCGCGGTTCCATATCGGTGCCCGGCGACGCCCGCGGAGCCGCCTTTGAACTCCAACTCTTCGAGGATCAATCCACTCTCTCGTCGCTGCAATTCGACCCGCTGGCCCGCCGTCCCGCTCTCGGTGGGGAGCGTTTTCTCATCGAGGATCTCTCTCCGGGAGCGTACACACTGTGCGCCTCGACCCCGCAGGGCGGGCGCACCGCGCCGCTTATGGCCTGTGTGAACCTCTCCATGGACCACACCACCCGCGAAACCGCCGACCTTCGGCCCTTGCCGGATGTCGAACTGCAGGGCGCCCTCCGCTTCGTGGAGCAGCCGCCGCCCACCCAAGCCAAAGGTTATGCGCTGTTGGCCCTGCGGCCGGTCGGGCGCCCCTCCTTCTGGTGGGACAGTCCGGTGAGTGTCCCTCTCGGCGCCAGCCCCGAAGGCCTCTTCCCTGTGCCGCCCGCCATGCCCGGGCGCTACGACGTCGAAGTGAGCGGCCTGCCGCCCAGCCTGGCCGTAGCCGGAATCCGTTGGAACGGAGCAGCCGTCACCGGGCGCCGCATCACCATCGACGGTGCGGCGCCGCGACAGCAACTGGAGCTCGTGCTAACGGCGGCTCTGGCCACGCTCAAGGTCACGCTCAAGGAGGGAAGAAAGAGCGCGGGCGATTGGGTCCTACTGGTACCGGATTCCACCCCACCAGAGCGCATCCTCTGGGAAAGCCGCTCCGCCAATGCCGATCTGGACGGCCGTGCCGTCTTTGCCGCTCTGCCGCCGGGCCGCTACCGTCTCGTGGCGCTCCCCAACGATGGGCGTCCGCTCAGAGACTATCCGATGGACGACCGCTTGCGCGCGGCCCGTGTCGTCGAACTCCGACCCAGCGAAACCGTCCAGGTCGAAGCATCACCCCATTAGGTGGAAGAAAAGGACGGCCCTGAACCCGGAATGCAGCGTGGCCAGCATTAGGCTGCGGCCGCGCACGGAAAGACGCCAGCCTGAGAGCCTGCCGGAAACAGAGTACACTCCACCATCGATTCGCTGAGGCCACTTTGACCTTGGTTGCATCCATGCCGTCTCTCCATGACGTTATTCAGATCTTGTAATTCTGATTCACCCTCTCTGCTTCTTGCGTCACTCGAGGATTGGCTCCCGAGGGCCTCTCGCCCGCCTTGTCGCGAATGTGGTCGACACCCTGGATCTGAGCTTCGTCCTTGTCGCGCAAACGCGGAAGGACGGCCGCGGTAAGGCCGCCTGCCACCCGATCCTGCCGGTCCGCCTTCTGGTCTACGGCTACGCCGTGGGGAAGCGGAGTTCTCGTCAGGTGGAGCGCGCCACCTAGGACGAAGTGCCCTTTCGCTACCTTGCCCGCCGATCAGCATCCCGATCAGGACACGATCTCCGCGATCCGGCGGGTCCACCTACAGGAGCTCGCGAAATTGATTCTGCAGGTTCTCGCTCTACGCAGGAAGGCCGGCAGGAAGGTGGACGGCCCTTTTCCCCGTCCCCTTTTCCACTCCTGAACCGGCTCCTCCCCCAGGTAAGGCGGACGCCCTCGTCCCCAACCGCCCACCTGGCCACCCCTCCTCAATGCCACCGTATTTCCCTGCAAATTCCAACAAATCCCCGCAATCCCACACCTTCTCGTTGACAGCACCACCTTCACGTGGTACTCTGCTTCTGGAAAGGAGCCATCGTGCGACAATTCAACTCGAATTTATCCACATATCCACGCCTTGGAAACGGCGCGGTGCCTGATGGCTCGTCTACGTTCCGTCTCGCCCGCGCTTAACCCCTCAACCTCTCACAACCTGATTGAGGAGTTTATGACGACCACAGACTCGCTGTGTCGGCATTTCTCCCGTATGGGCGCACGGCTCAAACTCCGACAGCCGGATGCGCGCCAGGGAGAGAAGATCCGCATAGACGTCGGCAGGGATCGTGTCGGCGAATTCTTCGATATTCGCTACCATGCCGGGATCATCCCGGAAGTCCTGGACGTCCGGCCCGATATCCATCATCTCGTCTTGATGGTCCGGGACGGCCGCGCCAAGTACAAATACCTGCTCGGCCGCGATGAACGTCACTGGTTCGCCGCCGCGGTGCCCGGTGACGGTGTTCGCGATGTACGTTCCGCCATGGCTAGCCTTCTACCCGCTGAGGTCGAAGGCCGCAGCTACACCCGGCAGGGTGAGTGGTTCTTTGTTCGGGTACGGGATGTCCCTCCGGATGCCCTGTACTTTCGCCATGAACCGCTCAGCCGTGGCGCCGGCAGCAAGCCTCACCTCTGCGAAGAGCTCATGAGGCGCGGCGGCACCACCGTGATGGTCTCCCCGGCTCATCCCAATGGGATCGATGCCGTCGAATACCAGACGCTGATCGCCTCCGACCCCGACGCCTGGCGCCTGAACTGGCGGCAAATGGTGCGGGATGCCGAGGTATTTGCCCGTGGAGACATCCGCCATCGCGATCACAGAACCATCCGTCTCAACGGATGGCATCGCGTCTACCTGAACCGGGAACGCTTCGCGGCCCACGCGCCGCAGATCGCGTTCCTGGACTAACCCCGGGGGGGTGCCCGCCATCCGGTGGGCGCCCCCCACCCCACAACGGAATCTGACGGAAGGGATTGCTTGACTCACGAAACGTGTGAAGTCCGGCTCGTCGCCTCGCCATCCAATTGGATCGAAGGCGCAGCCGTGCAGCAGTTGGAAAAGACGGCCACACTCCCGGGCATGCGGCTCGCAGTGGGCCTGCCGGATTTGCATCCGGGCAAGGGGAGCCCCATCGGGGCCACCTTCTTCGCCGAGGGATGTCTCTACCCGGCTTTGGTAGGCAATGACATCGGGTGCGGCATCGGTCTGTGGCAGACCGGGCTCAGCGCCCGCAACCGAAAACTCGAAACCTGGGCGGACCGCCTGCGCGACCTCGACCGGCCCTGGGATGGCGGCATCCCGCAGCTCCTCGCCGCGCGGGGCATCGCGCCCGGCCCGCAGGATCACACGCTGGGCACCATCGGCGGAGGCAACCACTTCGCCGAACTCCAGCAGCTCGAGAATCTCGTCCATCCGGCCGCCTGCGCGGAGCTCGGCCTGCAAGCGGGCGCGCTGTATCTGTGCGTGCACAGCGGCTCGCGCGGCCTGGGCGAGGCGATCCTGCGCGAGCACGTCGACCGGCACGGTTTCGGAGGGCTGCCGGAAGGCACCCCCGAGGCCGCGGCCTACCTCGCTCGGCACGATCAGGCCAGGCATTGGGCCTCGGCCAATCGCGAGGTCATCGCCGCTCGCATCCTGGAGTGCCTGCGCACCGAAGGAACCCGCCTGCTCGATCTCAGCCATAACTGGGTGGAGCGCGTGGATCTCGCCGGCACGTCCGGCTGGCTCCATCGCAAGGGCGCCGCGCCGTCCACGCAAGGCCCGGTCATCATCCCGGGCTCACGCGGAGCGTTCACCTATCTCGTCCGGCCGCTCCATCCCAGCGCAACGAGCGGCTACTCCCTGGCCCACGGAGCCGGCCGCAAATGGTCCCGCTCCGACAGCCGTGGACGGCTCGAGAAACGCTTCACCGCGAAGGACCTCACCCGCACGGAACTCGGCAGTCAGGTGATCTGCGAAGACAAGGAGTTGCTCTATGAAGAAGCGCCGCAGGCGTACAAGAACATCAATGTCGTCATCCAGGATCTGGTCGACGCCGGGCTGGCCGAGGTGCTGGCCATCCTGCGTCCTGTGATCACGTACAAGGTGCGCCGATGACGCCCCATCCCTCTCACGCCTGGTTCCAGGTCAGCGCCGGCCAAGGCCCGGCGGAATGTGCCTGGGCCGTCGTCAAAACACTGGAAACCATGCAGGCTGAGGCACAAGCCGCCGGCCTCCAATGGAACCTCGTCGAACTCGAGGCGGGCCCCCAACCGGGAACCGCCTCTTCCGCCCTCGTCGCCCTCTCCGGCGAGCGCATCGACACCTTCGCCGCCGCCTGGTGCGGCACCGTTCAGTGGATCGCCCGGAGCCCGTTCCGCCCGGCCCACAAGCGCAAGAACTGGTTCGTGGCCATTGAACGGCTCCAACCGGTGGAGGAGTCCAGCCTCGACCCGAAGGACGTCCGCTGGGAGACCATGCGCGCCAGCGGTCCGGGCGGACAACACGTGAACCGCACGGAATCCGCGGTTCGTGTCACGCACCTGCCGACGGGCTTGCAGGCGGTCTCCGCCAATGAACGCTCGCAGCACCGCAACCGCCAGTTGGCGCTGGCCCGGCTCTCCGCCAGGCTCGCCGCCCTGGAGCAGGAGCGCCGCGCCCGCACTGGCCAACTGCGCTGGCAGGCCCACCAGAGCCTCGAGCGCGGGAACCCGGTCCGGGTTTTCCGAAGCCCCGGTGGCTGAGGCCCGGCCCGCCGGCTCGCTGCGTTCGCGCGCCGGCGGGCTTCGACCAGGTGGCTGCGGAGGGGGCGGTCCCTGGCCGGCCGCTTTCCATCGCCGCTGCGCCTGGTGTGGTGGAGGTCTGGTTCGCGGCACTTCGCGGGCTCCAGCATCGGGAGGTCGGCTGCCGGCAGGCCAGCGGCGACACGCTGTGGAAGACGCGCGAGTTGGAGTATGGGCCTTTTCGCTGGTTGGTTCGAGGCTTGCCGTTGCTCCCCCGCTCCTTTTAGTCGCGGCTCTGAACTTGGCGTCCTCGGCCTTGGCGGGGCGGGGGCCATGGGTGGGGGACTCGATTGAAGACACGCTGGCAAAGGGTCGTGATCCTGCACTGAGTGGAATCTTTCGGTGGCTATCCGCTCATTTACATTCGCGGCTCAATTTGCGCTTCCTCCACTTTGGCGGCCCACTGAGGCATGGTGAGACGCCGTTGAAGACGCGCTGGCCCAGGGTCGCGAGACTGCCGGTGGGAGGCTTGCCGTTGCTCCCCCGCTCCTTTTAGTCGCGGCTCCGAAAGCGGCTTCCCTCGCTCTGGCGGAGAGTCGGGCCATGCGGGATTCCCTTGAAGAGGCGCTGGTAACGGCTCGTCCGGAGGGGGTCGTTGCAGCTCTTCAGCGGGCTATCCGCTCATTTACATTCGCGGCTCAATGTGCGGCTTCCTCCGCTTTGGCGGCCAGGAGGGCCATGGGGACTCCTTCCCGGTCGCGGTTCTCAGCGCGGTGGGGCCCCCTCCGTTGAAGACGCGCTGGCAAAGCGTCGCGATACTGCCAAAGTGGAGCCTTTCGGTGGCTATCCGCTCATTTACATTCGCGGCTCCATGTGCGGCTTGCTTTGCTTTGGCGGCCCATGGGGCCATGAGGGGACTCCGTTGCGGTACGCTGTTGTACTAACAACGTGCCGCCTCGAGTTCACGTTCTCCTCATTCCGGTTCTGGCTGGACTTGCTTTCCCCTTCCCGGCCAGCGCGCAGCATGATGTCTACCTGCGCGGCAAAGTCGTCATGGAAGACGGTTCCGTCCCGGAATACATGGTGACCGTCCAGCGCATCTGTTATGGCATGCAACAGCCTGTGCGCGAAGGCCTCACCTCCCGCAAGACCGGCGAATTCGTACTGCGCCTCTTCGTGAACGAGTTGGGCCAAGTCTATTCCGGTACGAACGGCTACGCTGGCCTGCCGTGCAGCCTGGAAGCTTCCCATCCGGGTGTCATCTCATCCCGCATCGACCTCACGGACCGCCGCATCACCCTCAATCCGCGCCTGCCCGATCTCATCCTGACACCGAAATCCCAGAGCGCCACCCTCCTCGTCAAGGCCAACGTCTCACTCCCGCGAGCCGCCTCCCGCAGTTGGGAGCTGGCCGTCAAACGCCTCACCTCGAACGACTGGGATGGCTCCGAAGCGCCGTTGCGCGCGACCGTGCAGGCGGCGCCCAAGTTCGCGCCCGCCTGGGCCGCGCTGGGCGGTGTCTCTTCGCGCCAGGGCAAGATGGACGAGGCACGCCGCACGCTGGAGCGCGCCGTCGAACTGGATCCTAAACCGATCGCTCCTTACCAGATGCTGGTGCAGGCCCAGGCTGGCCTGAAGGACTGGCCGGCCGTCGCGGCCACCTGCGATAAGCTCTTCGCGGTCGATACCAAGCACGCCTATCTGGAAGCCTACCTATACAGCGCCACGGCCCTCTACCAGTTGCACAACTACGATCAGGCCCTGGCGCGCATCGACGACGCGATCCGCTTCGATCGCCTGCACGAATTCAAACGAGCCGAGTACATCCGTGGCATCGTTCTCGAAGCCAAGGGCGACTATGACGCCGCCGCGAAGAATCTCCGCAGCTACCTCGCCGCGAACCCTCGCGCCAAAGAGGCGGCCGCTATCCACCAGAGAATCGAGAACCTCGGCAAGGAACCACCCGCGGACCTCTCAGAGGAACTCAGCAGCCTCGATCTCAACATGGCGGCTACGGGCGAGACCCAGGTGCCCGGCGGCATCAAAGCGTTCTCCACCATCGCGCAGTTACCCGCCACGCCAACCCCGCACGATTTCTTCCTCGAGTACTGCCGTGCCATCACGGCCAGCCGTCTCGATCTGCCCAACAGGACCCTCGAGGACCAGGAGACCATCGTCGACTTCATCCCGACCATCGCCGCGCTGGAAAGCCTGGGCGAACGCACCGAGCGCGGCTCGGTGATCCGCCTCTCCACCACCGGCGACGCCGCCCTGCGCAGAACCCGCGCCATTCTGGCGGAACTCGGCTGGAAGCTGGTCCCTTCCGGCGAAGGCTACGCCCTGGAAGAGGGTATCCGGAAAGACGGCGCGCTGCGGCAACGAGCCCTGGCCGGCCTGGGCGTGGAAGAACTGGATCTGCGCAACGCTCTCCTCCACGCGCGTGAGTTCACTTTTGAAATCCCCAGGGAGACCGCCCGGCTGGTGGGTGGCGCCGCCTGGAGCCTGCTGCTGAAAGGTGTGCCCGAGGCTGCCGGCGGCCCCGCCGAAATCTTCCTCCGGGACAGGCGTTTCGCCAGGGTCTACGCCGGTCTCGGCGGCATGGATGGTGAATCGGCCGCCGCCCTTGTGTCGTCGGTGGGCCTGGCGAACCTGATCGTGAAATACTCCGCCATCACGGCCGCCTTTGCTGACTCCGTGGAGATCAGCGGCACGAAGGTAGTGGTCCCAGGCGGCGTCAAAGCCGAAGCGCTGTGGGCGAAACTGGCCGGTGCAAAACCGCAGGCCATCGCCCCGTTCCTGCGGGGGCTCTTTGAGAAGGACCAGGGCCGCCTGCTGGCCTTCTATCACGCCCTGGCGCATGCCGATGAGCGGCATCAGCAATTCTTCACGCAGACACCCGAACGCGTGGAGGCTTTCTACAAGTGGTATCACGACACTGCGCCTGTGCCGGGCTCCGTTTTGGCCTCCAAAGGCTGGCACGAAGAGATCCTGCAGTCGATACCGGTTGACGCTTCCGGCCGGGTTCAGTTCCCGGGCGGCCGCACCGCGTGGGGCAAGGACTCGGAGACAGACGACGAGATCCTGCTGCGACGCGCCCCACTGGAAGCCCTTGCGGCCCTGGTGCACCTGGAGCAGAAGCGCGGCACACCCCTCAGCGGCCCGGCCGCCCAGTTGCTGGCCCGGAACTACGGCGAGTGGCGCAACCTCTTCGGCTACTTCGAGAAACTACCCGCCTTGGACGAGGCGGCATTCCATGCCCTGGAGACGTTCGCGACAGAGGCGGCCAAGGCGCCGGAGCGCGACCGCAATCTGATGCTCGGTGAATGGCATTCCCTCGTCCAGATCATCGTGCTCGCCAGCAAAGCCGGGTCCCTCAGCGCCGGCCAGGCAAGCCAGGCCTTTCAACAGGTTTGCGGAGCGTTACGCCCGCCCAATCCTTCCGCCGGCGCGTTGAGTGCATTGCGTTCGATCGCGGGTGTTGCGCCGGACCTCGACGAAGCCCTCATCAGCCACCTTCTCCATCTGACCGGCCGCCGCCGGGAAGCCTTTGAGGAGCTGCGGAAACTCCAGGACGTGCCTCGTCTCAATGGAGTCGCAACAGAACCCGGTTCCAGCGCGCCCCTGCATGCCCTAAGCGGCGCAGTCTACGCGGCCATGCTCGACCCTGGATATCTGCTGACCGCCGAAGACCAGCAACTCCTGCGGAAACACCGCTTCGCCGCCGGCGGCAGCGCCCCGCAGATGTTCCCGCCGTCGTCCCTGCAAGTCTCCAGCGGACCCGCGGGCAGCAACTTCGAGGGCGGCTTTGCCACGTTCGAAGAAGCCGCCCAACCCTTGCGCGGCCGGACGGCCGGTGTACCGCTGATGGAGACGGAACCAGCCAGCGGGGCACCGGCTGCCGTGCCGGGCCCACGCCAGGAGGCCGCGGCAGCGTCGGAGACTGCCCCCGCGGGCGACGCCGATCTCGTTTTCCAGGCGCGCGGACGCGTAGTGGAAGCCTATGCCACCGTCACCGACAGCCATGGCCGCTACGCGGACGACCTCAACCCTGAGCAGTTCAGCGTCCTCGAAGAAGGGGAAAGCAAACCCGTCTTCGCCTTCGAGAGCCGGATGGCGGGCGTATCCGTGGCCATGGTCTTTGACACCTCCGGCAGCATGGTGTCCACGCTGCCGAAGCTGAAGAGCGCCGCCCTGCAACTGCTCGACGATCTCCGCCCCGTGGATTCAGCGGCGGTCTACACCTTCGACGACACAGTGACCGCACGGGTGCCCTTCTCCGAGGACAAGGAAGCCGCCAAGCGCGCCATTCTCAAACTGCACGCCTGCGGGGTCACCGCGCTCTACGAAGCCCTGATCCGCGTCAATCACGATCTGGCGGCGCGCGCGGGCAAGAAAGCCATCATCGTCTTCACCGACGGCGCCGACAACGCCAGCATGTTGTCCGCCGGGTTGGCCATCCAGAAAGCCAAGCAGCGCGGCGTGCCCATCTTCACCATCGCCCAAGGCGGCGCCCTGTTCCATCCGGAACTGGTGAGCGAACTCCACAACATCGCCCAATCCACGGGCGGAGTCCCGTTCCTGATTCACAAGACAGCCGAAATCGCGGATGTGTTCGAGAGGATCTCGCAGGACCTGGCGCACGGCTACATGGTCGCCTTCCAGCCCACATCCGGCGAACACCGCGGCTGGCGCAAGATCAACGTCGAAGTGAAAGGCGCGAAAGGCCTCCAGGTCCGGGCCCGCCAGGGCTACTACGCCGAATAGCCGGCGGGCACGGCCTGCCTGGGACTTTGCCGGGAGAAGCGGCCACCAACAGTTAGGCATTGACCTAACCATTCACGTCCGGTATAGTTAGCCGTGTGCCTAACCAACAGGCCTCTCAACTGGACCGCGTCTTTCACGGCCTGGCCGATCCAACCAGGCGCGCCGTACTCAACCGCCTGAGCAGCGGGCCCGCGGCGGTAAGCGAGCTCGCTAACCCTTTCCGCATGTCCCTACCCGCATTTCTGCAGCATCTCGATGTACTGGAGGAGTGCGGGCTGGTGAAATCTCGCAAAGCAGGGCGTGTTCGAACCTATCAGCTCACTCCGCAGCCTTTGAAAGCGGCGGAAGGCTGGCTCGAACAACAGCGCTCGCTATGGAGCCGCCGGCTGGATCAACTGGATACTTACCTTTCCGATCTAAAGGAGCAGCAACCATGACCACTGCATTCGTGAAGACAAACCCAAAGCTCGACCTGGTGCTGGAACGGCTGGTCGATGTGCCAAGGGAACTCGTCTGGGCCGCCTGGACGCAGCCCGAACACATCAAGACGTGGTTCACGCCCGCGCCGTGGAGCACCGTCGATTGCGAGATTGACCTGCGGCCCGGCGGCATCTTCCGGACCGTCATGCGCTCGCCCGAGGGCGAGGAGACGCCCCACGTTGGTTGTTATCTCGAGGTCGTACCCAACGAGAAGCTCGTCTGGACTTCGGCGCTTGGACCAGGCTACCGGCCGGTCCTCAAGTCCACCGGCACGGGCTCGTGCGACGAGCTGTACTTCACGGCCATCATCACGCTGGAAGCGCAGGGCAACCAGACGAAGTACAGAGTGATCGCGGTGCACGGTGACGAAGCGGCGGCGAAGCAGCACGAAGAGATGGGCTTCCACGAAGGCTGGGGCGCCACGCTGGATCAGCTCGTAGCCCTGGTCAAAACGCTGTAGGCGGCTGTGGCGGGCTCGCGGTCCTCAGCAGAACCCCCGCGAGCCCCCTGGCTAGACCGTGCGATCCCAGGGCGGCAGACCCAGTCGGCTCAGTACCCGCCAACCCGGACCGAGCTCGCTCACGCCGGGAGCCTCATCACCCCTTAGCCCCCTCCACTAGCCCCTCAGCCCCAACCGGCCCGGGGCGTGGACGCCTCTCGACCGCCGCCAGGTGATTTCCGGCGCTGCTCGCCCCGGTCTCCGGTGAAGTCTCCATTAACATTGCTTTCTGATTTTTAAGAATAATCGGGTCTTGAGATCTTTAGTCCGAGCCGATGAGTTAGAGATGAGGTCTCACACGAGAGGCCCGGAAACGACATCCTCGGCACTTTGCTGTGGCGAGCCGCTCGAAGCCGAAACCTCACGCACGCCCTGGGCCACGCACTGGCCAACCCTTGAACCCCCTCAACCAGGAATGTCCTCCATGAACAAGCTCACAAGTCTCCCAATGAAATATTGCCCGATTCCAGCCATTGGACTGCTTCTCGCCTTGTCGCTCTCCTCCGGACTCGCGCTGGCGCAGTCCCGCGCTGAGGCTGTCGACGATACCCAGCTCAAGCAAGTGATCATCTTTGGCCGTCACGGTGTACGGACACCCGTCCTGCCGAATGCCATTCTGAACACGTACTCCTCACAGCCCTTCCCGGACTTCGCCGTGCCCGGCCTGGCCGTCCTGACTCCGAACGGCAGCAAAAACGAAACGCTCCTCGGCGCCTACTTCCGCCTGCGGCTGATCCAGGAGGGACTCCTGACCGGCCAGGACGAAACCGACGCGGCGTCAGTCTACCTTCGCGCCAACGCAACGCCGCTGATTCTCGGTACCGCCCAGGCCTTCGCAGCCGGCATGCTCCCGGCGGCCACAGTCGACATCCACTCCTACGCCGCACCGGCCAACGATCCACTCTTCAACCCCCTGAACGCGGGCGTTGCCACGTTGGATTACCGCAAGGCGGTTGCCGCCGTGAACGGACGTCTCGGCGATAATCCTCAAGCGCTGGCCACCGCCTATGCACCCGAACTCGCCCTCACGCGCTCGCTCCTGTTCAACTACCCCGTCAGCCAGGTGCCGGCCCCTGCGGCTCCTGCAGGCAAGACAGACGTCACAGCCCTCCCCATTACCGTCGCGGTGGGCACCCCCGCTCTGCCCGTCGATCTGGGTGGATTGACCGCTGTCAGCTACGCCATCGATCCTCTGCTGATGCAGTACGCCGACGGCTTGCCCGCGGCCCAGGTCGGCTGGGGCCGGATGTCGGCGGGCGACCTCCTCCAGACCTTCCGCCTGTACAACCAGCTCCTCGACCTCGAATTCCGCACACCTTATCTGGCCAAGATCCAGAGCTCCAACGTCGCCTCCCACGTCGTCCGCTCGATGCTGCAGGCCGCCACCGGCAGCACGATGCCCGGCGCGCTGGGTACGCCCTCTACCAAAGTGGTTGTCCTGGTTGCTTCGAACACCAACGTCACAGGACTCGCAGGCCTGCTCCACCTCGACTGGCTTCTGCCCGGTTACCAGCCCGACGTGTGCGCGCCCGGCGGCGCCTTGGTCTTCGAACTCCGCCAACAGCTAAGCACCGGTGAGTACATCGTCCGGGCCCTCTACATCACGCAGACCATGGATCAACTGCGCAATCTCACAGTCCTGACGCTCGATACGCCGCCGGCCATCGCCCCCGTGTTTATCCCTGGCTGCAGCATTCGAAATTCGACCTTTGACTGCCCACTCGAGAAGTATGTAGAGCTGTCAAAACAAGTGATCGACCCGCACTCGGTCGATCTGATCAACTGAACCTGGTTCGGAAGAGACGACCGCGAACCGCGCACGGACTGGGTGGATTCCGAGACACGCTGAATACACCACCCCTAGCGCGATAAGGCAATCGTCTCCAGCCAGGTGGCTTCGTGGGACTTATCGCCGCTGAGCGCGCGGCTGGTGCTCTCGAGCTTGTAGCCGACCGCCAGCAGTGCCAGCAGGGCAACGATCAGGAGACGAGCCGTCTTCAGGCGCTGCTTCGGTTTGGAGCGATCCCTCTTCTCCGGAGGCACGGAGTTGTATTTCAGATAGAGCAGGCCGAAACAGGCCGCTGCGCCCACGATGAGGCTGAACGACATCACTTGGAGCGTATCCGGTTGTGGCGCGGCTGGCGATCAGGCCTTCGCCCGGTTCGGCTCAGAGGTTTGCCCGATGGCCGCGCCGCCTATTTTGAGGCCATCTAGTAAGCAGGAGGTCGTGTGCATCTGCGGCTCGCGGTGGTTGGTCTCTTCAGTCTGGCGGTGGGCACCTGGGCCCAGTCGGGCCCCCAGCCGTTCGTGATCCCTGAAATCAAGGTCCGCTACCTCTGCGAGAAGACCGGCCGTTATTGGGTCTCCTACGGGAAGAATTCGAAGGACCGCCACTACTGCTGGGATGGAACCCACTACAGCCGGGCGGAAGGCGGCGTACCTGCGTTCGTCCTGGACTATTGGGCGCAAAAAGAGCAGGAACGCGGGCAGATCCGGCGCGAGATCGACGAGCGCGGCGGGGAACTGCGCGCCCAGGTTGCGGCCAACCAGGCGAGGCTGGATGCGGACCGGCGGGCCATGGGTCTCCCCACCCATGAGGAAATCAGAAGGAACCCCGAACTGGCGCGCTCAGTCCGAATGAGACCCGGGCCAACCGGCGCGAGCCCGGGCGTGGAGTCGAGTTCCAGACCCAAGGCGCAGCCAGTCGAGCTCGCCCTTTTCGACGGACTCACCGCTGGAATCGACCGCGGCGAGGTGGTGAAACGGCTGGGTGAACCGCATGGCCAGATCGGGAACCTCGGCTCCGATGGAGACGAGGAATCCCTCACTTATCTGCTGGCCGGCGGAGGACAGGCCCGCCTGCGGCTCAAGGGCGGGAAAGTGGTTACGCTGAAATTGCCCTGAAGGACGCAAGAGGCCTGGGGATCTCCACCGCTCCACCAAGGCACGACCAGGAAGCAGGTTCCTCGCCGCAGGCCACGGCCACGCGCGTCCTCATCGCGGCACTAAAGCCATCCTCCCGCGAACGAATGCAAGACAGCCGGGCACCTGCTCCACGCTCAACCCATGTAGCAGGAGCGGCCCTTTGAACTCATACTTGCGGAGCAGCCGCAGATACCGGACGTAGTCGAGCACGCCCTGGCCCGCGGGCTTGTGTCCCGCCTCTCCGTCGCGGTCGATGTCCTTGGCGTGCGCCAGCACCATATCCTTGCCTACGAGCGAGAACGCCTCGTCGAGGATCTCCGCCATGCGAGGCAGTTCCCCCGCATGAAAGAGATTCGCCGGATCGATCGTGACTTTCAGGTGCGGCGAGCCGATCTCATCCAGCAGCCGGCGGGCCTTCCGTGCGGAATCGACGACGTTGCTCATCTCGGGCTCGAACGCCAAGACCACCTTTGCCTGCCTGGCGATGTCGGCCGCCTCGCGCACACAGGCCGCCATGTCCCGCCAAGCCTCGGGTGTACCGTTGTCCGGATGAATCCTCCACATGCTCGCCGGGTTGCGTGTGCCGGTGCAAATATGAATGAAGGATGTACCCATCCGCGGGCAGGCTTCCGCCAGGACCCGCAGCCGCCGCAACCCCGCCCGCCGCTGTTCCACATCCGGATGGCACATATTAAAGGTGCCGGTCGCGCTCGCAATTTCGATCCCGCGCGCCGCCGCTTCCCGCCGGATCCGCCCGGGTATCTCCGCGGGAATCTCATCCGGCAACTCCGGCAGGCCGGCGCAGACCATGCTCATCTGCACGCAGGCGAGCCCGGAAGCCTGAACCGCATCCAACCGCTCTTCCAGAGTGCCGGTAGTAAAGGTGGTGGCGATCAGGATGCCGATTCGTGGGAAGTCCGGCTCCGCGGCCAGCACCCGGTCCGGTCCGCAGGCGATCCCGGCCGCGACACCACCGGCTACATTGAGGAAATCACGCCGGCTAGGGCCGCGGTTACCAGCGCGAAAACGTCCTGCCCAACTGGCTTGTCTTGCTTCCCGCATAGTTCCAGATCCCTTTTCAGTCTTGGACTCTCACCAGCCACACTATACTCCGCCGGCCATCTACTTCAGGGAGGCGGCGCCGCACATACCGCAAACCAGCCCGGCCACCCCACCCGTCTCCGCGTTTATGCTAATCTGGCTACCAGAATTGATTCTGCTTGAAGGAATCCTCATGGCTGCGATACGACCCGCCGGCGCCGAGTCCGACCCTCACTACATCGAACTGGTCGGCAAAGTCATCCAGGTGCTCGAGACCCTCCGTGATGAGCCGCGCGGCATCACCCTGCGCGATCTGTCTGAACGCACCGGGCAGATCAAGAGTTCCGTCCATCGCATTGTCAGCAGCCTCAAGCGCCACGGCTACGCGGAACAGGAGATCTCCGGCGGTCCCTACCGCCTCGGCTTGCAGGCAGTGACCCTCGCACGCGGAGCCGTCGACGGCATCAGCCTCCTGCGCGTCTCCAAACCGATGCTCCGCGAGTTGGCCGATCGTTTCAACGAGAGCGTCTATCTGGCCGTGGTCGACGGTCCCCGCGCCATCTTCGTCGACGTCCAGGAGTCGCGCCGCGATCTCATGCTCGTCGGGCCGCTCGGCGCCGAAGTCCACTTCAATGCCACCGCCGCCGGCAAGGTGATCGCCGCTTTCTCCGCGCCGGAAGCGGCCGGCGAAATCCTGCGGCGGCTGCAACTGAAGCAGTTGACCGAAAGGACGCTCACTGACCCGGCCGCCGTGGAACGCGAATGGTCCAAGGTCCGCCGCGCCGGCTACGCTCGTAACGATGAGGAGACCATCGTAGGCGCCATCTTCCTGGCCGCGCCTGTCTTCGACGCCACCAACACAGTGTGCGGCAGCGTCAGCATCGGCGTGCCCAAAGCACGCTACCAGCCCGCTCTCGGCGAATCCATTGCCGTAGCTCTCAAGGAAACCGCCGAGCGGCTGTCCCGTGCCCTCGACGCGGCAGGATACCATCATGCCCGGCGGCGCTGACTCCATCACAATTCGACGCCTGTTGCCCGGCGACATCCCCACCGGGCTGCGCCTGTGCCGGGCCAGCCGCTGGAATCAGGTGGAGCGCGATTGGGCGCACTTCCTTCAACTCAGCCCCCAGGGCTGCCTCGGCGCGCAGGTGGACGATCGCATCGTCGGCACAGTGGCCACGGTTCGCTATGAACCGGACATGGCCTGGATCGGCATGGTCCTCGTCGATCCCTCCGCACGCGGCCGCGGCATCGGCACGGTCCTGCTCAACGAGTCTCTGGAACTGTTGCGGGACGTCCCCTCCGTGTGGCTGGACGCCACGGCGGCCGGCTACGGCTTGTACAAGAACCGCGGGTTTGAGGAGGACTCGCGCCTGGTGCGCATGGAGTGCCTGGCGCCGCCACTCTCCGCCATCGACCAGGCGCTACTGCCCTTGACCTCACCCGGCGCGATCGGGGAACTGGACCGCTCCATCTTTGGCGCGGCCCGCCGGTTCCATCTCGCGTGGCTGATCGAAGGCTGTCCCGAATGCGCCTGGACCTTGCCGGGCAACAGCGGCTACGTCATGGCCCGCCACGGTGAGCACTTCCTTCAGATTGGGCCCGTGGTGGCGCCCGATCCCCCTGCCGCGGAACTTCTCGTGAAGGCGGCACTGCGCCACGCCCAGGGAAGGCCGGTCGTCATCGACGCCACGTTGCACGATCCCGCGTGGCGCCAACGCCTCGAAGCCCTCGGCTTTCTCGAACAAAGGGACTTTGTCAGGATGAGGAAAGGACCGGCCGGCAGCAAGCTGCCGCATCCCTGGGAGTACGCGATCGTTGGGCCGGAATTCGGATAACGCACACTATGCAATCAACGGAAACGCTAGAAGAACTTCTCAGCCGCCCCAGCGCGGCCGACATCGAAGCCCTCGCCACGCTGGACGGCGACATCCTAGTCCTTGGCGCTGGCGGCAAAATGGGACCCACCCTCGTGCAGCGCGCCTGGCGGGCGTCCCAGGAGAGCGGCCGCCCGCGTCAGGTATTTGCCGTCGCAAGATCCGGCGCGTTCCCGGCTGGCGTGCGCCACATCGCTGCCGATCTCCTCGACCCCGCAGCCATCCAACGCCTGCCCGACGCGCCCAACATCATCTATCTCGTGGGCCGCAAATTCGGCTCCTCCGGCAACGAGGCCCTTACCTGGGCCACCAATGCCGCTGTTCCGGTCCTGGTGGGCGCCCGCTATCCCGGAGCGCGCATCGTCGTCCTCTCCACCGGCAATGTCTATCCGTTCGTAGCCCACGATTCCGGCGGCGCCACCGAAGCCACCCAACCCGCACCGGTCGGCGAATACGCACAATCGGCCCTGGCCCGCGAACGAATCTTCGAGTACTACGCTCAGGCGCACAGCACCAAGGTAGCCATCATGCGGCTCAACTATGCGGTCGAACCGCGCTACGGCGTCCTGGTGGACATCGCCACCAAGATCCTCAACCGGACCGCAATCGACCTCACCATGGGCTACGTCAATTTCATCTGGCAGGGCGATGCGAACTCCGTCTGTATCCGTGCCTTGCAGCACTGCGAATCGCCGGCCCGCGTCTTCAATCTCACGGGGACTGAGACCCATTCCGTGCGCTCCCTCGCGCAACAGATCGGTGAGCGGCTGGGCCTGGAACCGGTCTTCTCCGGCCAGGAGGCCGAAACCGCGTTGCTGAGCAGCTCGGCCTCATGCCGGTCGGTCTTCGGACCACCCTCGATGCCGGTGGAGGTGTCGATCCAGCTCACACTGGACTGGCTCGGCGCCGGCGGCACAACCCTCGGCAAGGCGACACACTTCGAAACCCGGAGCGGGAGGTTCTAATGTTCGATTGGCGCAAGGCTCTCAATGGCGGGCTCGTCATCCCCGCCCACCCACTGGCCCTGACAGCGGAACGGAAACTGGATGAACGCCGCCAGCGCGCGCTCTCCCGCTACTATCTCGACGCCGGAGCCGGTGGACTCGCCGTGGGCGTGCACACCACCCAGTTTCAGATTCGCGACCCCAAGGTCGGCCTTTTCCGCGAGGTGCTGTCGCTAGCGGCCGGCGCCATGGACGGGCTGGATGTAGTGCGGGTGGCCGGCATCTGCGGACCCACACACCAGGCGGTCCAGGAAGCGCAGACGGCCCGCTCTCTCGGCTACCACGCCGGTCTCCTGTCGCTCGCCGCCCTGGCCCAGGCGCCGGTGGCGGAACTCGTCGAACATGCCCGGGCCGTCGGCGAAGTGATGCCGCTGATCGGCTTCTACCTCCAACCCGCGGTCGGCGGCCGCCGCTTGCCGCGTGAATTCTGGCGCGAATTCGCAGCCCTTCCCTCCGTGGTCGCCATCAAGATCGCGCCCTTCCATCGCTACCAGACCCTGGACGTCCTGCGCGGAGTGGCGGAATCGGGCCGGGCTTCCGAGATCGCGCTCTACACCGGCAACGACGACCATATCGTGCTCGACCTGCTGAGCCACTGGACGCTGGACGGACACGAACTTCACTTTGCCGGAGGGCTGCTGGGCCACTGGTCCGTGTGGGCCTTGAGAGCCGTGGAACTCCTCGCTCGCATCCAGGCACTCCGCGCTGCGGGCGGTGCAGCGGGCCCCGAATGGTTCGAGCTGGCTGAGCAGACCACGGAAGCCAACGCGGCGCTGTTCGACGCGACGAACTCCTTCGCCGGCTGCATCGCCGGGCTCCACGAGATTCTCCGCCGCCAGGGCCTGCTCGAAGGTACATGGTGCCTCGATCCCGAAGAGGGCCTCTCGCCCGGCCAAAGCGAGGAGCTCGACCGCATCTGCCGCCTCTACCCGCACCTCACCGACGATGAGTTCGTCGCCCGCAATCGCGATAAGTGGCTAAATTAGGGCGTGGTCAACCTGCCCGGCAACCGCCATGGCCGCTCCGCGCTCCATCGTCCCGGCAGGCAGCGTCAATGACCAGGGTGACCCCGCCGACGCCGCATCAGCCTACCCATCTGCCCCCAACGTGGAAGTCCGCCCCAGTGTGGCGTGGGATCTCGCGGCCTTGTCCTCCCTGTAGCCCGAGCTCTCAGGTTTACATCCCGGGCCAGTGGGTGCGACAGTTCTGTCTTCGCCATGACAGAAACCAGAATTAATTCTGATAGTTAGAATTTAGATCGACAGGAGAGCACCGCCCAGCCAACCTTCAGCGAGACTTTGCAGTCAGGTCCGTTCTCCGCTGGCGACGACGGCGGTGCCCCCGCTACGGGCAAGCCTTCCCACTATTACGGCGTCCCCGCCGGATAGCCCACTGTCTGCACAAACAGGATCTGCTGATCCCCACGCAGCTTTAAGGTCTCGGCAAGGCTCTTCGCATCCGGGATGGTCGCCCGGAACCACGCGCCGAGCCCCTCCGAGGCCGCGAACAGATAGACGTTCTGGCCGATAAACCCGGCGTCCACCGCCGCGAAGGCAGGTGCGCCGCCCCCGGCCTTGGCTGCGTCTGCGACATAGAGAATCGTCACGGCCGCCTTCGCCGCGGCCTCCGGACCAGTCCGCGCACGAATGTCCCCCTGAGCCACCATCCGCAAACGGTGCGGTTCCGCGTCATAGACATACACGCCGTCGGACAGCGCAAGGTGAAGGTCAATCTCCTGCCGGTTCCGGGCGGAAGGCGCCGTCCGGCCCAAGCCCGCCTTCTGCGATTGCGTCCGGTTCACGCCAAAGGCTGCCCACAGCAGGTCGGAAAGCGTCTGCGGTGGCAGCGTGCGATCCGTATACAGCCGGATCGTCTGCCGTTCCGCCAGCGCCCGCATCAGCGGCTTGCCGGCCTCGGTGCGCGGTTTCGGCAGCATCACGACACCGGACTGGGCCAGGCAGCCCGCCCCTGCGAACAGGACCGCCAGTACCGCGATGGCCGCCGCCCGCCGGGTTTTCTGGTATTGAGACCTCATAGACTCAATCTATCTCGATAGACGCCGGCCATGGATCGGCCCTCAATTGGCCTCAACCCGCACCGCCATCCTGCGGCACCGCTCCAAGGCCCGGCCCATCAGGGAAGACTACGGTGTGAAGAAGAAGCGCGTCAGGTGGAAGAAGATCGGAGCCGAGAAGGCCACGGAATCCAACCGGTCCAGCATCCCGCCGTGCCCTTCAATCAGGTGGCCCCAGTCCTTCACACCGCGATCGCGCTTGATGGCCGACATGACGAGCCCGCCGAGAAAGCCCATCATCGTCACGACGAAGGCCATGCCCGCCGCCTGCCACCACTGAAACGGCGTCAGCTTCCACAGGCACGCGCCCAACACCGTGGCGCTCAGCACCCCGCCGATCAGCCCTTCCACGGTCTTGGAAGGAGACAACTCCGGCGCCACCAGATGGCGGCCGAACAACTTCCCCCAGATGTACTGAAGTACATCACTGGACTGCACCACGATCAACAGGAAGACGATTAGCAGCGCATCGCGCCCCGCGTAGCCCGGGATGTGCAGCGTCAGCAGAGCCGGCACATGCGAGATGCAATAAACGGTGATCATCAACCCCCACTGCGTCTCCGCCGTCCGGGCCAGGAAGTTTCTCGGATCGCCGAAGACCACCGACGCAATCGGCAGCACGAGGAACCCATACACGGGGATGAGCACGGCAAAGAACCCGAACCAGTCCACGGTTGCCAGCCAATACTGCATCGGCAGCACCACGAAGAAGCTCATGAACAATGCGATGTGATCCGCGCGGTGCGTCGGCGTCAGGGTGATGAATTCGCGCAGCGCGGCAAACGACACGAATGCGAACAGCAACGTCACGGCCAGGGGGCCCGCCAGAAACGCCGCGGCCAGGACAAAGATCATCACCCACCACGCGTTGATGCGCGCGTTGAGATTGTCCAGCACGGCATTTGGCCCCGGCCGCGCCCGCTTGCGCAGAATGAACGAAGTCAGGCTCGCCACGGTCAGCACACCCACCAGGACAGAGAGCGTGACCATTACTTCCGGCGTGTTCATGCGTCCCCCAACTCGACCAGCGCTCGCCTCAGGCGCTCCAGGAACTCCATCTTCCCTTCGTTCTCACCTAACTTCATCGGCGCTCCAAAGGCAACCGAGCACAGCAGCGGCAACGGCAGCAGCGTCCCCTTTGGCATCACCCGATGCGCGTTATCGATCCACACCGGCACCAGTTCCAGCTCCCCGTAAGCCAGCGCCAACTGAAACACGCCGGATTTAAATGGCTGCACCGCTCCGCCCGTCCCGCGCGTGCCCTCCGGAAACAGCAGCAGCGAATCCCCCTCGTCCAGCGCGGCGCACATCGCCGTCAGCGGGTTATGCTCCCGCTCCACCTTGCCCCTCGCAATCAGCACTCCCCGGAACACCTGGTGGATCAGGAACTTCCTCATCCGCCCCCTGTTCCAATAGTCGTCCGCCGCCACAGGCCTCACACGGCGTCTCATCCGAGGCGGCAGGACAGACCAGACGAGCACAAAATCCAGGTGGCTGGCGTGGTTGGCGAAATACAACCGTTGCGACTCACTCGGCGCACACCCCAACCAGCGGCCCTGCACACCCGTCATCAGCCGCGTCGCACCCGTAATCAGCGCCCCCGCGAGCTCAGCCAGCATCCGGCCTCCAGGCCTGCAGCACCAGGCCTGCCGCCAGCGCCGCGAACTGGACCGCCGCCACCACGATCAGCCGGATCCACAGCCGCAGGGCGCCCCGGCTCCGCTCTTCCATCGACCGCTCACGCGCTGGCTGGCCCACTCCTCTCGCCCGCAGCCACTCATCCAACGAGCGGCCACCGTCTTCGGGCTTCTCGGCCAGGTCCCGGAACAACCCCGCGTCAATCGACACGCGTAAGCCCAAATAAACCGCAACCAGCCAGAGAACGGCGGAGGCTGCGAACCACACCCGCCCCGCGCCCGGCCGCCCCAGCAGCAGGCCAACCCCGGCGATCACCGCCGCGCAGTTGCTCGCATTCGACACCACCTGGCCGGACCGCAGAAAACTCGCCGTCACCTTCCCATCGAACTCCAGGGTCACCGCGAGGCCCTCCCCTTGGCCCACACTGCCAGCGCCTGCCTGTGCGCGGCCCCCAGCAGAATGACCGGCCGCCGGATTCTCACCTGTGCGATCGCTTCGTCCACCGACGCCGCACGCCCGGTCGCAATCAGCCACGCCGCCATGGCTGTGGCGCTTCGGGAGTACCCCAGCGCGCAGCACACCAGCGTGGGCCGAGCCGCTGCAAATGCCTCAATCGCGTCCACCGCTGCATCCAGTTGATCCGCTCCAGGAGCCATCAGGTCCAGCATCGGAACACTTCGATACTCGACGCCCCGTCCCGTGAAGGGCAGTTCAGCCGTGACATCCACCACTGAAGCCATACCCCTGGCCGTGAGCTCGCCCGGAGTCGGAAACCGCCCCAGCCACACGCCCTCTACAATTTCGTTCGCAGGCATCTGGCCGCGAGTGAACCACCGCGAGCTCAACCAGGCCAAAGCGATATACGGCGCCAACAGGCTCATCGCCGCTGGAGCCATTCTCCCTCCCGACTTGCCAAACAGCCAGGGTTGCCCGGACCAGTAGATCCCGGCCACCAGCACCAGCGCCGCTGCCAGCCACGCAAGAATCCACCCGCCCCCACCGATACGATGCGCGGCATACGCGCAAAGCAGCCCAGCCGTCACATACGCCATACCCAGCGGAAACCGCTGCTGGTCACCCGACCGCGCATGCCTTGGCGCGATCTCCTGCTCGGGAAACAACGCCATGGCCACCAGTCCCACCCACAATCCCGCCGGCAGGTCGATGAAGTGGTGCTGATACGTCGTCAATGTCGAAACAGCCATCAGCACAAACCAGAGCCGAAGCAGCCACATCGTGACGCCGCTGAAGTGCCGCGCATATCGCGCCCACAGCACCGCAATCAGCGCGATGTGCAGCGAAGGCGCCTGGTTGAACGGCTTATCGAAACTCATCAGTGCATCAAACAACTGGCCGAACAGCCCCTCTGCTGCGGGGCGCTCGAATCCGAATCGCAGCGGCGCCAGCAGGAAGCCGGCCACGCACAGCACCTGCACCGCGATCAACCGGCTGACGTGCGTCCGCAACTCGGCCCGCGTACGGCATAGAAACACCGACACCGCATAGAAGAGGTCTGTCGACCAGTAAGGGATGATCGTCCACGCCAGGAACGGGATCCTGTGCTCCCACGCGAACGCCACCTCCGGCACAGCCCGGCGCAGTCCCGTCACCCAGTTCGCGAACCCGTAACTCAGGAAGAACAACGGCCCCAGCGCGGCCAGCCAAAGCAGGGCCGGCAGCCAGGGCCGGGATTCAGCAGAACTCGTTTCAAAGGGGCCGGGTTCGGCGGATCGGGCCGCGACTTCGGGACTACTCAATCACCCATCCTTTGGGCGGCCGAGACCGTGAAGATCCCCCATTCGTCCGAGAGTTGTTCGGTCTTGCGGAAACCCGCCGCCGCCACCAGTTCATCCATTTCCACCTGGGTCCGGCGCCGCATGATCCAAGGCCGGTGATTGCGGTGGCTCGGCAGGGTACGCGCGATCATTTCCAGTTGCGGATGCCAGGGTTGCCCCGTGTAGATCAGGAACCCTCCTGGAGCGATCGCCTCCGCCAACCCGGCCAGCGACTCGCGGATCGGTCCGTTCTCGGGAAACAACTCATACAACCCGGAGACGATCCCCAGTGTCGGCCGCGGCGTCATCGCCGCCACACTGCCCCGATCGAATGCATCGCCTTGCTCAAACTGCGCAATCCCGTCCAGACCCTTCTGCCGGATTAGTTCCCTACCCTGCCTGACGTTGATCTCGCTGTAATCGCGCAGCAGAATATGCTCCGGCTTCGCCTCCCCCCCTCAATCGCCTCCAGCACATACCGCCCATGCCCCGCCGCGATATCGGCGATCCGCACCGGTTGCCCGGCGGCCTGCAGCGCCGCAATCGCTCCGCGCAGCAGTTGTTCAATATGCGCCTTCCTCACGCGGATGCCGCGCCACCCGATCGCGTTCAAGTAGAACCAGTCGATCAACTTGCCCAACGGTGTGATGCCGGAGGCCTTGTTGCGGTAGATGTAGTCCAGCGTGCTGCCGGAGTCGAACCCCGTCTCCAGCCCCAACCGGATGCCGTCCGAGAGCCGTCCGCCGGTCTTCATGCCGAACCGGGTCATCCCAAAATTCAGCGCCTTCGGATGCAGCGCCGGCAGCGGCTTGCTCAGCCGGTCGAACTCGTCTTTCGTATACCCCGTCTTGTCCGCCTCCAGCAGCGAAGCCCGCGGCGGCGCTTCGGCGAAGCACTTCTGCAGGAACCCGCGTGCCTTCGCAATCGCCGGAGCCCGATCCCGCTCGCCCAGGGTGTCGTGATAGAAGCCCTCGAAAACATGCACCTCTTTCACCTTCGACCCCAGCCGTTCAAAGAACTGGTGCTGCGGCTTGTGGTGCACGACGAAGTCGGCGCCCGAGATCAGGATCTGCGTCGGCACCTGGATCGCCGCGGCGTCTTCAATCAGCCGGTCCGCCGTGCTGTACAGCGCCAGCAGGATGTTCACCGAGATCGGCCGCCGGATCAGCGGGTCCGCTTTATACGAAGCAATCCGTTCGGGATCGTGCGTCAACGCGCTGGGCTTCACATAGGAATTGACGTGGAAGTTGCCGAACAACTGATGAAACAGCCCCAGCGCCGGGCGCGCCAGCGGCACATAGAGCTTCACGCTGAAAGCAGGGGAAGCCAACACCATGCACCGGATCGGCGGGGCATAATCGTGCACCCACGCCGCGGCCAGCACACTGCCCACGCTCTGCCCCAGCAGCGCAATGTCTTCCATGGCGATCGCGAACTCGCCGCAAATGTGCCGTACAAACACATCCACGTCCTTGACCAGGGTGCCCATCGTCGGGACGTGCCCGTTCGCCGGCGTACTCGCAGCGGACTCGACTGACCGCCCATGCCCGCGAGCGTCCCACGCGAACATCGCCGTCCCAGGCAGGTCCAGTTCGTCCACCACGTGCTGCAACCGGCCCGAATGCTCGTGGCCTCGATGAAATAAAACTACGGCTTCCTTGGCTGGTCCCTGTAAGGACGGCCAGTAGCGGTAGAACAGCCGCGTACCATCACTGGTAGTGAAATAGCGCTCTTCCGGAATACGCATAAGGTCTGACTACGAAACGCCCTTCTCCTCCTGGGCGGCTTTCTTTTCACCGAGCCCGCCCAATACTCGATTCACGATGGTAACTGCCAGCAGCAAGGCAAGCAACCGGGGAAAGCCCCACCCCAACCAGCCCGGAACAACGCCGCCGGCCCCAATCCATAGAGCCAGCGCGCCAAACACAAAGGCCCGGTCGCTCTTGCCCATCGGCCCGTCATAACGCCGGCCCGCGCCGGTCATCACCGCGACCGTCCCGGCCATCTCGGAAAGCGCCGAGAGCCAGATCACGCCGCCTATCCAAAGCGCCTCAAATTCCGGCAAATAAGCAAACGGCAGCAACAGAAAACCATCCGAAATTACATCCGCCAGTTCATTCAGATACGCGCCCAAATCCGACTTCTGCCCGAACTCCCGGGCCAGCATTCCATCGACGGCGTTCAGTGCCATGCGTACAAACAGAAACCCGGGCACCACCAGGAACAGGGCCCGATCCTGAATGCGAGCCGTCAACAGCAGCCCCAGCCCGACGGAAAGCAGGCAAGCGGCGACGGTGACGTGGTTGGCCGTAACGCCAGAGCGGGCCAGGAATCGTGCGAGCGGACGAAGCAAACCTTGAAAACGAGGCTTCAGCGAATAAATGCTCGGCACAGGATATCAGTGTACCCAAGCAGGCAAAGAAAGGGGGGGGAAACGCAATCCACTCAGGCCCCAATCCCTGCCAAACCCTCTCGGCCCCCGGTCGCACATCCGCCCGGGGCCTCAGGATTGCGCTACGATCGGGCAGGGGCAAATTCCCTGAGCGCCGTAGTTCAGGTTTCCGAGCGTTAGGATTCTCCGGGGTAACGCAACAGACCGCCGCGATTCGAAAGCAGCAGGAGGACTCATGAGCGACCGCTTCGACTTTGAAGTTGTGTGTCCGAACAACCACAACCAGACCGTTACCTTCCGTCAGGAAGAATTCGAAGAGGCACTGAAGTCCGGTGCGCTGGTATTCCACTGCAATACCTGCGACACCAACTGGCCTCCAACCAGCGACCAACTTGCCATGTTTCGAAAGCAGTTCGCCAAGAACGAGGACTAGCACCTGGCAGGGCAGCCAGCGATCCGTCCGCTACCTCGAACGCCTGGCCTTTAGCCGCCTGAGAAGCTCAGCGCTTGGCTCGCTGGGCATGCCATTCGCTGGTCGCGGCATTGGGCATGACGCCCCAGGCGTTGATGTCGATAGTCCCCTTCAACGCCTCTTTGCCCAGCAGATTGCCCTGGTAGTCAGCGGTGGAGCGGTCTTCCGCCTTCGCGCGCCAGGTCAGCACACCATCCTTATAGGTGGCAATCCCCGTACTGCCATAGCGCTGGCCTTCCTTGTCGCGGTACTCCATCGAGAAGTCATACTTTCCTTCCTCCTGTGCCCGCTTCGTCAGCACGAACGAGAAGGGATTCGTCTCCACGTTCATCTTGATTGAGGCCGCAGCCGCCCCGCGCAGGTCCGCTTCGCTGCGATCCGGCAGAAACGCCCGCAGGACGATGACAACCAGGTCCTCCACGTGCTTCCGGAAAACCTCCGTGCCCCGCACCGTCATCTCTCCGTTCCAGGTCCCGCTCAGGTCGTCATCTCCATACAGAATCCGCACCCTCTTGAAATCGATATACTGCGCCTTACCGTCGGCATCCACCTTGTAGTAATAGAAGCCGAGGTTATTGACACCCTTGTCCAGACTGAAGTTGTAGTAGTATTCGCCCCGCCCATCGAACGCCCCGTTGGCCAACAAGGTGGTGTCCTTGAACAGATCGACCCGGTACTCCGCCGCTCCCGTCGTATAGGGAAACTTGACCTCGAACCGGAGCATCCCTTTCAACCCCGCACCCGGCAGCATCGTAGTGACCTCATCGGTCTTAATCACCTTCGGGACTTCCGGCCACTTCTTGTCCGCGCCCTCCTGGATCAGGTACCGCACCTTCCACTTGGGAAACTTGTCATTGCCGATGGTTCCCGCGGCGATCTCCGCATACCGCGCGCCAACCTTCCCCCAATCGGCTATCGCCGTCTTGCCGATGTAGAGCAGGATCGGGAAGCTGATGCCGTTGCCCTTGTCGATCTCGGCTCTGTTGAGGCCAGAGTTGTAGGGCTGCAGTTCACCGTTCGCGAGATTGATTCTACGGTTCTCGTTGCCGTGGTAGTTTGGGTCGGCGATGTACAACCCGCTGGCATCCGCTTTGTAGACGACCATCGCGTGGCCCGCTTCCACGGGCTGCCCCTTCGCATCGGTCGTCTGCCCCCAGATCTCGATGTACTGCGGTTCTCCCGTCAGTTGAATCGAATAGGCAAAGGCAAACCACGTCAGGCCGGTAGGGAAGCCGTTGATCTTCCGCACAATCCTGCGGCTGAGGCTGTCCCAATCGAGTTCGCTCTGAACCATGGAGGCGAAGCGGTAGCCCCACGAGTCGTCCTCCTGCAGTTGGATCGTGCCCATGCCGTAGTCATTGTTGTCATAGCGGCCGTACAGCGCCCGTTCCCCGGCGGCCTGCTTCTTCTCGAGGTAGTACCACATCGAGGTAATCGACTGGCCCGCGCAGTGCCCGGCCGGTGCCAGCCACGAGCCGAAGTTCGTGAACTGCCAGTCGTCGACACCTGGCAGGTAGCCGCTGGCGGCAGGCAACCCCCGAACAATCTCCGCCTTCTTCGCCTTACTGATCACGAGATCCGAGAAATGCCTGGTGAGAATCGTGATCGACTGGGCATCCTCTCCCACCAGCGGGAGTCCTTCCAGCTTCCCCGTCTTGCGGTCGTAGTAGAACCCCAGCGCAAACTCGTCCCGTGCGATGCTCACGGGGATCTTCACCGCCATCGGGTCGTTCGAGTACACATGACCGTTGTCGATCGTGATCAGCGGAGTGGCCGGATGAAACAACGGGCCCAACTGATGACTGGTGATCTCTGTCGCCTGGATCCGGAAGGGAAGGTCCTTGCCATACGCCTCGGCGCTCACGCTCACGCTCATCCCGTTCAACGGGGAACCCGGCTTGCCGATCGTGATCGAGCCGCCAGTGGAGGGCACGGTTGCCGACGCAAGGGTCGCCGCTGAGCCCAGCCCCATGTTGCCGCTGTCTTTGTACTTCAGCCAGAGAACCAGGCCGCCGATCAGCAGCACAGGAATGAGAATCAGCGTGCCCAGGCAGCCGAGGCATCCAAACCTCCGCTGTCTTTTTCCAGGCGGGACGACTGCAGCAGGCGGCGCCTGCGACGGCCATAGGAAACCAGCCTGCGCGGCCGGAACCCAATTCGGTGAGCCTTCGGCCCAAACCATGTCGGCAGGCGACAATCTACCCTGCGCGATCATGTCCTGCATCGCCTGCCGGTCGTATGGACCGTACTGTTGTCCGTCCCGGACCAGGTACCAGTTCATCGAACTCAACCTCCCGGCTGCGGCCATCCACCCCATGCGACGCCAGTCGCCAAGTTCCGCCCCGTGCGGTGCGCGGAACTGATGCCGCAAGACAGCAGTTTAGTTCTATCGGATCTGAAACGGTGAAATAAACACCAGCCCGGATTCCCCGAGGCGGTCCCGCCGGAGCCGGAAAGCCTTTAAGGCTTCCTCTCGTACATCACGGTGGCGTGCCCTTTGTACGTCGTCCGGCAGTACTCCTGGAATCCGCACTTCTCCGCCACACGAACGGACGCAGCGTTCTCAGGGTTGATCAGGCACACGGTCCGGCCGGCTTTCAGATGCACGTCGCTCCACTCTAGCGCGGCCCGCGCCGCCTCAGTGGCGAATCCTTTGCCCTGCGCCTCGGGCGCCAGTGCCCATCCCAGCTCCGGGATCCCCTGGATCGAGGGCTCAACCTCCCGTTTGAAGTCGGCGAAGCCAACCTCACCCACAAAACGCCCGGTCGCTCGTTCTTCGACCGCCCAATACCCGAAGCCCAGGAACTGCCAGAGGCCCGAGTAGCGCAGGAACCGCGCCCAGATCTCTTCTTCCGTGAACGGCCGTCCGCCGATGAACCGCGTCACTCCGGCATCGGACCACATAGCGGCGGAAGGGAGGAAATCCTCCATGCGATGGCCGCGCATTCGCAGCCGGTCTGTTTCGATCAAAGGAATCATCGGGGCACCTGGAGCTTCAGCAGTCTGTACTGCCGGCTCACCATAATCTAGCAGGCAGACGGCTGGACAGTGGCACGGTCGCGGCCTGGCCCAGCTCAAACCGGCCCATTCCACTGCACACCAATCGACACGCCGCCTGGCAATGGCAGCCCTACCGCCTCCGTCTCAACCGCCGCCCGCTCCTTCGACGTGAGCCTCCGCCAGCAGTCGATCGACACCTCCGCCCCCGCCCGCCGCCATACCCCTGCGATCTCGCCGCCCACCAGCAGCGCACCGGGCCAGACCCGCGACGTCCACAGCTCCGCCCGCCGCCGCTCATCCGGCACGATCAAGGCCCGGTCGGCGCCCCACGCCAGATAGAACGCATCGCCGCTAGGCAGCAGCCGAGCCGCGGCCACCGGTCCGGCCTTGGCCCGGAGCGCCCCCTCATCCTCAGCCAGGATCCAGCCTTCGCCCACCGGAGTCCGCACCGCCGCCAGCGTACCGGCCAGTTCCCGGAACACAGCGTTCGCCGCCGCGCCGCTCACCCCCGCCCAGCGGGAGAAAGACGCAGCCGTACCCGGCCCAAACACGTGCAGATACCGCCGCGCGAGTTCGCGCCGCGCCTCCTCCGGCTGCATCTCCGGGGGCGGCCCAGTCCAGACGACCGGCTGGCGCGCACCCTCCCAACGCATCAGCACCCGGCCCGTCGCCGCACCATACCGGAGACTGTTGGGCGGCACGCCCATGGCCCGCCCGGCTTGCCCGAACGGCATCCGGCCACCGTCCAGGAACGCATGAAGCCGCTCCGCCGTGTCGTGCGCCCGGGCCCGCCGCACCGCATCCGCCGGCAGCCGCCCCAGCGAGAACACAGCCAGGTCTTTTGCCGCCACCACGTAGTCATTGAACCGCGGACCCCACAACTGCACCAGCGACGGATGCTCCCAACTGGCAGGGCTCGTCTCCGCCACGCGGGCATGAATCGAAAGCAGCGCCGCCCGCGGCACCGAATCCTGCAGCCCCGCCCAGGCGGCCGTCCGCAGCGACTCCTCGCCCTCCGGCAACCGTTCGTCCAGTGCGTTCACCCGCCTCCGGAAGCTCAGAATCTGCGATCGCGTCAACACCAGCCGGGTAGTCATCAAAAGCCCAGTTCCTCGAGATATTCTACTTGCTGTCTCGAACCCGCCGGGTGCTGGGCTATCCTTGAGTCTTGCCAGAGCCGAGCGGCCCGACCGAACCACCGAAGGTTGCCCCCACGGAAGACGATATCCGCTCGCAACTGGCGGCGATTCTCGCCAGCGCGCCCTTCACCAACGCCAACCGCTCCAGCCGTTTTCTCGAGTTCTGCGTCCAGCAGGCGCTCGCCGGCGCACAGGACTCCATCAAGGAGTCCGTCCTCGGCGCCGAGGTCTTCGACCGCAGGGTGGATTTCGACCCGCGCACCGATCCCATCGTCCGCGTGGAGGCCGGCAAGCTCCGCGCACGCCTGAAGGACTACTACACCGGCGAGGGGCTCGAGTCGCCGGTCATCATTGAGATGCCCAAGGGGACCTATGTCCCCAGGTTCGCATTGCGCCCGCCAGTCGCCGACGCCCGCCCTGCTGTCGCTCCGGCTCCGAAACCGCGCTGGATTCTGATCGCCTCCACCGTGGCCTTAGCGGCAGTAGTCATCCTCGCACTCGCCGGACTGCTTCGAATCGGGTCCCCCTCCGAGCCCGAAGTCCCCGCTGTCGCCGTCCTCCCCTTCCTGAACCTGAGTTCCGATCCCCGGAACGAGTACTTCAGCGACGGCCTCGCCGACCAGCTCACCGACGCCCTGGCCCAGGTGGACGGACTCCACGTCGCTTCCCGCACCTCCGCCTTCTCCTTTAAAGGCAAGCCGGTCGACGCGGTCGCCATCGGGGCCAAACTGCGGGTGAACGCCATCCTTGAAGGCAGCGTCCAGAAATCCGGCGATCGTCTCAGGATCACCGTGCAGATCATCCGTACCCGCGACGGCTACCACCTCTGGTCCAAGACCTTCGACCGCGAATTCAAGGCCATCTTTGACGTCCAGGATGAGATCTCGCGCTCCGTCGTGCACGCGCTCCAGGTCAGCCTGGCCGACGACTCCAGCCGGAAACTGTTCCGGCGCTATACCAGCGACCCGGAAGCCTTTGACCTCTACCTGCGGGGCCGCCACGCCCTCGATGGACTGCAGCCGGACTCCGCCACCCAGGCCATTGCGCTGTTTCAGCGCGCCATCGACCGCGATCCCAGGTTCGCCCTGGCCTACGCCGGCCTCGCCACCGGCGCGGCACAGGGGATCTTTTCCGAGTCCGTGCCCCCCGATGAGTTACGCCGGCAGGTGAAAGCCGCCGCGGGCAAAGCCCTGGAAATTGACCCTACGCTGGCCGAGGCACAGGCGATCCTGGCCACGGTCGAAGCCCGCTTCGACTGGAACTGGAGCGGCGCCGAACAGCGCTTCCGCCGGGCCATCGCGCTGAGTCCCAGGTCTCCGGCGGCCCACGTCGGACTGGCCCTCAGCGTACTCCTCCCCCTGCGCCGCTTCGACGCAGCACTGGCCGAATGCCGCATCGCCCTCGACCTCGACCCCCTGTCCGCACAGACCGCCTTCTGCACCCCCTGGGTTCACATCTTCCAGGGCAAAGCCGACCTGGCCATGGCGGAACTCCGCAAGCTCCAGGAAGATCAGCCCGCCTCGCCCGCCTTTGGCGGAGGTATCGCGATCGCGGCGGTCCATGCCGGCCATGTGGCGGAGGTCATCTCCCTTTCAGAGAAGATGGAGCCGGATCCGGCCCGCCGCCTGGGCCAGAGTCCCGCCCAGCTGGGATTCCTCGCCTACGCCTACGGCCGTGCCGGCCGCACTTCCGACGCCGCCGGAATCGAGCGCCACTTCAAAGACCTCAGCCGGACCGGGTACGTGCCCCCGGGCGCCCTCTGCCTCCTCTACCTCGGCCTGGACCGCCTGCCCGAGGCTCGCGCCGCCGCCGTCCAGCAGATTCACGAGCACGGCGCTAACGTTCTCTATCTGGCAGTCGACCCGCTGTTCGCGCCGCTGCGTACCGATCCGCAATTCGCAGCCGTATTAAAGTCGACCGGACTCCCGTTCTAACCCCCTTTCTTTGCAGCGCGTATACCGTAACTTACCCACGCGTTAACCCCAGGACACTCCTCCGCGGGCAGCACCGCCCCGCAAACTTGCATCTGTCGCAGGGACACCCTGCCGAACGCCGCGTAAGGAGCGAATCAGCAATGGCCGTCGTCGATCTGAACAACCTCGTGATGACCCGCCCAGTGGTCATCGGCCCCACCGAAATCGACCTTCACCTGGGCCATGCCGTCCAACTGAAGTCGGCCCGCATCCGCGCCGAAGCCGACGTGACCCTCATGGACGGCATTCCGGGCAGCTTCACCGGCAGTTGGAAGTTCGGCTTCATCCAACTGGAGTACAGCGAGACGAACTACGCCCGCTATCGCGGCCGGCAGCAGTCCCACGGCAGTACACTCTCCACCTCCACCCGCCGCTTCCTGGTGCGCGATACCGACGAAACGGCGCCCGATATCTGGTACGACCCACCCAGCGGTGGCGTTGTCGAAGGACGAGGGACCCAGGTTCTCAGGACCACCACCCCGATTCCCTCGGCTGGACGGCTCACCACGCACGTCATGATGGAGGACCGGCCGACCCAACCGTTCTCCACCCGCATCACCAACGGCTCCACCGGATTCTTCAACTTCCTGCACCACATGGAGTCGACCTTCATGTTCTGCACCATCCTGGCCGCCCAGGAACCCGGCGGCCGCTTCCACTTCCTCAAGCACTTCTACTGGAACCTCGACTTCGAAGGCTTCTTCGATCAGGACCTGACAGGCCGCATCCGCCTCAGCCGGGTAGTCCGCCGCGGAGTAAACCTCCAGGGCGCCCTCCACAGCGGCGCTCCGCGCGACCCTCGCTTCCACGGCCGGGAACTCGATCAATCCCTCCGAATTGCCAACAACTTCGGCACCCGCGACGTCTTCAGCCGAACCTGGGACGGCCCGGCCGCCTAAGTGGCCGCGAGGCAGGGACTTCGGGGGCCGGGGCATTCCACGCCTTTCAGGCCCGAAATGCTAAAATACTCAACCGGAGGAAACGCATGCGTCTTCCGGACATCAAGCAGTTGGCCTCGATTGTCTTCAGCCTCGCCATCACGGCAGCGTGTTTGTTCGGGGCAGCGGGCCGGCTCGCCTGGCAAAATGCCTGGGTACTCTTGGGACTCTCTCTTCTCACCGGGTTGGCCTTCACTCTCGGACGCGACCCGGAACTGGCCGCCGAACGCCGCAACGTCAAGGAAGGCAAGAGCTGGGACAAGCTGCTGGTCGGCATCACCGTCCTGCTGGGACCCATGGCCGTCTGGATCACCGCCGGCCTCGACATCCGCTTCCACTGGTCGAAAGCCGTCTCCACCGTGGCCGTTTCCCTGGGCATCGCCGCGGCGGTCCTCTCCGCCGCCCTCATCGCCTGGGCGATGCGCACCAACCGCTTCTTCTCTTCCGTGGTCCGCATTCAAAAGGACCGCGGCCACACCGTGATCGACGGCGGCCCCTATCGCTTCATCCGCCACCCCGGCTATGCCGGCTCGGCCGTCTACCTGCTGGCGACCCCCTTGATCCTCGGCTCCACCTGGGCCCTCCTGCCCGCCGCGGCGACAGCCTTGGTCATGATGCTCCGCACCAGCCTGGAAGACGCAACCCTCCACAACGAACTGGACGGGTACGCCGACTACGCGCGCAGGGTGCGCTACCGCCTCTGCCCCGCCATCTGGTAGCGCCGTCCCTACGAAGCCTCACCCCGGCAGGCGAATCGCAAGCCCGGTCTAGGGCGAATACCCGGTAACCAGCCGCGCTCAATCCGCCGAACTTCCGTGGATGAGCCTGACGATTCTGCCGGCGCTGTTCGCCGTGACACTGTTCCTCTGCATGGCGGTGTTGCTCCACCTCACCAGGAAGAAACTCATCGAGGAGCCTCTCCAGCAGGCCCGGGCCCGCCGCTCCCCCATAGCCGCCTTCGTCGACGACCTGCAACATCATCGCTGGATCGTCATCATCGGGCTCGCCCTGCTGGTCGCCCTGGACAAGCACTTCGGCTTCTCCGGCGGCCTGCTGCAATCGCGGCTCGTCCTGGCGATCCTCATCACCTCGATCTTCCTGGGCCGTCTGCTGCTGCGGCGCAGCCAGGCAGCCCCGCCGCCCACGGCCGGTTCGCCCAACCTGAACCACTAGCCGGTCCCGCTACCGCTCCTTCCGCTTCGCCACGCCCCCATCGGCCAGCAGTTCCATGCCGCCATCCGCCCCCTTCCGGAAGCGCGTCGGCGGCACGTGCCCGTCCATGTCGAAGAACGAAGCCGGCCCGTCCGCCAGCAGCGGAACACCCACTTCGCCGAGCCCCGACGTCAGCCGCCCGTCCTTCACTCGAATATGGACTACCGGCCCGCCCGGAAATGCATAATCCCCCACATACGACGCCAGCACCGCCCCCTCCAGCGCCACCACGGCCCGTTCCACCGGCAGGTAATCCACCCAGCCATACTCCACCGCGATCGACCGCAGAATCTCCATCGCCAGGTCGCTGCCGTTGTCGCTGTTCGTCATGACCACCGCCCCATCGCCCGAATCCCGGTAAGCGAAGTAGTGGCAGCGGTAGCCCTCATTCGCCCCGCCATGTGAGAACGACGCCCGCCCGGCCGTCTCGTTCAGCCCCAGGCCCAGCCCGTAGTTCCCTGCCCCCTTGGTCATCAGCAGCTTCACGGTGTCGGCCTTGAACACGCCGCCCGGCTTCTGGATCGCCAGCACCCACCGCGAGAACTCGCCCGGCGTCGTCCACAACCCCGCCGCCGTCTTCTCCGGATAGGTATGCCACCGCCCCGCGATCGGCTGCCCGCTCTCCTGGTAGCCCACCGCCGCATTCCGCGCCCGCTCCGCCCCCAGCGGCTGCTCATAGGCGCTCCGCTTCATGCCCAGAGGATCCAGCACCAGCGTCCGCGCCAGCTCCGCAAACGGCCGGCCCGTCACATCCTCCAGCAGCAGTTGCATCACCTCGTACCCGCCGCCGGAGTAACTGTACCGGCTGCCCGGAACGGTCGTCACCCGCACCGCCGACGTATTCGCCGGAGCCTTCCCGTCCAGCACCTGCGGCAGCGACGGCACCGCCGCGCCCTCCGCATACCCGGGAAACCCGTGCACCGTCAATCCCGCGCTGTGACTCAGCAGCCGCCGCAGCGTCACCTTCCCGGTCTTCGTGAACTCGTTTTCCGGCACCTGCCAGCTCCGCAGCTTGCCGTTCACGTCCTCATCCAGGTTCAGCTTCCCCTGCGCCACCAGTTGCATCGCCACCGTCGCCGCCACGCCTTTGCTCAGCGAGGCCGCCTGGAACAGCGTCTCGGCGGTCACCGGGGCGCCGCTCGCCGCATCGCGCTGGCCATACCCCCGGGCCCACTCCACCCGGCCCTCGTGGATCACCGCCACGCTCACGCCCGGCACCTTGTAGTGCGCCAGGCGCTCGGCGATCTTCATCCGTTCCGCCGGACTCCCTTTCAACCGGTTCGGCTTCAGCAGCCCGTTCTCCACGCGGGCAATCCGCTCGTCCAACGGCGAGGCAGCCCGCGCCGCCGGCCCCGCGGCCAGCAGGCACACCGCCGCCGCCGCAATCCAAGTGCGTGAGTTCATGCCAGTCAATACGGATCTCCCGACCCCGCGTTCCGGTCTTTTCTTCATGAACCCTACTTCTTCCGCTTCTCGGCCGACTCCCGCAGATACCCCGTGAACGCCTCCAGCGCCTTCGACAGGTAGCGCCGCTCCAGTCGGATATAGCCCACCCGCCGGCTCGCCTTCGGTTCCAGCTCAATCATCCGGCAGCCCGCGCTCAACCCCCGCCCCATCTCCGGCACGATGCTCACCCCAAACCCGGCCCGGATCAGCTCGAAGATCGTCAGGAACTGGTCCGCCTCAAACTGCCCCGAGAACCGCGCCCGCGCCCGGTCGCACACCGCCAGCGTCTCGTCCCGCAGGCAGTGCCCGTCCTTCAGGATCAGCAGCCGCTCCTCCGACACCCGCCGCAACTGCACCTTTTCCGCCCCGGCCAGCGGGTGGCTCTCCGGCACCGCCAGGTACAGAGGATCCCGGAACAGCTCCTTCATCACCAGCCCCGCGCCCTCCACGGGCAGGCTCACCACCGCGACGTCCATCTGCCCTTCCAGCACCAGTTCCACCAACTCCGCCGTCGTCCCCTCCCGCACATGCAGGTCGACATCCTGATAGCGCTCAATGAAGCCCTTCAGCAGCGGCGTCAGGTAGTACGGCAGGATGGTCGGAATCGCCCCCACCCGCAGCGGACCGTGCATCCCCTTCCGCGCCCGTTCGAAATGGTCCGGCAGCGCCGCCGCATCCTCCAGCAGAGCCTGCGCCTTGCCCAGGATCGCCTCCCCCAGCGGAGTCAGCTCCACCCGCCGGTTCAGCCGCTCAAACAGGGCTCCGCCCAGCCCCTCCTCCAGCCGCGCAATCTGTTCGGAAAGCGAGGGTTGCGCGATCCCCAGGTCGTCGGCCGCCTTGGTGAAACTGCCCGTCCGCGCCACCGCGCAGAAGTACTCCAGTTGCCGCAGGTCGAACCCCCGCGCCCGTGTCTTCAGTGCCATAGGAAACTCCGATCAGAACCATAGCCTCAATCGTGTTGACCTATATTAACGCGCGCCCTAAACTCGGTGCCATGAAGCTGTACGCAAAGCCGCTCGTTCTTGCCCTCGCCCTCGCCGTTGCACCCCTCGTGCCCGCGAACCTCGCGTGGGCCCAGCAGCCCCAATCCAACAAATTCTGGTGGCCCGAAAAACTCGATCTCACGCCCCTGCGTCAGAACGCCCCGCAGTCCAACCCGCTGGGCGCGAACTTCAACTACCCCAAAGCCTTCGCAACCCTCGACCTCAAGGCTGTCAAGCAGGACATCCACAACGTCCTGAAAACCTCGCAGGACTGGTGGCCGGCCGACTACGGCAACTACGGCCCCTTCTTCATCCGCATGGCCTGGCACAGCGCCGGCACCTACCGCACGCTGGATGGCCGCGGCGGCGCCGGCGGCGGCCAGCAGCGCTTCGATCCCCTGAATAGCTGGCCCGACAACGGCAACCTCGACAAAGCCCGCCGCCTGCTCTGGCCCGTCAAACAGAAGTACGGCGCCAAACTCTCCTGGGGCGACCTCATGGTGCTCGCCGGCAACGTCTCCCTGGAAGACATGGGCTTCAAAACCTTCGGCTTCGCCGGAGGCCGCGCCGACGACTGGGAGCCCGAGCTCGTCTACTGGGGCCCCGAGCAGAAGATGCTCGACGACAAGCGCTATAGCGGCAACCGCAACCTGGCGAAGCCCCTCGCCGCCGTCCAGATGGGCCTGATCTACGTGAACCCCGAAGGCCCCAACGGCAACCCCGATCCGCTCGCCGCCGCCAAGGACATCCGCGACACCTTCGGCCGCATGGCCATGAACGACGAAGAGACCCTGGCCCTCATCGCCGGCGGCCACACCTTCGGCAAGGCCCACGGAGCCCACCCCGTCGAAAACTGCATGGGACCCGAGCCCGCCGCGGCCTCCGTCGAAAAGCAGGGTCTCGGCTGGGACAACAAGTGCGGCAAGGGCAGCGGCGGCGACGCCATCACCAGCGGCCTGGAAGGCGCCTGGAGCGCCACGCCCACCAAGTGGTCCTCCCAATACCTCGACAACCTCTTCGCCTTCGAATGGGTGAAGACCAAGAGCCCCGCCGGAGCCACCCAGTGGATCCCGGCCGACAACAAGGGCGCCACGCTCGTGCCCGATGCGCACGACCCCGCCAAGCGCCACGCGCCCATCATGTTCACCACCGACATCGCCCTCAAGATGGACCCCAGCTATAACAAGATCGCGACCCGCTTCCGCGAACACCCGGAAGAGTTCCAGCTCGCCTTCGCCAAAGCCTGGTTCAAGCTCACCCATCGCGACATGGGCCCCAAGGCCCGCTACGTCGGCTCGGAAGTCCCGTCCGAGGACCTCATCTGGCAGGACCCGCTGCCCAAGGCCGACGCCAAGCCGATCGACGCCAAGGACATCGCGGCGCTGAAAGCGAAGATCCTCGCCTCCGGCCTGACCGTGCCGGAGCTGGTCCGCACCGCCTGGGCGTCGGCCGCCTCCTTCCGCGGCACCGACATGCGCGGCGGAGCCAATGGAGCGCGCCTGCGCCTCGCCCCCCAGAAGGACTGGGCCGTCAACAACCCCACCGAACTGGCCAAAGTCCTGCCCCGTCTGGAAGCCATCCAGGCCGACTTCAACAAGGGTGGCAAGAAGGTCTCGCTGGCCGACCTGATCGTCCTCGGCGGCACGGCCGCCGTGGAGAAGGCCGCGAAGGATGCCGGCCAGACCGTGCAGGTGCCCTTCAGCCCCGGCCGTGTCGACGCCACCCAGGCGCAGACCGACGTGGCCTCGTTCGCCGTGCTGGAACCCGCGGCGGACGGCTTCCGCAACTACTTCAGCCCCGGCCAGACCGTCTCGCCGGCCGAGAAGCTGGTGGACCGCGCCAACATGCTGGAACTGACCGTTCCGGAGATGGCGGTCCTGGTCGGCGGCCTCCGCTCGCTGAACGCCAACACCGGCGGCGCGGCGCACGGCGTCTTCACCGCCCGGCCCGGCACGCTCAGCAACGACTTCTTCGTGAACCTGCTGGACATGTCCACCAAGTGGACGGTCTCCACCAAGGAGGAAGGTCTCTACGAAGGCGTGGACCGCAAGACCGGCCAGCCCAAGTGGACGGCCACCCCGGTCGACCTGATCTTCGGCTCCAACTCCGAGTTGCGAGCCGTGGCGGAAGTCTACGGCGCTTCGGACGCGAAGGAGAAGTTCGTGCAGGACTTCGCCAAAACCTGGGCCAAGGTGATGAACCTGGACCGCTTCGACCTGCGGTAAACAAGGCACGGGCGGCCCAACCAGCCGCCCTTTCCTCGTGGGGCGAGCCACCAGGCTTGCGGGCCGGCTCTCGGGCCGGCCATCTTTCTCCGCTCCGCAATCCCCTGCCCCGCTGATCACTTTCCACTCCCCGCGCGCCCCTTCGTGAGAGAGGTGCGAACATGACAGCCGACAACGCCAGCCCGGCCTGGGTGAGCGACAACCCTTTTCTCCACGGACCCTACGCCCCCGTCTTCGAGGAGCGGGACGACCGGAACCTGCCCGTCCAGGGCGAGATCCCGCGCGACCTGAACGGGGCCTTCCTCCGCAACGGCCCGAATCCCCAATTCGCACCGGAAATCTACCAGTACCCGATGGACGGAACGGGCATGGTCCACGCCATTTACTTCGAGGACGGGCAGGCCCGCTACCGCAACCGCTGGGTGCGCACCACCGAATTCCTGCAGGAGCAGGCGGCCGGCCACCGCCTCTTCGGCCCCACCTTCGGCCCGCCCCCGGTGGCCAACCTGGCGAACACCCACATCATCCGCCACGCCGGCCGCTACCTCGCCTTGTGGGAAGGCGGGCTGCCCCACCTGCTGGACCGCGACCTGAACACCCTGCATCCGCACGACTTCGACGGCCGCCTGCCGGGCGCGATGTCCGCCCACCCCAAGTTCGACCCGGATACCGGCGAGATGGTCGCCGTCGCCTACGACGCCAACGAGCCCCGTCTCGACTACCTCGTCGTGGACCGCCACGGAGTGCTCACCAAGGCCCTGAGCTTCGACGGCCCCTGGCCGGCGATGATCCACGACGTGGCCATCACCCGCAACTACGTGGTCGCCTTCGTCTGCCCCTACGTGCTGGAACAGCCTCAGCCCCAATGGCGGCCGGCCCTGGGCACGGCGATCGCGGTGATCCCGCGGCGCGGCGGCGGCCAGGCGATCCGCTGGCTGGAGGCGCCGCCCTTCTTCCATTTCCACGTGATGAACGCCTTTGAGCGCGACCACTACATTGAGGTTCAATTGCCGTGGTTCTCGTCGTACGGGACTCCGGGCCGGCTGGAGCTCCACCGCCTGCGGATCAGCCTGGAGAACGGAGCCACCCAGGACGAGCCGCTCGACGACTGCCCCTGCGAGTTCCCGAGGATCAACGACCGCTTCGCGATGCGCGAGAACCGGTTCGGGTACGTCGCCTTCCGGAACCCGCGGCCCAACGAGACGCCGACGCCCGGAGTGTTCGAGGCGCTGGCCCGTTACGATCTGAAGACGGGCAGCCGCGTCGTGCGGACGTTGCCGGCGGGCGAGTTCGTGGGCGAGCCGGTGTTCGTGCCGGCTCCGGGCGGTACGGCGGAGGATGACGGCTATGTGATCACGTTTGTATACAACGCGAGGGACGATCGCAGCAGCGTCCATCTGTATGACGCGCGGGACCTGTATGCAGCCCCGGTGGCGCAGATTCCGCTGCCGGCGCGGGTGCCGGCGGGCCTGCATGGGTCCTGGGTTCCGGAGGGAGGGGCGGCGTAGGCGATCGGCCGCGGGATGGCGGGCGTCGGTGGTTGGCGGGCGGCTGGCGGGCGGGTTGGGGTCCTCGATTGAATGGGTTTGGTCGGCCACACTTTCGAAGAGGCTGGGTTCGGCGATTGCTTGCGGGACTGAGTTGGCGGAGCTTGGGTTTGGCTCGGGTGTCGTTGGAGTTGGGATGGGCCCCCGGCTGCGCCGGGGGTAAGGCTGGGGGCGGCTGGCCGGCTGTTGGGGCGGGGGGTGCAGGTGGGTTTGCTCGGCCAGATTTGCCGAATGAGATTGGCCGGCGGCGAATTCGCTGGGGATGGGATTAGGGATAACTGGCGGCGCTTTGGCGGATGAGTATTCGTTTGGCTCGGGCGTCGTTGGGGTTGCAGCGGGCCCCCGGCTGCGCCGGGGGTAAGGCTGGGGGCGGCTGGCCGGCTGTTGGGGCGGGGGGTGCAGGTGGGTTTGCTCGGCCAGATTTGCCGAATGAGATTGGCCGGCGGCGAATTCGCTGGGGATGGGATTAGGGATAACTGGCGGCGCTTTGGCGGATGAGTATTCGTTTGGCTCGGGCATTGTCGTTGTTGCGGCGGGCCCCCGGCTGCGCCGGGGGTAAGGCTGGGGGTGGCTGGCGTTGGGGTTGGGGATTGAGGCCGCGGTTGGCGCCGTGGAGGGCGGGCTGGACGGATTGAGACTGCGGGGTGAATCGGGGTGGCTGGCGTTGGGGTTGGGGATTGAGGCCGCGGTTGGCGCCGTGGAGGGCGGGCTGGACGGATTGAGACTGCGGGGTGAATGGGTTTGGTCGGCCAAATTGGACGAATGGGTTTGGTCACTCTGTTCCTTGCCGGGGACGGGCGGCTGAGGCGGCTGCGGGGCCGAGGCTATGGGTTGAGTTTGGGCTAGTTCGGCTTCGAGCTTCTTGGGCTCGGCGCTTAGGGCTTGCTCGACTTTGCGGAGGCGGGCCTGGATCCAGCCGGCGTAGCGGTTTAGGGCTTGGAGATAGCCGGTTTGGCGTAGCACCCATTGGGTGGCGATTTCCTCGTTGCCCTCGGCATATTCGAGGCCGGCGTTGAAGAGGCCACGCTCTCGGGTTTCGTGGAGGATGCGGTGGCCTTCGAGCATCCACCAGTCGTAGTGGAGGGCTCGGCGGGCGGGGTCGGCGATGGCCCTGGATTTGGTTTCGGCGATGGCGCGGAAGTGAGTCTCGAGATGGGGCGGCATGCGGTGGACGCGGGCGTAGGCTCGGGTGCGGCAGCCGTTGGCGGAGACGGCGGCTTTGCCGGCGGCGGTACGGGGTCCGGTGGACTTGCGGGCATTGGCTCGGTTGGCAGCGAGGCGTTTTTCCGAAATTGTTTCCAGGGGCATGAGCGGAGCCTTTCTATCGAAGTTCCTGCGCGCGTCGGGGTTTGTGAGGAATTGCCGGTCAATTCGGGTGAAGCCGCTGAACGAGGCGGAGTTCGGCGGCGAGGACGCGGTGGCGGCGCCAGTAGCGCTCCTCGAGCTTGAGGGCTTCCTGGAGCGATTTGCGCTGAATGGGATCCATTGTGAGCCAGCCCTGCAAGGCGTGGATGCCGGGGTTGGCTTTGGGCACGAGCTCATTTGTGTTGTCCCATTGGCGTTGGATCTGGAGCGTGAGGGCATTCGCTTCGAAGGAGGCGTAGCGTTCGGCGCGCCAGATGCAGTCGGCCATGCGGTCGGCGAGGATGTGCTGATAGACGGTGGTGGGTTTGTACTGTTCGTGGACGGCGGCACGAAGCTTTTTGTAGTATTCCTTGCGTTCGCAGAAGGTGAGCGCCCCGGTGGCTCTGGGGCCGGTCAGGATGCCGTCCTCCGCGACGGTGGTGTTGCGCAAGATGCGGTCGGCATCGGTGATAGTGAAGTTTGAATCCTCGTAGATGTTCACGACGAATATTCCTCTATAACCAGCTTAGAGAGGGGTCTCCAAGTCTTACGGGTCCGAAAATCCATAACTGATTGAATCCGTTGAGCGAGATTTTTTTCGAAGTGTGGTGATGAACTTTTCGCAATGTGCGGAAAGGGGGGAGATCCGGGAGTAGGCGAGGCGTGTTTTGGTGGCGGATGGCCTCATCTGCCTTGGGGGACACCTCAATCCGGCCAATGAGGGACACCAAAAAAGCGGCCAACGAAGTTGGCCTTCCAGAGGAGAGTGCGTGGCAAGACGTGGCGCCGAGAATGCCTAGCTTCGGACGTTGGGGACTCTGTCCCCAAACCCCTGGGATTTAACGCTTTAGGCGAGAATGGCGTCGCCTACCGCCCGCTGCTGCCGGAGATTCGCCACTACGTTCGGAAGTGCCCAATAATATAGAGGTTGCGCATTGGCCGGATTTGAGGTGTCCCTCGTTGGCCGGATTCATAGTGTCCCCCGAGGTCATCTGGAACAGCGACGGGGCCTTTCGCTGGGTGATGCCGCCGGGTTCGGGTGGGTCGAACTTTGGGAGCCGGTTGGACAGGATTACCGGTACTGTCGCGGAAGAGGGTGCGCTTGCAACGGAGGGGACCGTCCGCTGTGGGAGGCTGGTGCCCCTGCGGCTGTCTCCTCGCGTCGGGGGCGCGAAATCTCGTGTCGTAAGACTCGCGGGACATCTGCCGCGAACTAACGCCAACTCAGTCGAAGAAGGTGAGGTCCTTCATCGGGTAGTGTTTGCGATTGCGAGTCCAGAGAACGGCGTGTCTTGCCAGAGCACAGGCGGCAATCAGCGCATCGCCGAGCTCCACAGCATGGCTCTTTCGATATAGGCGCAGGAAGTCTCCCGCGTGACGTCCGATGGAGGAATCCACCGGTACGCAGACCAGGGCTTCGAACAGCGATTCAAGGGTGTCGGCCTCGCCTGGCCGCACGCCCGCCCAGAGTTCAGCCACGCTGACGGCGGAGTAGAGAACCAGAGCATCCGAATCGCTTAACGCCATCCATTGAGAGACGACGGACGCGTTTCTGCCCCGGGCGACCTCGATCAGGATGTCGGAATCGACGAGAACCGTCATTCCGTTTCGAGCCGGTCCAGACGCGACCCGCGCCGCAGGTTCCGGATCTCCTCAGTAGCGCTGGCTGCATGGGCCAAAGCCTTGCGGCTGCCTACGAAAGACTGCATGGCCAATCTTCGCTGTTCCCGGCTACCGAGGTACTTTTCGCGCACGGCTTGGCGGACCAGTTCCGAGACGGTTGTTTTCTCATTGCTGGCGCGCGCGTGGAGGGCGCTCCAGAGTTGATCGTCGAGGTAGAGCTGAGTTCTCCTCATGATGTATAGTATACATCGCCGCGGCGGGAGAGTCTTGGCTGAAGGAGACAGGCAGCGCCTGATCGCCATTCGGGCGACAAATGGCTCCTTTGGAGTGCTCCTGCAAAGCGCCTGCCTGCCGAGAATTCGAGTATCTTCCGTGGATGCCCGGCCGGCCTCAGCGAAGATGGCCAGCGTGAGATCCCCATTCTCTTGCCGCGCAACCGCTCCACAGGACCGCCCTCTCCTCAGGAGTTGCGCACCCATTTGCCACGGATCAGATCATTTCCTGCTACCTGGGACCGCTTGACCAGGGTCATCGCCCGGAACGGATTACGCGTCATCTTCGGGGAAGATGATGCAGGCCTTAATGCCAGCTTTCTCCTCGAGATAGTAGAGCAGCCCGGATCCATCAATCAATTCGATTGGCTTCCCCTTGATGAACTCATAAGCATCGACACCATAGTGGCTGGTTGCCACGAGGATTCCCTTGTTTGCCCCCTCATGGCTCATCGTTCCGAACAGATCACGCACAGCGGAAACTCCCACAGTGTTTCGATACCGTTTTGCTTGGATCACGACTTTGCCACCCACCAGGGGCCGAGTGTCAAACGCGACTACATCGACGCCACCGTCGCGGGAGGATCGTGTTTGCTTGCTATCAAGCCCCATTTTGGAGAAGAGGTTTCCGACCAGTTGCTCGAACTCGAAGGGTGTAAGGTCCATGAGGTTCGGGCGGGATTCGAGATCCGCGAGCACGTCTGTGCCTTCGACAAACCTCCGGTCCACCATGTCGAACTCGATCAGTGGTTTCACCGGGCGGAGGTCCGCAGCTTGCGGCGACACTTGCGCTCCAAGGTTGCGAAGGCATGCCCGCTTGTCGATCCTGGCGAGATCTATCTCTTCGAAGTTCTCTTTCGTGGCTCGAACGGAGATCAGGTACGGAGTTATGTCCTTGCCAGTGGAAGGATCGACGGCTTGAACAAAGCCGTTGAATACGACAATCGAGAGGTGACCGCCCTGGTCTGCTTCGAATACCTCATGAATCGTGCGCAGGGTAACAGCGGCAATCACATCCTGGTAGATTTCCTTCACTTCGGCGGTCTTGCGCGGCTTCTCCTCGATCGAGTCCTTGGTCTTCATGTAACGGTACTCCGCAACCGGCGGAATCACACTGAGGGCGGGCAACTCGTAATCGATCACCAACTGCTTGCATTCAGGGTCATAGGCCAAGCGGAACCGTTGCGGGAACCCCTCCGGATAGGAGGAGCGCTCCAAGACCATGGAACAATAGGTTCTGACCGCGCTAGATTCGCCCGAATCGTAGGCCCGAATCAAGGCGTCGACCTCAGAGTTGCGTTGGCGGATCCCGGCAAGCCGCTTCGCGTTCTTCTGCTCATGTTCGATCGCTAACCTGGCTATCGTTGCCTTTCGTTCTTCCTCCGCGGCGATCCGCTGCCGTGTAGCCTCATCGAACCGGGATTCCGCTTCCCGCAACTCAAGCTCATACCGCTGGTGCCGCGACAGAAACCGTTCCAGGAATGTAACCGGGCGGACCCGGAGCATAAAATCCTCCCGCTTCGGGAGGGATTTGCCTTCAAGCAGTTCTGGGGGAGGGGCGAATGGAACAGTCTTCTCAGTAGTTCGTAGGGACGAAAAATCGAGCGTGTCGTCGACTTCGAGCGTATCCTCAAGGATCGTTCGAAGGGCGCAGACCAAGTCTTCGACTTCGCCGGACTTCTCTTCGGCCTCGGCTGCGCGATCCAGCGCATACTGCTGGCGCTCGACTTTGTCGAGTTGCGCACTGAGCCGCAGCTGTTCACGTTGGTAGCGAAGTTGTTCCCGTGCTTGCCGCTGACGGGTTGCCTCGGCGATCCGTTGCTGACGTGCGGATTCTCTTGCGACTTGCCCCAATGCGGCCAAAAAACCACTTCTGCGCGCCATTATCTCCTCCGACCGAGAGAATAATCATATCCTTGGTGCCAGTTGCTATCTTCGATTTAAGCATCTGGCGGCTCGTCCGCCGCATCGAAATTCCCCGCCGTGTGCCAATCCGTTCGGTGCTCCGTTTTCACCCCGCATCCTGCGGTCCTCAGACGGTCCGCAAGGCCCTGTCGCCTGCGGAGCTCGTTCGAAATATACAGTACGTTCCGCCCGACGACATCGCTGAATGGGCGGGTTCGCCCGAGAAGCACCAGTATCGTCCTTTCAGGATACTTACCAAAGGCCATCCCCGCCTCAAAGATCACATTGGGCCGAGCCTGCGGGGTCGACTCTCTTTCTTCCGGGGAATCGTGGGGCTCAATATACCGCGTGCCGAGCCGGGCCACGTCATCGCCAGTAATGAGGACGACGACAGCTTGGGCGGCTGCAAATGCGTGATCGAGCACTTCGCCTGTATATGGCGATCCTTGGCCGGTCAGAGCGAGAGCTTCGCCCCACTCCATCGGTTCCAATCCTATCGCCCGCAAGAACGTGAACATCGCATCGCGGGCGATGAGGTTGCGTCCATGAACAACCCACACCTTGCCCTTGTCTCTGGCTTCCATCTTTACCATGCTTTCTTCTTTGCTGACGGCTTGAAGCGCGTGTTCGCATTTGAGCATTTCGATCTCTCTTCGGGCGTGCGCCTTGAGCGTGGTGGCGTCCAATTCACTTTTCGGGCGAAGGGCATCGACAGCAACATGAAAGCCGAGACGGCTGAGGTGTTGAGGAATGGAGGCAAGTACGCGGTCGATCGTTGAGTAAGCTGAGTCCCGAAGGCGATTGAACTCTTCTTCAGAACCCAATTCCGGCACAGATTGCAAAGTGGCGCGCCGGAGTTCCATCTGTTTGTCCAAGATTCGCTTCGCCCGATCCTGATGGATTGCTGCAATTCGCCCGGCGAACTGTCCGGATTGCAGTGTACCCCGGGCCGCAGCGGCTCTCACGGCCTGCTGCTCATCACGCCGAGATTCCTCGTTGATCGCTTCCGTTGCCTTCGACCAAGCGAGTTTTTCGAGTTCCCGCGCGTGGGTCACCCTGTGTGCGTCGCTTCTGTTCGTCGAAACCATTTTCCGATTATCTCAGAAGGCCATTCGGCCTCGATGCCCCCGTCCTGGGTTTCTTAGATAGTAGTCTGCTTAATCATTGCGACTCTTGAATCTCGTCTGTGAGTTGAGTCTATCTGCCACAATCAGAACACGTTCGTCCTTGATCACGCCTCGCAAGCGGGTTGCCGCATAGAGCGGCCACCACTGCAATGTCGTCGGGTCGAATCGATATACAAGCTTCTCAGGTCCGAATGGGCGGAGGGCGATGAGAAGGGAATGCGCACTAGAAGCGGCCTCGTCAATCTTCGCGGCAGCTGTCCGCAACACGACACGATCTCGTGATGGCACAATGAGTTCCACTCGACAGCCCCCTTCCACGCATTCGAATTCAAAAAGAGCTTCCTTTTCTAATCGGCTGAACGCTCCGAATACCTTGTCCCTGAGCCATGAGGAAAGCGCGAAAGCCGTGTCTGCGGCGTGATCACCAAGCCGTTCAGAAACTTTCTTTGCGAACGGACTGCTTGCGAGCAGCCACAGTGAGGTCGACAGGGCAAGAATCGCAATTGAGTCAGCGCTCTTCCTGCGAGCGACTCCTGGGCGCGCAGCAACCTCGACTGGCCTTTCTTGCAGGAGTTCGTCGATCATTGATTTCGGAATCTCGTGAGAATTGTAGACAAGTGTAATTGTTCCATCGCGGCTTTTGTCGATGGGATCTGATGAGCTTAGTCCGGTTGGGCACTTCTCGGGAATGCATCCAAGGGATGTAAAGGTGGGGTAAGTAGATTGGTCGTAGAAACCAAATACACCAGCGACGAAGTATAACTGTCGTTCCGGCGCATAAAAAGTTCTTGCGGTCAATACGCGACCGAGCGGCATAATTAGCGGATTGTGTTCATGCATGACCCAAAGTGATTGCCGTTGGATTGTCTCAGCCATGTCAGTTAAGCACTCGGGACTGAAGCGCTCATTCTGAAGATCAATTCCGCTTGTAGCAAGTACAGCACCTTGAACTGCGACAAACGTTTCATCCGGAAAGCGCTTGTATTGATCGAAGGTTGTAGCGGTGTCCGCTATGAATTGGCCGGCCTCTGGGGTCTCGTCTATCAGAGTTGTACTCATGCTGCTGGGGAGTTTAGCATGATGGGCGCCCTCGTTCAGCCATCCAGATTGCTGCCTCTGCCAGTAGAGGCCGATCCAGGAATTGCCTCAGCGACGCAATCGTTGAGTATCGGCTGAGAATGCTGGTTCACAGGAAGCAGTCGTCCATTTGAACCAGCCATCAAAGTTGAGCCTAAACCGAAGACGTCCTGTTCGCAGGCGTCACACTATGTCAGTTCTGACGGAGCCTTTCCCTGGACTGGATCCAAGAACACAAATAGGTTGTTACTTGCATCGTAGGTTACCAGAATAGTTCGCGCGACCCGGCGGGCAGCGCCGAGGCGGGCTTCGGATGCCGGATCAAGGTTGCCAGAGTAGTACTTCTGAAGAAAATCAAAGAAGAGAGCGATGGCTGTATTGTAATCGAGTGCGGACATCTCGTCTGGGAACAATAACTTGAAATGTAGGCCTGGGCCGGCCTCTGCGAGAAGTGAGATCCCCAGTGAATACTTGGCTGCTTCGAGAGGGATTTTCCCAGCCGTGCCAACAGCAGTTATCTTGATGAGTCGTTTCTTCCCGAAGAATACGGGCCAAAGCGAGGCAAGGCCCAGCTGGAGAGCCGAATAATGGTTCTTGCCTGCTTCTTTTAGAAACCCATCGAAATATGATTTGCCGACCCAAATAAAAAGCGCAGTCGGTATTAGCCAATGGATGCCAGCGTAAGGACCAGATGGGGGGCGAGGTTCTATGGAAATGGAGAGTCCTGACGCCTCGACGCTATCAATCAATGGCTGAATGTAAGCCATAGAGAGGGGGGGCTGGTAGCTGACGAGGAGGTCCGGTGGTGTCTGCTTCATGACTCATCGCCTCTGACAGATGCTCATATCTTCCCTCATTCCGGCATCATAGCAGGGTCATGAGCGTTTAAGCCTGTGAACGCCGGTCTGACTCCGGAACCATTTCCCGCCTTCTGAGGCTTCGATGACCTCAATCCAATTCATCAGGGGATCTGGATGGCCTGACGTGTGTCCGCTCGAAGGAATCTGAACAGCATAGACCTGCTGCCCGTGACACTCCTTCTAATAGAGGGACAGACGTTCCGTGGATTCCTGAAGAGAGACGGCGATGTCCTGGAACCACTCGTGTTCACGGAGTTCGGGGTACTGGCTAACGAGTAGATCGAATTGCTGTTGTTGATCCTGGGCATGCGTGAGAGCGAGGGTCGCGGCCCTGACGGCTTGGGTGTGGTCTTGATCTTTGAGGAGCAGTGGGATGGCGATATGGATTTTGTCGACGATGGATGGGTCCTCATAGAGGAGGACGTCGAGGCACTCCCCGAGCGTTCCAGGGCCATAGTCACGGTGGTCAACGGCACGGATCATGTGGACGAGCTCTTCGGGCGACCACCGGAATGAAGGTAGGAGCTGTTTTTGGATGTCCGGCGCGATCCAGTTTTCCTTGGTCCAGAAGATGTTTGGGTGCGAGCCCACGTGGGACAAGAGCCAGATTGTGCGTCGAAGTGGTTCCGGCTGGAGGTCCATGATGAATCGACGGAGGATTAGTAGGTACTTGGGCTCTGACCGGCTGAGCGCCCATGCATCGTAAACCGCGCCGGTCTGAAACGGGTCGAGGGCAAGGAGGTTCAGGACGAGATCGCTCGTCCCGCGCGGTCCATATGCGCGTACCGAACCCGTGAACGTTCCATGGAGAGAAAGCTCATCGAGGATTCGCCCGGCTGAGACGGGCACGCTCCCGGTAATCTGCTCAGGGTGCGCACGCAAATAGCCGGTTAGGTCCACCCAGCGAAGTTTGTTATCGACGGGGTCGTGCACGATGCCGAAGACCGGGACCGTGGATCGTCGCCACAGCTCAGTGTGGTCGGCCAACGGTATCAGGTACTCTCCATTCTTTTTCCGGTATGACGCGCCCGCCTTGATCTGGAGCGCGACGCACAACGGCGTAATACCAGCCTTGTCCACAAGGTCAACATAGGCGTCCTTCCCGATATCCTGCTGCTGGTCGACCTCCTGAAACCGGCAACCGTGGTGCTCGAAGAACGAGCGAACAGAATTGACACCATCTCTACTCGTGATCCGCGACCGCATAACTCATTCTCGCGCGCTCCGCACCGAGCAGCACGAAATCGGCGAGGTGCGTGCTGATGGGCTCGGGGGAGTCGCCGATGAAACGGCGTGGTAAGCGCTTCCCAATAGCTTGTCGTTGGTCGGAGCAGTTAGAAAATGCTCCTGCACACGCGCGTTTTTTGCTATAACACTTGGGGAAGGAATACAGTCGTGTGGTACATGTATGGTGCCGTTCGGGAAGAGATTCTGCTGAACCTTGCGCTCATGCATTGGTTGAGTATTGTCGTGGTAATCGCGTTGTTTGCGGGTGTTGCGTTCTGTGAGGCCCGAACGACGGTCCTGAGTGTGCTTTTGTCGCTCTTGGGCATTGCCTGGGCGGCCGCGACGCTTCGGTTCGATTTTCTGATCCACCGACAAGGAGCGTACCTTCGGCAACTTGAATCTGCTCATGTACAGCAAGGCGCATCGATGATGTGGGAAACGTGGAAGCAAGAGCATCGATCACAGAACCTTGCGCTCCCCATTCTCGACCTGCTAGCTGCGCTCCCCATCGTTGCGGCAACTGCGTACCTAGCCTGTCGATCCGCAAGGCTGTACCTCACGAAATGCAGCATCCCCGGCGCACGAGCGTACCCGTGGGTTGTCATGATCCTGCAAATGACTTTGCTTGCTCTACTCGCTATCATCCCAGTAATCGCCGGACGGTGACCCCGCGGACAGAACTAGTCGACCCCATGAGCACACTCCAGCCCCTTAGCCAGGACCAATTGGCGACGTTCCGGAAGGACTTCCAAGACAAGGAAGGAGAGATCAATAAATACATCAGCGTCTACCTCAGTGCTCTTGCTGTAGTCACCGGGTGGATTATTGGGCCAACCAGCAAGAGCGCGATTACCTTGCTCGTTGGGAACAACGCATACAACCTTGTGTTCTGGTTTGCGATCGTCTTCATAAATATCGTATTCAGCACTTTCCTCGCGTACAAAGGACTCATTATCCACGACATCATGCAGTTCGTCACGTACAACTCACCACTTGGTGACGGGCTCCTTGCTTGGGAGTCGTGGCGTCGCAGCACTCAAAGCTCGACAGTACGCGTCAGGACCATGTATACGATCACGATCGCGGCTATTCCCTCCGTGGTCGCCGTCATCCTCATGGTCGTCTTGTTCTGGTTCCTGGTGCAGTCTCCACAGCAACTGATCACTTGGGCAAAGAGCGCTGACGGTAGTGGGAACTATGATCTCAGTCAGGTGACCCACGCGCGTATCCTAGGATGGTGCTTCTGGCTGCTCTTGCTCGCCCTACACGCCGTACCACTGCGGATGTTCATTGAGAGCGCCGGTCCGACGCAACAACGTTGGCAGGAAATCCTCGCGCTAAGACCGGACATCCCGCGATTCGAAAAGCTATGCCCGCATCCATTCGCACCCTCTGTTTTGCAGGCAATGGCCACAGAGCACACCCCTGCAACACAACGTGAATCAATTCCCGAGGGAGCCGCCCCATTGCCGCCCATGCCCACCCCCTTGCCGGCCGAACCTGAGCCACCAAACGCGGCCACACACACCTCTCCCGAGACGACACCCGAAAGGTGACAGGACTACGCAGCTTTTCAGACATGCCCCGATGGCGACTGTTCGCGCACAGTGAACTTACTGTCCGACTTTTGCGATCGGGAGAGAAATCGGACGCTGCGCTCTGGGCGATTCGACCACTTTGTGCGGGCGGGTGGACGAGCACTGCCGGACGGCTGAGTCGGTTTGTCGGCGGCAGGGGCTAGACTCGGGTGATGGACGAGCTAGCCGGTCGATCCCGCGCGGCCGATACCCGGCTCGCGGTGTATGGAAGTTGGCTCCGGGGCGGGTGAATCATGGCCAGATTTCGGCTCTGGGAAGGGCTTGGCGGCGGGGTACGGTCTGGGGCTTTTTGCGGCCCTCGGGCTTAGGCGCGGCATTGGGGTTTCCGGATTTGATGGTGGATGCGGCGGGGCGTGCGGTCGGGGTAGAGGTGTTCGAGTCAGCGGAGTTGCCGGGGCACTGGACGCACCTTCCGCGGATCCTATCACCGTGGGATTTTGTACTTGCGCCCGCGTTATCCTGTGAATTCAAAACTATGGATGTCGGCTCCAATCCTTCTGTCATCGTGCTGATCGTTCTGGTCGCGTTCCTGGCGATCTTTGGCCCGCCCGCCTGGTGGTACACGCGCGGGCGCAGGCCGGGCGAGCGACGGGAAAAGAGATGGGGCGCCATTCTGCTCGGCATCCTGATGATCGTCTCGATCAGCTACGTCCAGCCATCCGTGCGCGGCGATTGGTTCGGCTGGAGTGCCAACATGGCGCGCGTGGTGGGCGGAGTGTGGTTGCTGGCGTGGGGGGCGAAGGGGGCTCGCGTGGCGTGATGGCCAGTGAAGCCGGTATCGTCTGGATCGAGGGCCGGGTTCCCAGAGGTTAGCCTGATGGAGAAACCAAGTACATCGCGTTCAGGTTTTGGAATGCTCTCCGTGTCACTGGCTGTTGCCGCAACTGGCGTTCATTTTTGGGCCGGGTGGGCAGACGCAGGCCATCTCGTCCTTCGTCCGGTTGGGCACATTGCCATTCTCGCTGCGATGGCTTGGCTTGTGGCGATGGTCGTGGCTCTTCTCGTCGCAGCCTTCAGCCGTCGAGGCAGAACCCAGGCATTGGGCGCCTTGGCGGGTTGCGCTCTTGGTATGTTGATGCTCCTGAGTGCCTGATGGCGCACATTTCTTGATGCCGTTCTTCCCGGTGGAGCCCTGAGAGCATGATCCGGCCGAGTTTGAGCCCGGCGGGCTTACTCCACGAGAGTTCTGCTAATTGCATCACGTGACGCTGTCCACCTTCGGCCGGTCCTGGGAGCCCATGAGGTGTCCATTGAAGACTCGTGCGTATCCGCGGCGCGCTCCATTGATGACGCGCGGGTAGCCCGTCGCTGCGCTCTGGGACTGGGAATGCGTGGGCGGCTTCCTTCGCTTGGCGGCCCGTGGGGCCATGCGGGGACTCCGTTGAGGACGCGTGTGTAGCCCGTCGCTGCGGTACGGGGCGGGTGGACGAGTGTGTTGCGCTTCCGAGATTGGACTTGGCGCCTGGCCGCACGCTGCTGGGATGGTTTGGGTTGGTCTTCGGGCGGTTGCTGGGTTGGGGCGGGCCCCCGCCTTCGCCTGCGGCTCCGACGGGGGTAATGCTGGGGGTGGCGGTTCGGGTTGATGCGGGTTTGTGATGCTGGGTGGTCGACCCAGGGGACGGACCAGGCGAGGAGGCGCGGGGGCGCGGCCCGCGCTATCGATGACTCGCGGGTAGCCCGTCGCTGCGGTGCGGGGTGGGTGGACGCGTGTGTTGCGCTTCCGAGATTGGACTTGGTGCCTGGCCGCACGTTGCTGGGATGGTTTGGGTTGGTCTTCGGGTGGTTGCTGGGTTGGGGCGGGCCCCCGCCTTCGCCTGCGGCTCCGACGGGGGTAATGCTGGGGGTGGCGGTTCGGGTTGATGCGGGTTTGTGATGTTGGGTGGTCAACCCAGGGGACGGACCGGGAGAGGAGGCGCGAGGGCGCGGCTTGCTCAATCAATGACGCGCGGGTAGCCCGTCGCTGCGCTCCGGGACTGGTGGTGGGTGGGCGGGCTTTCGAATTTTTTGTTGGGGCGTTTCGTTGGGGTGCCCGCTCATTGACATTCGCGGCTCCATGCGCGGGGTCCCGCACGCTGCTGGGCAGGGCCGGCGGTCTGCCGCCTGCCCTGCCTCTTTTGCAGTTACACCGGCTGCTACACCGGCAGCCTCGGTTTCGGTCCCCCCAGGTGCACGGGCAGCGCTACCGACCGCTCGCCTACCACTGGTTGCGGACGGGCCGACCACACGGCCAGCGCCAAGGCGAACGCCATGTCGTCCGGCGTCCGGCTTTTGGGATCCCCCAACGCCCGCAGCTCCTGCTTCAACTCGCGCAGTAGCCGCAGCCCCGAGGGGATGCGCAGCCCGCCCGTCTCCAACACGACCCGCAGGTTCTGCAGCAGCATCGAGCGCGGCACACTCGCCGCATGCGGCAACTGCCCCACGGACTCTCCGCCCGTGATCACCACCGGCTTCAGCCGCGCCGGCAATTGCGCCAGTTGCAGAAGCTCCACCACCGGCAGGCCCACGCCCGTCGCATCGACCACCAGATGCACCGGACCGCGCCGCGCCAGGCCCTCCAGATAGCGCTCCAGATAGCCCGGCAGCTCCGCATACGGAGTCTCCAGCGGCAACCGCTGCAGGTTCCGCAGCACCAGCACCGTCTCCATCACATGCGTGTAATACACATAGTCGAACTTACCCGTCGGCCGCGTCACATCCTCCACCAGCGCCAGCGCCGTCGGATTCCGCCGCAACCCCAGGTCCAGTCCCAGATGGAACACCGAACCCGCTTTCTGCCTGCTTGCTGTCATCAACATCTCTCGTTCCTTCCGCCCGGCCCAGCCGGCCGGCTAGCCGGCCAGTGGCGTCTCATACAGAGGCTCCTCGTCGTCCGTCACCGCGCCCTCCACCAGGTGCCCGGGGATCATCTGCAGGTCGCTGGGCAGAAACTCGCACAGATACTCCTGCGCGTACATCCGCTCGCCCAGCGCCACGCGTTCCTGCGCCAGCACCTCCGGCCGGAACCGCTCGCACTCCGCCGCCGAGACCTTGAACCGCGCCCAGCCCGCCTCCTCGTCGTGCCAGGCGTCGTGGAAGAACCCGCTCTGCCCGTGCGGCGTCGAGATCAGCCACAACAATCCATCCGACAGCACCCGCATGGGCCGCGTCGCCGTGTAAACGCTGTCCTCGATCAGCGCTGCCTCGTCCAGAATCAGGAACCCCACGTTGTCGAACCCGCGGATCGTCCCCTCCTGGCCCGGCAGCCCGATGATCGACGACCCGTTCGGGAGCTTCACCGAAGCCGCCTCCCGCGGATCCCGCACCACCGGACCCTTCAGGAACCGCTGCACCTTCTCCAGGAACAGCCCGCTCTGCCGCTGCGACGGCGCGACACACAGCACCGTCGTGCCCGGATGATGCTCAGCGAAGTGCAGCGCCCGCAGCGCCGTCACCGTCGACTTGCCCCACTGCCGCGAACAACACAGCAGCACGCGCCGCGCGTCGGTATCCAGAACCTCCTGCTGGCGGGCATCCGCCTCAAAGCCAAACTCCGCCCGCGCCCACGCCGAGGGCGTCTTCACCAGTGCCGGTCCACGCCGCACCCGCTTCAACTGCTCCATCACACTCCGAGCCATGCTCTCCACACTGGAAGCAAACATATGAATGCTCCTCACCTTTCCGGCCGCACTTCGCAGCCGCCAAGAGCATTACCCCAGGCAATTGAATTCCAGCCCCACGTTTCCCCCAAGCCATTGATAACAAACAGAAGATATTCTCTGAATTGCGGAACTGCCGGGGAGCGCACCCCGCAAAACCGCCCGAAACCGGGCTCCGGAGGGCGTGCGGCGGCCGGAATCCCGGGCTTTGGAGCGGACTTTGGTCGAGTGCGCGACGGGCGCGGAGGAGGGGAACGGCGGGTGAGGGAAGCGGAGGGGAACGGCTGCGAGGGGACGAAAGAGAGGTCGAGCGGGCAGAGCTACGCGTGGGTCCAGGATGATCTAGTACTACTTCAGGGCCAATCCAGCCTGGGCTGCCCGGGCGATGGCCGGGTGGCACCCCGTGAGTTCCACTACGAGCGATCCACCCAGGTTGTGCCGGCCAGGCCCATCCGTTGCGAACTCCGCGCGGATGGGCCCGGCCGTCGGCGTTTAAAACATGGTCCCTTTGTAGCCCTTGCTACTCACCTGGCCGTGCATCGTCTGCATCAGCTCAGAGGAGTGCCGGTTGTTGGCGTACTCTTTGCGCTGCTTCAGGCCAAGGTCGGCCCGGAAGGAGTTCTCGGTCATCCGCCAGTTGGTGAACGGCCCGATGCCCGAGGTCATCGCCTCTTCCTCCCAGCCCCCAGCCACCACGCGGCGGCCGGCCATCATGCGCCAGGCGTGGACCAGTTCGTGCGCCAGAATGACGGCGTCCAGGGTCTTGGTCGTTTCCGTCTTGCCCCGCAGCAGCTTCTTCTCGGCCTCAATGTCGTTGCGGAAATCGTACTCGAAGGTCTTCTGGTTCATCACGCGGATCTGCGCGTCGGTCCCGGCTCCTGGCATCGCATAGTCGTAGAGCAGGAAACACAGCGGGTAGTACACCGAGTCCGGCATGTACTTGATGCCGCAGATCATGTCGTCAAATTCGGTCGGCGAAATGTTCAGCTTCGCGGCCAGTTCCTGCTCCGGACGGCGGAACCGCGAGTGCGTGATCCTCGGCTCCAGACTCATCCCCAGGTGGGCCCGGTTCAGCATCGCCCTCATGATCGGCGCAGTCTCCGACTTCTTCGTCGCCTGCCCCAGTTGCTGCATCTGCAGCTTGATCTGCGCCTTCTTGTCGGTGCGGTCGTCCTTGGCGTCCAGGCCTCTCCACGCCGACTCGCTGCCTTTCAGCGCCAGCTCGATGTTGTGGTGCGCCGGCCGGAACGGCTTGATCGCGGCCGCGGTCCCGTTGGCCGTCGTGTTGGGATCCATCTTGGCCGCGTTGTCCTGATAGTCGTCGCCGACGTGAATCTTCACGCGCTTCCCCGTCACTTGCAGGCTCTGGAACAGCATGCGGCCTGTCTTCGTCTTCCTCAGCATCTCCAGCAGGACGACGATCCGGTCGCGGAACGGAACGAACTCCTCCATCGTCAGGACTTTGCCCGTCGTGAGTGCGCTGCCTTGCCATCCAGTAATCAGGATCGACTGGCAGGGAATGTACGTGGATTCAATCATTTTCTGCTTCTCCTCGATAATTCGACCGGATCTCTGCCCCGCCTGCTCGAGCCGCCCAACTGCGCCGGCGCCCGGACGTCCATGCGGGATCTCCGCCCACCTGGGCGGCTTCCCCAAACCTGGCATCGGATTGCCCAGGGCGAGCCGGTTGGCTGGGGAACACGCGCTGCGCGGTTCCGCCGGCCTCGTTATGCCCTGCTCTCTTCTCTCTTCAGACGCGGACTGGGTGATTGCACAACGACGATCCTCGCCTCCGGGTTCGCTCCCAGGTCAGCGTCGATGGCGATCCGCACCGCTGCCGTGGCCGGTAATTCTCCACGACACGCGCGGACTGCGGGCATTCTCCGAGTTGCCCCAGCCACCGGCTCGTCCCCCGGACGGGCGCCGGATGCCCTTGTTTTTCTGTCTTCCTCCCAGCACCGCTGCCATGCCCACTCTTCCACCCTCGATGTGACCTGTCCCCCCGACGCTGGGTTACACCGATTGCCAGTTCAGATTCCAAATAGTATACACAAGGGTGCAAGAACGAGACACCCTTGCTTACGTGACTCTTCGCCCAGTGGTACTACAGCGGGCGCGCGCGTTGCATCTTTCGTCTCATCGGGTACTGTTTGGTCAAGTTTCCAGCGGGCCAGAGCCACCTTCCGGCTACCCCCGGGAACCCAATCGCCCCTGCCCGCATCTGGTACTACGGACCCTTTGTGACCCGAACCATCGCCCCATCCTCGCGGACCCTGACTCGCCGGGCCTGGCTCGCGGCCGCCGGACTGGCCGGAGCCTGCCTGGCCAGCGCCCAGCCGCCCGAGCCGTCGGACGACCAGCCGATCTTCTCCTCCAACGTCCGCGTGGTCAGCCTGCTGGCCACGGTCGCCACGAAGAAGGGCGAGATCGTCCGCGACCTCACCAAGGACGACTTCACGCTGCTGGAGGACGGCCGGCCCCAGTCCATCCGCTACTTCTCGCGCGAGACCGACCTGCCGCTCACGCTGGGTCTGCTCATCGACACCTCGATGAGCCAGGAGAAGGTGCTCGACAAGGAACGCGGAGCCTCGTTCCGCTTCATCGACCAGGTGCTGCGCGACACCAAGGACCAGTTCTTCATCCTGCAGTTCGACATGGGCGTCTATGTCCGGCAGAAGCTGACGGCCTCCCGCAAGGAGCTCGACGAGGCGCTCAACTATGTCGACACGCCCACGCGCCGAGAGCTGAACATGCCCAGCGGAGCCGGCACCCGCCTGTATGACGCGGTGGTCGTCTCCAGCCGCGACGTCATGAAGGACCGGCACGACCGCAAGGCGATCATCATTATGTCCGACGGGGTGGACACCGGCAGCCAGGCCACCTTTGCCGAGTCGCTGGAGGTGGCCCAGCGCAACGACACCCTGATCTACTCCATCTACTTCTCCGACTCTGGAGCCTACTTCGGAGGAGCCCCGGATGGCCGCGGAGTCCTGGAACGCCTGGCCCGCGAAACGGGAGGCGGCTTCTTCGAAGTGACCAGGAAGCGGCCCATTGAGCAGATCTTCGCGACGATCCAGGACGAGTTGAGAAGCCAGTACAGCCTGGGGTTCGTGAGTGATGTGCCGGTGACAGTTCACGGTTTCCGCAAGCTCCAGCTCACGGCCAAGACGAAGGGCCTGCAGGTGCAGGCACGGGACCGCTACTGGGCCGCGCGCTAGCGGGGACGTTATCCCACCGGGGACGTTTATCCCCTGTCCCGAAACGCACGAGATCCGCACTGCCCGGAGGGCCGCCAGGTGGACAGGGCGGAAACGTCCCCCCACCGAAAAGGCCCCAGCAACCCCTGCCCGGTCCCATCCCGGAATGCGAAGATAGACTGTGCAGTTCGAGGACGAATTACAGCAGGTACTCCCGCCCGGCCTCCCCAACCGGGAGGAGCTCATCATCAAGGGCGCAGCCCATCTCCGCCTCATCGTGGAGACGAACGAACAGTTCAACCTGACACGCATCACCACGCCGCGCGAAGCCGCCATCAAGCACGTGCTCGACTCGATTCTGCCGTGGCGCCTGTTCGAAAAGGCCGGCCTGGTGCTGGACGCGGGGACCGGACCCGGCTTCCCCGGCCTGCCCCTGGCGATCGTCCTGCCCCATGTCCGCTGGGTCCTGGCCGAGTCCACCCAGAAGAAGGCGGCCTTCGTGGAAGCAGCCGCCCAGGCCCTGGGCATCGGGAACGTGGAGGTGATGCCGCTGCGCGCCGAGGACGTCCTCAAGAAGGCCCGCATGGACCTGATCACGGCCCGGGCGGTGGCGCCGCTCACCAAGGCCGCCGCGCTGTTCGGGCCGGCCGTTCGGCAGGGTACGCGCGCGCTGCTGTATAAGGGGCCCGACGCCGAACTGGAGATCGCCGAAGCCCTTCCGGAGGCCCGCAAGCGCCGTCTGCTGATGAAGGTGGTGGAGCGGTTCGAGCTGCCGGAGAATCTGGGCGTCCGCTGTATCGTCGAGCTGACCCAGGGGTAGCCGGGCGCCGCTCTCCACGGTGCGAACCGCGACCGGCAGGGCGCGGGCCACTGGCTTCCCTGGTTGGTGGCACTGGCTGGTTGGTTGATTGCTTGGGGCGTTTTGGGGGCTCCTCCGCTCCCTCACGGTCGCGGCTCAAGGCGCGTGGGTCGTGTTGCCTCGTCGGCGGAGTCAGCGCTTTAGCGCTATTACCGTGTGCCGGGCTTGCACGGTGAACGCCACGCCGCGGTCCAGGCCGGTGGCCTTCCACGTCACGTCCGGAGCCCGGGGGATCGAGGCTACCGACACCGTGGCTGAACTCGTCTCCGGCAGAGCCGCCCGCACCCACGCGGGCACCACGAACCGCCCCGCCTCCGGAGCCGCCACACAGAGCGCCATCACCATGGCCCGGTTCTGCGCATCCGAAGCGGTCACCGCCACCAGCGCCAGGCGGTCCGGCCCGATTCCTGTCCACGACAGGCTCAACGGAGCCGCCCCCAGCACGCTGTCTCCGGCCGGCAGCACGGCCGGGAAGCCCGGCGTCATCGTCAGCACAAACGACAGGCCCGCCACCGCCTTGCCGCCCATCGACTGCACCAGCAACCGCCCGCCCTCCAGGAACGGCCCGTTCGGCAGCGGATCCAGCGTCCGCGTATAGAAGCCCGGCGACCGCAGGGCCAGCGCCCGCGCCTGCGGCCCGTTCGCAATGGTGATGCGGGCACCCGCATCCAGTCCCTCCCCAGGCACGCGGCCTGTCATCTGCGCCAGGATCGACCCGCGCGGATCGAAGCCCTCATCCGCCCGGTAGAGCCCGCAACTGCCCGGAAGCAGCGATGGCCAGCTCGCCTCCTCACCGCGCACGGTGAACAGCGCCGCGCCCTCATCCGTCGCCCGGGCTCCCTGATATGACCGCGACAGCACGATGAGCCCTGTCCGGCCGGGCCGCCCGAGTGCGCTTGTCCAAGCATCCGCTGGACACGGCTGCCCCTTCTCGCTGACGGCCATCGCAATCGTATTGCCCGGAACGCCGTCGGCGCCCACCGCCGTGACCGGCACGCCGCAGCCCAACGGGACAGAGGCCGGAACACGCGCCCGCACTTCGTCGGTCCCATCGCCGCGGGAGCGCCGGACCACCGCCACGCGCACCCCGCCCATCCACAACTCGACAGCCGGTGCTCCGGTCGCAACCAGTGAAAGCAACCCGCCGCGCTCCACCGCGGCCTTCTTCGCCGGCTCATACAAGCCTGGAGACGCCGCCCCGATCACTACGGACACCGGCTTGCTCTTCCGGCCATCCACGGTGACGCTGAGCGGCACAACACCGGGCTTCAGGCGGAACGGCAGCGCGACCTCCAACTCCTCCGGAGCGCTGCGCAACATCGGAGCCACCTGCCCGCCCACCTCGACGCGCACGCTGCCGGGACTCAAGCGCAAGCCGCCGATCACCGCGCGGCTACCAGGGTGCAAACCGGAACCAGGCAATCCCGGCGCGATCCGGCTGGCGCCGTTGCGCACGGCATCCGCCGTCACCACAGGGGGTTGCTGCGCGAGGAGCGAGGTGCCGGCCAGAATCCAGAGGCAGTGTCTCAACATGCTGATGGGTCTCTAAACAGGCTACGATGTTCCACAGGCCCGCACGGGCAACCGTTTCCACATGACCCTGCGCCAGGTACTGCGATACACCAGCCGCGACCTGCGCGGAGCACCGTGGCGCTCGCTCGGCGTCATCCTCTCGCTCGCCTCCGCCGTCGCCTCCGTCTACATCGCTGTTGCCTGTCTCTCGTCGTTCCGGCTCTTCCTGGTGGGCGGCTCGCGGCAGTGGCTGGGCGCGGATCTGCAAGTGAATCTGGATCGCGTACCGCTGCCGGAAGACCTCGCTGCCCTGCCCGCGCGGTTGGCGCGCTCGACGGCGGTCATCGAGACCTTGGTCAACGCCCGCTCGCCCGAAACCGGTGAAAGCGCGCCGATCGTGCTGAAGGCGGTGGAACCCGGCGATTACCCCTTCTACGGCGCCTTGTCTGTCGCTCCGCCGCAACCGCTCACGTCGGCGCTAGCCAGTCAGCAGGTGGCGGTGAGTCCGGAACTGCTTGCCGCACTCGGCATCCCGATCGGCGGACTTGTGGAGATCAACGGCCATCGCTTCACCGCCGCCGTCACCATCGTGCGCGAACCCGACCGCTTCGCCGCGTCGCCTTACACGTTCAACCGAGTCCTGATGAGCCGCGCGTCGCTGGAAGACTCCGGGGTTCTGCGCCGCGGGAACAACCTGAACGGACGCCTTCTCTTCGGTCTGCGCGACCCGTCCACCCTGCTGGAAGCACGAGCGCTGTTGGAAGCGCGCTTTCCGGACGCCGACATCGCCGACTACCACCAACCCGACCCGCGCACCGTGCAGACGCTCGACTCCGCCGGCTTCTTCCTGGCGATTGGCCTGATTCTGTCCCTGCTCTCCTCGTTCATCGCCTCCGCGCTGCTGCTGCATCTGCACCTCGACACCCACCTCGACACGATGGCGATCCTGAAGGTGTTGGGCGCGGGTACGCGGCAGCTCTTGCTCCTTTCCGCCGCATACACCGCCGCGCTCGCCGGTGGCGCGTGCGTGCTGGGACTGGCCGCGGGCGAGATTGTGGTGCGCGTCATGCTCCCGTTGTTCGAGCACTGGTTTCGCCTCCAACTGCCGCCGCATCCGCTGCTGCCCGCGCTGGGTTGGTCGCTCGCCGCCTGCCTGCTCGCCGGATTCCTGCTCTTCGTGCGAAATTCGGCGCTCTCCGTCCGCGTGCGTCCGCTACGCCTGTTCCGCCGTCACTTCGAACACGCACACCGTCTGCTGCTGCGACCGGGCCGCCGGCTGGCATCGACGATCAGTGCGCTGGCCGCGGGGGCCGCGCTGCTTGTGCTCATGTCGATTCTCGAACTCGGCCTCACTCCAGCTCTTTCGCACGCGCTGCTGTCGCCCGAATCCGATCTGGGCATCGTCAGCCATCCGCAGCAGCAGTTCGCCGAGTTGCAGGCGTGGCTCGCCGCGCATCCCGAGTACCCACGCATCGAGCGCACCTTTCCGGTGGTTCGCCTGCGGCTGAAGCAGGTAAATGGCCAAGCCTCGCTCGCCGATCGCATGTGGTGGGCAAACTGCCGCGACAACGGCACGCTTGCCCAGGGGGCAGCCGTTCTCTCGCCCGCGCAGGCGCAAGCGTTGGGCGTGAACACCGGGTCGACGCTCGACTTTCAACTGCCTGGGCGCACTTTGCGGGTGCGCGTCGTCGAGATCGAGGATCGCAAAACCCTCATCCAGTCGCTGATCGGCATCGACCTCGCCTGCGCCGACGTGAGTGACGCGCACCTGCTGAAGTACGTCACCTTTCGCGTGGACCGCGCACGGACGCCGGCCTTCCGGCGCGAGCTGTCGAAGGCCTTTCCGACGCTGGTGCACATCTCGCGCAGCGACGTGGAAGATCTGAGCCAGGAGGTCGTTGACCACGGACTGCTGCTCGTTCGTGCGGGATTCAGCGCGGTCGCGTTCTCCTGCGCGCTGATCATGGTGCTGATCGCGGCAGCGGAAGCGCGGCAGCGCCGGCCGGAGACCGCAATTCTGCGAGTGTTGGGTGCAAGCAGGAGCAGGCTGATGCGCCGCGCACTGCGAACGTACGGCGCATCCGGGGCCATCGCCGGAGCAATGGGAGGAATGATTGGCGCGCTGGCGGCGTACCTGTTGATCGCGAGAATGACGCACACGTCGACGGCACTGTCTGTTTACGCACCAGCGCTGCTGGCGGTACCATTGACGAGCGCAGTGGCCGTCTGCGCCGGATGGTTGGCCACCCGGCGCGTGCTGAAGATCCGGCCGATGGAAACGCTGCGCGAGCAGTAGCTTTACTGAACGCGCACTTTCACGGTGTTGGAAGTAGCGCCATCCAAAGTCACCGCGATATCAACATCGCCGCGGCCGATTAATGTCCGAGGCAAAAGAAACCGCATTTCATCGAGGCCTGGATAGCCGGGATTGGCTGCGATGGCCGGGGCTGAGGCCTCCCCGCCCACGCTGACCGAGCCGGCCTCGGGGGCGCTGACGAAGCGGAGGCCGGTGCCGTAGAGGACCAGGAAGACCTGGGTGCCGTCGGGGCCGAGGTCGATCGCGACGGGGTCCTGCGCGCCGGTGTCGGGGTTGGTGACGGCGAATTCCATGGGCGTTTGGGTGCCGTCCGGATCCACGCGTACCAGATAGCCCTGGGCCAGGCCGGTGGCCGCATTTACCGTGCAGAGGCCAGGGCTCACGTTGGCGATCTGCGCGGTCGTGGTCCAGACCTGTCCGTCGGCGCCGGTCAACGTGATGGTGGCCGCGCCGGCCGCGGCATCGGGCACGATGAAGCGGATGGAGGTCTTCGAAGCGGAGTAGAGCTTGGCTGCGAACTCGACTCCGGCCGAATCCACCAGCTTGATTCTGGCGCCGGCGAGGGTCTCCGGCAGACTGGCCGGATCGCCCGTTTCGTCACCCGTCGTGAGGTTCTTGCCTTTGGCGGTGACCATGGATTGGGGAGCGATGGTTGTGGCCGCTGCGCCGGAGGCTGTGTTGGCCAGGGCGAGCGTGTTCACCCGGGAATAGACATTGCGCAGGAATGCGAGGGCGCCGCTGGAGCCGGAACTCTGGGTGCCGATGACGACATCCAGACGGCCGTCGCCATCGTAGTCGATCAGCTTGAGGATATTGGGGGACGAGATCACCGGCAGGAACGTCTCGGCGCCAAACGTGCCGTCGCCCACACCCTGGTAGAAGCCGAGGGAGGTGTCGCCGCAGCAGTGAGGGATGGCGAGATCCGGAATGCCGTCGCCATTCAGGTCGCCGATTCCGATGTCCTGCGGACCGAACGCGGTGGGAATCTGCACGACCGGTTCGAACCCGCCGCCCTGTTTCCCCAACAGCTCGAACAGGCGGAACGAATAGGACGGAGTCTGCCCGCCGGCAATGACATCGGTGATGCCGTCGCCGTTCAGGTCGCCGAGCTGCATACGGGTCGTCTGGCCCGTGGCGGCCAACGAAACCGGGTTCTGGAAGCTGCCGTTGCCGTTGCCGGCGATGAGGGAGATGCTGCCGTTGACGGAGCCGAAGACGCCTTTGTCGAGGGCAAGGAAGTCCAACTTGCCGTCCTTGTTAAAGTCGCCCACCTCCAACTGCGTGACGTTCGTGCCAATCGTGAGGGACCCCGCCGGCAGATAGAAACCGCCCGCCGCGAGGAAGATCATCAGGGTCGAGATGGGCGGGTTCGCACCGGACTGCACGGTGCCGGCGAGATCGAGCTGGCCGTCGCCGTTGAAGTCGCCCACGGCGACGACAGTCACCGGAGCGGGCGTGGGGCGGCTGATGGGCGCGTCGAACGTGCCGTCTCCTTTGCCGTTCAGGATGCTGACACTGGTGCCACCATCCAGGACGAGCGCCAGATCCTGCTTCCCGTCGGTGTTGAAGTCGGCCACGAGAATGGAGGTCACGGTGGGCTTCCGGCCATTGGTGGGCGGCAGTGGAATCGCGGTTGGCGCGGCGGGCACACCAGTGGCGGAGCCGAGAACGATCGAGGCTCCACCGGCTGTACCGTTGGCCATGACGAGATCGGAGATGCCGTCGCCATTAAAGTCGGCGTTTACCATGATTGTGGCGGACCTGGGCAGGGCGAAGGTCGGCATGCCGCTGAAGGTGCCATCACCGTTGCCGAACAGGACCGCGGTGGTGTCGCCGTAATAGCCGCGCGAGAGGACATTGGCGTCGATCGCGCCGGTGACAATGTCGAGGTGTCCGTCGAGGTCGACATCGGTCACGACGGTTTCCAGCGGGTGATATCCGGCCAGACCGGCGCCGCCGGATTTGAAGGTGCCGTCGGGCTGAGCGAGGTAGATGGAGATGGTTTGAGCGTTGACATCCGAGTAGACGATGTCTGGCCGGCCGTCCTCGTTGAAATCACCGGTGGCGATATAGTTCGCGTAGCCCTCCAAACTCACTTTGACCGCGGCCAGGAAAGTGCCGCCGCCGTTGCCAGGCAGATAGTACGCGCCATTTCCGCCGGTGCCGAAGAGCAGATCCTGCTTGCCGTCACCGTTGATGTCGGCCACGACGACGGAGGTCTCATAGCCGAGAGTCTTCAGAGTGACAGGGGCACCCAGCGTGCCGTCGCCGTTGCCGTAGAGGATGTACGCCACGTTGGCGGTGCCGCCGGTGACAATGACGTCCAGCTTGCCGTCGCCGTTAATATCACCCGCGCCCAGGTTGTTGCCGCCGTCTCCGGCCGGATAGCTCTTGCCGGTGAAGGTCCCGTCTCCGTTGCCGAGGAACACGGTGACCTGCGAAACAGGATTGGCGCCTGTGCCGAAGACGAAGACCGCCGCGTCGGTCTGCTGGTCGCCGTTGAAATCGCCGATGACGAGGTTGCCAGGGGAGCCCGGCACATCGTATTGCACCGTGCGGTCGAGGTTGCGCGCGTCCTTGCCGATGAAGACGACCAGCTTCTGGCGTCCGAGGTAGTCGTTGACCATCAACAGGACGCTGCGGCCGTCGGCCAGTTGGAAGACGCGTTGAAAGCGTGCGGCCACGCCGACGGGCTCCGCGCCGAGTTTGTTCGTGAAGTTCGGGGGCAGGCTTGTGGCGAAGGTGCGTACGGGCAAGCCGCTGCACGTGCTCAAACGAGTCTGCGCGTTCGGCGTAGAACTGAGCTTGTTGAACGGAGTTTGCGTCGAGAAGCGCTCGTCCGTCAGGGAGCCATCCGCTTCCCGGGTCAGACCGGATGTGAAGTAGTTATTGTTGCCGACGCCCCAGGTTTTGACCGAGTAACCTGTCGCGAATTGGAAGGGTCCACAGTTTGGATCGGATTGTCCCACCACAAGACACACCGATCCCGAGAGGCCTAATAGAAGTCGAGTCGCCCAGCTCAAGATATTCCTCCAAGAATACTGACATTGTACGGCAGTTTCCAGGAAAGCTAGCCAGGGATTGATATGATGGCCGCCGAGAGAGCCGTACCGTATGCGTTTCACAGCAATCCTGATCGTCCTGAGCCTGACAGCCATGTCAGCACCCCCAAAGGGTTTGCCGCGACTGAAAGTGAGTGAGAACAAGCGTTTCCTGGTGACGGAAGATGGCCAACCTTTCTTCTACTTAGCCGACACCGCGTGGGAGCTTTTCCATCGCCTGGACCGCCAGCAGGCAACGCACTATCTCGATGTGCGCGCCGCGCAGAAGTACACGGCGATTCAAGCTGTCGCACTGGCGGAAGAAAACGGCATCACCGAACCCAACGCCTATGGCAAACTGCCGCTGATCGACGCGGATCCCCTAAAGCCGGCGGTGACACCGGGCAACAAGCCGGGGGATCTGAAGCAGTACGACTACTGGGATCACGTCGATTACATCGTGGACCAGGCCAACGCCCGGGGACTGTATGTGGCGATGCTGCCGACCTGGGGGAGTTGGACCCGGGATGGCGGGGCTCGGGACCATGCCTACATCACGCCGCAGAATGCGCAGGGTTATGGCGAGTTCCTGGGGAAGCGGTATGGGAAGAAGGGCATCATCTGGGTGCTGGGCGGTGACCGGAATCCGGCTGGGGTGGAGAGCACGTGGCGGGCGCTGGCGAAAGGCATTGCGATTGGGGTGAGCGGCAAAGAAGACTACGATGCGGTGCTGATGACGTTTCACCCGCGGGGCGGTCAGACCTCCTCGACGGACTTCCACAACGACATCTGGCTGGACTTCAACATGCAGCAGGACGGGCATGGGATTCCAGGCGTTGCGAAGTCGTGGGAGAAGGTGGCGGCGGACTACAACCGGACTCCTGTGAAGCCGGTGCTGGATGGCGAGCCGCTGTATGAGGATCATCCCCTGGCGTTCCGGGCAAAGGACTTCGGGTATTCCCTGGACGCGCATGTGCGGCAGTACGCCTACTGGGACACGTTTTCGGGGGCTTGCGGGCACACTTACGGGAATCATGCGATCTGGCAGTTTTTCCAGCCCGGGCGGAAGCGGGTGAACGGTCCGCTGATGTATTGGGAACAGGCGGTGCTGCGGCCGGGCGGGGCGCAGATGCAGTATGTCCGGGGGCTGCTGGAGTCGCGGCCGTATCTGTCGCGGGTGCCGGACCCGTCGCTGGTGGTGGATGCCCTGGAAGGCGCGGATCACATCGCAGCGACGCGGGGCGACGGGTATGCGCTCTTCTATAGCGCGCAGGGGCGAAAGATCAAGGTCCGGATGGGCAAGATCTCGGGCACGACGCTGAAGGCGTGGTGGTACAACCCGCGCAACGGCTCGGCAGAGGATGCGGGGACGGCTCAGAATAGCGGCGAAGTCGAGTTCACACCGCCGTCGGAGGGGTTCAGCAGCGATTGGGTGCTGGTGCTGGATGACGCTTCGAAGGGATTCGCCGCACCGGGCACGGCGACGGCGCGGCGCTGAGCCGCCAGACGCTGCCGGAGGACGCGGTTCCACCACATCACTGTGCCTGTCACGAAGAGCAGGGCGGGCGTGAGCCCGAGAATTGTCCACAGGATCCGGACGGGCAGTCCGCCGATCAAGCCGAAATGGAGGGGCACGATCCAGCGGATGAGCTCGTCTGCCGCGGAGGCGCTGATGCCTCGGCGCCAGGTGCTGAGATAGGCGCCGGAGGAGCGGTCGAAGTAGAGGTAGTCGCAGTTCTGCTTCGTGCCTGGTTCGTTCCGCGCCATGAAGACGATGTAGGTGGAGCGTTTGCCGGCGGGTAGCTGCAATCCGAAGAATCGGCCCCGCGGGGCGAGGCGGGCGGCTTCGGTGACCATGGCTTCCAGGTTCGGTTTGGTTTTGCCGGATGCCGGGCGCGACTCGGGCGCGGCCAGGGAGCTGACGGGCGAGAAGCGATGGAGGAAGGCATTGACCTGCTGGGAGAAGCCGAAGTAGGCGCCGGTGAGGGCCCACATGGCGAGGACGGCGGCGGTCCAGAAGCCGGCGGCGGAGTGCAGGTCGAAGTTGACGCGGCGCCAGTTGCGGCGGAAGTCGACGGCAAGGGCGCTGGTCCAGCGGCTCATGCCCGGCCACCAGACGAACAAGCCGGAGACGCAGAGAAGAAACAGCAGGAGGCCGCCGACGCCGTTCACGGTGCGGCCGGTGCGGCCGGAGAAGAGGTTGAAGTGGAGATCCTGCAACCACCGGACCGCCGAGGTGGACGGCGTGGTGGAGGCGAGCAGTTCGGCCGTGACGGGATGGAGATAGGCGTGGAGAACCTCGTCGCCCTGTTTCATGTAAACGACCGGCGTGGGGCGGTGGGCCGTGGGGGCGTAAAGGGCCGTGGCCTGGCGATGGGGGAAGGCGCGGCGGGCAGAGGCGAAGAGGACGGAAGCGGATGCCGGGGGGCCGGCCTGCGGCTCCACCTGCTGGATCGCGGGGTGGAGCCAACCCTCGAGTTCGTCGGCAAAGACCAGCGTGGAACCGGTAATGCCCATGGCCAGCAGGTAGAGGCCGAAGCCCAGGCCCACCCAGAGGTGGACCTGGAACAGCACCTGACGCAGGACGGATCGGCGGGGTTGGTGTAACAGCTGGCTGAACGCGCTCATGGCTAGAAGATGAAGCGGACACCCACTTGCAGCTGCCGGGCGGGGTCGCTGTTGGCGAGGCCGGCCACCGGCTGGAGGAAGGTGGCGAGGGGCAGCGCGGTGTCTCCGTAGGTCGCATTGACCTTGAGGTAGTTGGAGCGGTTAAGCAGGTTGGTGCCTTCGACGCGTAGTTCCGCACGGACTCTTTCCGTGATGGGGATTCGCTTTAGTAAGGAGAGGTCGACGGTGTTCTGGTAGGGAGCGCGGTAGCTGTTGCGGCCCAGGCCGACGGGCCGGTCGAGCACGTTGCCATCGCCGTTGTTGTCGACGCCGGTGAGTGGGTTGACCGGCAGGCCGGAGGCGGCGATGAGGAAGGCACTGAGCTGCAGGCCGTAGGGCAGTTCGTAGATACCCTGGGCGGTGAAGCGGTGGCGCTGGAAGTAGTCATTGGGGCCGCGCTCGTCGATGCTGCGGTTGTTCCAATCGGAGGGCACGCCCGTGTTGGCTCCGCCGGTGAAGAAGACATAGGTGATGGAGGAGCTGTAGAGGTAGTGCGCGTTCATCTGGAAGCGACGGGTGAAGCGCTTGGAGAGCTGAGCGTCGAAGGCGGTGTAGCGGCTGCTGCCGGTGTTCTCGAAGACGCCGACGGTGCGGACCGGGATGCCCTCGTAGGTGGCGTAGGGCCGGGTGGCGTCGGCGGCCGCGGCGGTGCGGCGCTGGCCGGCGGCGGTGCGGAGGAACTGGGTGGGTGCGTTGATGTCGAGCACACGCTGCTGCTTGCGGCTGAGCATGTGGCTGACGTTCATCGAGAGGGTCCAGTCGCGGCCGAGCACCTGCTGGACGCCGAAGGAGAACTGGCCGGTGTAGGGGTTCAGGCGGTTCTCGGGAAAGACAGCCAGGGCCCGGCGGTCACCGGCACCGGTGGGCGGGGCGGTGAGGGAGTTCGGGAAGGTGGGGAAGCCGGCCACGCCGTACGGCAAGGTGTAGGTGGCCTGTTGCGAGGCGGGACCCTGCTGCAGGGCTCCACGAACGACCTGGAGGAACATCTGGTCGTAGTAGAGGCCGGCTCCACCACGAATGACGGTGCGGCCGGAACCAAAAACATCCCAGGCAAAGCCGAAGCGGGGGGCGACATTGTTGAGGTCGCCGGTGGTGGACTGGAAGTCGTAGCGCAGGCCGAGGTTGAGGGTCACGCGGGGGCGGATGCGCCAGTCGTCCTGGATGAAGGCGGAGGCGAGGGTGTCGCCGTAGCGGACGGGCGCGGCGCCGAAGGTCTGGGTGTACTGGACGGGCGTCTCGCCAGGACGGGGGGCTCCGGCGGCCATGCGGTAGCTGCCGTAGAGGCTGGCGGAGATGTCGCGGAACTTGTTGCGGATGAAGTCGCCGCCCATGCGGAGCTGGTGGCGGCCGAGCTGCCAGGTGTAGAGGTCGTTGGCCTGCCAGGTGAGGACGCGTGAATCGAAGTAGTCGGAGAGGCCTTCTGTGGAGTAGGACGGGCGGACGATCTGGGTCTGGGGATTCAGGGCGTAGTAGGAGAGGGGCACGCTCTTGGAGGAGCCGACGCGGAGTTCGTTGACGCGGGTGGGCGACATGATCCAGCGGTGGGTGGCCTGGAAGCCGTAGTTCTGGCCGGCGTCGCGGCGGGCGGCGCTGGGCTGGACGAAGCCGCCGACGGCATCGTTGGAGTTGTCTCCGACGGAGCTGTGGGCGTTCAGGCGGAGGTAGAGCGACTGGGTGTCGCTCCAGCGCTTATCCATATTGACGAGGCCGAACCACTGCTTCTGGTGGCCGGGGTAGAAGGTGGGCGCCGGAGATTGAATGAAGGCGCCGCGGGTCTGCTGGTTGCCTTCGACGCTGGCGAAGATGTGGAAGGTGGGGGTGACGGGTCCGCCGGCGGCGGCGCCCCACATATGGCGTTCGTTGGGCAGGCGGAAGCTGGAGACGGGCGGGGCGGCCTGGATGCCGCTGGGGCGGAGGAAGTAGAAGGACTCGCCGTGCCAGGCATCGCCGCCGGTGCGGGTGATGGCGGAGATGACGCCGGCGCTGGAGCGGCCGAACTCGGCGCTGTACTGGTTCACCAGAACCTTGTACTCAGCGACGGAGGCGATGGAGAGAACCTGCTGGGGGCCGTTGCCGAGGGCCGGCTCGTAGTTGGAGAGTCCATCCATCTGGTATTGGGTGAAGCGGAAGAGCTGCCCGTTGATGGTGAGGCGGGTGCCATAGATGCCGTCGGTGCCGAGGGAGCCGGTGTTGCGCACACGCGGGTCGAGCATGGCGAAGCGGTTGATGTCGCGGATGGAGGACGGCAGTTCGGAAAGAGTGCGGGTATCGATGGCGGTGGAGAGCTCAGGATTCGTATTGACGAGGGGACTGGAGTCGAGAACCGTAACGGTCTGGCGGAGGGGATCGATTTCAAGTTCTATATCGAGCGGCAGGGCTAAGTCAGCCACGGTGGCGGAGGTGGACTGGAAGCCGTCGGCGGAGACGAGCAATCGGCAACTGGGTGTCACATTGGGCAGGCTGAACGAGCCGCGCTCGTCGGTGGAGGCGGAGGAACCTATGCATTCCGCTGAGACTTTGGCGGCGGAAACGCCCAACCCGCCACGCAGGTGAACCACGCCGCGCACCTCTGCGGATTGGGCGGGAAGCAGAATGGGGAGAAGTAGAAGGGTGTAGACACACTTCGCCTGTACGTTCATGACGGGCTCTCTTTCTTTCCAACGGCCGTCAGGCCGGGTGTCGCGGGGCCGAGCCGGACTCAAGCTCGTATTCGCAACTCACTTGCAAAGAATCAGTATAGACAATTCCGAATGAAATGAAAACAGGGCTTTCTTCCGGCTGCCGGGATCATCGCGCGCTCCGGAGGGTGATAGTGAGTTGCGGGCGCCCAGGCGGGGAGCGCAACGGCGCGCGGGTTCACGTACAATTTAGGACGCATGATTATCGAACGCATTGATACGGCCCAGGTTGCTCCGAGATGGGGGCTGCTGCGCGTGGTGACGCGGGATGGGGCGGAGGGATTCGGCGAGTACACGGTGGAGGGGCAGATCGGCAGCGCCGAGGCCGCGGTGCAGCAGTTTGCCGAAGAATTTACAGGGAGGGACGCCAGCGAGATCAAGCGCCTGGTGCGCGGCGCGTACGACCGGAACTTCTATCATGGCGGCGCTCACTACATGAGCGCCCTGGGCGGGATCGAGATCGCGCTGTGGGACCTGGCCGGCAAGGCGGCCGGCCAGCCGATTCACAAACTGCTGGGCGGGAAGGTTCGCGACCGGGTGAAGGTATACCGATGGGCAGGCGGGAACAACAACGCTCCGGGAGCTGCCGCCGAAGAGGCGGCGAAAGTCGTGGCGGAAGGGGCGCGGGCGATCAAGATGAATGCGTGCCCGCCGCTGGCCGCGATCGATACATATGGCGGCATCCAGGCGGCGGTGGCCCGGGCGGCGGCCGTACGCGAGGCGGTGGGGCCGGAGGTGGAGATCGCATTCGACTTCCACGGACGCTGCAACGTGCCGATGGCGCGGAAACTGGCCAAGGAACTGGAGTTCGCCAAGCCGCTGTTCTATGAAGAACCGGTGCGGCCGGACTACAACCGCTGGCTGCCGGAGATTGCCGGGATCACGCATGTGCCGATCGCCACGGGTGAGCGGATGTGTACGGTGGCGGAGTTCAGCGATGTGGTGGCGGCGCGCGGGGCGCATATCCTGCAACCGGATATCGTGCACATCGGGGGGATCTCGAATACGGCGGAGGTGGGGGCGCTGGCGGAGGCGAATGGGATCGCGCTGGCTCCGCACTGCCCGCTGTCGCCGATTGCATTCATGGCCTGCCTGCATGTGGTGGTGCAGTGCCGGGCCGGGTGGATTCTGGAGTGGTCGAAGGGGATCCACTACAACGCCAGCGGCGCGACGGGGGATGTGGATCCGTGGCTGCGGTATCTGGACGAGCGTGACTGGCCGATGTTCGAGGTGGATGCGGACGGTCACCTGACGGTGCCGGAGGGTCCGGGGTTGGGAATCCGTGTGAATTGGGCCGAGGTGGAGAAGGCCGCCAAGACGAAGGTCGCGTGGCGCGATGAGTTGATGTATCTGCCGGACGGTACGGTTTCGAACTGGTAGTCCTGGCGGAGAAGCAGGGCCGCGGTCGGCGTGCCGCGGCCCACTGCTTGACATCATGTGGCCCAGTGGATAGGTTTTGGACCATATGAACCGCCGTGTCTTTCTCGCAACAGCCTTGTCTTCGTCTCGGATATTCGGGGCGAATGATCGTTTACGAATTGGCTTTATCGGACTCGGCGGGCGGGCCCAGTGGCTGCTGAAGAACGAGAAGTTCCCGGGCGCGGAGATTGTGGCGATGGCGGATTGCTTCCTGCCGCAGTGCGACAAGGCGGCGGGGCTACAGCCGGAGTTCGCCCAGGTCACCAAGTATCAGGACTACCGGAAGCTGCTGGAGAAAGAGAAGCTGGACGCGGTGTTCATTGAGACCACGACGCATGCGCGGGCACTGATTGCGCTGCAGGCGATGCAGTTGGGGTTGGATGTCTATGCGGAGAAGCCCCTGACGTTGACGGTGGAAGAGGGCCAACTGCTGGTGAAGGCGGTGGAGCGGTACAAGCGGGTGCTGCAGACGGGGACGCAGCAGCGGTCGATTCCGATCAATGCGTGGGCGAGCAAGTTTATTCGCGAAGGCGGATTGGGGAAGGTGCGGGAGGTGATCGCCTGCAATTTCGAGCCGCCGAAGATGTGGACGGCGCGGGCGGGTCAGCCGGCGCCCGCGGGGCTCGACTGGGATTTGTGGTGCAACCAGACGGAACTGCGGCCGTTTCATGACGAGCTGCGCGGACGGTGGGCGTGGTATTGGGATTACGACGGCGGCGGGCAGAGCTGGGGTGTGAGCGGATGGGGCACGCATGCGCTGGACCAGGTGCAGTGCGCGCTGGGCACGGATACAACGGGTCCGGTGGAGATCTGGCTGGAAGGCGAGGGCGAACGCCCGGCGGTGATGATGAAGTACGCGTCGGGCACCGTGCTGAAGATGAACGGGAAGCCGCGGCCCGACCATTCCGACCTGGGGGCGATCTTCGTGGGTGAGAAAGGGACGCTGGAGATCAAGCGGGGCACGCTGGTGGCGGATGCGGGGTTATTGAAGGACGCACCGCAGGACACGGTGGAGGGTCCGGGCGAGAACAGCTTCCACATCGCGAACTTCCTCGACTGCATCCGGACACGGAAGCAGCCGAATGCTTGGGTGGAGGCGGGCCACCGGTCGACCAGCGTATGCCACCTCACGAACATGTGCAGGGAGTTGGGCCGGAAGCTGCGGTGGGATCCCGTGGCCGAGCAGTTCATTGACGATGCGGAGGCTTCGCGAAAGCTGGCGCGGCCCCGGCGGAAGGGCTACGAACTGCCGAAGATCGCGTAGCAAGGGCGGGCGCTGCCGGTGCGAGCGGCGCGCTACACTAGCACACTATGCGGAGTGCGGGACCGAAAGCATTAGCCCGCCGTCACGAAGAGCTGCTGTTCCAGCGGGCCTACCCGGGGTCTGAAGAAGAGGCGCTTTCGGCCGACCGGCAGTTGTCGCAGATCGCGGGGCGGGTGGAGGCGTTGCGGGCCAGCGGGCGGGATTTGACGCCGCTGGAGGAGTATGACACCTGCGGCATTGCGGGTTCCGGCATCACAGCGGTCTTCAGCTATGGGGTGGCGCGGCATTTAGTGAGGGCCCACGGCGACGCCGTGGACATTGAGTGGGATGCCTACGAGTGCTGGGAGCCGCTGGGCAGGCTGCTGCCGCAACTGTTGCCACTCTCGGCGGAAGATGCGCTTGTGGAGGCGCATGTTCCGTATCGCGATTGGGTGCATGCGGCGGCGGGGACGCGGCCGGACCTGGCGTGGCTGATGGACGCGATTGAGACGCGCTGGCGGGGTTCGCGGCAACGGGCCGAGCGGTATGACGCGCTGCAGCTTCCGCTGCGGTGGAACTTCGGTATTTCCACGGCGACACGCACGTTAATGCGGCTGCCGGGCAAGGATCTGTTTCTACACACGGAGCCGTACCTGACCCGGAAGGATGTGTCGCTGGACGCGATTCCGAAGCTGCCGGCGCTGCCCGTGCGGAAGCTGCCACGGGCGTTGGGCGCGGTGATGCTGGCGCTGGCGCGGGATACCTCGGCGGTGCGGTACAGGGAGCTGCATGGATTCACCTGGGGCGATCCGCGGCATGTGTACGAGATCGACGGCGGGCGGGGCCTCAAATTCTACTTGTCCAGCGTGCTGCCCGTACACAGGCTGCCGCTGCGAGCGTGCCACTCGATGTCGCTGTGGAAGAACGGCGTGCCGGTGGGGTATTTCGAAGGGCTGTCGCTGTTCGAGCGGATGGAGGCGGGGTTCAACCTGTATTACACGTTCCGGGCGGGTGAGACGGCGTACCTGTATACGAAAGTCCTGCAGGCGTGCCACCAGATGCTGGGTGTGACGACGTTCACGCTGGACCCGTACCAGGTGGGGCACGAGAACGAAGAAGGGCTGGCGTCGGGCGCGTTCTGGTTTTACCGGAAGCTGGGGTACCGGTCGACGGATCCGGCAATTCGTGCGTTGACGGTGAAGGAAGAGGCGCGGATCAAGAAGGACGCGCGGTACCGGACGCCCGTGGAGACGCTGAGGACGCTGGTGGCGGCTCCGATGGTGTATGAGTTGCCGGGGCATGAGACCGGGGACTGGGATCAGTTCCAACTGCGGCGGCTGGGGTTGCGGACAGCGGACGGTTCGGCGCCGAAGCTGCCTCGGGCGCTAGGTAAGGCCAAGGCGACACCGGAGGAGATCAGGTATCTGGAGCTCATGCGGAAGGACTCGCGGTTCCGGCAGCAGATTCTGGAGCTTGGGCGGCCGTGAGCGATTAGCCAGGGACCATCCATTCAGCTTCAGTCGTGGGCGATGGCGTTGCGGAGGCGGAACGAATTGCCGATGACGCAGAGGCTGGAAAGGACCATGGCCCCGGCGGCGAGGATCGGATTGAGAACGCCCGTAATGGCCAGGGTGATGCCGGCGGCGTTGTAGAAGAAGGCCCAGAAGAGGTTCTGGCGGACGACGCGGAGAGTGGCGCGAGCGATCTCGAAAACCACCGAGAGGTGGGCCAGGGAGTTGGACATGAGGACGACGGGGGCGGCCTGCATGGCGAGGTCGGCTCCGGAGCCCAGGGCGATGCCGAGGTCGGCCGCGGCAAGGGCGGGTGCGTCGTTGACGCCGTCACCGACCATGGCCACTTTGCGGCCCGACGCTTTCATTTCATCGATGAGCGCTCTCTTGCCGTCGGGCAGGACGGCTCCGCGGAAGCTGCCGGCTCCGATGGCGTCGGCGACCCACTGTGTAGTTTCCACTGCATCGCCGGAGAGCAGGAGCGTGGCGATGTTGTGCTGCTTCAGGCTGAGGAGGGTGTCGCGGGCATCGGCGCGGATGCGGTCTCCAAAGGCGATGGCGCCGATGATTTGGTTGTTCCCGGATACGAAGGCTACCGTGGCTCCGGCGGTTTCCCACTGTTGAGCGAACTGGTTCATCGGGTCAGGGATGGATTGGCCAGGGAGCAGTGTGCGATTGCCGATGGCGAGGGCCCGGCCTTCGACCTGGCCGCTGATGCCCTGCCCCTTGTGGACGGTGACCGCGGTGGCTTCCGGCAGGGATGCGGCACCGGCCCGGCGGACCACGGCGCGAGCCAAGGGGTGTTCGGAGAAGGCTTCGAGGGCGGCCAGCGGGGCAAACGGAAGGGTGGGGGGCAGGCATTCGAGAACGTTGAAGTCACCTTCGGTGACGGTGCCGGTTTTGTCGAGGACAAGGACGTCGATGTTGCCGATCTGTTCGAGGACGGCGGCGTCGCGGATGAGAATGCCGCGGCGGGAGGCGGCTCCGACGGCGGCGGTGATGGCGAGGGGGGTCGCGATGCCGAGGGCGCAGGGGCAGGCGATGACGAGGACGGCGATGGCGCGCATCAGGGCATCGGAGGCAGTGGCCCCGGCCATCAGCCAGCCTGTGAGGGTCATGAGGGCGATGGCGATGGTCACCGGCACGAAGACGCGAGCGACTTTGTCGACAGTGCGCTCGATGGGCGCGCGGCTGGCCATGGCCTGTTCGACCGAGCGGATGATGTGGTGGAGGGTGCTGTCTCCGGCGGTGCGGAGGGCGCGGATGCGGAGGACACTGCCGCCATTGAGGCTGCCGGCGATGACGTTGGAGCCGGGGGTCTTGGGACGGGGCGCGGATTCGCCGGTGAGGATGGATTCGTCGACATCGGATTCGCCTTCCACGACCGAACCGTCGGCGGGGATCCGCTCACCGGCTTTGACGACGAAGAGCGAACCGGGCTGGAGGGCGTCGATGGAAACAAAGGACTCGCGGGCATCGTTGAGGATGCGCGCCTTGCTGGGCATCATGCGGTAGAGGGCGGTGATGGCCTGGGTGGTGCGTTCCTTGGCTCCGCGTTCGAGGAGCTTGCCGAGCAGGACCAGGGTGATGATGGCGCAGGCGGTGTCGAAGTAGAAGTGGCGGCCTCCGACGGCGGCTTGAGCGCAACTGTAGCCGAAGGCGGCCAGGATGCCGAGGGCGAGGAGGGCTTCCATGCGAAGGGTGAACGCCTTCAGACCGAGAAACGCGACGCGGAGGATGGGCCAGGCGGAATAGAAGACGGCAGGCAGAGTGAGCCCGGCCAGTGCGAGGGGCACGATGCGGCGGGCTGTGTCGGAGATGCTCTCCCAGTAGCTGGCGTAGATGACCAGGCTGAGGAGCATGACGTTCATCCAAAGGAAGGCGGCGATGCCGATGCGGAGGAGGAGGTCGCGCTTCTCGCCGCGGTCGCGGTCGGTTTCGCCGGAGTATTCCGAAGCCTTGTAGCCAAGGGCCAGGATGCGGCTGGCAATGCGGCCGGGCGGGAGGTATTGGGGGCAGTAGCGGACCTTCAAGAGGTCAGAGGCAAAGAGGACGTTGGCGGAGACGATGCCATGTTCGGAAGCGAGGGCGTGCTCTATGAGCCAGCCGCAGGAGGAGCACCAGAGTCCGGAGAGCTGGTAGGTGGACTCGCGGGTTTCCGCGCCTTCGGGGATCTCGATGGGCGCGGCTTGGCTGTTCGAGATGAGGCCCAGCCGCAGGCTCTCGCGGTAGACCTCGCTGTTGCGGAAGTCCTCTCCGCGGGCGATGACTCCGCTCTCGGAGAGGATCGTGTAGACGTTGAGGCAGCCCTGGCAGCAGAAGGCACGTTCGGCGTCAGCCACTGGAAGGCGCAGAGGCTGCGGGCCGGTGGGGAGACCGCAGAGGTCGCAGTTCATCAGCGAGCCGAGCCGTGGCCGCCGGAGCGGTAGTTGCCGTGGTCGTCGAGGATAACGGGGTCAGCTTCGCGGGCAATGAGGTAAGTGGCGATGAGGATCCCGACGAAGAGGAACATGATGAAGCCCAGGAACTTGGGCAGAAAGGGCCAGCCGGCGCGAGTTGGTTTCGGGGTCATTTGGATTTCTTCTCCTGCGGCATAAGGAAGGTTTCGTCGAACACTTCCGGATCCTTCTCGCCGGTGGAGGCGAAGATGCGGAAGCGGTTCACTTCGTTGGCACCAGTGAAGGGCCGGGCTGAGACCTCGAACTGACGGTCTATGGTTTCGCCAGCCTTGAGGGGGACGGGACTGGGCTGGAGAGTCAGGGAGCCGGAGGGGAGGCCCTCCAGCCAGAAGGAGACGCTGGCGTCGCTGGAGCCGCGGTTGGCCAGTTTGACGCGGAAGGTATTGTAGACCGTGCCGTCGTCGCCGAGGCGGAACATGCTGGTACGGACGGGCTGGAGTTGCACCAGGATGGTGCGGCGCATGGAGAGGGCGACGTAGAGTCCGGAGAGATAGAAGAGGGTAACGAGGAGCACGACGACGCGTTTGGAGTCGCGGATGCCGAGCTTACGGTACCAGGCGGTCTCGGTCTCGACAACTTTACCGGTTTCGCCCCAGGTGTAGTGGATGAGCCCCTCTTTGCCCAGCTTGCCAAGGATGTCGGCGCAGGAGTCGATGCACTCGCCGCAGTGGACGCACTCGATCTGGTAGGGCGATTTGCGGATGTCGATGCCCATCAGGCAGTCGCGGACGCACTTCTTGCACTCGATGCATTCGTGGTTCTCGTCGCGATAGGTGACGAGGAGGGTGTTGCCATCGCCAAGCATGCCCTGGAGGTAACCGTAGGGGCAGACGGTGGTGCAGAAGCGCTGGCGGAGGAGGGTGAAGTCGAGGAAGGTGATGAGGGTGACGACGGCGCCGGAGATGCCGCCGGCGGTGTGCATGTCCAAGCTGGCGAGGCGGCGGATGAGGTCAGAGGGTGTCACGAAGTAGGAGATGAAGATGAAGGACAGGAAGACGCTGGCCACGCCGACGATGGCGTAGAAGAGGCCGCGGGCGAGGAGGTTGCGGCGCGGCGCGGGCCACTTGATGAAGTGCTTGGTGACCTTGCGCTTAATCCAGGATTCCGTTTCGAGACTGGCTTCACTGAAGATCATCTGCGGGCACATATAGCCGCAATAGATTCGTCCGTAAACTACCGAGGAGACGACGATGACGAACATCAGGAACATGAGCGCGAAGAAGATGATGCCGAATTCGCTGATGAGGAGTTCGTAACCGGCGAAGTAGAAGCGCTGACGGGGGATGTCAAAGCGCATCACGTTAAAGAACGGCAGCAGGACAAAGATGAGGAAGCAGGTGAGGTGAACGAGTTTGCGAACCCGGTGGTAGTGGGGCCGCGGGGGTGGCGGGCCGGCGTTGTGGCCGCAGGACTTTGGCGGCTTGTTGGAGATTTCAGGAGTGGCCATGGCAGTTGCCCATCGACATTGCAGGACCGGGCATGAGACCGCGCCACAGCAGGAAGACGCCCATGATGACCATGCTGATGGCGGGGAGGAGAAGATTCCAGCGGCCCAGGCGTGCTCCGATGCTGGTGGAGAAGAGGCCGATGGCGAGCAGGCAGACGGCGGTGCCGAGGCCGAAGGCGGCCATGGAAAAGGCACCGTGGAGGGCGGAACCGGTGGCGGCCGCCTGCAGGACGGCGGCATAGAGCAGGCCGCAGGGCAGGAAGCCCATGATGGCTCCCAAGGCGAGCCGGGCGATGGGCCGCGGGGAGCGGAAGAGCGGGCCGAGGAAACGGTTGAAGTGGCGGCTGATGCCGAAGCGCTCGATGCGGACGAGACCGGATTTCGGCAGTAGCGGCGACATGAGGATGCCGGCGAGGATCATGAGGGCGCCGGCGACGAGGGCGGTGGTGCGCTCGAAACCGGCGAGGCGGCCGAGGAGCCCTACAGCGTTGCCGGCGGCTCCGGCGAGCGCGCCGAGCAGGGCGTAAGTCAGGATGCGGCCGGCGTTGTACAGCACATGAGACGCCGGCCGTCCTCCCCCCGAAAGTGAATAAGACAGGACTATGGGACCGCACATCTGCGAGCAGTGGAGGCTTGAGACGATTCCGAAGCCGAGGGGCACTGCCAGGTCGAGGGGGTTCATCTTGAGTACAGAATCTTCGTGTTCTGCGTGGGCACCGAGACGCACTCGCGGTAGAACTCGAAATGCTTCATCGTGATGGCATGGGTCGGGCAGCGGCTGGCGCACATGGCGCAGCGGATGCACGTGGTTTCGTCCTTCATCATGACGCCGCCCAGAGCGTCGAGTTCTTCAGCGGGCAAGTCTTTCACCTGATCCGCCGGAACGAGAAGCGCATCGGCGGCCATCTCCAGATAATTGGGATCGGAGATGAGCTGGCTGAGGCCGACGAGGCGGATGAGGTTTTCCGGACAGACGTCGACGCAGCCGTTGCAGGCGACACAGATGGAGGTATCGAAGATGGTGTTGACGTTGCAGCGCAGGCAGCGGGCCGCCTGATGGCGCGCCTCTTGCTCGGGGTAGACCTCCTCCACGATCTCCATCGAGGAGGCGCGCCTGCTGCTTTCGAGCGCAGGCGGATTCGCGCGCTCGAAGCGTTGCCAGCCTTCCGCCATGGCGTAATTGGCCGGCTTCCAATTCTTGCGTAGGGCAATATCGGTGCGGGTGCCGCGGAGGAAGTCGTGCATGGACCGGGCAGCGATCTGGGCCGAGGCGATGGCATCGATAAAGAGGCGCGGTCCGTGGGCGATGTCGCCGCAGGCGAACACGTCGGGCGCCGTGGTCTGGTAAGTTTCGCGGTTCACTTTAATGAGGCCGCGATCGCTCTCCACGCCGTCTTCGGGCGCGAGGAACGAAAGATCGGAAGTCTGGCCGATGGCGAAAAGGACCGTGTCGGCGTGGATGTCCTCGACCTGAGCTTCGTCGAAGGTGGGGCTGAAGCGGCCTTCGGTGTTGAAGACAGAGGTGCAGGTGACGACGCGGAGTCCGGTGACCCGGCCGTTCTCGCTGAGCACCTCGCGGGGGCCGCGGCTGTTGTGAAGGCGGATGCCTTCTTCGGCACCTTCCTCGACTTCGATTTCGTCGGCGGGCATTTCAGCGCGGGACTCGAGGCAGACGACGTGGACTTCCTTGTCACCGCTCATGCGGAGAGCGGAGCGGGCCACGTCGTAGGCGACCTGTTCGCCGCGCTCCATCTCGGCGAGCGCCTCGCCCTTCTGCATGGCTTCGAAGGGACGGACAGCGGAACGGGCTACGTCATAGGCGACATTGCCGCCGCCGATGACGACAATGCGTTTGCCGAGCGGCAGGGGCGTACCGGCGTTGAAGGCACGCAGGAAGTCCATGCCGTCGTAAACGCCTTCGGTTTCGCCGCCGGGCAACTGGAGGCGACGGCCCTTGGGCAGGCCGATGCCGAGGAAGATGGCCCGGAAGCCATCGTCGCGCAGGCTCTGGATGGTGAAGTCGCGGCCGAGCCGCATATTGCATTTCAGGTCGACGCCGAGCGAGAGGATGGCCTGGATCTCGTGGCGGACCAGATCGCGCGGCAGGCGAAAGATGGGGACGCCGACGGTGAGCATGCCGCCGGGTTCGGAGTCGGCTTCGAAGACGGTAACTTTGTAGCCGATCTGGGCGAGGTCGTGGGCCACGGTGAGGCCGGAGACTCCGGCGCCGACAACGGCAATGCGTTCGTAGTCGCCTCTGTTGGGCGGCAGCATGGCCTTGTTACAGGCGTCCCGGTGCATGGCGTAGTCGCCGGTTTCGGGACCGAACTGTGTGGTGACGAAGCGCTTGAGGGCGCGGATGGAAACGGGTTCGTCGAGGTCACCGCGGCGGCAGTTGGCTTCGCAGGGCGCGCCACAGACCCGTCCGCAGATGGAAGCGAACGGATTGGTGGCGCGCGCGATGCGATAACCGTCCTCGTAGCGGCCCTCGGCGATGGCGTTGACGTAGCCGCACGCATCGGTGTGCACGGGGCAGGCATGGCGGCATTTCACCATTTCCACCCAGTAGTCAGTCGGGTCAGGAACCCGAATCTGGTAGAAGCCGTTGTTCATACCAACTTACTCGTGGTGATCGGATTTGCGAATGGCGAAGAGCACGACGGTGACGACGAAGATCAGCGCCAGAGCGGCGACGAAGTACATCAGACCGTCGGCCGAGGTCGTGGCCTGATTCATCTTCTGCACGAGCGGGCCGCGATCTTCATGATGGATTTCGCCGTTCATGAAGAAGATGAGGTAGGACGCGCAGCCCAGGCCGATGATGGGGAACGCGACCTTGAGGAAGCCGGGCACCTCTGTGCCCTTGCGTTCCGTGATCCAGCCGCCCGCGTATTCCTTAAGTTCGTTCTTCTTGTCACTCATTTGCGAACCTCCGGCTGTTCGTCGTCGTGGAGCATTCTGTACTTGGGTTCCTCGCTGTCCTTGCCAAGGTAGCCGTGCTTGAGCGACTTCACGAAGAAGTAGAGGGCGCCGCCGGCGAGGAGGGCAAAGAGCGAGTAGGAGAAATAGATGCTGGGGTAAACGTAATCCTGCATAGTGTGCCTCTATTTCTCGTAGTCGTTATCAGGCCGCCAGTTCTTGGAGCGGCCGAGGGTCTGGATGTAGGCGGTGAGGGCGCGCAGTTCCTCGGGATTCTCGGCGATCCAGGGGAAGGGCGGCATGATGGAACCTGGCACGAGGTCCCGCGGGTTGCGGAAGTGAGTGCGATGCCACTGGCTGTCGTACTTACCGCCGACGCGGGAGAGGTCGGGGCCGGTGCGCTTGGTGCCGAACATATGCGGCGTGTCGTAGACGAACTCGTCGGGGGTAGAGATGGGGGAATCGACACCCTTCCAGCCGGAGCGTTTGGTGTCGGCCAGCAGGGTGCGGGTCTGCTGGGTATGGCAGTACCAGCAACCTTCGCGCACGTAGACGGCGCGCCCTTTGAGCTCGATTTCGGTGTAGGGCTTGAGTTTGCCGGTGGGGCCCTTGGAGGGATCGTTGTTCTCGAACGGCTTGCTCCAGGTCTTGTCGACCAGCGGCGGAACGATGGTGGTGAGGGTGCCGCCGATGAAGAAGAAGAGAAGCGCCGCGCCGATGGCGAAGCCGAAACTGGAATCCGCTTTTCTTAGCATATTCGTTGCTCCTTGCGGACTAAGCGGCCGCGGGCCGGTCCTTCGCCCCGAGGATGGTTGCCATGATGTTGTAGCCGAAGCTGACGATGCCGAGGAACATGAGGATGCCGGAGAAGAACCGGACGATCCAGACGGGCTTCAGCGCGATGACGGTGTCGATGAACGGAATGGAGGGGTTGTTCCATTGCCAGCCCTGCCAGAAGCCGCCGAGCCAGAGGGTGACGAAGAAGCCCAAGCCGCCGAACATGAGGAACCAGAAGCTCCAGTTGGCGAGCGCCTCGGAGAAGATGGTGGTCTTGAAGGCCCTGGGGATCATGTGGTAGCAGCCGGCGATGGCGAAGAAGCTGAAGGCGCCAAGGACAGCCATGTGGGCGTGGCCGGGAATCCAGTCGGTCTTGGAGACGATGGCGTTCACGGTACGGAGGCTGTGCATGGGTCCCTGGAAGCAGGTGAGCAGATAGAAGACGACGCCCGACATGAGGAACTTGAGGGGGACGTTGTCCTTGAGCTGGTGCCACTGGCCCTTCATGGTGGCGAAGAAGTTGTAGACCACGGCCCAGACCGGGATGAGGAGCATGACAGAGAAGGCGATGGAGATGGTCTGCAGCCACTGGGAGATGGGTCCGTGGAGCATGTGGTGGGCGCCGGTCCAGACATAGACGAAGGCCAGCGACCAGAAGCCGATCATGGAGAGCTTGTGGCTGTAGAGCGGCGTGTTGGAGGCCTTCGGGATGAAGTAGTAGGCGATGGCCAGGCCGACCGGGGTAAAGATCAGGCCCACGGCGTTGTGGACGTACATCCAGTTGAGGTTGGCCTGATTGGTGCCGGTGGCGAAGAGGACGGCGAAGTTGCCCGTGAGGTAGACAAAGGCAGTCCAGAGGATGGTGCCCATGATGTACCAGATGGAGACGTACATCTGGTCGTACTTACGGGAGGCGATGGTCATGAAGATGTTCACGCCGAACATGATCCAGGCCACGACGACGGCGATGTCGAGCGGCATGGGCAGTTCCGCATACTCCAGACCCTGGTTCCAGCCCATGAGGAGAGATACGACCGCTCCGAGGATGATGGCGTTCCAGAGGATGGCCGTGGCGACACCGAGCTTCTCACTCCACAGCTTGACGGCACAGAGCCGGGGCACCATGAAGAACGAGAGGCCCATGTCGGCTGCCAGCAGCCAGCCGAACAGCATGCCGTTGACGTGCAGCGGGCGCAGGCGGCCGTAAGTGAGGTACTGCACCGTCCCCAACAAGCTGGGCCAGACGAACTTGGCGGCAATGGTGACGGCGATGATCCCGACGATGAAGAAGTAGGCGATGGAACTGATCAGGAACCATTTCGCGGTTGTGTCGTCGTGCACCAGGGCCGGCCCGGAGGCCGCCGAGGAGCGCGTATCGACGCTCTTATTGATTTCCTCAGGCATTGATACTCCTCATGAACTACTTGCGGGCGGCACTCCGGGCATTGATGCCGCGGATGAAGTTGACCAGGTCGCCAACTTCGTTCTGGGACAGACCGTAATCGATCCACGACGGCATGGCGGAGCCTTGCACGCCGTAGAGAATGGACTCGAACAACCGGCGGTCGGAGACGCTGTCGACAAAGGCCGTGTTGCGCAGGTTGCGGGGCCGCGGCAGGATGTCGAGCGAGTTCGGACCCTTGCCGTCGGCCTTGCGGCCGTGGCAACCGGAGCAGCGGCGGACGAAGGTGTCTTCGCCGCGGGCCATGGACTCCGCACTGGTAGTGACCGGGTTCTTCTCCGGCACCTTGCGGGCGGTGATTTCCTTGCGCGGCTCCTTGGTATAGGTGGTGAAGACGTACTGGAGCACGCCCTGGATCTGGGTGTCGTTGAGCACCTGGCCCCAGGAGGGCATGGAGGTGCCGGCGACGCCGTTCTTGATGGAGCTTTGGAGGCGCTCGACGGGCTTGCTGTTGATGAAACCGGCCTTGGTGAGGTCGCGGGGATAGGGATCGAGGTAGATGGCGATGGGGCCGTGGCCGTCGCCTTTTTCGCCGTGGCAGCGTTGGCAGAGTTCCTTGAAGGTATCGGCCGGCGTGGGCATCGGCGGAGGAGTCTTCAGGCTGGCCAGGTAGGTGCTCATGGCCTGGAAGTCGGCTGCCGGGAAGCGGAAGGTCGGCATGATGGAATCGGGGATCTTCGACGGCGGGTTCTTGAAGTGGTCGAGGATCCAGGACTCATTCTTCATGAGGCCTTCGAAGCTGAGGTCGGGGGCGATGCCGCCGTCGCGCGAGCCGAGCTTGTGGCAGGCGGTGCAAGCGTGGTCGGTGACCAGTTTTTCGCCAGATGAGATCAGCGCGGCGCCCTGCAGGACCACGGGTTCAGCGGCGCCTTCCGGCGGCCGTTTGGCGTTGAGCGAGGCGCGGTAGCGCTGGAGGGAGGTCTCAGAGAAGTTGACGCCGCGGCGGCTCTTGAGGAAGATGACCAGCGCCTTGACGTCCGTCTCATTGAGATGGAACTGCGGCATGAACGAGGTGGCGAGGTTGGCGCGCGGTTCGACGATGGACTCCCAGAGGTAGTCGATCTTGAACTTCTTGCCGACTTCGGAGAGATCCGGGCCGAGGGTGCCTTCGGAGAGCCCTTCGATGCGGTGGCAGCCATAGCAGTTGTTGGCGAAGAAGAGTTTGCGTCCGCGGTCGACCAGCGCGGTGCCGGCGAAGTTCTCTTCGGTGTGGCACTGGGCGCAGTTGGACTGCATGTAGTCCTTGCCCTTCAGCTTGGTGGAGAAGTCCTTGCGCCAATTGGCCTGGACGATGTAGCCGGCGAGGGGATCTGGCCAGTACTCATCCTCGCCGTGGCTGTAGTGTTCCTGCAGACCGCGGCCCTGGCCGTCGTGGCAGACGGTGCAACCGAAGTCGGCGAACTTGTGGCGGCGTTCCCATTTGCCGTTGACCAGGACATCGCCCATGCCGGCGGTGTAGGGGTGGGTGCGCAGCGGCTGGGCATGATCCTTAAAGCGGGGATCGTCCATCGCCAGGTGGCAGGTGATGCAGCGATCGACGCGGTTGTCACCAAACTTGGTGACGAGGGACTGCTCGATGCGGGGTGAACGCGCGGTGAGAGCGGCCTTCTCGGCGTCGGTCTTGGAGAGGGCGCGCGCCTGGTCAAAGTAAGCGGTCTGGTAGTTCTCCCACTTGTGGAAGAACTGCTGGTAGAAGACGAGCCCGTGGACGATGAGGACCACGAAACTGGCGATAGCAAGTGCGAGTCTCATGATTTCACCTCATTTCCAAGGGGAGACGAACTCCCAGTTGGGCCCCCGGAAGAAGGTCCCGATGATGACGAACACTACGTTGACGATCAGGAAAGTCATGAAGATCGTATTGGCGAGCAGGCGCTCGCGGGCGAACCACTTGCCGACGCCGGCAGTGCGGCGGTCGAGATAGGGGGTTCCCAATAAGAGCAGGACGAAGATGGTGGGGATGCCGACGCCGCCCCAGAAGGCGGAGTAGCTGACCATCTCCTGCAGGCCCAGGAAGTACCACGGTGCCTTGGCCGGATTCGGCGGATGCATGACGTTGACGGGCTCTTCCAGTGGTGCGTTGAACATCATGGAGAGCGTGAGGATGGCGGCGAGGGTCAGGATGAACACGAACAGCTCTGCGATGAGCAGGTTGGGCCAGGCGAAGACCGAGTTGTCGGGGGTGTTGCCGATCTTGGTGAAGGGTCCGCGAACGAAGCCCTGCAGGCCATAGGTCTTGTTCTTGGAGAGCTCGACGGCTTTGACGCTGACGGCGACGGGCGTGGCGGTCTCTTCGGGGCGGGACAGGCCGCCGTCCTTGCGGATGCGCCAGAAGTGGATGGCGACGAGCAGGGTAACGATGACCGGCAGGACCGCTACGTGGAGGACATAGAAGCGAAGGAGCGCCTCCTGGCCAACAGTGGCGTCACCGAGCATCAGGAACTGGATGTCCTTGCCGACGACGGGAGCGTACGCGGCGATGGAGGTGCCGACCGTGATCGCCCAGAAGGCAAGCTGATCCCAGGGCAGCAGGTAGCCGGTGAAGCTGGAGAAGAGGGTGAGTAGAAAGAGCAGGACGCCGATGACCCAGTTGAACTCGCGGGGCTTCTTGTAGGAGCCGGTGAAGAAGACACGGCACATGTGGAGGACAACGACGCCGACCATTCCATGAGCGGACCAGCGGTGCATGTTACGCAGGAAGATGCCGAAGGCGACTGTGCCGCGCAGGTCCAGCATGCGGTCGTAGGCCTGCGTGGTGGACGGCACGTAGTAGAACATCAACAGGACGCCGGTGACGACCAGGATGAGGAACAGGAAGAAGGACATGAGGCCCAGGCCCATGGTGTAGATGGGCCGGAGCGTGTTCTTGTTCACCTTCACAGGGTGGATGTGAAGGAAGAAGTTGGTGAAGCTGGTGGAAGAGCGCTGCAGATCGTCTGTAGGAAGCGGGTTGCGAAACAGCGAGTGCCAGACGTTAGCCGGCAGTTCCCGCATGTTCGTCCACAGCGAAGGGGGTTTGACTGCCTGGCTCATACGTTCAGGTAGCTCCCGGGCTCGACCTCAGTGTCCTTGTCGATCTCGATTTCGCCGTTGGGGGCAAGGCTCACCTTGTACCAGGGGAGGGCCTTGGGGGCGGGACCGCCTGTGACGTTGCCATCCTGGTCGTAACGCGACCCGTGGCAGGGGCAGGCGAAGCCTGTGTCGGCGACGCTGACGATGCAGCCGAGGTGGGTGCAGGTGGTGGAAATGGCGGCGACCTTGTCGCCTTCCCGCACGACGCACACACGGCGGGTATCGAGGGCCATGCGTGTACCGGAGGGGAACTCCTCCGGCTTGCCGATGTTGAACCGTTGGGGCTGCCCGTAGGTGGCGCGCGGTTTGATGAACACGAGATTCGAAAACGCGCTCAGGATCGCCGAGCCAAACAGTCCAAAACCACTGAACCAGGCAAGCATGCGGCGCCGGTTCACACCCGGCTCGCCGGCCGCATCCTTGTTATGAGCGAATTTGGGATTTCCCGCCATCTTCATCCGACTCCTTGGGTTGATCTACCAGTTCTTGAATGTCCGACCAGAAGACCTGATACTTGGCGTCTTCGAGGTCACGAAAATAGTCGCGTTTCACGGCAAAGACAAAGACACACGCGGCGCCCAGGCCCATGAAGAGGCTGGCGGCGAGGGCGACCCAGGTCAGCTCCACTTGGGTACCCCGCAGATTGGGCCAGTGGCCGGGGTCCGGGCGGCGAGGGCAGCAATTGTGTGAGCGCGGAGGACGGCGGTCAGGGCGTCCTGGGCCTCCTGCCAGACCAAATGGACGCTACACCAGTCGCTGCGCCCGCAGAATCCTTCGGGGCCAATGCAGACGTTGAGTTGGAGGGGGCCTTCCAGGGCTTCGACGACGTCGAGGAGCGTGATGGACTCGGCCGGCTTGGCCAGGGTGTAGCCTCCGGAGACTCCGCGATGCGAGAGAGTGAGCCCGGCGCGTGTGAGGGCCTGGAGGACTTTGCTGAGGAAGGCTTCGGGGGCATCGCCGAAGTTCGCGAACTCAGTGAGGGTGACGCGTCCGCCAACGGGAACGGAGGCCAGGTGGAGCATCACCCGGACTGCGTAATCGGCTGCGCGCGTCAACTGCATTGGCAGAACCTTGATAAATTAGAGTCTTTTTCTCCGGTATTGTCAATAGAGTTTTTGAGACCTTGTTTACTTAAATATTGACGAGAAGATACAGAAAGATTCGGGACAGATCGACATGACTAAAGACACTTAAATTTGACTTTTTGGTTTGGTTTATCGGGCGGTCGATTTGGCAGGTGCGGGCCTTCGGGAACGCCAGGGGAGGCCGTTTGGATAGCTTGAGGACTCAGCTTTGGGCTATGTCGGCCCGGTAGATGCAGCCGATGCCTATCGCGTAGGCCAGGAGGTCGAGGAAGCTGAACTGGGTACCAAGGAGACGGGCCACGATTCGCACCAGACCGTGTTCGCTGGTGAGGAGTTGGGCGGGGATCCGGGTGAGTTGGAAGAGTTCGATGGCAGTCATGGCCGCCATGGCGTAGATCGCGGTGGTCGAGGGCTTCCAGAATGGCCGGAGGAGGACGTAAAACATGGCGGCATAGAGGGCGTCGCCAAGATACTTATCGATCAGGACGAAGCCTGTCTGATGCAGGCGGGAGAGGATTCCGGCCGCAATAATGGCGCAGAGGGTGAGGGCCCAGACGGCTCGGGGCGACGGGCGAAGGGACATGTGGGTAGTTTACGGTGCCGGGGCCGGCCGGCGTGGATTGGGCAAGGAACACAGGGAGGGCCGACCGCGATATTGTGTTAGGTCTAGACATGCTTCGACTTGCACTTCTCTCCCTACTTGCCTTCTCCCTTGCCGCCCAGGATCGGGTCGGCACGATTCAGGTTCGCGTCGCCACCGACCATACGGACTGGCGCTATGAACCCGGCAAGCCCGTGAAGTTCCAGATCACGGCTGTGCAGGATGGCCATTCGCTCAGCGGAGTAAAGGTGACTTACCGCATCGGCCCGGAGATGATGCCGCCGAAGATCGACCAGACGGCGACGATCACAGCCGAGAGCCTGACGGTGGAGGGCGGGACGATGAACGAACCCGGCTTTCTGCGGTGCATCGCCACGGTGGAGAAGAACGGGAAGACTTACCGGGGCTTGGCGACCGCTGCTTTCCAGCCGGAATCGATCAAGCCTACGCAGAAGGATCCGGCCGATTTCGATGAGTTCTGGGCGGCAGGCAAGGCCGCGCTGGCCAAGTTGCCGATCGATGCCAGGATCACGCCTCTGCCCGAGTATGGCAATGCGCAGGCCGACTGCTATCAGGTGAATCTGCAAAACGTGGGGATGGGGAACGCCCCGTCACGGTTCTATGGAGTGCTGTGCGAGCCCAAGGCTCCGGGCAAGTATCCGGCGCTGCTGAGTGTGCCGGGCGCCGGTGTCCGGCCTTATCGCGGCATGGCGGAGATGGCGGCTCGCGGCGTGATCACGCTGCAGGTGGGGATCCACGGGATTCCGGTGACGATGGACCAGCCGGTGTACGACTCGCTGGGCTCCGGGGCGCTGGCGAACTACAGCGTGTTTGGGCTCGACAACCGGGACCGGTATTACTTCCGGCGTGTGTATCTCGGATGTGTCCGCGCCAATGATTACCTGACCAGCCTTCCGAAGTGGGATGGCGAGCACCTGGTGGTGACGGGCGGCAGCCAGGGTGGAGCGTTGTCGATTGTGACAGCGGCGCTGGATCCGCGGGTCAAGGGCTTGGCTGCGTACTACCCGGCGCTCTCGGATGTCACCGGGTACCTGCAGAACCGGGCTGGCGGATGGCCGCACATGTTCCGCGCTACCGAAGGTCCGGCCGCTCACCGGTCGCAGGACAAGATCGAGACTTCGCGCTACTACGATGTCGTCAACTTCGCGCGGCGGGTGAAGGTGCCCGGGCTGTACTCCTGGGGCTTCAATGATGAGACGTGCCCCCCGACGTCGATGTATTCCGCGTATAACGTGATTCCCGGGCAGAAGAAGCTGATGCTGGCGCTGGAGACGGGGCATAACAATGTGCCGGAGCAGGTGGCCGAGGTGCAGGTGTGGTTGCTGGCGTTTCTGCACGCGGCGGGACAGTAAAGAGAAGCGCCCTGCTTTGCGCGGGGCGTCGCTTATCGTACGGCCGTGTGTTCGATGATGGCGTCGAGAATGACCGGCCAATCCTGAGGGTGCAGTTCGTGCCCCGACCCCTGCAGGGTGAGCAAGCGACTATTTCGCAATGCGGAATTGAGAGCCAGCCCATGCGCATAGGGGAGCACCGGATCCTCCGTGCCATGGATGATCAGCACCGGCGCCTGGATTTCTTCCAGGCGGCCGAGCCAGGCTGTCGCCTCATTGAGCCCTGCGTGATTGAAGGCCGAGAGCGGATTGGCGGTCCGATCCCAGTCTTCCTCGGCCAAGCTGCGAATGAACGCCTCATCAAACTGGTGGGCGGACCCGTTGAGCAGCCGCCAAGCGCCGACCTGATACTCCAGGACGGCCTGACGGTCGGTCCAGTCGAGTTCCGCAGAGCGGCTGTGATAGGCCAGTATCCGTGGATCCATTGTTGGCATGGCGGGATCGGCCGGCGCCAGGCGCTCAGAAGCGACGAGCGTCATGGATTGGACTCGGCCCGGCGCTTTGAGCGCAGCCAACTGGCTCAAATACCCCCCTAGGGACATGCCGACGAAGTGGGCACAAGGGATCCTGTAAGCATCGAGCACGGAAAGCGCGTCGTCGGCGAGGGTTTCGGTCGAGTAAGTGGCTCCGCCGGGTCCATAGCTGGTGGAGCGGCCCGTGTCGCGGTGATCGTAGCGGATCACGAAGCGGCCTCGACTGGCCAACTCCGTGCAGAAGGCGCGAGGCCACCACACACCGGAAGCCATCGCCCCCATGATGAGGAGGACAGGTGGCGCGGAACGATCGCCCACGCTTTCGGTAAACAGCGTGGCATCGCCGGCGGCGGCAAGACTGCTATTTATCGTCGGCTTCGAATTCACGAGTCAGGAGTCTCCCCTCTCAGCAAGAATGCACAGGCCCGGCACGGGGCGCATGCCCAGCTAGTTGCTACTGCGCTTGCGCCTCCACACGTCCCAAGTGAGCGGGCCGGCCACGTCGTCGGAGATTGGACGTCCGGCGAGCTTGAGGGCCAGCTTGATCTGGCCGTGGTGGTAGGACTCGTGGAAGATCAGGAGTTGCAGGAGGAGGATCGGGTGGTCGTAGTGAAGGTCCAGGGGACGGCTGGACTCTACCCTGCCCCGGACGGCATCACGAACTCGCTGTGCGCTCTCCACCAGCATTTGCGCAATGCGGTTGGGGTCGGGCTCAGGGAGCCACTCCTGGGTTGGCACCTGGCCCGCGCACTCGGGAGCTTCTTCGAGAACGGATACCATGCGCTCGTGGTGGAGGTGGGTGAACATCTCGGAGACCGTGTGGCTGCCGGGCATGGCGCGAGCGTCCAGACCACCCGGCGGGACGGCTCGGAGGAGGTTCAGCAGAATCGTGTTGTTGCGGTCCCAGGAGTCGAGCAGGGCGTCCAGCAGGTGGTGATCTGGTGCTTCCGGCATATCTGCTCCTATTTTGTACTAACCGGTCAAGATTTTCCGAGCCGACGCCTGATCTGTTTACACATAGGAAGCAGACACCGCGGGTGACGGCCGTACAGGCGTTCGGCCTATAATTCGAGAGCAACCCATGTACCCTTTCGAACCTGCGCGCTACACCTGCTACCGGGCCAATGGACCTCTCACGATAGACGGCAAGTTGAATGAGCCGTCGTGGCTGGCGGCCCCGAAATCGACGCCGTTTGTGGATATCGTCACTGGGGAGCCGGCGTGGTTTGACACGCGCACGGCGCTGCTGTGGGACGACGAGAATCTCTACTTCGGCTTCTGGGCGGAAGAGAACGACGTCTGGGGCACGCTCACTGAGCGGGATTCGAAGATCTATGAAGAGAACGACCTCGAGCTGTTCATTGGTGCGAAGGACGCCTACTACGAGTTCGAGATGAACGCCCTGAACACGGTGTATGAGGTGTTCTGGGTTTGGAAGGATATCTTCCTGCCGGGATCGAAGTACTTCGGGCGGCCGGAGTTCGATCCAGCCACACAGCGGACCATGGTGCTGGATGGAGTGGGCGGGCATGTGCACGAGCGCGGTGAGCGGTGGGGGTTCCTGGATTGGGACTACCCGGGCCTGCGGACGGCCGTGCACGTGGACGGAGTAGTGAACCGTCGCGACAAGACAGACCGGGGTTGGACGGCGGAACTCGCGTTTCCCTGGAAGGGACTGGAGTTGCTGCGCGACGGGCGTTCGCTGCCTCCGCAGGACGGTGATGTGTGGCGGATCGATTGCAGCCGGTTTGAGAAGATCGGACGAAATGGTGAAGTGCTGGATCCCTGCGCCGGGTGGACGTGGAATCAGCACGGACATTACGACTCGCACATTCCGGAGGTGTTTCCCTACGTGACGTTCTCGACACAAGTGGTGGGCGAGGGGCGCTAGTAGCGGTGGGCCTCGCGCTTCCCTGCCCTCCTCCCTTAATGGGGCCTCCGCACCGGATCAACTGGCTGTATATGATCTAGGTGGCTGAACGAAGCAACGTGTCCGTCCAGGCGACGCTGAAGTGGATTCGCGCGGAGCGCCGGCAGCGCGGATGCTTCCTCCAGATCGGAGCAGAACCATGAAGTTGTCGAGTAGTCTTTGTTTCTGTGCTTTGGCGGGCCTGGTGGCAGTCCAGGGAGCGCCCGCCGGTCCACGCGTCAAGACGGTGAATGGCGTCGTGGAGGGCATCACCGCGAAGTCCGGGGTCCGCATGTTCCGGGCGGTTCCGTTTGCCACCCCGCCGGTGGGTGAGTTGCGCTGGAAGGCGCCGCAGCCTCCGAAGAACTGGCAGGGCGTGCGCCCGGCGGTGGAGTTCGCCGCGAGTTGCATGCAGCGGCCCATCTTCGGGGACATGGAGTTTCGCGGCAAAGGCACAAGCGAAGACTGCCTGTATCTGAACGTGTGGACGCCGGCCAGGACGGCAGCGGAGAAGCTGCCGGTGCTGGTGTACTTCTTCGGTGGCGGACTGATGGCTGGCGACGGGTCAGAGTATCGCTATGACGGCGAGAGCATGGCGACGAAGGGCATTGTCTCGGTCACCATCAACTACCGCCTCTCCGTGTTCGGATTCCTGGCGCATCCCGAGTTGACGGCGGAGGCGGCCTATCACTCGTCGGGCAACTACGGCTTCCTGGATCAGAATGCGGCCCTGCAGTGGGTGCAGGCGAATATTGCGGCTTTTGGCGGAGATCCGAAGCGGGTCACGATTGCGGGCCAGTCGGCCGGATCGCGCTCAGTGAGCGTGCAACTGCTCTCTCCTTTGTCGAAGGGCTTGTTCGCGGGCGCCATTCTGGAGAGCGGCAGCATGGTCAGCGGCACGAAGCCGCTGTCCTTGGCGGATGCCGAGAAGCGCGGAATGGAGTTCATGGCCGCGGCCGGCGCGCAGTCGTTGAAGGATCTGCGCGCGATCCCCGGGGAGAAGGTGCTGGCGATGACCGCGCAGCCGGCCTGGACGCGATTCGAGGCCATCGCGGATGGCTATCAGGTGGCGGCGAAGGACCTGATCGAATGTGCGGACAAGGGGGAACTGTCTCGGGTGCCACTGCTGCTGGGTTGGGTGACGGAAGACCGGAACGCGCAGTCCTTGCTGGGCGAGAATCCGGCGACACCTGAGGGGTATACTGCGGCGGTCCGCAAGCTGTTCGGCGCGGATGCCGACCGCGTGCTGGCCCTGTATCCGGCGGGACAGACAGCGGACCAGGTACTGGATGCGGCACAGACGCTGGCAACGGACCGGGGCATGGGCTACAACATGTGGCGGCTGGCAGAGGGTCACCGGCAGTCGAGCGGACAACCGGTGTTCCGATTCCTCTACGGACGGCCGAGGCCCAAGTTCCTGGGGCGGGCCGACCAGTTGCCGGGCACCGCGGGTGGAATCATCACGAACGCCGCGGCAGCTTCTTCCGTTCCGAAGTGGCGCGGCGCAGTGCACTCGGCCGAGATCGAGTATGCGTTGGGCAATCTGGCCACGAACAAGCACTATGCCTGGGAGCTGGCCGACTACAAGCTGTCAGAGGTGATGGAAGGCTACTTTGCGAACTTCATCAAGACGGGCGATCCCAATGGCGCCGGACTGCCGAAGTGGCCGGCTTACGCGCCTGGCTCGGGTTTCCAGATCATGAGCCTGAATGCGGAGTCCGGCGCGGTGCCCGAGGCGCGGCAGCGGTATCAGTTGCTGGACGCGATCCTGCACGCCAAGTAGGGACGGCTGCGGCTCAGTTCGCCAAAGTCCAATTGGTTACCACGGCGGTGCTGCCGTCTGAGTAAGTGATGGTTCCCGAGCCTGACTGATCGAGCGCACCGGTTGCCAATACCGTACCCGAACTCATCTGGATGATGGATAGCGTCAGGTTGCGGACCGTATTGCTGACAACGGAGATCTGGAATTTCTGATCGTTGGCCGAGTCAGTGAGTGTCCAGGCGGTGGGCGTCGGCGGAAAGAGATTGAACCCGGCGGCGCCGCCGCTGCTTGTGGTGGTGGAGAATGCGGCGCCTCCCTGGATTGAGAGAGTGGTGGGCGAAGGGTTGGTGAGGGTGAGGGCTCCCAGCGGCCCAGTGAAGGCGGTGCCGCCACCGGTGAAGGTGATGGGATCGCTGGTCGAGTTGCCGTAGTTCAGCCGGATAGGGGTGACGGCCCCGATGGAAAGCCCGAGAGTCGGGAAGTCCTGCGCGATGCCGCCAGCACAGTCGCTACTCGCGTCGGCCAGGGAACAGTACAATCCCAATTGAACGGGCGTCCGGGCTCCCGTTGCCGGTGTGAACGTGCCCAGGCCATAGACGTTCCATGAGGAGCTGCCGATCTTGGCGGTCTCGTTGATGACCATGGTCCCGAGAATGCTTCCACCGGGTCCGTAGTACGTGGCGGCCTCCGAGATGACGACCGAGTCACCCAGGACGTTCATAGTGGTGTCGGCGCCGGTCGACAGATAGGGCTTCGTGCAGTAGGAGTCGTAGTAGATGGTAACCGCATTGGCGCTATTGCCCACCTTGATGCTTCCGCCTCCCTCGAGCGCCGTGCAGTAGGTGGCCGATTCAGAGATCGCCATGACAATCCGAAGCTGGCTTTGCAGCACGGTGGAGGCCTGTCCAATGGCCAGTCCGGTTTGCGCCAGCACGTGCTGCGCCACCAGGTCGCCCGCGGCGGCGGCGTGCATGCCTGTGGTGGGGATCGAGGTGAGCGCTAGTCCGTCGAAACGGAGCCCGAGCACGGCAACGCTGCCGGAGGAGGCCGTAAACTGCGCCGAGCCCCGTTTGCCGGCCATCGCCTCCAGGCCGGGCAGGGATCGCAGCACCGTGGCGCTCTTGTTATTGGGCGGCAGGACAATCGAAGAAGTGCCCAGAGTATTGCCGCTGTTGTCCCAGAGCGTTACGTCCACATTGGCGCTGGTCGAACTGGGGTTGACCATGGCTACGGCTGTCGTCAGGTTCGTCTCATCCCAGGTCAGCGAATTCGCGCCGGCAGCGGCATCGGACAACGGCACCACCGCCTCCTGGTCCGATTGCCCCGGGACGCTTTGACGGAAGACACCGTATCCGGATACGCCGCTGGGCAGGGTAAAGGCCGCGAATCCCTGGGCGAGCGCGCCTGAGTTGGGGGCTTCGAGAATGGCCGTGCCGTGCGCGGGCAGATTCACCTGCACGGTGGAGTTCTGGAGGGATGGCACGATGAGTGGGGCACCCCCATCGGTCATGAAGCGAACGGGAAACGAAACAGGCGACTCCGCGGTGTTTGTGAAGTAGAGCGCGGAATACCATCCACCGCCGAAGGCGATTTGCGGCAGCACCAGGGACCGGGTTCCGGAAACCGACGAGCCCGTGGTGGCGGGGATGGAGGTGAGGGCCAGCCCGTTAAAACGCAGCCCCAGGACAGCAATACTTCCGTTGGAGGTAGTGAAATGCGCCGAACCCCGTTTGCCGGCCATTCCGCCCAGACCAGGCAGGTTGCGCAGCACGGATGCGAATTTGTTGTGGGGCGGCAGAGTGAAGGCGTAGTTTCCTATCGTGTTGCCGCCTTCATCCCAGAGGGTAACGACCACAGTGGCGCTGGAGGAACTGGGATTGGCCATGGCTACGGCGGTGGTCAGGTTTGTTTCGTCCCAGGTGAGCATGTTCGAGTTTGCTCCTGCGTCGGACAGGGGGACGACAGCCTCCTGATCGAGCTGCCCGGTGACGCTTTGGCGAAAGACTCCATAGCCGAAGACACTACTGGGGAGTGTGAAAGCGGCGTAGCCTTGGACCAGGCTGCCGGAATTGGGCGCTTCGATGACGGCCGTACCGTGTGCCGGAAGATTTACCTGGACGGCTGAGCCGCCCAGGGCGGGGACGGTGAGCGGCGAGCCCGCGTCACTGATAAAACTAGCGGTGAATGAGACGGGCGACGCGGCGACGTTGGTGAAGTACAGTGCGGAATACCAGCCGCCTCCGAAGGCGAACTGTGGCAGGACGGTGGCCGGCGCGGTTGCGGGCACGGGTGTCCCAGGACTCGATGTGCTGGCCGGCGCCACCGTCATGGGTCCGTCAGGATTGCCAAATGTGCGTGTGTTGAAAGGGCCGAGCCGGTTAGCGCCACTGTGGATCCGGGCCGCCAGGGCGGCAAGCGAACTGCGTGGCGTCCGGACCGGGCCGGGCACGGTACTGAGTGGCGCTGTCTGCGCCAGGCAGGCGGGAATTAGGGCCAGAAGGGCGGACAGAAGAATCCGGATGGAAACAGAGCCTTTGATAGGAGGATCGTGCGGTTGGAGGAGCAGGAGCTTCTGGAACGGCAAAACCCGAAGATAATGAGTCGTCGTCATGCACCTCATAACCAGGGAAGCGGCACCCGGCGGCAAAAGAACTCATCCGGGTGTGGAATGCCGGAGCGGCCGCGCTCTATCTTTCGGATTCTCACCCTCACTCGGGCTGATGTGAAGGCCTGCTCCCGATTCAGCCACCTGGCGCCGGCCTTCCGCCAGGCGCGGTGAATGTGGCCGTCCACTTAGTTCAGAGGGGAGTTAGTGGAAGGGCTCGACCAGAAATAAATCGCTAGCCACGGGGTCGGCCAACGAGATAAAGATGGATGCCCCATCCGGTGCGACAGCAAGACCGGCGTCACCGACCAGAGGCCGATTGGGCAGGTTGGCGAGGATGGTCTCCCGCCGGGTAACCAGATCGAAGGCGCGGAGCGAATAAGGCGGCTGGACGCCGGCAAAGAAAATGGTGTCGTTGTGGAGTCGCCAGTTGCCCCACATGCCTGCATCGAGGCCTTCAAACACGGTTTCCTCGGTCCCACCGTTCACAGGCAGGCGCCAGATGGCGCGGCCGCCACGATCCTTTGTGTAGTAGATCCAGCGGCCATCGCTGGACTCCCAGGCTCCGAAACCGCCTGCCTGGGTCACCTGGACCGCGGTGCCCCCGATGAACGGGCGCTTCCAGATCTGCCAGGTGCCATTGGTGTTGGCCGAGTAGTAAATCGTGCGGCCGTCGCGGGACCAACTGGGGACCACCTCGTCGTAGTTCTCGCTGGTGAAGCGGCGCAGCTTGCCATTGTCCACATTCACGATGAAAATGTCCGAGTTGTCGCCGGTGCGGGAGTCGAGGGCAAGGGAGTGCCCGTCGGGAGACCAGCGGGGGCAGCCGGTGAGGGTACGGCCAAATTGGGTGAGGCGGCGCGGGGCCGTGCCGTGGATATCGGAGACCCAGATTTCGTCGGTACCGCTGCGGTCGCTGCGGAAGGCAATGCGGCGGCCATCTGGTGCAATGTCCGGGCTGACATCGGTGAGCGTGGAGGACAACACCAGCTCGGATTTTCCCGCCGGCAGAGGTTGCCGCCAGACACGAATTGTCTGGCGAGGACTCGCAAAGACCAGACGGCCGCCTGCACGGGCGATGCGGGGATGGCGAGCGGTGATGGTGCCGTCGGTGAGACGCCTGGGCTCTCCGCCGGCGGCGGGAATGCGCCACAGGCTGCGTTGCCGGGCAAAGACCAACGCGCTGCCATCCGCTGTCCAGGCGTGTCCCATCAGGGGGCGAGAACCGGTGGTGAGGCGGGTGATGCGTCCCGATGCCAGGTCGAGGAGGCTGAGTTGGTCGACGCCGTGGCTGAGCGCTTCACGGAAGGCGATAGTGCGGCCGTCCGGGGAGAAAGCCGGATCGTAGTGGCCGAGGATCCGCTCCGGGCTGGTGGTGATGCGGGTGATCGCCCCATTGGAGGTAGAGATCAGGACCAAGTCCCGTCGGTTCGTGGCGGCGATTGACTTGCCGTCCGGTGACCAGTCGATCAGGACCGAAGGGCCGACAGGGCTGGGGGCTGATTCGATGACTGCCCGGCGGACTATGTCACGGGTGGCCAGATCCATGACGAAAATACCAAGATGGTCAATACCGAGGGGTCGAAGGAAGGCGATCTCGCGGCCGCCGGGCGACCAGACAGGGCTCGATACCTCACCTTCCGCGTCCTTGGTGAGCAGCACTGGGGTGAAGCTGCCGACCGTCTGAACATAGATGTTACGGCGACCGCTTTCTGAACCGTTCCACAGGAACGCCACCTTGGTGCCGTCGGGAGAGAAGGCGGGCTGCAGTTCGGCTCCGGGCAGGCTCGTAAAGTTGTGGAATTCTAGAGGCGGGGGCCCGGGGCGCGAGGTGGCGATCTTCCACACCGCGGCAATCAGGACGGCAACGGCGACCAGGGCCAGGACGATCATCCGATGCGTGATCATCGACCGCGCGGTGGACTGGGCCGGCAGGGGGGCGGACGAAGGTCGAGGCGATGGCAAATCCGGCGTTTCAGGTCTAGATTCCTGAAGCGAGTTGGAACCGTTTCGGCGTTTCGGAGCTGGAATCCCGCTTTTTGTGTCAAGCATGACCGGAGCGGAGGGGCTCCGCGTTCTCCGGACGGCCTCGATGGATGTTACATAGCCGCCTTTGGGTAGGTTAATGAGGATGGGATCGTCCTTACCCTCCCCTGCATAGTACGCGGCGAGCTTCTCACGGAGGCGGCGGGCCTCAATCCGGACGATTGGATCCGCTTTCGGATCGTATGTGGCCGGGCGGTCAAACACGGCGCCACCGATCACACTCTCCTTCAGTTGCCCAAGGTCTTGAGCGAGCGAGTGTTCGACGGCATAGGACAGGAAACGGCGCATTCGCTCGGACTTGGCGAAGCCGTCGCTGGCCAGGATTTTCTGAAGTTCCTCGAGGGCGGCGTTTCTGACGTTGAAACCATCGTCCGGAGAGGCCTCGGGACGAGTTACTTGCATTTGCTTACCCCGTCATTACTGCGGGATTACTCCCTGTTTATCGTGTTTCTTTCTACAATTTTATCAGTTTGCACGGGGGTCGCGCTTGGATCGGTGGCGCCGTGTCCGGCACCGCGTTTCACCGTTGACGCGATCAGTTTGCACAACTCCAATTTCCAATGGAGACCTTCATGTCTATTTTCCGTACAGGACAGTTGCGCCGAGCCTGGTTGCTCGCCGCCACGTTTGCCCTGTCCTCAGCAATCCTACTCGGACAATCGGATAATGCCAGCGTTTCGGGCTTTGTCAGAGACTCAACTGGCGCTTCCATCCCCGCAGTCCGAGTTGTTCTCACCAACACAGCCACGGGCGCTGAACGCGAAACCAAGACGGGTGACAACGGGTATTACATCTTCACGCCTGTTCCATCCGGAGTGTATACGGTCTCAGCCGAAGCGACAGGCTTCAAGAAGACCAACAAAACAAAGAACAAGATCGACTCCAACATGGCGGCGGGCATCGACTTGACGCTGGAAGTTGGCGATCTGAGCCAGTCGGTGGAAGTTACGGCCTCCGCCACCCGAATCCAGACCGACACGGCCGCTTTGGGCCGCGTGGTGGATCGGGCGCAGTTTGAATCCATTCAGGTGACGGGCCGCAACCCGATGTACCTGGCGCTGCTGAAGCCGGGCGTGACCGGCCAGTCGGTGACCGGCGGCGGGTTCGGCATGGCGAACATCGCCAATATCAACGGCACACGCTCCTCCGACAGCACCGTGACCACGGACGGCGCGGTGGGCCTGCGTACGCGAGGTGCTGACGGTACGGCGATCGGCGCGGCGGACATGGACGCAGTGGCTGAAATCCAGATCCTTACGTCAGCTTTCCCGGCTGAGTATGGACGGTCGATCGGCGGCCAGGTGCGTATTATCACGCGCAGCGGCGGCCAGCAGTTCCATGGGTCCTTGTATGAGTATTTCCGGAACTCGGCGCTGAATGCGAATACCTGGGACCGGAACCGCAACTCGAACTCGAGCATCAGCGGCGGCCCGTCGCCGTTCCGCTACAACCAGTTCGGTTACAACGTCAACGGACCGGTTTACCTTCCGGGCAAGTGGAACACGGACAAGAGCAAGTTGTTCTTCCTGTTCAGCCAGGAGTATGTCCGCCAGCGCAGCACGGCCAGCACGACGCAGACGGTGGCGACTGCGGCGATGCGCAACGGGGACTTCAGCGAACTGTTGAACCCGGCCAACACGTTCTATACGGGCGCGCGGACGATCAACGATCCGACAACGAACAGCCCGTTTGCCGGCAACCTCATTCCGAAGTCGCGCCTGAGCGCGAACGGCGTGGGCATCCTCAGCGCTTCTCAGTTGCCGACGCCCGGCTTCCTCAGCGGCAGCAACAACTACTACTCAGCCACCGGCGCTCCGACGAACCAGCGAAAAGAGACTTACTCCATCGACTACAATCCTTCGAGCAGCCACCAACTGCGCTTCCGCAGCATGGTGTACAGCTACTGGGACTACTCGCCGTTCGATGGCAGCGGCCACACACCCCGTATCTTTGATCGCCCCAACAAGAGCTTTTCCCTCAACTACATCTGGACCGTCAGCCCCACGATGGTCAATGAAATGCTGGCAACCACCAGCGTCGACCAGGTGTTCATCGGCATCGACACGAGCACGGGCGTATTCGACCGGACGAAGTACGGGATCAACTATCCCTACATCTTCCCGGACCGCAAGGAGATCACGAACAAGATTCCGACGGCGGCGATTGCGGGCTTCACGGGCATCAACGGCGGGCCGTACCCGGCCAAGTCGGCAGGCCCGATCTACATGCTGTCCGACAACTTCACGATCATCAAGAACACGCACACGATCAAGTTCGGCGGCCTGTACGAGCGCGCCGGGCAGAACGACTTCGACCAGATCAACGTGACGGGCGTTCCCGGCGGCACGAACAACCAGAACGGCCGCTTCGAGTTCAACGACGGCTCATTCACGGGCCTCGCGGTCGCGAATGCAGCGATGGGTTTGTTCAGCAACTACGCGGAATTGGGCGCACGGCCCTACACTCCGTACCGTTCGCACATGTTCGAATGGTTTGCCCAGGATTCCTGGAAGGTTACGGACAAGCTCCGCCTCGAGATCGGCTTGCGGCACAGCATCATCCAGCCCTACTACAGCCAGTGGCGGAACATGGCAGTCTTTGATCCGGCTTCCTACGACGTCTCGAAGGCAGTGGTGCAGGATCCGAAGACCGGCGCCATTCTCAGCGGCAACTACCTGAACGGCATGATCATCCCCGGCGACGGCTGGCCGGATTCGGCCAAGGGCCGTGTGCCGATCGCCACGAGCGGCGAGTATAACTCGCTCTTCAAAGGCAACAAGGAATACTCAAAGATCCACTATGCTGACTTCCAGCCCCGCCTGGGTATCGCCTACACGGTGACCCCGAAGATGGTGGTACGCGCCGGCGGCGGACGTTTCTACACCCGCACCGGTGTTAGCGACTCAGTGTTCCTGGGCGCCAATGCCCCGTTCCAGCCGAACGCCTCAGTGGCGAACGGCAGCGTAGACAATCCGGGTGCGGCCGCGGCCAATGCGCGCCTGCCCCTGTTCGTGACGACACAGGATCCGATCTTCCGCATGCCGAGCGCCTGGAGCTGGAACACTGCGGTGGAGCGGGAACTGCCCTGGGCGACGACGTTGGAAGTTTCCTATGTCGGCCGCCGCGGCATCCATTTGCAGCGTGAACGCAACATCAACCAGCTGATGCCGGGCACCCTGCAGAACAGCACGGCCTACGTCGATACGCTGCGGCCTTACAAAGGCTATGCAACGATCCGCGTGACCAACAACGAAGCATCGTCCACCTACAACGCCCTGCAGGTCAGCGTGAACCGCCGGTTCAGCAAGGGCCTGAGCTATGGCCTGGCCTACACCTACGGCAAGTCGACCGACGACGCCTCAGGCAGCCGCACCATTCTGCCGAACGCCTACGATGCGAGCACCTTCTGGGGTCCGTCGGACTTCGACGTCCGCCAGATGCTGGTGGTCAACTTCATCTACGAACTGCCGGTTTTCCGCAACAACAACCTGAGCGGCAAACTGCTGGGCGGCTGGCAGCTTTCGAGTGTGAACCAGTTCCAGACCGGTAACCCGTTCACGGTGTCCACGAGCCAGGATGTTGCTGGCGTCGGCACCGGCAGCGGCAACCAGATCTGGGACATCAAGGGCGATGCGAAGATGGACAGCGGCGATCAGAAGTTCGCCTACTGGACCGGCGCGAACGCCTACTGGTTCCGGACGACCGCAGCCGACGGCACAGCTCTATTCCAGCGCGCCGCGGCAGGCACGTTCACGACCCAGAACAACCGCAACAAGTACTACCGGCCAGGCTCGCAGAGCTGGAACGTGGCGCTGTTCAAAGCGTTCAGCATCACGGAACAGCAACGCGTGCAGTTCCGCGCCGAGATGTACAACTTCCCGAATCACCCGAACTGGGACGCCCCGGTGACCGACCCGACCAACTCGGCGTTCGGCAAGGTGACGACGAAGAGCAGCAACCGGACGATGCAGCTGAGCCTGCGTTATTCGTTCTAGTTTGACCCAGCTCGTCCGATAACGGGCGAGTCCGACCGGCTGGCTCCTGCCTTTGGGTGGGAGCCAGCCATTTTTTGTTTGGGGACAGAGAAGCGGCGGGATGGCGCACAGGGTGGAGGGCCGATCGAAGTTGCGCAGCTGCTGTGGCTCATCGTGAAGTTGTATTTTGATCAGTACGGGCCGGCCGCGTTGAGAACCGACGGGGCCGGCCATCTCATTCACAGGGGACTCATGAAATCCGTTGCTCTTCTACTGACCGCAGGCCTGGCATGGGGACAGGCTCCGTACGAGACCGAGATCCGGCCGTCCGAGGTGCAACACGAGATTTCCGTGAATCGCGGATCGGCCGCCCTATGGCAGAGCCTGAAGAAGCTGCATACGCGCGCCAGCCTGATGATGATCACGGCGCATCCCGATGACGAGGACGGCGGGATGCTGGCCTACGAGTCGCGAGGCCTGGGTGCTCGGGTGTCGTTGCTGACGCTGAACCGGGGCGAGGGCGGCGCGAATGTGATGTCGCCGGATTTCTTCGATGCACTGGGCCTGGTACGCACGATGGAACTACTGCAGGCAGGCCGGCACTACGGGGTGGACCAGTTCTGGACGCGCGTGGTGGATTACGGATTCTCGAAGACGAAGGCGGAGAGCATCGGCAAGTGGACGCACGACCGGGTCCTGTTCGATGTGGTGAAGGTGGTGAGGGAGGTTCGCCCCCTGGTGATCACGTCGGTATTTGTGGGCGGGCCCAGCGACGGGCATGGGAATCATGAGACGGCAGGCGCGATGGCCCAGGAGGTGTTCCGGGCAGCAGGTGATCCGAGTGTTTTCCCGGAGCAGATTCAAGCCGGACTGAAACCGTGGTCGCCGGTGAAGGACTACGCGCGGGTTCCGTTCCGGCGGCAGGGCGCCAATGAACTGGCAGTGAACGTCCGGGTGCCGGAGGGGACTTACGATCCGCTGCTGGGATATTCCTACGTGCAGGTGGCCCGGGAGGGGCTGGGCCTGCAGAAGTCGCAGAACGGCGGCGGCGCTATGCCCAGGGCAGGCGAAGTGAGCACCGGGTATCACCGGTTCGGTTCGACGGTCGACGCCAAGGAGACGGAAGCGGGTTTCTTTGATGGGATCGATGTGACACTGGCCGGGATCGCGTCCCTGGCGAAGGGTGGGGATGCCGCGTTCCTGAGACCGGGCCTGGAGAAGATGAATGCGGCGGTGGAAGAGGCGATGGCGAAGTTCTCGGCGGTGAAGCCGGAGGCCACTGCGCCGTCGCTGGCCGCGGGACTGAAGGACACGGTGGCACTGATCGCGGCGGTCGAGAAGAGCGGACTGGACGCCGAGTCGAAGTACAACGTACTGCATGAACTGCGGATCAAGCAGGTGCAGTTCAACAACGCGCTGGCGCAGGCCCTGGGGTTGGCAGTGTATGGAACCGTGGCTCCGGAAAAGGAGCCGGATCCGATGTACGCGATGTTCATGGGGGATCCGGATACGATGCGCGTGGCGATTCCGAGGCAAACGTTCGGTGTGAATGTCCGCGCTGTGAACCCGAGCGCGGTACCTGTGACGCTGGAACGCGTGAGTCTAGAAGCGTCTGGGCAAAGCTGGCCCGTGGCGAAGGTGTCGGGCGGGCCACTCGGACCGATCGCCGGCAACCTGCCAGTGGATACGAAGTTCTCGGTGAAGGTGCCTGGGGATTCGGTGTATACACGCGCCTATTTCTCGCGCCCGGATCTGGAGCAGCCGTTCTACACCATAGACGACGCAAGGTGGACGAACCGCCCACTGGCACCTTATCCGCTTGCGGCCTGGGCGGATTTTCGCTACCAGGGTGTGCCGATACGGATTGGTCAGGTCGTGCAGACGGTGAAACGGGAAAACGGGTTCGGCCCGGTGTTCGAGCCGCTGGCCGTGGGTCCGGCGATCGGCGTGGCTATTGAGCCGCGGGCCGGCGTGGTGCCCCTGGAGGCGACGGCGTTCCCCGTAAAGGTAACGGTCCACAGCAATGTGAAGGGTCCGGCGAAGGGCGTCGTGCGGCTGGAGTTGCCGGCCGGATGGAAGTCAGAGCCGGCTGTGGGCGCGTTCCAGACCGCTGCTGAGGGGCAGGACCAGTCGTTGACGTTTCTGGTCACACCGTCGCAGTTGGGCAGGAAGGTGTATCCGATCACGGCGACGGCGGAGTACGAAGGCAGGAGGTATCAGGAGGGCTACCAGTTGACGGGCTATGCGGGCTTGCGGCCGTATTTCCTTTACCGCCCGGCCACCTACAAGACCAGCGGAGTGGATGTGAAGATTGCGCCGGAGCTGAGGGTCGCGTACGTGATGGGCAGCGGCGATGAGGTCCCCGCGTCACTGGAGCATTTGGGCGTGAAGGTGACATCGCTTTCCGCGGCGGATGTGGTGTCTGGCGATTTGAGCCGTTTCGATGTGGTCCTGCTGGGTGTCCGCGCCTATGCCGCGCGTCCAGAGTTGAGTGTGTCGAACAACCGGCTGCTGGAGTATGTGCAGCAGGGAGGCGTCATGATCGTGCAGTACAACACGCCCGAGTTCGATCACAACTTCGGTCCGTACCCTTACGAAATGGGGCGGAACCCGGAGGAGGTGACGGACGAAGCATCGAGAGTGGAGATCCTTAAGCCGGAGCACCCGTTGTTCGCCTGGCCGAACAGGATCACAGAGAAGGATTTCGAGGGATGGGTGGAAGAACGCGGGTCGAAGTGGATGAAATCGTGGGACGCCCACTACGAGGCATTGCTGGAGACCCACGATGCGGACCAGCCGCCTCAGAAGGGCGGGCTGCTGTACGCGAAGTACGGCAAGGGTGTGTACATCTACAACGCGTACGCGTTCTACCGGCAGCTGCCGGAGGGTGTGGACGGGGCATACCGGATCTTCGCCAACATGCTGAGCCTGGCGAAGAACCCGAAGATCCGGTGAGCGGATCAAGGCAGCTTTGATGCCCGGCGGCGGCAGGTTTGCACACAGTCTGAAATCGACTGGCAGGTGCGTCGAACGGGCATTGCAGTCGTGCGATTCCTGACACCTCATGGAAGATCTCCGGTGATAAAAAGGAGACAGCCATGACCCGAAGAAAGCTCCTGCAGACTGCAACGGCTTTGGCTCCGAGCCTGCCTCGTTTGCTCGGCAAGCCTGCCGCACAGCCCTCATCGAGTTCTAATTGTTTCAGCCAACGCTACCGTTTGACCCTCGATCGAGTCCGCGGAGAGGGCGCCCCTGCATACTCGCGAAAGATGGTGCTGGCGGATGCAATTCCGGAAGGGGGAAGGCGGTTCACGGAGTTTAGCGGCGATGTCTCCGGCCGGTATATCGGCGCGCTGGCGACGGCGTCCGCTGATCGGCATGAAGAGTTCCCGGAGCTGCGGCCGTTGGTGGAGGAGCTGATCCGGCTGCAGAAGCCCGAGGGTTACTTCGGCAACTCGTTTCCTGCCGCTGGTGTGTCGAAACAAGACATGGCTCTGCTTTGGGGCAATGGGCGGCTGCTCATCGGGCTGCTGGAGTACGCCAGGCAGTCGAAGGATCCCCAGGCGCTGGCCGCCGCCAGGAAGCTGGGCGATTTCGTTGTGCGGATCGCGCCGGAATTGAACTCGGACAAGACGCGCACACAGTTTGAATCCGGGGCGTTTGCGATGGGCTACATCTGCTGGACCCAGATCGCTGAAGGCATGGCTGAGCTGCATCGAGTGACCAAAGCCCCGCAATACCGTAGCGTTGCTCAGGAGATGGCGCTGCGGACGGAACGCCGGCCCAGCGAACACAGCCATGGGTTTCTGACGTCGCTGCGCGGGGTGGTCGACCTGTACGACGTCAGCGGCGAGCGGGCGCTGCTCGATCGCGCGGAACGCGAGTGGAAGGGTGTCATTGACAGCGGGAACCTGCTGGTTCCGGGCAGCATTCCCGAGGCGTGGAAGCCGAAGGCGCGCCGGACCGAAGGTTGTGCGGAGGCCGACTGGCTCCGGCTCAGCTTGCACCTTTGGGGGTTAACCGGAAAGACTCAGTACCTGGAACAGGCCGAACGGACCCTATTCAACGAGTTCTCAATGAACCAGTTCGATACGGGTGACTTTGGCCACCGTCTCATCACCCGGACCGGCTCACCGCTGGGCGGCATGGAAGAGGGTGGTGGAACGGCTCGCGCCTGGTGGTGCTGCACGCTGCACGGGCTTCGCGCGTTCCCTGACGTCCGTGCCCACGTCTTCCGCATACGGGGCGACAGCCTCTGCTATGACTTACCAGTGGAGGGCGAAGGCGAAGCCGCCGGCTGCCGTTTCGTATCAGAGTCTAAGCTGGAGACGGCGGCATCGGTAGGCATCACGGTGGAAGCCGCGAGCGGGAAAACAGTACTGCTGCTGGTCCGGCAACCGTCCTGGGCGCAGGCGGTGAAGCTTTTCGTGAACGGAACCCCAGAGACGACGGAGGCTCGCGATGGGTACCACCGTGTGAGCCGCATTTGGAAGGCTGGCGACCGGGTCGAGATCCGCTACGACATGCGCCCACGCGCTGAGCGGGCAGGCCGGGATGCGCAGTACACGCTGTGGCATGGTCCGTGGCTGCTGGGCATCGACGAAACGCGAAACCCGTATTTCTTCGACGAACCGATGGAGAGCAACCGGCTCACGGTGCCGCTCCAGAAGAACGGCTCGGTCGAACTGCAACGGGATGCGTTCCTGCCGGTGGGCCCGTTCTCAGTCACTCAAGCGCGGTTCCAGGTGCCGTACCTACCCGGCGGCTACGCCATGAGTCCCGCAACGGCGGTGGTGAGTCCTGTGGCGGAACAGACCGGGTTCCGCAGCACAGCCTGGGAGTATGTGTTTCACCTGCAGGGCAAGAACGCCTAGCAAGACAGGCGCGGAAGCCATTCCAGGCGGTGACTGCCGCGCCACGAACCAGAGAGTTACTGATGCCGCGCGCTAAGCGACACTAAGACCGATTCCGCGCTGAGGGGTAGACCTTTGGCGTGAAAGTCAGGTTGTCGACGAAGGGGTAGCTCGGCCGACGGTAGCGGTTCGCGGGCAGATGGACGATGTCCTGGTTAATGGCTCCGTCCGAGAGGGCCATGAGACTCGGATTGGCGATGGGCGCCAGGTCCGGAGACAGGTAGCCGGATTTCACAACGATAATCTTGAACGACTTGGGTTCCAGACCGAAACGAGTGAAGTCCTTGATGTCGTGGTACGGGCGGCGATAGGCCGATAGCACCAGCGTGATGCCCTGGATCTCGACAACCGCTTCGCGGCGGGCAGGCTTCGCATCCGGAAGCAGGTGTTTGACGATGGCTTCCGCCTTGACCGGTTTGCTCGCCTTGGGGTCGAGCGTGGCACCGATAGACAGGGAGATACGCGCACCGACACCAGCTGTATAGCAGGCTTCGGTGGCAGGGCGATCCGTGATGCCGGCAAAGACGACGTGCTGCGCCTTGTGACGAAGGAGCGATTCGAGGACTGTAGCCTGGTCTCCATTGCCGCCTCCGGTTGGGTTATCGCCGGAGTCGGCCAGGATCGCGGGTTGGGTCTTGGCGGCCATGGCGCGTTGCACGCATTCGTCCACCGTGCAAGTGGCGGTGCCGAACTGGAACTGCTTGCGCGCGTCCCAATACTGCTGGGCGAGATTCGTGGCAACCTTGCGCTGACTGGCGGGATTTGTGCCGGTGACGACGACTGAGGCGGTGGAGCGGGGTTCGTCGGCCCAGACATAACCCACCAGCATGCTGACATCGAGGATGCCGGACTCGCGGTTGAGGGCGGGCAGTTGCGCCCAAAGCCGCTTGCCGGGCTCCCATTCCGTGCTGCTGCGTTCGCCAGGCATGAGAACGGGGACCGGCGCCCACATGAGGGTTGGGCGGATCTTCTCCTTCAGGCAGTGCATGAGCATGTCGGTGGCGCGAAGCACGGTCTCCGCGCGGTCGATGTGGGGCGCGGTGCGATACGCGGACAGCATGTCGAGATTGTCGATGATGGCCTGGCTGATGTTGCCGTGGAGGTCGTAACTGGCAGAGATGAGGCAGTCCGGCCCAACCAGCTTGCGGGCAGCCTGGTACCAATCGGCCTCGGCGTCCTGCATTCCTTCGACGAACATGGCGCCGTGCATGGGCAGATAGAGTCCGTGGAGGGGCAGGAGCGCCTGGACGCGCTTGAGGAATTCAGCTTTGATTGCGTCGTAAGTCTTGCGTTCGATGGGGCCACCAGGAACGGCCGAGGCGACGAGGGTCGGCATGAAGGTGACGGGGTACTTTTTCAGGAATTTAAACCGGGCGCTGGACGTGAGTTCCTCGCCGCGGAGGATGGTGAACTCGTCCATGCGGGTCAGAAGCCGGCTGTAAGTACTGCATTCGATGGAGATGCCGCCATAGGCGATGCGCAAATCACGCGGAGGCGTTTGAGCCGTGGCGGCAGAGGCAGTGAAGGCGGCGAGAGAAGCGCCTTTGAGGAAGGAGCGGCGATGCATACTTCCAGGATCGTCGATTCGGAGGCTGGAGAGGAAGGCAGAAGTGCGAGCTTGAATTCGGCCTTGCGGTGGCAGCGCCCGAATCACTTCAGTTGGGCGATGGATTGGAGGCCCTGCAGATCCAGGGTCTTCAGGCCAAGCCTTTGCTGAAGCCACTTGGCCCGGTCCAGCCTGGCGGCTGAATTCAGGGCATGGCCTGCGTCGTAGAAGTCGAGCCGCTTGGGCCCGTTGAAGTACTCGAAGCTCTTTCTCACAGTGGCCTCGGGAAGGTCGGTATCGCTAAGACCGTTCTGGAGAAACACGGCAGCAGGAGCAGCATGGCGCACAAAGGGCAGCGAGTCGTCCCATGGGAATTGGCGGAGATAGGCGTGGATTGCCGCATCACCCACTTTTGCGCGCCAGGCCTTCAGTTCCGCGTTCCCTTCGTCAAAGACAAATTCGAGCATCGAGTAAGTATTCGCCATCAGGACGAAGGACTGGATACGCTTCTCGACGCCCGCGAGTTTGGCGCCTACGCCGGCACTGAAGCTGTGGCCGACATAGGCCACTCTTTGAGCGTCCACGTCTTTGCGGAGGAGCAGGATGTCGAGGGCGCGCCGCCACTCGCGGGCCATCTGGAGGGCGGCCTTTGGCTCCTGTCCATGGGTGAAGTCCGGATCCTCGGTCACTCCTTCGCGCACGAGCGGAGTGTCCAGGAGTAGACAGACGGCACCGGCACGGGCGTAGACGATTGCCTCTTCCAGGAACTCGGTGTGATTGCGCAGCGGGGAGCCGGCCATCATCCAATGTCCGAACAGGATGACGGGGAAGCGGCCAGGGCGATCGGGTGTCACCAAGACTCCGGGCACTCGGCCGGACACGGGGCTTCCGAACGAGATTTCGAGTATCCGGACACCTTGTCGGCCAGCCGATGGCGACAACTTCAGGTCAGTCGGTTGCCGCGGGTCGTTGTGGAAAAGCCTGGCAAGTTCGTCGAAGGAGTCCGGTTGACCGAAGGCAGCGAGAGCGAACACAGAGAGTGCCAGGACGAGCTTCATTGGGAACTATTTTCGCTCACCGTGAAAAGAAGGTGAACCCAGCGTGAGGGCAATATGGGCCCCTGGGAAACGCAGGAACAGTTCGCGGCTGGTCACTCGTAGCGAAGTGCACGGATGGGGTCCAACTTCGCAGCCCGGCGCGCGGGCAGCAGGCAAGCCATCAATGTGACCAGCGCCAGAAACGCGGAGGTGGCCAGGAAGACGAACGGGTCGCGCGGCTGTACCTCGTGCAGCAGGCTCTCCATGACGCGGCCCGCTGCAAATGCCCCACCCAAGCCGAGCGTGAAACCGATGGCCGCCAGGGTCATCCCTTGACGGAGGATGTCGCCCAGAACGCGCGACCGGGTTGCGCCCAGTGAGATGCGGATGCCGATTTCGCGTGTACGCTGCGTCACGACATAGGACAGCACACCGTAGATCCCGATGGCCGCCAGGAGCGCAGCCAGCAATGCAAACGAGCCGACGAGCGAGCTGAGGAATCGCTGCCCTTTCGAGTTGTCGTCGACAACCTCGGAGATTGTGCGCTCCCGGTAGAGGGCGAGACTGGGATCAATGGTGGACAAGGCACGCCTTACGGCCGGCCCGATGCTGGATGCGGGCAGGGAGATATGCAGGGTGAGAAAGACGCGGCTCGGAGCATAGAGGGCGTCGTAAGCTTCAGGCTGCGGCTTCTCCGTCAGACCCCATTGCCGCACGTCGCCCACCACTCCGACTACTTCGCGCCAGGGGCCGTTCTCATCCCCACCTCCACCAGAGAACATCCGCCCGACCGGATCCTCACCGGGCCAGAGAGTCCGAGCCATCGTCGCATTGATGACCGTCGCGTAAATCATCAGATTGCGTTGCTCGGCGGGCAATCTCGTGTTTTTCTCCCACGCCTGCTGGCGGCGGGTATCCATTTCCCGCGAGTGTTCCGTGTCTTCCGCCGTCAGAAGCCGCCCTTTGAGCAGGGGGATGCCCATGGTGCGGAAGTACTCCGGAGTGACCCTGTGAGATTCCACCAGCGGCCCGCTCATCTTCCGGGAGACGTGCCCGCGGATCTGGACATAGTAGTTGCTGCCACCTTCGAGCGGCAACCGGTCGCTGAGAGAGGCGGTCTGGACTCCCGGGACTTGGCGCGCCTGGTCGAGCAGCTTCTGCGCGAATACCGCACGCTGCTGGTCGGTCTTGTAGATCGCCTCAGGGAGTTGGACCGCACCTGTCCAGAGACCTTCCCTGCGTACCCCGATTTCCACACCTCGGACGCGAGCGAAATCCTTGAGCAGGAGGCCGGCAGAGATGAGCAGAATCATCGAGAGGGCAAGTTCGCCGACGACGAGCCCATTGCTCATGAGCCGGCGCCTGCGGCCCGGGCTGATGGAACTGCCGGCCCCGCCCTTGAGTTCGTCGAAGAGATCAAGGCGGGCAGCTTGGACGGCGGGGGCCAAACCAAAGAGAATACCAGTCAGCACAGTCAGCCCCAGGGCAAAGAGCAGAACAGCGCCGTTCAACTCGATGGTATTGAAATCCGGCAGGCTGAAGCTCTTGATCGTGGGCAGCAAAGTGATCAACACCCAGCCCAGCAGGACACCGAAGCCACCGCCCACCAGCGAGAGCAGAAGACTCTCCGTGAGCAGTTGCCGCAGCAGGCGCAGCCGGGAAGCGCCGAGTGAACTGCGCACCGCCATCTCCTTCTGCCGGCCAACGGCACGGGAGAGCAGAAGGTTGGCGATGTTGGCACAGGCGATGAGCAGCACGAGGCCTACCGCCGCCAGCATCATCAGCAGGGACGTTCGCGACTTGCCGGCCAGGTCATCCTGGAGAGGCACGACGATCGCGCTCACCTTGTGGTTCGTATCGGGGAAGGCTTTTTCGAGTTGCGCGGCAATCGACGCCAGATCCGCATGTGCCTGCGGCACCGTCACGCCCGGCTTCATCCGGCCGATCGCGTTAAAGGAATGACTGCCGCGTTCGCCTAACCCGCGGCTCGACGTATCGAGCGGGATCCAGAGCCGCGCCGCGGCCGGGAAGCTGAAGCCATCCGGCATCACTCCTATCACGGTCCGCTTGCGGGCATTCAACTCCAACACCTGGCCCACGACTTTGGGATTGGCGCCAAAGCGGCTCTGCCAAAGGGCGTAGCTCAAGATCACAACGTCGTCTTTGCCGGGCTGGTCTTCCCCCTGCACCCAGGTCCGGCCCAGGACAGGTGAAACCCCAAGCAGGGAGAAGAAGTTGGCTTCGGTTGGCACGGCGCGAACCGGATCCGGCTGCCCATTCCCGCTGAGGTTCATGTCAGTGGGCCAGTAGAACAGAGTCATGCCGGAGAACGTACTGTTTCTTGACTTCCAGTCGAGGTAGTCGGGTCCAGTGAACGGGTACTTGCCGGGAGCCGCCTCGGTTTCGTACAACCGGACAAGGCGGTCAGGATGCTGGTAGGGCAGTGGGCGCAGGAGGACAGCATCCATAATGCTGAAGATGGCGGTGTTGGCCCCAATACCGGCTGCGAGGGTAAGGACCGCGGTGACTGCGAATCCACGCGATCGTATGAAGGTTCGAAGTGCGTATTGCAGATCCAGGATGAGTGTTTGCATGGCGTTCTCCTTTGCTCAACACAGGGAGAGTAGCGATTGATCCCGAACATGCTTAATACGGATGAGTGCGAGGCTAGTTAGCAGTTATTTTTCCGTGTCGGCAGTGCCTGCTTTGGGAGAAGGGCCGGTGGGCAACCGCATTCCAGGCTGCCCGGTCAGAAACTGGGCGAGCCGCTGCGCTGATGATTGGGGCCGGAACGTGGGCTGCCGGGAATGGGCTCAGACGGGAGGGGGAGACGGTGCACCTCCGGGTCAAGCGCTTCGACGGGAAACCGACGAGACAGCCGCCCAGTGATTGGCAGCCCCAGCAGCGGAGGTCCACATACCTTACGAGGTGCCCCACAAACCAGGTGACGGTTCAGCCTGCGGGCATACTTCCACCGAAGCACACCCACCCCGTTGTGATTCCTCGCGAGATTCAGATATAGTTGTCGTAAATTTTTGAGAGCCTACAGAAGGCTGGCGCGGAGAGAGCGTGACCTGCAAGCGATGTAATGCTGCGTTGCGGCCCGGGGCCGCGTTTTGCGGAAAGTGCGGAACTACGGTAGAACCGGAGCCTGCCGCTATTCCAACTGAAGCAGTTTGTGCCGTCTGCGGCACGCCAGTGCGAGCCGGCAAGGGCTTCTGCGGACGATGTGGAAATCCGGTTGCCGCGGCCGCCGCTCCTGCCATGGCGGCTAGCATGGCGCCTGCAGCAACCAGGGCGCCAACTGCTTTCGCGCAACCTCCAATTGCCCCCGCCCCGGAATTCCCGGCGCCCGCGGTCGCGGCTCCTGCCAGTTCCGCCGGCAAAGGAATGGTCCTTGGCGGATTGCTTCTGCTTCTGGTGGCTGCAGCAGGCGGGGGGTGGTGGTATTACCAGCACGGAAAGGCGGCGCCGACTGAGGTGGCCGTTAACGAAGGACCGGCACCGGTCGCGCTAACAGCCACACCTTCGCCAGCTCCAGAGCGACCAGTGCCGGCAGCGGCTCCAAACCCTCCGGAAGTGGTGCCCGCGCCGCAGCAAACACCCGCGGTCCAGCCGCCGCAGAATCGAACGACATCGGCGGGCAATGTGGCTGAGTCCCGCCGGCCAAGTCCGGTTGCACAAGCAGCCCAGACGGCTACCCTGCCTTCGCCCTCGCCCGCGCGTCCCCCAGAGCGAGCAACGGGAGCGCCGGCACAGAATGCGGCCGTTCAGCAACAAGCTACCGCGCCGCCGGTGCCACAAACTTCACAGCCAGCGCCGCCCGCCGCCAATGCGCCGCCGCCCGTGGTTGAAACGCCCAGACCTCCGGTTGCGCGCACAGAGGCGCCGCCGCAGCGTCCACAAGTATTGATCCCCGCTGCCGGGGTTCTGACCTGGTCGGGCAAGCTGCGGAAGAACGAAGCGCTGGCGATTGACGGCAATGGAGCGTCCGCCGGAACCTTACAGGGCACGCTGCCGGGTGTCCCCGTCATGATCGAAGTGGAACCGAAGGATATCGGAGTGGCCGAGGCACCGGGCCCCGGAAACGGATGGAGACGGCTGGTGCTGCGAAGCCGCTCCGACCGCAATATTGCGGTGACCATCCGCTGGCAGAGATTGGGCAACTGACTCAGGAGGAACTGTGAACCGATACTGTGGAACGTGCGGAACACTGGCGGATGCGGAAGACCGCTTCTGTCCCGGCTGCGGCAAGCCGATTGGCGGAGCACCTGCTCCGGCCTTTGCGGCTCCGCCTGGCCCACCGCAGGCGCCGGCCTATTCAGCGTCGCAACGAACACCCCCGCCGCCCCCCCTCGCCATGCCCGCAGCACCACCACCCGCTCCGCCTCCTCCGCCGCAGCGGCCCGAGTCGCAGTGGTATTACGCAGTAGCGGGGAAGCAGCAGGGACCCGTACCGGAATCTGTCCTGCGAGTTGCCCTGCAGACCCTGCCTGCGGACACACTGGTGTGGCAACCGGGGTTGCCGAACTGGAAACACGCAGGGGAAGCGGGTCTGAAGGCGCCGCCCGCGCCAGCCTTCCCTGCCCCGCCCTCGCCGTTCCAACCCGCGCCGACTCCGCCCGGGGCTCCAGCCTTTGCGGCTGGTCCCTCCGCGGTTGGCTTCAACGCACCTTCAGCAGGATTCAACCAGGCACCACCTCCTCCACGCCCCGCATTCCCGCCGCCCACAGGCTTCCCCGCCGCGTCCGCGCCACAGTTTGGTGTTCCGGCCTACGGGGCACCCGCACCGCTCGCGTCGGCGCCGGTCAGCGGGCTGGTTCCGCCCAGCATGCACTGGGTGGTTCTGCTCATCCTGACGTGGGTTACGGCCGGACTGGCCGGGCTCATCTGGTTCTTCCGGCAGGCTCTGTTCGTCAAGAAAATAGATCCTTCCAGCAAGGCAGTCGTACTGCTGGTGGTCACAACGCTCGGCATGTTCGGGCAAGTGGCCCTCTACATTGCCGCAATGAGCTCCATGTCGTCATCGACCATGGCCACCGCCACCGGCCTGATCATGATCCTGAACCTGGTAATCGTGATCTGCGGACTCGTGACGGTGTTCTCCATGCGCAGTTCGATCGTGCGCCACTACAACTCGACCGAACCCATCGGGCTGAAACTGAGCGGTGTGATGACCTTCTTCTTCAGCATCCTCTACTTCCAGTACCACTTCTCGCGCATTGTGGAGTGGAAGAAGACAGGCCGGTTGGGCTGAGGCTCGCTACCTGGCGGTAGGAATGCGCTGCGCCATGCCTGCTCCGGCCGGCTTCACGAGTCGATCCCCGGGTTGCATGCCCTTGTACCAGAACGGGTAAGAACTGGCTTCGCACTCGAAGGAGCAGATCTGTCCATCGTCCCGGATGTAGCGGACCAGAAAGAACTCCCGTGTATTGGCATCACCATAGTCGGCCGAGCGCCGCTCAATGGAGCTCACCGTGCCTGACCAGGCGTCGCGGTTCTTCCGCTTCTGCGCCATCATGATGATGGCAGAAAGAACGCCGGCGGCCGCCAGGCCCAACAGCAGTGATCCGAGTTTCTCACCCATTTGCGTCCTCCCCCACCAGCGATCCAGCCCGCCGGTCCGGTGTCAGGGATGCGGCGGAGCGGACGGGCGCCAACAGTATATCTCTTCAGATAGCTTAGGATCTTTTTCTCGTATATGATGCGTGAAGCGTGCAACACGTGCGTATCAGGACACTCTCGGAGGACGAGTCCGCTCCCGCTACCAACCGCATGGATCAGAGGCTCTCCGTGTCGCAAGTTCTGGCCGCCCAACGGCCCATCGAAGGCGAGCACCTGGTCCTGATCACGCCTCTCGATCTTGCGCTGCGCGACTGCGAGTCGCTCTTCGGGTACGCCGACTGCAAGCGTGGGATCGCAGTGGTGTCCACCTTCCGGTTGGGCTTGGACGGGGAGCAGCTCCTGGCCGCCCGGCTGATGAACGTCATCGAGCACGAACGAGGGCACCTCGACGGACTGGGGCACTGCCGCACGAAAGGCTGCATCATGTCGGTGGCGCGCTGCGCGGCAGATCTCGATGTGCGGCGCCTGGAACGTTGCGGGCAGTGCCGCAAGCCGAAGCCGGCGTGGCAGGCGCGCGCCGCGGCGGCAGTTGTCTGCGTGCTGGCGATTGCGGCCGCACAGGGGGCAGCGTCGTTCGTGAAGGTAAAGTCGCCTCCCTTCTCGTGGAGGGCAGAGGGCGGCGCCGTCGAGGTCCTGTACAGGAAGCAGCCAACACTCCTGCTGGCGGGAGAACCGGCAGCGCGCTCGGCCGCGGGCACCTTGAATGCGCTCTACGCGCAGATTACCCCGCCGCCAATCGAAGCAAAAGCCGCGGGTCCGAATGCGGTCCTGATTGCCGGCGGAATGAAGCTCGCCGAGTTGGACGGGAGGTCGGCAGGCGGCGGAGATCCCCTAGCGTATGCGCAGGCTTGGGCTGCGAAGACAGATCGGTTAATGCGGGCCAAGGGAGAGGAGGCGGAGGGCTGCCCCAGTTGCCACATCCGCCGCTTGGACGAAGTGTTGGCAGCGGCGCGGATGCGGCGCGAGCGGAGGTGGTGAGCGAATGCGCGAATTCCTGAAGTCGATCGCGAAGAAGCAGGCGGACTTGCTGCGGTGGCTGGAGGCGCAGTCATTTTGGACGCCTGTGGTCGGCATGTCGACTCTCATCTGTACACCGGTGGTAAGCCTGGCGCGCGGTACTTTGAACGCGTTCCCGGCGCTGCGAAAGCTGGAGTGGTTGCTCGAAATCGAATTACTGACGAAGCGACACCCTGTGCTGCTGGCGTTCTCCCTGGTATTCCTGGCGTGGCGCGGCATTCAGACTACACCGTTGGGCCACATCGGAACGGATGCCATTGTGTACCCGCTGATGGGCATCATCTCCGGTTTCAATCCGTTTCTCGGCCTGGTCTGCGGAGGCGTCTACGGCATTGCGGACCTTTTGCAGAAGCTTGTTTGGCCCGATATGTACGGAGCCCGCGGCTGGGGCGATGGAAACTACTGGGGCGCCATGTGCGGGTATGTAGTGGCCTACTCGTCACTGATGTTGATGGGGGTCTGTCCCGGGATGCTCTCTCGCTGTTTCCGGGCTGCGGTCCGGGCGATCCTCAAGAAGCTGTTTTTCCGGCGCGCGGCTGCCGCGGCCGATGGCGCCGTGCCACTCGGGGAGGCAGCCTATCCCGCGGCTGAGCTTCTTGCGGCCGCAATCGGTGGCTACGCGGGCGGCTGGTTGATCATGCATCAGGTGGCGCCAGTCACCGAGATGCCGGCGTTTATGTGGCGCCCGCAACCCGATGTTTCCTGCCATCAACTGGAGATCGGTACACACCTGAAGGGGCGCGCGAATATTGGTGGTGGGGGCTCAGCCGTCGGGGGTGTAATCCCCGCACTGGTCCCGCCGACACAGGGCCCACCTCCGGGCGGCTATGGGGCGGATCATGACGCAGCCACCTCGGCCCGCGACAAGGCGCTGGACGAATACGATCGCCTGAAGAAACAGTGGGACGAGCAGGACGCTACCGCCGACAAATCGGATCCGAACTACGAACGGCTACGCCAGCAGTATCAGGACTACATGGACTACCTGAAACAGCAGGCGGTGGCCAATGATGCGCAGGCTCAGGCGATTGCGGCGGCGACCGACCAGGCACGCAACACACGCGTGCTGAAGGGGCTGGATGGCCGCGACTATGAGATCGTCTACGATCCGCAGTCCGGCCAATGGCGGAACGCGGCCAGCGGAACATACTTCGATCCCAACGAGTTCGACCGCTGGCAGCAGGACCTGGTGAAAGACCGCAAGTTCATGGATGCCGAGAACGAGAAGATGCGGCGGCGGGAAGACTGGTTCAGCAAGGAGATGGACCAGCAGGCTGCCCAGCGCAAACAGCAGGCCGAGGCCGCGGCCTACCTGAGCCGCATCCAGCAGGCAGCTCTGAAGCACGACCTGTGGAATCCAGGCGGCCCCGGCGACGTTGTCGGCAAGACCGACCAGTTGATCAAGGACATCTATGCGGGCAAGCCGATCGACTGGAACGCGATCCAGGCGACGCGTAAATACACGGGTGACTCGATCAGTGGTGCGGTTGCGCCGGAGTCCTCGTTGCGAAACCAGCCAGGCTTCATGGATACGATGTCGGAGGCGGCATCGGGTTCTCTCCGTGAAATCATCACTGGAAAAGACGCGCAGGGCAATTCCACACTGGCCGGCACAGCGGCGTCGCTGCTGGGCCGTCTCACAGCGGGCGTCGCCACGGCGGGGTGGTCGGAAGCGGCGTATACAGCGGCCAACATGGGCTACGCGCAGCATGATGCCGCGATGCGCGGAGCTTCGGACGCTGAGATCTTCAAGGCCGGTTTCAAGACCGGTATCGTCGAAGCCGGCCCCACTATGTTGGGCGGCGCCATGATGCACTACTTCCCCAAGGCGTTCCCGAATGTGGCCCGGGGCGTGGGCGAGATGATGGAACCGGTGGGCAAGGCGGTGCAAACGGCGGACCAGGCCGTACAGGCAGGCAGTAAGTCGCTAAGCAACCGCATGTCGAGTCTGTTCACGACAGTGCCTGAGACGCTGCAGCCCACCCGGTCCGCTGTCAGCCGCGTGCTGGCATCCAGTGATCCGGCGGATCTGGCCAAGCTCTACAGCCAAGGCGGCATGGACCGGCTGGCCAACCTACAGAAGGCCGGCGCGCTCAGTGCCGACGAAGCGAAGCTGCTCAACGCACGGCTGGCGAATCGGGTCAGCCAGAATGTCGACAACGGGGTCCGCGACACCATGCGGTCTTTCGAAGCCGAGACCGGTGTCAAGGTGAAGAGCAGTGTCATCGGCGACTCGGGATCGAGCGCCAAACCCGGCGGCAATCCGAAGGCCCGGACCGATTTTGATGCGACCCATTCCACCAACTTCGACAAGGCGGATCTGGCTGGCTATGCCGAGCAGCGCAGCCGTGACCTGGGCCGCACAGTCAGCATGGAAGAGGCCAACAACGAACTGCAGGCGAAGTTCGGCCAGCACCTCACCGAGAACGTGGACCGCAACCTGCGCGCGGACGGGTTCAGCCGCGGCATCAACGACATCGACTACAAGACCTATAACGGCATAGGCAAGGGTTCGGGCCCGGGGGACGCCTATCCGCCGGGGTTCACGGGCAGCCGCATGGCGGTGCAAGGCAAAGGCAAGATGTTCGAGTCCTGCAGCGACGGCTCCATCAGCTCACACAACATCTCCGGCCAGGCGGTGGTGGACCAGCACGGCATGAACCAGTTGGCCGTAACGGGCGAATTGCCCAAAGATCCCACGAAGTTTGGAGCCAACGAGTTCAAGGACTTCAGTTCACAGCAAGTGAAGGCGGTCACTGAACACACCGATGTGAAATCGCTGGCGAAGGCGATGGGCCGGGAGCAGGATCTGGCCGGCCGCATCAACAACATGGCAGGCAACCCGGCGCAGTCAGGGCAGTTGCAGTCGGCGGGCCTCCCCACGTCACCGCCCGGCCTGGATCCCAAACTGGTCGAGATTTCGAATCAGATCAATCGCAATCCCAGCCAGGCAATGAAAGTGCTGGAGAAGAACGGCTTCACGGAACAGAGCTTCGGAGAAGCGGTCCGGACGAATGTGTCCCAGTATCACGGAGCCATAGGAGGGAAATAGCATGAACCCCACAACGACAGCAGCACTGCTGCGAATGGAGGAGGAAGACTTCCTCATCGCGCTGGACGACCTGGCCGCGCTGGCCGATTCGCTGGACGCCCGCGCCAATCCGTTATCGCTCATCCCTCCAGGCCCGGGCGGTAATCGAACAACGGCCGCGGCAGCGGCCTTTCAGGCTCTTAGCCCGGAAGCGCAAGTTCGTCTGGCTGTAGCCATCGCCATCCTGCGCGCTCCCGCGAAGATGGCCCACTGGCACCACAGCATTGCCGATGAAACAGTCAGCCGCTCGGTGCTGGCCTGGTCGACCAGTGTGGACGATTCCATCGTCGGACTCGCCGGAACCGTGGATCCACGCCGGATCACTTTCTGGACCCAGGCCAGCGTCACGGCCTCGATCAGCAAGATGCTCGCGGCCGGCAGCAGCCTCAGCAACGATGAGATCGGCTGCAAGCTCTCCACGCCGGCAGTAGTGGTGTTTCTCGCGGTATTGGGTCAGATGCAGGCCGCGAGGCTGCATGGGATGCTGACCCATTGCGCACCCGCCGCCACGTTCTCACGGGAGGAAATCCTGGAGCGCCTGCGCGACGCCGCCAGTGAGGACTTCCGCTGGCCGTTGCTCTTTGTCGAGAAATTGATTCCCGGCCAACTCGTGACGTCCCTGACGGACCACGAGGTGGCTTCGGCATTGGGCGAACTCATGCGGGCCGGATTGGTGGAGACTGCCGCGGAGAGCCGCATCCCAAGGTACGAGCTCACAACGGGCGGCAAGGTCCTCGCAGACGGCGTGCTGCATGAAGTCAGCAAAGTGGCGCTGGGCGTCACGGAGCCCCAGGCGGATGGTCAACTCGGACGAGACATCGTGCTGCTGGTGCGCAGCACCTATCACTTGTTCCTATTCGCCATGGCCGGGCAGACCGGCGCGATAGCCGCCCTGGATCAGGATGAGCTGGCAGCCTCGCTGCACTTCGCGTTGCGTCCGCCGTCGCCGCCGCCAATTGTCCGGGAACCCGCCCCCGTCGCGGCGCCTGAGCCGCCCGCGACAGCCGCCGCTCCGCCTCCGTTACCAGCGAAGGACTGGTATGTCATCCACGCCGGCCAAAGCAGGGGTCCCATCGACGAAGCGACGCTGCTGAAGATGCTGCCTTCCCTGCCGGCCGAGACACTCGTGTGGAACCAGGACCTGCCCAACTGGATGACTGCGCGCGAAGCCGGCCTGATGCCGGCGCCTGCGGTGCAGGTATGCGCGCGATGTGGAACGGTGCGCGATCCGAACCAGCGCTTCTGCGCAAACTGCGGGCTCCCACAAGGCTAGCCGCCTTGGGCCCTCCAATATCGAACAACAGGCGCGGCAAGCGTACTACTTGCCGGCCTCGCGGCGCTCCCGAACCGACAGGACAATTTCGCTGCCGGAAGCGAAGGTGACGTTCGCTCCTTTGGCACCAACCTGAATCAACACGAGTCCGGCAGCAGCCCCAGCGCCGGCTCCGATCGCTGCGCCTTTTGCACCGCCCGCCAGGGCGCCAATCAGCGCGCCAGCACCGGCAACCGCAGCCAGTTTGCCGACGTTGCTTTTCTTCTCGATAATCCGGCCCTCTTCGTCGACATTGGCCTGCCCCTTGGAGTTGAAACACGATTTCACGTCGGAGTTCACCGGGATCGTCTTGCCCCCGCTCACAATGTTCTGAAAGGTGAAGTTCAGAATCGACTTGCCGCTGACCTTTCCGCCGCTCTTCGACTCCTTGACTTCGCCCTCCATCATGGCGTTGGCGAACTCGGGCGGCTGCAGGATCATGGCGGTGATCTTGTCACCCTTTTTGTTTGTTTCCGTGCTGAGCGGTGCAGTCAGCTTCACGCGGAATTCCGTGTCGTTCTTGATAGTCTGGGCCGGCGCCACAAACAGCGCGGAGCCCGGAACGAGGAGGAGAGCAAGCAGCAATGGATGGCGCATAAGATCCCTTCGAGGATGAACCATTCAAATCATAGTTTCAAACCCGAAATACTTCAATTGGAAACGCCTGGCCGCCTCAGGCCTGAACCGAGCCGGTCTGCGCCGTATCGTAACCAGCCAAAGTTTCCAGTTTGCGCCGGAGGGCCGCCCTTTGCAGCACATCCAGGAAACCCTGCACCGCGGGCATCTCAAGCGTCTGCCTGCGCATGACGAAGTCGTAGCGCTCGCTCCGCAAGGCTACGAAATCCAGTCCGAAGGCCTGTGCGGCTGAGCGCGTTGCCAGGCAGCAGTCTGCCTCGCCGGCCAGAACGGCATAGGCGGCCGCCAGGTGCCCGTAGGCAACGCGATCATAACCCACTACTTTGCGCGGCGGCACGCCGGCCTCGGCCAATAGACGGTCGAGCAACCCGCGACTGCCGGAGCCCTTTTCCCGATTCACAAACCGTACGGCGGCGCCAGCCAGGTCGCCGGCGGAGCGGATCCCCAAGGGATTGCCCGGCGCGGTGACGAATCCTTCTTCCCAACGCGCGAAGGTGACCACGGCCAAATCGTCGTCCGGAAACTCCAGTCTCAGGAACGGCAGATTGAACTCGCCGGTTGCCGGATCCTCCAGGTGCGAGCCCGCAATGTGGACCTTGCCTTCCTTGAGCCAGGTGAGCGCCAGGCGGCTGGAAGCGGCAGCGGAAATCAGTTCCACCCCACTCAACTTCTCCACCATGCTGGAGACCAGGCCGATGGCCGGATCGCAGCCCGCCAACGTCAGCTTCTTCTGCTGCGGATCCTCAGGCGCGAAAACGGCCAGTTCCGCATGACCAGGGGCTCGGCCCACCCGAGAGATGACCCCGTCGGCCTCGGGCAGATAGTAAGGCGCCGACTGGACAGGGATGCTCACCAGTCGTTCACCCACACGGCAGACGCGCACAGCCTGTCCCTTGGCGGCCGGTACCGCGCTGAGCACCTCGGAGTCGATGGCATCGGGTGCTGGGACGTCTTCCGCCTCCAGGGTAAACAGCTCTTCCACGGAGACTTCCAGCTCGCGGCCGAGCTTCAGCGTGACTTCGGTGTTGGGAATGTAGGATCCGGCCTCAATCGCGTGAATCGTCTGCCTGCTGACACCAACCCGCCGCGCCAGTTCGGCGGCGCTGACGCCACGCGCCCGGCGGACGGCGCCCAACTGATTGCGGATGGAAGTCGGCATGCGGTTGCTTCCCCTTTATTGTGACGTGCTTCGGCCGGCGGGTCACCTCCGGAGGAGCACCAATTGGAACCGGGTTACCATGCGCGCGCCTCGGGCGCCTCGTTTGTCGCCCGGCACCACCAGGCGGAAGGGACCTTGTCCCTCGCCCAGCGGCTTGCCGTCGGCGGCGTCGGCCAGCAACACCACCTTATCAGTGAACGCCGGATCCACTTCAGGCAGCGCGAACACCACCTGATAGCCGTCCTTCGCTTCGACAAGCAGGTAGCTGGCCAGCGCCGTACCGTGCAGGTCCTTGCCTGCCGGTAAGCCTGCGCGCTTCAGAATTTCGTGGACCGGGACACCCGTGTACTCCACGGTCGCCTTCTCCCCTTTCAGCTGCGCCGTCGCCCTGGGCATGTCCGCCAGGTCCCGCGCGGTCAGGGTGAGCGGCGTTTTCACGTCGCCACCGACGGTCAATGTGGCGGATGGCGCCTGGGCCCAGGCACAGGCCAAAACAACCAACAGAATCAGGCACGCTCGGCGAGCCGGCATAGTTCACCTCAGAATTGAAGCTTCAAAACAAGTTCGAAGACACGCGGATCCAGCGCCGTCGTGATCGTCCCGAAAGCCGCATTGCCGAAGCTGCCGTTGGGATTACCCAGCGGCGGCGTGTTCGTGACGTTGAACGCTTCGGCGCGGAATTCGGACCGCACACGTTCCGTGACCGGAAAGGTCTTGCCCACCATGAGATCAACGGTCCGGTAGCCGGGGCCGTTGACCGGATTACGGGAACTGCTGCCGATGGTGAACTGCGCCGCCTGCGTGAAGGCCGCCGTGTTGAACCAGCGCCCGGTGCTGCGCTGATCCGCGGGTAGCGTGGGGTCCGCGACACGGTTGGGCCGCTGGATCCCGAATCCCGCGAACGCATTGAGATTGGTGGCTTGCGTGATGGCTAGCGGACTACCCGACTGGGCGCGGACAATGCCGCCCACCTGCCACCCCCCGGCCAGCGCCTCTTTCCAGCCGTCCAGCGATTTCGCCCGGCCGCGACCGACAGGCACCTGGTAGACGAAGCCGCTGGAGAAGATGTTCGGGATGTTGCCCGTCGAGACATCCTTCTCCAACCGCTTGTTGTAACTGTCCGCGGCCTGGAAGTTGGCCACGGGTCCGGTGAGCACCGCGGAATCGAAAACAGCGCCGGCATCGTCGATCAGGCGGGAGAACGTATAGGACGCTGTAAACGTGAGCCCCTGCGAGAATCGCTTTTCCACACGCGCCTGGAAGGAGTGATAGGTGGAGTGCCCGGTATTGTTACGGTAGAGGGTCACGGTCGTGAACCGCGGGTAAGGCCGCAGCAGCTGCCCGCGCGCAATCGTCTGGGTGCCGAGCGAAGTGTTGGCCGGAATCTGCCCGAAGTAAGGATTCGCGACCTGCTGCGTCAGCTGCGAGCCGAGCGCGAGTTGCTCCACCGTGAGCTGGTTCAGGTTCACATCGGGTACGCCCAGGCGGGTCAGCTTGGATCCGAGGTAACCGGCTTCCACGCTCCAATCCTCACCCCAGGTCTTCTGCAGTGTGAAGTTCCACTGTTGGGCGTAGCCGCTGCCGTTGCTCCGCTGCACGCCAAAGACGCCCTGGCCGAGTCCAGAATCAGCAGTGGGACTCTGCAACGTGACCGTAGGACCGGACGACAGGACAAAGGCCGGATTGATATTGTCCAGCGACTGCTGGCCCAGCGTCTGAATGAAGGGGAACAGCGGAGTAGTGAAAGGTGTGGTGATGCCCGCCTGCTCAATCCACGTCATCCCATACCCGGAGCGCACTACGAACGAATCAGTGATTCTGTAGGCCAATCCGACTCTGGGCGCAAAGTTCTTCTTCTCCAGATTTCGGGCCGCTCGCGGGAATCCGTTTTGCCCGAGGTAGTCGAGCCTCTGGGTGGCCAGGTTGAACACCGCGCCCTGGTTATCGACTACCGTCGAAGGGAAGTTCAAGGTGTACCTCACTCCGAGATTCAGGCTGAACCGGCGGCTGATCCGCCAGTCGTCCTGTAGGAAGAACTCGGCGATGGTCGCACGCGGCTGGATCAATTGCGGCTGCGCGTCAATGCTGAACCGGCCCACCTGTCCCACCAGGAACGAGGCGACGCTGTTGCCCGTGCCGGACTGCGCTGTACCGGCGGGTGTGAGTCCGCTGGTGAAGATATTGGTGAACTGGAAATTGCCGGTCGGACTGGGCGGCTGCAGCACATCGAGAGTTTCGTGCCGGATGTCCGCGCCCGCCTTCAGGCTGTGCCCCCCGCGGACCCACGAGAAACTGTCAATGAACTGGGTCACCGAGGTGGTGAAGGCTGCGTTGCCGCTGGCCGGCGGTCCGAGTTGCTGCAGACCCACGACATCATAAGTGGGCAGAACATCGGAGAACGAGGTCACCGGAATGTTGGGGATCAGCGTGGTCTGCGCCACCGGTTGCCCGGTGCGCAGCGCATCGCGGTCGAACTTGCGGCGGGTATAGCCGAAACGCAACTGGTTCACAGAGAGCGAAGAGAGGCTCCAGGTATGCTCGGCGGCGATACTGTCAGCGCGCGTGAGCGTGTTGCCGATGACGCCGCTGGTGAGATTGCCGCTCCCGTCCGGCAGCGGCGTGGTGGGCCGGCTGTCGTCCCGCAGATAAGAGTAGCGGCCGAACAGGCGATGGCGTGCGCCGAGATAGCGGTCGAGCCGGCCGTCGTACTGGTCGGCCGCCGTCGTGTCGTTCCCCAGCCGTCGATAGTTGTTGGCCGTGGCCTCCGCACCAGCGGTCGTGAATACATTGGGCGCCGGATAGCGGCTGAGCACGGCCAGGGCGGCGCGATCGAAGCGGCTCACCGGAACCGTGTTTGCGGCGAAGGCATCGCGGGCATAGCCGGTGTCGGTCCGTCTCGTCGTGGCTGGATCGAAGATGGCGTTGGTGAAGACCCCGCTCTTCTGGGCGGTAGTGGGCACCGTGCTGGTCCGAATTACGCCCGTACTGAGCCTTGTGCCCTGCCAGTCGACAAAGAAGAAGGTCCTGTCTTTTTGAATGGGACCGCCCAACACGAATCCATACTGATTGCGTCGAAACTGCGGCTTGCCGCCCGTGGTGGCAAACAGGTTCCGGGCGTTCAGCTTCTCGTTGCGGAAGAACTCGAACAACGTACCGTGCAGGCCGTTGGATCCGGCCTTCTGGTTGACCATGATCACACCGCCATTCGAACGGCCATACTCGGCCGAATAGCTGTTCGCTTCCACTCGAAACTCGTCGATCGCGTCGATGACAGGATAGAATGCCACCTGGCCAGGTTCCGGCTGCAGCACGCTGACACCGTCATAGAGGTATTCGCTGACGCGCGGACGGCTGCCGTTCACACGCGGCAACAGGTTGCCTGGGGGCAGGCTGACGCCCGGCGAGAGCGCGATCAGCGGCACGAAGTTGCGGCCGTCCAACGGCAAGGTGACGACCTTGCGCTGCTCCACGACGAAGCTCACCGTACCCCGGCTCGCCTGCAGCAGCGGAGCGGCTGCCGTCACCTCCACCACCTGGTTGGCCTCGCCGACCCTCAGGCTCAGGGGCACCTCCAGCCGGTCACCCACGCGCAGGGTGATGCCGTCGCGCTGCAGCGGTGCAAAGCCCGGCTTCTGCACAGAAACCTCGTAGGAGCCTGCAGGCAAGGCCAGGAACTGGTAGCTGCCATCCGTCCGGGTGGTGACAGCAGACTCAAGGTTCGTGCCGGTATTCGTCAACTGGACGACGGCCAAGGAGACGGGCAAGCCGCCAGGATCGGAAACCACGCCGAAGAGTTCGGCCTTGGTGGATTGACCAGCGAGCGGGCCAGGCGCAAAGACGACTAGAGCCGCGAGCAGGCAAAGCTGTGGTGACTTCCTGGGGTGACCTTTATACACGACGTAGTAATCTTAACATTACAATCCTTCATATGAGATCAGGCACGCAACCAGCCGCATCTTCCGGATAGTCCGAGGCCGCGCCGGCCTGCTTTGTAATACACTTCGACCATGTATAAGATCGCCGCTGGTATCGCCCTGTTCACCTCTCTGCTAGTGCCCGCATTTGGCCAGAAAGGAAAGAGCCCCCTGGTGGGCCGATGGGATTTCAATATCACCACTCCGGGAGGTTCGCGCGCCGCCTGGCTGGGCGTCACGGAGAAGGATGGAAAGCTGGACGTCTGGTATCAACCTACCGGCGGAAACGTCTATCAGTTGAAGGAATTCAAAGCGGATGGAGCGCACCTGAGCGCCACGATCTCAGCCGCCGCGGCCAACCGGCCCGCGGTCATGTGGGAACTCGACGCCGCCGGCGACAAGCTGTCCGGCGTGCAGAAGCGCGGCGACGCCAGCACTCCGCTCGCCGGCGTGCGCGCACCTGAACTGAAGCGCGCCGAGCCGAAGAAGTGGAGCAAGCCCGAGGCACTGTTCAATGGCAAGAACCTCGACGGCTGGGAGCCGATGGGTAACCCGGCGACCAGCCACTGGACCGTCAAGGACGGCCTGTTGGTGAACGAAGACCACGGCGCCAATCTCAAGTCGGTCCGCAAGTTCGACGACCTGAAGTTGCACTTCGAGGTAAACTGCCCCGACCACGCCAACAGCGGCTTCTACCTCCGCGGCCGTTATGAAGTCCAGATCGAATCCGAACCGCTCAGCGCAAACCCGGTGGAGCGCCGCATCGGCTCCATCTATGGCCGCATCGCGCCCAAGACGGAACTGCCTCGCAAACCGGGCGAATGGGACACCTTCGACGTGACACTCGTAGGCCGCACCGTCACCATCGTGCGGAACGGCGTCACCACCATCGATCATCAGGAGATCGAGGGGATCACCGGCGGCGCGCTGGACGCGAATGAAGGCGAACCCGGTCCGTTCTACATCCAGGGCGACCACACCGGCGGCCTGAAGTTCCGCAACATCACAGTCGCCGTCCCCAGCCGCTAGACCGGTTTTCCACCACGGGCGGCCCTTGGGGGAGAGCCGCCCGCTTGCCCGCCTCATCCTTCCGCCGGGATTCCGGCAACCGCTCTCCATGCTATGGAGGCACGGCCACCGCAACCTGGCAGGAGATGCCCGATCCGTGATAAGTTCGGGGCGTCCCACATCCGGCTGACCGCCTATATTTGCGAGCCGGCATCAGGAGCCCACCAATGCAAGCCAAACTGAAGCGATACGGTTCCGGAGCCATGGCGCTCGCCATCACGGTGCTGGCCGCCGGACTCGCCCCCGCACAGACCGCTTCTTCCGCCCTGGGCCAACTGGAGTCCAGCGCCGACATCGGCGTTACGCCCCAGAAAGGCAGCGCATCCTTCGATTCCGCCAGCGGGGAATACCGCATCACTGGGGGAGGCGCCAACATCTGGGCCGCGGAGGATGCCTTCCAATTCGCTTGGAAGCGTATGTCCGGCGACTTCAACTTTACAGCCGATGTGCGCTTCATCGGTACCGGCACGGTGGCCCACCGCAAGGCTGTGCTGATGGTCCGGCAGGACCTGACGGCCGGCTCGGCCTACGCCGATGTCGCACTGCATGGCGACGGACTCACGTCCCTCCAGTACCGTCCCCTGGCTGGCGCAACAACGCTGGAGGTTCGCTCTACCGTCACTGGGCCCGTGCGCATCCGCATTGAGCGCCGGGGCAACCGCTTCACCATGGCCGCGGGGAATCCAGGCGCTGACCTGACCCCCTCCGGCCCGGTCACCATGACGCTCACGGATCCCGTGTACGTCGGCCTCGGCGTCTGCTCGCACGATGCGAATATCCTCGAAACCGCCGTCTTTTCGAATGTCCGTATCGAGCAGGTGCCGCGCTCACCCTCCTATCGCAGCAAGGTCACTATCTACGACCTCAAGAAGCGCTCCACCCAGGTCGTCTATCAGATGGACGGCATCATGGAAGCACCGAACTGGTCCCGCGACGGCAAGTTCCTGCTGGTCAATACGGGCGGCAGCCTCTATCGATTGCCGCTTGGCGTCTCCGGCGAACCGAAACTGGAGAAGATCGAACTGGGCCCGGGCGGCTATCGCTGCAACAACGACCACGACATCTCCAGGGACGGCAAACTCCTCGCGTTCTCGGCCTCCAGCACCGCCTCGCGCCAGTCGCAGGTCTACATGGCGCAAGCTGACGGCACAGGCGCGAAGCTGCTGACACCCGCTTCGCCAAGCTACTTCCATGGTTGGTCGCCCGACTCGAAGTGGCTCGCCTTTGTAGGTCAGCGCGAGGGCAAGTACTCCTTATTCCGCGTGGCCGTCGAAGGTGGGCCCGAGCAACGCCTCACCTCCAAGGGCAACTATGATGACGGTCCGGAGTACTCGCCCGACGGGAATTGGATCTACTTCAACAGCAACCGATCCGGCAATTGGGACATCTGGCGGATCCCCGCGGACGGTGGTGGTCCGGACGACGCCAAGGCGGAGCAGGTCACCAGGGACGAAGGCGAGGACTGGTTCCCCCACTTCTCGCCCGACGGCAAGCAGATGCTCGTGTTCTCCTTCCCGAAAGGCACGGCAGGCCACAACGACCGCATGAAGGGCGTTGTCCTGCGGGTCATGAAGGCCCCGGGCCGGAAGCTGAAGCCTGCGAAGTTCAACAGGCTGCTCGAGTTCTTTGGAGGCCAGGGCACCATCAACGTGAACTCCTGGTCGCCAGACTCCAAGCGCTTCGCCTTCGTGCAGTACGAACCCATTGCGGCACCAGCACAGTAGCAGAAGCGGCGCCGGATCAGAACCAGGCCGGGCTGCTACAGCCGGCTCAAAGCGAACGAGTACGCGCCGATCGCCGTAGCCTGGCTGGTGCCAAGCCTCGAAATACCGACGCCCGTGCGCTGCAGTCCGTCAAACCGTACGGTGCGCGTGCTGTGCGGCACCGTGAGTTCCCTGGTCTCGCCGCGCAGGAATTCCGCCCGTTGCCCCTCGTCTTCCAGATTGAAGGCACGGGGGATCAGGCGGCGGAACCGCTCGCCCGATGGCGCTGCGTACGTACCATTCATCTCGTCGACGATCGCAGGCAGGAACTGGCGATGCGCCCCGGCGATGCCGCCGCCAACCACGACCAGAGCGTCCATCAGCGTGATCGCCTCGGAGATCGCATCGCCGGCCACTTCGCCCATTCGCCGGAACGCCGCCTGCGCCGCCGCCTGATTCCCTGCCGCTTTACCTTCCGCGATCTCATAGATCACCTTCGGCTCCGGAGCATCCGCGAAGGCGATGCCGGAGCGCTCCGCGTACACCCTGCGCACCGCGCGAATCGCCGCGCCCTCTTCGGCGTTGATATCCCGTTCCAGCTTGTGCCGCAGCAGCCACACTTCACCCGCCACGGAGTTGTCGCCGGTGAACAGTTGCCCGTCGCGGACGATGCCTCCGCCGAAGCCAGTGCCCAGCGTGACGCCCAGCAGGTTGCGAAACCGCTTGGGGCTGCCTGCCTGCTCCAGCAAACCGTTGACATAGGGCAGAAACCCGCTCGTCGCCTCGCCATAGGCAAACAGGTCGCCGTCGTTGTTGATGAACGTGGGCAGACTGAAGGTGTCCTCCAGCATCGGGCCCAGCGCCACATTCTTGTAGGCGGGCAAATTCCGGGGACCGACAATAATCCCGTTGAAGTAGTCGGCCGGGGCGGGAAACGCAAAACTGATGGCGACAGGCGGAGCGGGCGCAGCGGCCTGAACCCGCCGGAAGCCCTCCACCAGGGTATTCAGCGATCGCTCCAAATCATCTGCGCACGACGGCAGCGAGAAGCTCTCCACCACCGGTTGATTCGCCTGCATGGCGGAGAAGACAAAGTTCGTACCGCCGGCATCCAGCGTCATGACGACGCGGTTATCGTTCGAAGGATTGGACATGAGAGATTACGCCTTTGCCGTCTTCAGGTTCATCAGCGCGGCCCACGTGATATAGAGCACGCACGCCAGGGGCACCAGGAAGCTCAACTGCACGGTGCTGCCATCGGCCACCAGGCCCGTCAGCGGCGGAACGAACGCCGCGCCGACGATCGCCGTCACCATCAGGCCGGAAAGCTCATTCACGTGGCTCGGCATCGACTCAACTGCGATGGCAAACACGAGCGGGAAGATATTCGCAAACCCGATGCCCGTAAGGAAGAAGCTGGCCACGGCGATGTTCTGATCCGGGATAAACAGCCCGAGAAGCCCGAGAATCGAGATCCCGCAGGTGACGAGAAAGAACTTGCGAGGCGACATCCAGTTCAGGATGACACCGCCCGAGAATCGGCCCACGGTCAGAGCCGTGAAGAACAAGCCGGTGCCCAGCAATCCGACCTTGGCGATCTCGAGGCCAAACCGTTCCTTCAGAAACAAAGGAATGCCGGCGCTGACGCTGACCTCGGCCCCGACGTACACGAAGATCGCCCCCACCATGGCCAGGGCGTAGCCGTTCTTCAGCAGCGCCAGGCAGGAGGCGAGCGTCGCAGCCTTGTGCTCAGCCTTCTTCTCCTCCACCTTCATCGGAGCGACCGCAAGAATCGTAAGGATCAGAGCCCCCGTGTAGACAAGGAAGATCACCTTCCAGTCGGCACCGAAGTACTTGGCGGCAATCACCGGAATCATCGGACCGGAAAGGGAGCCGATCGCCTTGATGAACTGGCCCAGCGAGAGATTCCGGGCATACTTCCCTTCCTCGGAGACATCGCGCATGATGGGATTGCCCGCCACCTGAAGGATCGCCGCGCCCGCGCCCACCAGCATCACCGTCACCAGGAACTGCGCAAACGAACCCAGTCCGATGCTGGCATTCAGCAGCCCCAATAGGGCCACCAGCAATCCCATCATCAGGACGAACTTCTTGCCCTTCTTATCCTGCAGCAGGCCCACCGGGACGGATAGGAGGCCGAACATACTGAAGCCGACGAACGGAATCAGTGACGCCACGCTGTTGCTCAACTGGAACTCATTCTTGGCGAGGCTGACGAAGGGCCCCACGGCGTCGGCAAAGCCCATGGCGAGAAACGCCAGGAATACCGGCATCGTACGCAATCTCATGCGAACTCCTCTTTTTCAACGGCCGGCGGGCGCTCGTGGAGCCCGCGCGGTCCTTACTAATCCGGAGCCGCTGATCTGAAAGCCCGGAAGCTGTCAGTATATCGCCATGAGTAGGCGGAACTCTTGCCATGGCAGGCCCGGACAGGGGAGAGTTCCGGACCTGAGACGCCCTTTTACCGCCCGGCAACCGCCTTCAGGCCCAGGCCGCCGGGCCACTGCCGCTGGTAACGGAGGCTCACACCGCCATGTTCCACGCCCGGCGTCCAGTCCAATTTCAGGCGTTGCTCGTGTTCGCAGGCGTTGCCCGCCGCAGCCGGAAACCACAGCCGGTATTGCGGGCGTACGTCCACCCGCGCCAGTGCCTCGCCGAGTTTCGCGAACGACGAGACGTCCCACGAATCTCCGCCACTCTCCTCTGCCAGCTTCTGCAGCTCGAAAGACACGGGCACCAGGTCGTCGGCGTACCGCGCGCAAAGATTCACCGCATACACCGGGATGTGCTCGACCAGGAGGCGGCCCTCCAGTTGCTTTGGCTTGGTCACGCTGGCCACATCGTCGTTCGCATAGATCACGACCAGAGCTCTGTTCGCATTCCGGGCGTGGCCCAGGTAGTCAAGGGCGAAGGTCATTGCGTCCAGCAGGTGCGATCGCCGCTTGCCCGGCGGGACCGTGATGCTGGACACCAGGGTATTCACCTCGGAGGTGAAGCCAGCGCCCAGCACCGGAGCATCGAGGCTGTTCACGGTAAAGAACTCATCACCGGGACGCGCGTGCTCCAGGAATTTGCGTATGGCCAGTTGCGCCTGGCCGGTATTCTCCTGCATGGCTTTGCTGCCCTGCACCACGATGCCAACCGACACCGCGCCGCCGCCTGACTTGATCGTCGCCCCGGGCACGGCCTGGTGTCCGCACGACACCCGCACATCAGACGTTTTCAACTCCACCGGCCGGTCGGCATACACGGAGAGCGGCAGCCACCGCGCATCCTGCGCTTGCAGGACAAGCGGCGCAAGCAGCCACGCAACGCTCCGCCAGACGGTCATTTCAGGGCTCCCGTCTGATAGTTCAGAGACGCCCGCTCTGCCTGATAGTCGAACTTTGCGCTGGCCTGCGCAATCTGGGCCCGCGTCACATTCAACTGTGCCTGCGACAACTCCACGATGCTGCTCAGGCCCAATTCATAGCGCGCCTGGGCCAGCTTCAACGACTGTCCGGCCTGGTCCAGCAGCTGCGCCGTCAGTTGCAGCCGTTTGTAGGCGTTGACGGCGGAAAGGTAGGCCACGCGCACGTCCCGCGCGATGCGGTTCTCGATGTCCCGGCCCTGCTGCCGAGCCGCCTCCATGCGCAGTTCCGCTTCGGTCCGCCTGGCCGTGAACAGGCCGCCGTTGAAGATGGGGATCTGAACATTGACGGCCGCTGCGGCCCACCCCGGGGTGAAACGCTCGGGCCGCACCGGGGCGCCGCCGGCGTTGGCGCCCGCCGACAGCGTCGGATAACGGAGCGCCCGTTCCGCCCGCGCAAACCGCTCCGCCGCCTGGATCTGCAGCTTTGCCTGCCGCGCCTCCGGCCGCTGGTTCAGGGCCTCGCTGATCAGCGGAGCTGAATCGGGCGGCAGTTCGCCGGGGATTTCGTCCTCCTGCAGCGTGAACTCCGAAGGACCACTTTCACCCAACGCCGTCGACAACTCCGCCATGGCCGCACGCTCTTCGTTCTCGGCGTTGGAGAGCAGCAATAGCGCCTCTTCCAGGTTCACTTTCGCGAATGTCACATCGAGCTCGGAGCGCAACTTGCTCTGTGCCAGCGTCGACGCCTGGTCGGCCACCAGTTGCCGTGCCTTCACCGTCTGCTGCGCCACCCTCAGCACCGCCTGCGACCGCAGCGTCGTATAGTAGCTGCGATCCACCTGCAGCAGGACGCCCGCATGCGTCGTATTGGTCACCTCACCCTGGGCCTGGGCCTGGAACTGGGCGCTGGCCGTCAGGTTCCGCGTCCGGCCGAAATCGGTAATCAACTGGCTCACAGAGAGCCCGGCGCCCACGTGATTGAACAAGCTGGGCGAGTTCAGGGCGCCTGCAAAGATGCGGGCCGTGTCGTCGTTGACCAGCGCCCCGGTCACATTGCTCTCGACAGTCGGAAACAGGCGCGAGCGGACCTCCTTCGGCACTTCCAGCGATGCCTTCTCCAGAGCCTTCGCCGATTGCAGCAATGGATGGTTCTTCAACGCCCGCTCTTCCGCCTCGCGAAGGGTCAACCTGCGCGGTGGATCAGCCGGTGCACCCATGAGAACTGCGGGGAAGACCGCCAGCCAAATCCATCTACGCATGCTGCGCCTCCTGGCGGTCCCGGCCGCGGTACCACAGGTAATAACCTGCCGGCACCAGGAATACTGTCAACACCACGGAAAGAGTAAGACCTCCTATGATGGCCCGCGCCAGCGGCGCATAGGCCTCACTACCGGCACCCAACTTCAGGGCCATCGGCATCAAGCCGATGATCGTTGCGAGGGACGTCATCAGAACCGGCCGCAGCCTGACGCGGCAGGCCAAAGCCACTGCGGAACGCACATCCATTCCTTCATGCCGCAAGTGACGCGTGAACTCGACGATCAGGATACTGTTCGAGACCGCGATGCCCACCAGCATCACTACCCCCATCAGCGACATCACATTGAGCGTCGTGCCCGTCGCGACCAGCGTGATCAACACGCCGGCCAGGCCAGGGGGTACGGCCAGCAGAATGATGAGCGGATCGACGAACGACTGGAACTGCGCCACCAGGATCAGGTAGAGCAGCATCACCGCCAGCACGAGTCCAATCGAGAAACTTCGGAACGAAGCGCGCATGCCCTGCACCATGCCGCGCAGAGTCACCGCAACGCCTTTCGGAATCGGGGTGCCGGCAATGATCCCGTCGATCGAATTAGCCAGCTTGCCCAGGTCCTCATTCAACGGCCGGACGTAGACATCGATAACACGGCGCAACTGGAAGTGATCCACCTCCGTGGGCGAATCCACTCGCCTCGTCGTACTGATGGATTCCAACCGGGCCGGATTCTTCTGGCCCGGTCCGCGCAGCGGGATCGCCTTCAGATCCGCCAGCGACTTCACCTGATTCTCGCCATACTGGACTGTGAGCAGGTAGTCGTTGCCCGACTTCGGGTCGATCCAGAATGTCGGAGCGATCATCGCATTCGAGGTCAGCGCCGTAATCACATTACCCACTACTTCGCGCTGATCCAGCCCCATCTGCGCCGCGCGCACGCGGTCCACGTCTAGCTGCAGCGCCGGATAATCCAGATCCTGCGGGATGTAGAGGTCGGCCACGCCCGGCAGTTTCCGGATCTTCGCGGCCAACTGGGCAGCTGTCGAGTAGGAGTGCTCTAAATTCGAGCCATCCACCTGCACGTCGATCGGCGCCGGCAAACCCATATTCAACACCGCGTCCACCAGTCCGCCGGACTGGAAATAGGCGGTGACATCCGGCATCTCCTCGGCCAGTTTCGCCTTCACCCGAGCCATGTACTCAAAGCTGTTGACCTTGTGGTCTTCCTTCAGGCTCACCTGCACAAAGGCCGTGTGCATACCCGCGTTGGGAGTGTAGACAGCCGAGAAGTCGTAGTTGATACCGATGTTCGAAACGATGAGCTCCAACTCCTCGGGGGGAACGACCTGGCGCACAATCTGCTCGACGGCGGCGATGCGGGATTCCGTCCGTTGGATCCGTGTGCCCGACGGCAGTTTGATGTTCATCATGAACTGGCCCGCGTCTGTACGCGGGAAGAACGACATGCCCATCAGCGGCCACAATGCCAGGCTGATGGCGAACAGCGCCCCGAAACCCGCCAGCACGCGGATGGGGCGGTCGAGCACACGCGACACCGCTCCGTCATAAGAGACGAGCATCTTCTCAAACCGGGTATTGAAGCCCGCATTGAACCTCGCGAAGAACCCCGTCCCGGTGGACTGGGAATGCCCGTGAATGAAGCGCGCGCAGAAGAGCGGCACCACTGTCAGCGCCACCACATACGACGCCAGCAGGGAGATCACCACGGTCAGTGCGAGCGCCGAGAACAGGAACTTGCTGACGCCGTAAAGCAGCGTCACGGGGAAGAACACAATGGCTGTCGTCAAAGTCGCGGCCAGCACAGGCAATGCCACCTCGCGCCCGCCCTTCTCCGCCGCCACCTCCGGACTCTCACCCAACTCCAGGTGCCGGTAGATGTTCTCCAACACCACAACTGAGTTGTCAATCAGCCGGGAGAAGGCCAGCGCCAGGCCGCCCAGCACCATGCTGTTCACCGAACTCCCGCCCAGGGCGAGAATCACGAAGGTCGCCAGTGCGGAAAGCGGAATCGAGAAGAAGACCGCCGTCGTCGCCCGCATACTACCCAGGAAGAGCAGAATCATCAGGGAGGTCAGAAACAGGCCGATCGCACCTTCGTGCAGCAGCGTCTCAATGGCCGTCTTCACGAATACCGATTGATCGAACACCACCTTGCTGGTCAACTGCGCGGGAACGTCCACCAACTTCTTCAGCGCTTCGCGCATGCCGTCAACCACGGCGATCGTGTTCGTATCGCCGCCCTGCTTCAGCACGGGCACGTAAACCGACCTCTGCCCGTCCACGCGCACCACGTTCGTCTGGATCTGCTGCGCATCCTTGGCCGTGCCGATGTCCACGACGCGAACCGGCGTCAACCCCTCCATCTTTACAGGTAGCTGGTTGATGTCTTCCAGCGAGCGCAATTGGGAGTTCGTATAGATGTTGTAGTCCAGGTGGCCTACCTGAACGTCGCCGGCCGGCAGAATCAGGTTGCCCAGGTTGATGGCCCGCACAACATCCATCAGGCTGAGCTGGTGCGCCTCCAGGCGGTAGGGATCGGCGTACACCATGATCTGCCGCAAGCTGCCTCCGAAAGGCTGCGGCACCGACGCGCCAGGCACATTGGCAATCTGGTTGCGCACCTGGAACTGGGCCAGGTCGCGCATGGCCGTCTCCTGGATGCCCTCGCCCTTGAAGGTCACCAGGCACACCGGCAGGCTCGACGCGTCGAACTTCAGCACGATCGGCGGCAATGTGCCCGGCGGCAGGCGTCGCAGGTTCGCCATGGCCAGGTTACTGATGGAGGTCACGGCGGAGTCGGGATTCGAGCCCGGCTGGAAGTAGATCTTGATGATGCTGACGCCGGGCAGCGACCGCGACTCGATATGCTCCAGACCGCTCGCCAGGGTGAAGAACCGTTCGAAGCGGCTCGTGATGTCGGTTTCAATCTGCTCCGGCGGCATGCCCGAGTAGTAGGTCGCCACCACCACCACGGGAATGTTCATCGAAGGGAACATGTCCACCGGCATCTTGGACAGCGTATTAATGCCGAGGATCAGAATCGTCAGGCAGACAACGACAATGAAGTACGGCGTCTTGATCGCAAATCGGGACACTACTCGGCGCCCCCTTCCACCTTCGGCTTCACCGTCTGGCCCGGCATCAACTGTCCAGGGTTGCTCGTGATAACCATGTCTCCGGGCTCCAGCCCGTTCCGAACTTCAGCCAGCAGTGCTGTCTCTATTCCCGTCTGAACCTTGCGGATGGCCACCTTCCCGCCAGAGTCGACCACATAGACCGTACGCCCGCCGTCCTTCTCCTTGAGCGCCGACACCGGCACCGCCAGTGCGTCCTTGCTCGCCGCGAGGGTCAGGTCCACTTCGGCGAACATGCCCGGGATCAGTTCGCCCGCGGGATTGGGCACGTCCACTTCCGTTTCCATGGTTCTGGTAGCGGAATCGACCTTGTCCGAAGTGCGCGCGATCACTCCGCGGAAGGCCCTTTGCAGCGTGGGGATGCGGACATCCAGCGTGGCGCCCCGGCGCATCAGCCCGGCAGCCGACTCAGGTACCGGCATCACCAGCCTCAACAACTGGTTCTGCGAAAGCCGCACAATCGGCATGGCCTGCAAATGGCTGGCCGTGCCCGCCTGGATCATCGAGCCGTTGTCGGCGAAACGCTTGGTCACCACACCTGTGAAGGGCGCCGATACCCGCGCATAGCTCATTAACGTCCTCAGTTTTGTCTGTTCGGCCTCAGAGACACTGATCTGCTCCTGCGACGCAACCAGCGCGGATTTCGCCGCTGCCACCTGCGCCGCCGCCATAAGGTCGCGCCCCTGGGCGTCATCGATCTCCTGCTGTGCCACCAGGCCCGGCTGCGACTTCAGGACCTCCGCCAGGCGTGTGTACGCGAGATGAGTCATCTGGTTGGCCGACTCCGCCCTGCGCAACTCGTCCTTAGCCTTGGCGAGTTCGGCCCGGTTGCGCTGGATGGAGGCCGCCGCCCTTACCAGGTCATCCTGCATCTCAGGCACTTCCAGCACCGCCAGCAGTTGGCCCTGCGTCACATGATCACCGACATCGACGTACATCTTCTGCACATAGCCGGCCACCTTGGCCATCACTTCCACTTCCTGGAACGGGATCAGTTCCGCCGTTACCGTCATGGTCTTCGCCAAGTCATGGCGCGAGACCCTGGCAACACCCACGGTGGTGACCTTCTCCGGCTCCACAGAGGCCGCTACGGCCCGCGGACGTAGCGCCAGATAGCCCACCAGACAGCCGCCCGCCACCACCGCGGCGAGCAAGGGAAACAGTCGTCGCTTCATTGCACATTCTCCAATTCCTGGATCTCAGCCTTCAGCCGGTCGAACGAGAACCGCCCGTCTCGGCAGAGATCGATGATCCTGACCAGCCGTTGCTCCCGCTCCCGCGCCACGCGCAGGATGTCCGCGATGTGCTCCGCCGGGACAGATAGCATCCCGTGAACATCGGCAAAAATAAGATCCCCCGGACTCACCCGCAGCCCCAGAATCTCCACCTCGACGCCGTACTCCACCATGTGTGCGTAGGCGTGCGACATAGTCACATGGCACGAGAACGCGGGGAAGCTCATGGCGGCTAACGAGGGAATGTTGCGCACCGCGCCGTTTGTCACGACGCCGCAGCACCGCAGGGAGCGCAAGACCTCGGCGTGCATCTGGCTCAGCACTGCACCCTGGCCCGGTTCCGGATCGATGTCTTCAATCACCGCGATGCGGGGCACCGGCCGCTCCTGCAGTTTCCTCCACCAGTCCGTCAGTTCCAGATGCGAGGTGCCGCGAATGGGCGGATCGGCGCACCGCACCTTGCTCGTCACGGCATAGCCGGCAATGGCGGGGAAGCCTCCGGTCACACAGCGCAATCCTGGCCGTGTGTAGCCTTCGTTCCGGAGCCGAAGCTTCAGTACTTCAATGGCATTGGCGATCTTGCAGGTATCGAACCCTTGAAGCTCGAGGAAGGGGGACGCCGCATCATTTGGCAGGAGATGAACCACATCTTCAAGCCTACGGAGATGCTCCTGATAGAACGATCCGGCTGCGGCTGTATTTTAGTCCGCTCGCGGACAGGTCAGGTGACGATCCCCTTGCGCACCGCATAGAGGATCAACTCCGGCACGGAGTGCAGGTTGAGCTTCTGCAGAATGCGCGTCCGGTGCGTCTCCACCGTATGCAGGCTCAGGTTCAGCAGCGAAGAGATCTCCTTGTTTGCCTTCCCTTCGGCGATCAGCTGGAGAACCTCCCGCTCGCGGTTGGTCAACAACTCGTAGCTGTCGTCAGTCCCCTTCACTCGCATCTGCCGGACATAGTCTTCCAGCAACACCCGGCCCACTGACGGACTGAAGAACGACTCGCCCGCGTGGACAGACCGTACCGCCCGGATCAGGTCGACCTCGGCCGAATCCTTCAACAGGTAGGCCTTGGCCCCCACCTGCAGCGCCCGCATCACGTAACCCTCGTCCGAATGCATACTCAGGATCACGACAGCCACTTTAGGGTTCCGCGCCACAATCTGGCGCGAGGCGTCGATCCCGTTCAATTGCGGCATCGCGATGTCCAGCACGGCCACATCGGGCACCAGTTGCTCCGCCAAGTCCACGGCCTGCCGTCCGTTCTCTGCTTCGCCCACCACCTCCAGATCGGGCTGCCGCTCCAGCAGCAGCTTCAATCCGGAACGGATCACCGTATGGTCATCGGCCAATATGATTCGAATCTTGCTCATGCAGCCTTCCCCGCCGGCACCGGCGGCAACTCGATCCGCAACACAACACCCTGCCCGACACCGGACTCCACTTCCATCTGACCGTTGAGGTGCGCGATGCGCTCCTGCATTCCCAACAATCCCATGCCCTTGGTCGTGTCGGGGTCAAATCCCTTCCCGTCGTCCTGAATCAGCACCAGCAGGCGCCGCGCCTCGGCCCTGACCAGAATGGAAACATTCTTCGCCCCGGAGTGCCGCGCTGCATTGTTCAGCGCCTCCTGGACGACCCGGTAAATGGTCGTGCGGTATTCGTCGGGCAGCTCCAGATTGTAGTCCTCCGCCAGCACGGCCACCTCCATGCCGCTGCGCCGCGCCGTCTCCCGCGCCTGCCAGCGCAGGGCGGCAATGAGCCCCAGGTCGTCGAGCATGGAAGGCCGCAGCAAAAGGCTCAGGTTGCGGATGGAGGAAAGCGTGGATTCAGCCGACCTCTTGATCGAGGCCATACGTTCCTTCAGGGAAGGCTGGTCATTCTGGATCTCCGCCGAGGCGTTCGCGACATCCACCAGCAGGCCGGAGAGCGCCTGCCCCGCCTCGTCATGCAGCTCACGCGAGATCCGCCGGCGCTCCTCCTCCTGGATCTCCAGCAGGCGGGTGGACAGCGCTTCCAGTTGCGCTCGATCCGCGATGGAGGCTTCATACCGCTGGGAGGCCGCCCGCTCCAGCCGCATGAAGTAATGCAGGGTGATGCCGGCCAGCGCGGAGCCGATCAGCAGGGCCAGCACCACCACCATCGCCAGCCGTTGCTGCAGCAGGCTGATGAGCGACGCGGAGTGGTCAATCGCCGCCCGCAGGTCCAGTTCGTTCGCCCGCCGCAGTTCGTCGCACAAATGCAGGAATTCGTCGCGGCGCGGTGTCAACTGCTCTGCCAGCAGATCGTAGCCGTCCACTTCGCGCTTCGTGTCGTGCCAGCTCAGGGCAGGCTCGGCTACACGCCAGTAGGCTTCCATGGACAATCTGAGTTGCTGGAAGGCGGGCCGCTGAGCCTCGGGACTCACCAGGCTGTACGCCTTGACGGCGCTCAGCGCCCGGTTCCAGGCCGCCACCGCATCCTGCCGGTGGACCTGCGGCGCCTTCGGTTCGCGGTCCAGCAGGAAATCGCGGACCCGGCTCGTCGAAGTGTACGCATTCTGCCGGATCACTTCCAGCGCGTCGCTTCGCTTCACGAACTCACGGGTGCTCTCATCGTCCGTGCGGGCCACTTTCCGCAGCGCATGCAGCGAGTAAAACCCCGCAAAACCCAAAAGGCACAGGAGCCCCAGAAAGCCCGCCATCAACACCAGGCGGACGCCGGATAGCAGCGGTGGTTTTGAGCGGAGGTTCATCGGCAATAGCAGGAAAACTCCTCCAGGCCCTCCCCTCTATTCAAGCATCCCGGGCCGCCGCTCGCGCTGTCTATACAGTCGAAACCGTATAGGCTGGCCCCTGATGATTGTATAGGGTTGAGCCCGGAGGAGTTATCGTTACTTGCCGGCCTTGCGGATGTAGATCGACCCGTTGAAATTGCTGAACTGGATCTCCGGGCCGCCGCCATTGATCGTGCCGTACATCGACTGGTCCAGCTTCACCCGGTACTTGCCCTTCTCAGTCCGTCCCCCCTCAGTCGTCGCCTTGGGAGCCGCCGTCATCGCCACGTCGAAATCGCTGTACACCTCGCCTCGCTGGGTCTTCAGTTTCACGTTCGCCTTCAGGCTCGCGGGAAACGTCACGTCGATATCGCCATTCAGCGAGCTGAAGGACATCTGTTTCTGCGGATCCACCTGGTTGAAAACAACCTTGACCTTCTCGTTCAGGGAATGCGCCACAACCGAGCCCGAGATCCCCGTCAGCGTCACCGGGCCATTGATGTTGCTCACTTCCACGTCCCCTTGCACGCCCTCCACCGTGATTTCGCCATCGTTGGTGGACTTCAGCTTCAGGGAAGTCCGCATCGGCACCTGGATCTCAATATCGATCGCCCTGTGCATGGAGGATGCACCAATGCGGACGACATTGTTGTCTTCTTCCGCCTCCAGCCCGGTGGAGTTGATGGTGATGCGGCGCATCCCATCCTTCCTGGCCGTGTCTGATGCCCTCTCCTGCCGGGACTTGGCCTCCACGATGATCTCCTTGCCGGAGTAGCCCTTCACATGAATACTCCCCGTCAACAGCGAGGCCTGCAACGTCGCCGGCCGTGACGGGTCGCTCAATGGCACCGTCAGCTTGTCCTGTCCCCGAGCCGGCAGGGTCATCGCCGCTACCGTGAATGCACACACCCACATGGTCTTCGTCATTGCCATATACCTACTTGCCTTCCAGAATTCTAATCTCGCTGTTAAAACCATCCACCAGAAGCTCCGGACCGCCGCCGCCGATACGGCCTCCGGAATACCTGTCCGCACGGAACACCCGCTTGCCGTTCCGCTTCTCTTCCGTCACCGGCCGGGCCGGCAACATCGTCATCTCAAAGTCCGAGTAAATCTTCCCGTTGAAGGTCTTCAGCCGCACATCCGCCGACAGGCCGGGCCGGAAGTAGAGCTCGATGGGGCCATTGATCGTCTTGAACGAGGTCTGGCCCTTGGGATTGCGGGCGAACTCGGCCTTTACGTGTCCGTTCACCGTCCTCACGGCGCCCGAGCCCATAAGCCCGCTCAAATCCACAATCCCGTTCACGTTGTGGATCTCGAAGTCGCCGCCGACGCCGCTCATCGAAATCTCCCCTTCGTTTACGGTCGAGAGGCTCACGGCCATGCTGCGCGGCACTTGCAGCTCAAAGTCATACCGGACCACATACCTCCGCCGTTGCCGGTCGCCGGACCACTGGCCATCTTCACAATGGCAGCGGAACGGCCCATCCACATAGATCCGGGCCGTATCGCCCTGCTGGCCCACATCGAGCCGCACTTCCTTGCGAGCCAGCTCCAGATCCGCCCGTGAATCAGCCCGCACCGTCTCCGTCGCCACCATCTTCACTTCGTGCCCGTCGTAGCCGGTCACCCGGATGCCGCCCCATACCGTATCCACTTCCAGCCGCGCCGCCTCCGGCAGGCTCTTCCGGATGGTCTGCTTCTCTTCCAGCCCCTCCGCCATCAGCAGGGGCGCCAGCCACAATAGTGCGAACACACGTATCGCCATTGCTTTCGTACCTCACCTTGAATCGAGACTTGCGAGACCCGTCGGGAAATCTCTAGAACCGGCCGATGGCCCAGTTCGCGCGCTGCCGGACAGACTCGTTCACCGCCTGGTCCGCGCTCAGCTTCTTCAGCACCGTGACCGACCGCCGGTCCCTCATATCCACCAGCGCGTCGATCAGCGCAATCTGCACCAGCGGGGAATCCGACCGTCCTAACGCGGTTACCATGCCTTGGCCCACCTCGGGCACATTCGCGTACTTGCGCAGCGCATCCGCCGCCGCCAGCCGCACATCGACACTGGGATCCTGGTCCACCGCCGCCAGCAGGGCGCCCAGCACCTCTTCGTCCGGCCGGTTCAATCTGGTGCTCCAGCTCACACCACGCAGCCGGTCGCTGGCCGATTGCTGCCGCATCAGCGAAACCGCTACCATCTCCCGCGTCCCGCGCAGCTCGTCGTGCAGTTTGGCGAACTCCTTGGCCGAAGGGGCGTTCGAGCTGGCCACCACTCCGATCGCCACACCCACCGCCAGGCAGGCCGCGGCAATCGATACCTGCAGCTCCAGCTTCGCCGGCCACCAGCCGTATAACCACTGTGAAATCGAGAAACTCTTCTTCGGCTTCGGCGCCTCCGCCTGCTCCAGACCGTGGCGGTAGGCCGCCAGCATGGTGCGAAACCGCACCGCCACTTCGGGGCCCGGCTTCTCGTCCGGCAGTTCACCCAGCATCGACCAGAGCTGTGACGACTCCCGGCACTCCGCGCACTCCGCCAGGTGGCTCTTCACCAGCTCGCGGCCCTGCGCATTGGCCGACCCGGCCCAATACTCCGGCAGCAACTCCTGAATCTCTTCACACCGCATTGCCATGTCCCTCGTCTGCAACAGCCCACGCGCCACGGCCCGTCCGTTTGTGTTCCGACAAAAGGCCCTGGTAGATCTTCTTCAACTCCTGCACCGCCCGGAAAACCCTTACCTTCACGGTGCTTACCTCACAGTGCAGCAACTCCGCAATCTGGTCGTGCGGCAGGTTCTGATACCGGCTCAACACCAGCAGCTCCCGTTTCTCCTCAGGCAGCAGCGACATCGAGCGGCGCAGAAGCTCTTCCTGCTGGGTAGACTCCGCCCGGTCAGCCGGCGTTGGCCGCGCATCCGCTGGTGAGAGCGTCTCCAGTTCCACCCCGACCTCCGGCCGTTTCTTTCTCAAGGCATCCACCCGTGCATTCCGTGCGATCTGGTACATCCAGGTCGTGAACGACGTCCCATCCCGGTAGGTCTGGCGGTAGCGCAGAATCCGGAAGAAAACATCCTGGACCAGATCCTCGCTGTGCGCCCGGTCTCCGGTCAGCCGGAGCAGAAAATTGAACAAATGAACGTGGTGGCGTTCAAACAAGGGGCCCAGCGCGCGCAGGTCACCCTGCCGCACTCCGGACATTAGATCTTCGTCTGTCTGCGCCATCCGTCCTGTACTCTGAGTCGCCCGGCTGGAACATCAATGTCCCTGCCTTCAGTCATATATACAGCCGAAGCTTGGGTTGGTTACGGGAATTTGCGGGAATCGCGGGGAGGGAGGGAAGAGGAGGATCGGACCCGCCGGCCGGTTCAGCGCGGCCGGCGGATCCTCTCAGAGGGGTAAACTCAACAAACTACTGAGCTTGCGTCAGGTGCGCGCGGCGGTTCTTCTGCCAGCAGTCTTCGTCATGCTCGGTGCAGACCTGCTTCTCTTTGCCGTAGCTCACGGTCTTCAGTTGGCCACCCGGCAGGCCGAGCGACACCAGGTAGTCCTTTGCCTGCTTCGCGCGGGCATCGCCCAGCGCCATGTTGAATTCATCGGAACCACGCTCGTCGCAGTAGCCTTCCACCGTCAGCCGGAAATCGGGGTATTGCTGGATGATCTCGCTCAGGGTCTTGGAATTGGCGCGGAGGGCGGTCTCGGCATCGGGACGGAGGGTGTGACGCGCGAAATCGAAGTAGGCGTCCTGGATCTTGTTCAACAGTTCCTGAATCTGGAGTTTGGTCGCGGCATCCGGCATACGGCTGGCTTCCTTGGCCACCGCTCGGGGTTGCTCAACCGGCGCAGGGGCGGGGGCAGCCGCACGAGTCGGGGCGGCGGGGGCAGGGGCAACGGTCGGCGGAGGCGGCGTAGCTACCGCAGTCTTCTTGGTACAGGCGCCGAGGGACAGGCAGAGGGCTGCTCCAGCGAGGCAAGTGGCAACGTTTAACTTCATGTAAGGCTCCTTCGGGAGAGGATGTTCTGATTCTATTAAAGCGAATCTTTTGGCCATTGGCCATACCGCGGGGACACTATTGGTCCTGCCTGCAAGATACTTTGCCGAAGGGATGGTATGCCGCGGCCCTAAGCCGTATTCTGACTGTGGAACCGCACCCTGCGCCGAGGCATGGGCCCTCCGGCCGATTGAGAGTTCAAGCTATGGATTCGATCCGCATTCTGCTGGCTGACGACCACAACGTCCTGCGCGACGGTCTGCGACTCCTGCTGGAGCGCCAACCCGGCTTTGTCGTGGTGGGCGAAGCCGCCGACGGCATCGCAGCCGTCCAGATGGCCGCCGACCTGAAGCCCGACGTCGTCGTCACCGACATCGCCATGCCCACCCTCAACGGTATCGAGGCGACCCGCCGCATCGTGGAGAAGAATCCGCACACCGGCGTCGTGATTCTAAGCATGCACTACGACGAGAGCTACGTTCTTCGAGCCCTCAAAGCCGGCGCCCGCGGCTACCTCCTGAAAGACTCCGTCAAATCCGACCTCCTCGACGCCATCCAGGCCGTCGCCAAAGGCCGCTCGTTCTTCAGTCACAAAGTGAGCCAGATCCTCCAGGAGGATTACGTCCGGACGCTGCAGCGAATGAACGCCGAAGACAGCTATGACCTCCTGACCGACCGCGAACGCGAGATCCTGCACCTCGTGGCCGAGGGCCGCACCAGCAAGGAGATCGCTACCTTCCTGAACCTCTCTGTTTACACTGTGGACACCCACCGCGGACACATCCTGGAAAAACTGAACCTCCACAGCGTCCCGGAACTGATTCTCTATGCGGTCAGGAAGCAGTTGATTGCCTGAATGAGTAGGTATCCCCTGCCCAGCGGCGTAGCGATCCTTCGCCGCTTCTTCCTCCACTTCTTTCCCTATCCCTGCGCCATACAGCCTTTCCTGGCAGCATCTACTCCCTAACCGGGATTCCCGTCGTCTTCTCAAACGCCAAAACTGGGAGTAGTCCAGCTCAGCCGGGACCATAGCCGTGTCACATCCACGGCGGCGGCTCGCTGACTCAAATGAAGCCATGGCGAAAATCGTAATACCCGATTCCGCGCAGGCGGCGTTGAAGGAGCTCCGTACCGCCGACATTGTGGTGGGCATCCCCAGCTACAACAACGCACGCACCATCGGCCATGTAGTGCAGGCCGCCCACGCCGGACTTCTCAAGTACTTTCCCCAGTTCACGGCCGTGATCGTGAACTCCGACGGCGGCTCCAGCGACGGCACCCGTGACGTGGTGCTTTCCTCATCCATGCAGGATTCACGCCTGCTGATGCTGTCCACACCGGTGAAACCGGTCAACCGCCTCTCCTTGCCATATCACGGCATTCCGGGCAAAGGCTCGGCCTTTCGCCTCATTTTCCAGATCGCTTCCACCCTGGGCGCCAAGGCCTGTGCCGTCGTGGATTCCGATCTGCGTTCGATCACCCCGGAATGGATCGACCTCCTCCTGCGGCCCGTCGTCCATGCCGAGTACGACTTCGTCGCCCCGTACTACCACCGCCACAAGTACGACGGCACGATCACCAACAGCATCGTCTATCCGCTCACCCGTGCCCTCTACGGCCACCGGCTCCGCCAACCGATCGGTGGCGATTTCGGTGTTTCCCTGCCCCTGCTGCGCCGCTACCTGGAGCGCGACGACTGGGAAACGGATGTCGCCCGCTACGGCATCGACATCTGGATGACCACCGTCGCCGTAGCTGAGGGCTTTCGCGTCTGCCAGAGCTTTCTCGGGGCGAAACTGCACGACGCCAAGGATCCGGGCTCCGACCTCAGCGCCATGCTGATGCAGGTGGTGGGCAGCGTTTTCACGCTGATGCAGGAATATGAGTCGGCCTGGACCCGCATCTCCGGCAGCCAGGACATCGACCTCTTCGGCTTCCGCTACGATGTCGGACTCGACCCCATTGAGGTCAACCTGGACCGCATGCTCGTCAGCTTCCGCCGCGGTTGCGAGGAGCTGAAGGAAGTCTGGCAGTTGGCACTCTCCCCCGAGACGCTGGAAGAGATTGATGCTCTGGCCGCCGCCACTGCGGTCCCGTCCACATTCCACATCGCAGATGAGCTCTGGGTCCGCCTCATCTTCGAATTTGCCTGTGCGCACCACAAACGCCGCCTGGACCGCGGCACGCTGTTGCGCTCACTGACGCCTTTGTACCTCGGCCGCGTAGCTTCGTTTGTCATTGAAACCCGGGATTTGACGGCGCCTGAAGTGGACCAGCGCGTCGAGAATCTGTGCCTCACTTTCGAAGCGCTGAAGCCTCGGCTGGTCGCCCAGTGGTCCGGAATCCCCAGCCCGGCGCCCAAGTCCGCACCGGAGGCGGCGCTCGCGCAACATGTTGCCGCCGGTCAGAAGGAATTGGAGGTTTAACTCATGATCCGTACGCTACAGGAAGTCCTGGAAAGGGTCATCGCCCGCTTCTACAACCAGATCACCACCTACCTGCCGCCCCTCATCGTGGCCGCGGCCATTCTTGTCCTCACCTTCCTGCTCGCCAAGTTCTGCCAGTGGTTGCTCACCCGCCTGTTCAAGGGCGTCGCGTTCGACCGCTTCCTCCGCGAGACCGGCATCAGCTCAGTTGTCGACGACTCCGGGCATCTCCACGGGGTCTCCATCGCCGCCCAATGCGTCTTCTGGCTAGTTTTGGCCGGAGGAGTCCTCTCCGCGTTGAGCGTCTTTGACACAAAGCTCACCACTCAATTCGTGGAAACCGCCATTTTCCTCTTCCCGAAGGTGGTCACAGCAGGAGTCATCGTCTTCGCCGGCATCTGGCTGGGCCGCTATTTCGGCCGCGCCATTCTCGTGTGGGCCCACAATGAAGCGCTACCGCACGCGCGCCGCATCGCCGCCGGCGTCCGCGCGCTCGTTGTCTGCATCGCCATCGTCGCGGCTTCCGACACACTCGGTTTCGCGCCCAACGTCTTCTTAGCCGCCTTCATCATCGTCGTCGGCGGAGCCGCGCTGGCCGCCAGCCTGGCTGTAGGACTCGGCGGACGCCAAACCGTGCAGCGTTTCATGGAAGAGGACACGCGCCATGCGGCCGAGCCCGAGGAACCGCTCTGGCGGCACCTTTAGGCCTCGTCCGCGAACCACTCCAGAATGGCCTCGTTCCACCCCGCAGGGCCAGTCTTCGCGGTGACACGGCCGTTCGGTACCGCGGCGCGGAGCGTCTCCACGCGCGGCGACCGGATCAGCACCGGGTGATCCACCAGCTTCAGGAACTCGACATCGTTGAGGCCGTCGCCCAGCCCGATGGTCTCAACAGGCCCGTAGTGAGCCCGATATAGCTCCAGCAGGCGCCGGACCGCCGCAGCTTTGTCGTTCTCGCCGAGAATGTGGTGGAAACGCCCGCCCCGGGTGGTGCGGAACCCGCGGGCCCCGATGGCCTGGATGAGTTGCCGTTCCCGCGCCGCGTCCACGACGACAAAGGGCTCGTCGTACTCGCGATGTTTCGCCAGGGCCGCCCGCTCCAGCGGCATCTCACAGACCTCAGCGACCCTCTCCACGCTCCAGTCCGAGAAGCCCTCCACCCGGCAACCGCTCTCCAGGCTCGCCGCCTTCAGGGCTTCGACCAATGCCCGATACGGGGTTCCCAGAACCACCACCTGGCCGCTTTCACCCGCGCCCAATTGACCGGGCGGGATGAAGGCGGCTCCGCCGTTTTCGACGACATACGGGTGATCGAGCCCCATCTGCAGCCGCCAGTCCCTGGTTTCCGCGGCAGTCTTGCTGGTGCAGAGGATGACCGGAACCGCCTTCGCTTTCAACAGATCCAGCGCTTCCGCGGCGTCTGACCAAGCGTACGTGTCGTGGTCCAGCAGAGTCCCGTCCAGGTCGCTGATCACAAGCTTCATCTCTTTACAGTAGGAGCCTGCATTGCCGATTGTCGAATTCACAAAATGGTCAAGCTTGCCAAGCTGGCCATCATCGGATATGCTCAGCATGTCCGGAGGATAGGTACTTTTGATGGATCCGGCTAACGGCATCACCCAGCCCGACCGCGACAAGCTACGGCAGCGGCTGCAGGCGGCTTTCCCCCGCATCCACCTGGAGTTCAATCCGGAGAGACAGAAGTGGTTTCCAAAGAGCGGCCTCCACGGATCCCGGTTCCTGGGGCATGCCGGCCTGAGTGATAGCCAGGCGGACTGGCTACTGGAGAACCGCAGCCGGGTTTCGGAAATGGATATCCTTCTCGAACGCTACCCGAAAACGACGGACGAACCGGCCACGGAAGGCCGCTCGGCCTGACCGGCTTTACCGCTTGGGCGCCCATTCCCGCAGGAATGCACTCACCCGCTGCAGGTTATAGCCCTTGCCTTCTTCCAGGACGTCCGTCTCCTGGGATCGCAACATCTTTCCGCCGGAATCCAGAACGATCAGGTGCGGATAGCCTTCAATCTTCGGGTACTGCGCAAGGAATTCCTTGTTCTCGTTTTCAGGGCTGAAGTTCACCTTCAGGAACACGAAGTTCTTCTCCCGCTCCTCGAGCAACCCGGCATTGGAAGCAAAAAGCTGGTCCAGGCGATGGCACCAACTGCACCATTCGCCTCCGACCTCGAGTAGGATGTTCTTCTTCTCCTTGCGCGCCTGCTCTACCGCCCGCTTCAAATCCGATGCCGGATTGGCTTTGGCATCATACGCACGTTCGGCTCCCAACAGGCAGGTGGCGAGAAAGAACAGAACAAAACGGAGCTTCATACCTGGAAGTCTATCACCGCCGCTTAGGATGCTTCCTGGCCGTGTGCCCGACCTTTTTGGGCTCCGCCTCCGGTTCGTCCTTGGATGCCGTGGCTGTCTTGGCTCCGCCCGGCGCCGGACCGTTCAGTTTGCTCATGACACGATCCTTGATCCAGTGCGCATCCCACCACTCGATGGGGTTGACCTGCACGCCGTCGATTTGCATGGAGAAGTGCAGATGGTCGCCCCCAGCCAGTCCCGTGGCGCCGCTGCGGCCCAATTCGCCGCCGCGCTCCACCATCTGGCCCTTGGTGACTTCGATCTTGCTGAGATGCCCGTAGATCGACTGCAGGCCGTAGCCGTGATCCACCACGACGCAATTCCCGTAAATGCCCAGCCTGTCGGCCCACACGACCTTGCCGGAGTTGGAGGCCACCACCGGCGCCTGTTTCACCTTGGACAGATCAAAGCCCAGGTGAACCTGCTCGTCTACCTTCTTCCCGTTGTACTTGTATGTCCGCACATCCGCGAAGAAGGCTTCGACCTTTGAGTTCGACAACTGCTGGAACGGCGGCGTCCAGAGCATCCGTTTCTCAGACTGGTCGCGCAGGTCGGCCAGTGTCTTGTTGTTCTGCTTCCGGGTCTCGCCGTTGATGCGCAGGAACCGATCCAGCTTGTCGCCGGTCCCACTCGGATCGATGTCACTCACCGCCTTCTGAAGGAACTCATCGGACAGGTCCAGTTCGCGCTTCCGGAACTTCTTGGGGTGCATCTTCACCCGGAACGGCGCGGTCACTTCCTGCCCGCCCGGGTTGCGGGCGAATACCAGCGGGCGAGTGTCGGCGGAGACATCCCAGGGGAAGGCGAAAAGGCAGAACCGATCGTTCTCGTTCTTGCCGCCCGGCATCGGGAAGCTGCGGAACCGGTAGTTGCCCACCATCACGCCTGACTCGGTGTAGTAGCCGGCGACGGTGAAGGTCACCAACTCGGCGCCGCCCTGGTTGATGATGTGCTCCAGGTCGTCCACGCTGAGCCTGGGCGGCTCCATGCTGATGAACACGTCGTAGGTCTTGGTATCGCTGGACGAGCGGAGGTCGTTGGCGGCCGCCTCCACCACCAGCTTGGCCGGCCCGCCCTGGAAGCCCTGCTCCTTTTTCGCCGTCAGGTGCAGGGTCTGCGTAGAGGGAGCCATGTGTTTCTTCCAGAACATCCAGCGCTCAGCGGGCTGTTCCTGGGAGGCCACGCTTCGGGCCTGGCCTTGTGTCAGGACCGCCGTCACGAAGCGCACCCCATGCGGGCTGGTTACTTTCACCGGAAGCTGGTTGTCCACTCCGAGCCCTTTGGGCGCCGGAGTCACCTCCACGATGGGGGCGGTCGACAGAAAGAACAGGGTCGCCGGCGCGGCCAGCAGAAGCACGACGAAAACGATGAGGAGGACGTATTTCACACTTCCAGCTTACTCATGGCTGGAGGCGCAAGGAATGCGAAGGGAAATGGGGCTGTGGTAGCAGGGCGAAAGATATGGCAAATGAAAGGAGTGGAACCCTTCGCTCAAAGGGGCAAAAAGCTCCACTCGATTGGCGCAGATCTAGCTATACAGACGGTCCCAGCTTCGCTCGTTGTTCCAGTTCTCAGTGGGCTCGAAGTAGCCGGTGCCCGGCGCCAGGTGCTTCTTCACCTCATCCGGATTCGGCTCGACACCCAGGCCCGGCTTGTCCGGGACCACCGCCCAGCCCTTCTCGTACACCGGTTGGTCATTGCCCGTCACCAGGTTCTTCCACCAGGGGACATCGACTGAGTGGTTCTCCAGGGCGATGAAGTTTTCCGTCGCCGCCGCGCAATGGACGTTGGCCATGAACGAAATCGGCGTGCCGGCGAAGTGCATGGCCATCGCATGCCCCAGTTCCATCGCCGCGTCGCCGATCTTCTTCGTCTCCAGCAGCCCGCCGGAGGTCGCCAGGTCGGGCTGGATCATATCCACCGCATGATTCCGGCAGAGCTCGATGAACGGCTCCTTGAGGTAGATGTCCTCGCCCGTCAGGATCGGGATATCCACGGCGTTGGTGATCTGCTTCAAGAGTTCCGTCTGGGTCCAGGGAACCATGTCTTCGAGCCAGGCCATGTTGTACTTGGTCAGGCCTTTGCCCAGCCGGATACAGGAATTCACACCAAGGTGTCCGAAATGGTCCGCAGCGAGAGGAATATCCCAGCCGACCATCTCGCGGATCTGCCCGACGTAGTCGCACATCAGGCCGATACCTTTTTCCGTGATCTCCATGCCGGTGAACATATGCGGCACCAGCGTCGCGGAACGTTGATTCGTACCCAGAGGAGCTGAGACGCAGCCCGGGATGTTCTCCACGAGATCCACGCCCAGATCCATTTTGAGGAACGTGAAGCCCTCGTCGCGGCGCTTCTTCAGCCGCTCGCCATAGACTTTGGGATCGTGCGATTCCGTTGTGTCGCAGTAGAGGCGGATCTTGTCGCGGAACTTGCCGCCCAGCAACTGATAGGCCGGCACGTTGTAGGCCTTGCCCGCCAGGTCCCACAGGGCCATCTCCACGCCGCAGACACCGCCGGCCTGCCGCGCGTGGAAGCCGAACTGTTTGATCTCGCGAAAAATCCTGTCCACGTTGCAGGGATTCTTGCCCAGCAGCCGCGACTTCAGCATCAGGGCGTAGGTGACACTGGCGCCGTCGCGCACCTCACCATAACCTGAGATGCCCTGATTGGTATCGATCCGGATAATCGGCGCGCGCATCGGCGCACCGATGACATGGGCAAACCGCAGGTCCGTGATCTTCAGGTCCGACGGCTTGCCGGCCGTCTTGACGTTGTTCTGATAGGCCTCAATCGTGTCATTCGCCCAGAATGTGCCCAGGGCGGCCGTTCCGGCGGCACTCCCCAGGAATCCGCGGCGGCTGAGACCGCGCCGGTTCTTCCACCATTTTCGAGTCATCTCAATTCCCTCGCGGTTTCATCCGCATCTTCGAACCCTTCGACTCGGCGAATTTGTTGAATTCGTCAATCATCTTCTGCGACCACCCGGCATCGACTTCGCCCGGCGTGTACTTCTGCTCGCGCAGCATCTGGTGGCCCCAGTTGTCGCGCAGTTGCGTTAGTTCGCTCTCATCCGCCACCTTCTCGGCCAGATGTGCGGGGATGAACGTGATGCCGTCGGGATCGCTCACCACGATATCGCCGGGCAGCACCGTCACTTCGCCGATCCGGATGGGCACGTTGATGCCGGTCAGCATGGCCTCGGCGATGGCGCTGGGATGGAAGTCGCGCGTGTAGACCTGGAAGCCCGGGATCTCCAGGATGCCGGTTGGGTCGCGTACCGCGCCGTTGACCACGAGGCCGGTGCCGGTCTTCGTCATGATCGAGGTCGCCAGGTTGTCGCCGATGATGGTGCCGTCCTTGATTTTGCCGTAGAGGTCGACCACCATCACGTCATCTTTCACCAGGGTGTCGATCACCCAGGAGTTCTGCCCTCGCCCGACACGGCCTTCCTGCTTGCCATGATCGTTGATGAAGTTGTTGACGTCGGGCCGCAAGGGCATGAACTGAGCCGTCACCACGCGGCCCACCAGCCGCTTGCCGGGTGTCACATTGAGCGTCTTCCAGCCGCCCTCAAACTGCAGATGGTAGCCCGCCCCGCGCAGCGTGCCCCAAGCCTCTTCCGCGCTGGCGGTCTTCAGCCGCTGCACTACCTCATCCGGGACCTTGGGCCGGCCGTCGGGGAAGCGCTCCCCTTTCCATTCCCGCGTCAGGTCGACGCGTTGTTCCTTGCTGAACATGCCCAACTGCGCGAACAGCGGACATGCGAGCATAGCCGCTAGCGCGGCGGCAAGCGGTGCGAGTCGTTTCATACTTGCCTGTTCTCCTGTCTGTAATTTCAAAGAAGCAAGGCCGGAGGCCGGCCGATTACCAGAAATGATGATTGTGAGCGACCATGCCGGGCAGGACGTAGGCGTACAACGTCACGATGAGCCCTATCAGTGCCGCCAGGACCAGTCCGTGCTTGAAGACGGCCCGGAAGAGGTCGCCCTCCCTGCCCTCGATGCCCGCCGCGACGCAGGCGATGATCAGCGACTGCGCGCCCACCATCTTGCCCATCACGCCGCCCGTGGAGTTGGCCGCGGCCATCAGTACGGGGCTCAGCCCCAGCTTATTCGCAGTCACTACCTGCAGGTTGCCGAAGAGGGCATTCGAGCCCGCATCCGTGCCGCTGAGTGCCACGCCCATCCAGCCGATGAGCGTGCCGAATATGGGATAGAACACACCTGTCTTTGTCATGGCCAGTCCCATGACGGCGTCCATGCCGCAGTACCTCACGACATAGGCCAGGCAGATCATGGCCATGATGGCCAGGAATCCGGTGCGCATTCGATAGCAGGTCTTACGGAAGACCCGGAACGTGACGGGGATCGACAGGCCCAGGACAGGGCCCGCCACTACGCCGGCCAGGAAGGTGGCGGTGCCTACGGAGGCAAGCCACGCGAAGTCGAAGATTGCCGGCTCGTTTACGTCCGTGGTCACCACAGGCGCGGTCCTGGTCACCAGCAGATGCAGGCCCGGGACCGGCATCTTGACGCTCGTTTCGCTGATCATCTTCTTGACCGGCGGCAGGCCCCATAGGACGACGAACGCCGCGATCAGCAGGAATGGTGACCAGGCATGAAAGACCTGGGCGGTGGTGTACTTTTTCCAGACGATCTTGGCCTGGCTTCGCTCCTCGGCGAAGCGGAAGACCTCTTTCGGCTGCCATATCTTGAAGAAGACCGCGCAGATCAGCAGGGCGCCCATGCCGCTGACGATATCGACCAGCGAGGCGTCGATGAAGTTCGACCAGAAGAACTGCAGGCCGGCGAAGCCGACGCCCGCGGCCAGGCAGCCCGGCCACACCTTCCAGGTATCCTTCCAGCTCACCTGCGTCTTTACCATCCAGAAGGGGAGAATCAGTGCGACTGGCGGCAGGATGCGTCCCATGGTGGCGCTGAGATCCGATTCCGGCAGGCCCGTCACCGCGGCCAGCGTGCGCACGGGATTGCCCATGCCGCCCCAGGCCACCGGAGCCGTGTTGGCCATCAGGCAAACCACTGCCGTTTCGAATGGCCGGAAGCCGAGTCCGATCATCATGGACGCCGTCACGGCCACAGGCGCTCCGCCTCCGCCCGCCCCTTCCAGCACGGCGCCGAACGCGAAGGCAATCAAGAGCAGTTGCAGGCGCCGGTCATCCGTGAGCCCGCCGATGGAGCCCTTGATGGTCTCGAAATGGCCGCTCTCCACGGTCAGGTCATAGACAAAGACCGCGCCGACGACTACCCAGGCGATCCAGAAGGCAGCGTACACCGCACCATGCGCTGTCGCGCCCAGCACCATCGTGGGCGGCATGCGGAAGACCAAAAGCGCCACCAGAACCGCAGTTACGAGGCCCGAGATCGCTGCCCAGTGGCCGGCGATCTTTTTGATGGCGAGGAGGTAAAAGAGCACTAGTACGGGAAGCGCCGAGACGATCGTGGAGAGCGCTTCGTTGTTGAGTGGATTATAATTTTGAACCCAAGTCTGCATGGTGGGAGTAGCCCGAACGAAGCGGAATCTTATCACATGCCATCCCTGGGGATAACCGGTGAGCAGCGGTGGGCACGGGTAGCCGGGTTTGTTTCGAAAGCACGTTTGACGGCGGGTGTGGCCGGTGGCTTCGTTTCGTGGAGTTCCGGAAGCTGTTGGTTGCTGGGGGCTGGGTGGCCCGGCGCTGCCGGGACTGGGCGAGACGGATTGGGGCCGGGCTGCCGGATCGGACGACTGGTGGGGACCGGCTTGGGGTATCGGTCCTTCGTCTGGATGAGAAGTGGGCCGGTCAGGGGACCGGCTGCCGACGAGGGCGTCCGCCGTCCTGACGGGGTGGGCTCGACGGGGCGGGTGGGCTGGTGGCTTCGTTTCGTTGACGGGCTCGCTTAGTTGAGGCGGCGGCGGCCTTTCCGTTCCGCAGAGAGAAAAGAGCCGGTCAGGGGACCGGCTGCGGACGAGGGCGTCCGCCCTCCCGACGGGGTGGCTCGATGGTTCGGGGGCTGGTGGCTTCGTTTCGTTGACGGGCTCGCTAGTTGAGGCAGCGGCCTCCTTTCCATTCCGAAGAGAGAAGAGAGCCGGTCAGGGGACCGGCTGCGGACGAGGGCGTCCGCCCTCCTGGCGGGGGGGCTCGGCGGTTCGGGTGGGCTGGTGGCTTCGTTTCGTTGACGGGCTCGCTTAGTTGAGGCGGCGGCCTCCTTTCCGTTCCGAAGAGAGAAGTGGGCCGGTCAGGGGACCGGCTGCGGACGAGGGCGTCCGCCCTCCCGGCGGGGTGAGCTCGGGGGGCGAGCACACGGAGGGCTCGGCGGTTGCTGGCTGCGGCTCCCCGGAGGGGATTTACAGGTGAGGTTGTCAAGGAGCAGGGCCAGATGGGCTCCGACTGGTGATGCGACCGGCTGCGGAGTCTGCAGACGGCTTCGTTTCGTTGATGCTCCGCGGTTTCGTTGATGCCCGGCGACTTCGTTTCGCCAACAGGGCGCGACTTGGTGCTGGGGTGGTCTTCAGCGCTTCGAGACGTTGTAGAAGTTGGCCGGCAGTCCGTCTTCGCGGATCGGGTTGGTTTCGTTTCGTGGAATGCGGATCGGCTGGAGGTCGGCGAGCGGGTCCTGGTTGTCGGGATGGTTTGTCTCGATGCCGGTGGTGAGGTGTTCGAGGGCACGGCGCGGGCGGCCAAACCCTTCATAGAAGAAAAGTTCGTCGGTGTTGCTGGTCAGCCGGGTGACCTCGGCCAAGGGGACGTTTTCGCGGACGCCTTTGACGACATCGGGGTGCTGCTGGGCTAGAGCGGCGCGTTCGGTCTGGAGTTTGCCGAGCTCCCTGATGGCACGATAGAGGCCTCGTTCGAGGTCGCGGCGGTAACGGGCATAGCGGTCGAGTTGGGCGCCGTGCGGGTCGGTTTCGGCCAATGGGTCCGTTTCGGCGAGGATCAAGCATTCGAAGGATTCGATGCGGCGGAGGTTCCAGGTGTGAGTGAGGATGCGGTGGAAGATCTCCTCCTCGAGGCAGTTCGCGGGCCGGGTATCGAGGCGCAGGGACGCTTCGAGGGCGGTGAACGAGGCGCGGTCTTCGGGCGTGATGCTGAGGTGCTGGGCGGTGAAGCCGTGGCGACGGGCGTTCTGGGATGAGCGGGCCTTGCCTTGGATGGAGACGGGTCCGGTGGACTGTTTTGCGTTGGCCTGATTGGCGGTGATCTGAGCGGCGGTAGCCATGATGTCAAACTCCTTGTAAATGAAAATGGCCGGCGTAGGGGCCGGCGCGATTCCAGGGTAACTGGGAGTGTCAAGGGAAATTGGCCCATTTCTGGAAGCTTTTGTTGAAAAGAAACGAAATAAAGAGTTTCGGATGCGGTGACGGCCAATCGCTCAATACCGGAATTGGGGGAAAAGTGCGTTGGCTTGGAGGTGCCGGACGGCTGCCTGAGGGACTGCAGGGGTGCGACCGACTCCGCGCTTGCCAGGTTTGCGTCACAGGCTGGTTGGCGGCCTTTGGCTTCGTTTGGAGCGGCCAGGGTGATGGGGCGGCTGGAGCCGGCCGCTGCGGCGAGGACGGCCGGAATGCTGGCGGCCTGGCGGGCGCGCTCCTGGGCGTGGAAGGGGCGGAGGGCCTTCTGGACGGCGGTGATTCGGGCACAGATCCAGGCGTGGTAGCGGCCCAGGATTTGGAGGACCTCGGCGTGGTTCTGGTGAATCCAGAGCACGGCTTGGCGACGGGCTCCGTTGCTGACGCGGAGGGCTTCGGCCCAGAGTTTGGCTTCGAGTTGGAACAGGCGGCGCTCGTGGCCTCGGAGCATCAGGCGTTGGACGAACAGGGTGCGGAAGCGCGGGTCGGCGATGTCCTCCGTCTGCTCCAACGACTGTTGGTAGAGGCTGGCTTCGATGCCGGCAGGCAGGAGGTAGAGGCTGTCCTGTCGTCTCGGCCGGCTGGTGGCGCGTGGCGTGCGGCGGTGGCAACGGGTTCGTTTCGTCATGGCGTTGGATTTCAGTTTCAGGCGTCAGCGGGGTTTCGTCCTGGAGGTGCGGAGGGTGGCGAGATCGGCGCGGCTGCGGCGCCAGGAGCGGGTTTCAAAGTCCTGGCTCATGCGGATACAAGCGGCATCGCGGGCGCTCCGGTCTCGAATGGCGACGTAGGTAAGCGGGATCGGCGTTGGGGCACTCCTTCGTCACCGAATCCCAATCGCGCTCGATGGCCACGCAGAGGGCCGTCGTCTCGATGAGCGAGTACCGGGAGTTGCGCCAAAGTTCCTCGGCAATGGAGTCGGCCATGTGCTGTTCGAGGCGGGTGGTGGGGGCGACGTGCTGGTGGACGTCGTCGCGGAGGGCTTTGAAGAGGCCCTGGTCCTCGATGCAGGTGATGACGCTGGTCGAGTCGTCGCCCATGAGGAGAGCGTTCTCGGCGCTGGTGGTTGGCAGAAAGTGGCGCGAGGGCGTGAAGCCGTCGGCCGCCGGTTTGAAGATTTCCATGTGGTTGCTCCTTGGCGGAAGTTGTACTCCATAAGAGAAAGCGATTCTGGGGGCTGCGGCTGTAAGCGATTGGATGGAAAGCGAAGATAAATCCCGAGCGGCGGGCAATGAAGCTCGCTTAATGCTGGAATTGGGGGAGAAGTGGGGTAAGTGGAGGTAGATTCGCCTGGGCGAGGGTTGCCTTTGGAAGGCCGGGATTGGCCTTGGCCGGGCGTTGCCCTGCGACGTATTTGGAGATGGCCGGCGTGGCGGGCGATGCTGAGGACTGCTGGGGCGATGGTGAGAAAGTTGGGGACAGTTGCACCCGTCCCAAAGGGGTTTTCCTTGTGCTGATTGCAGACTCTCAGGTACTTTTTGTGGGATATGGCGCAGAGTTCGGCCTTCTGAGCGGATTGGGGGTGCCGTCGTGGGCTCGGCGACTGGCGGAGCAGTGGAAATGCGGAGGAGATCTGTCGGTGTTGAGCGAGTTCCTGAGTGATTTGCCCCAACTGGAGGCCGGGTTTTGCGGATTCGCGGTGGGACGGGTCAGGCTGTCGACGGCTCGCAGGCGCCGGTCATCCGTGAGCCCGCCGATGGAGCCCTTGATGGTCTCGAAATGGCCGCTCTCCACGGTCAGGTCATAGACAAAGACCGCGCCGACGACTACCCAGGCGATCCAGAAGGCAGCGTACACCGCACCATGCGCTGTCGCGCCCAGCACCATCGTGGGCGGCATGCGGAAGACCAAAAGCGCCACCAGAACCGCAGTCACGAGGCCCGAGATCGCTGCCCAGTGGCCGGCGATCTTTTTGATGGCGAGGAGGTAAAAGAGCACTAGTACGGGAAGCGCCGAGACGATCGTGGAGAGCGCTTCGTTGTTGAGTGGATTATAATTTTGAACCCAAGTCTGCATGGTGGGAGTAGCCCGAACGAAGCGGAATCTTATCACATGCCATCCCTGGGGATAACCGGTGAGCACCGGTGAGCACGGGTTGCCGTATTTGTTGCGAGAGCACGATTGACGGCGGGTATGGCTGGTGGCTTCGTTTCGTGGAGTTCCGGAGGCTGTTGGTTGCTGGGGCTGGGTAGCCGGGCGCTGCCGGGACTGGGTGAGACGAGTTGGGGCCGGGCTGCCGGATCGGACAACTGGTGGGGACCGGCTTGGGGTATCGGTCCTTCGTCTGGATGAGAAGAGGGCCGGTCAAGGGACCGGCTGCGGACGCGGGCGTCCGCCCTCCTGGCGGGGTGGGCTCGACGGTTTGAGGGGGGATGGTGGCTTCGTTTCGTTGGGTTGCGGCCACGCTTGGAACTTGAAAAGTGAAGAGAGCCGGTCAGGGGACCGGCTGCGGACGAGGGCGTCCGCCCTCCTGGCGGGGGGGCTCGGCGGTTCGGGTGGGCTGGTGGCTTCGTTTCGTTGACGGGCTCGCTTAGTTGAGGCGGCGGCCTCCTTTCCGTTCCGAAGAGAGGAGAGGGCCGGTCAGGGGACCGGCTGCGGACCAGGGCGTCCGCCCTCCCGGCGGGGTGAGCTCGGGGGGCGAGCACACGGAGGGCTCGGCGGTTGCTGGCTGCGGCTTCCCGGAGGGCATTTACAGGTGAGGTTGTCAAAGAGCAGGGCCAGATGGGCTCCGGTTGGTGATGCGACCAGCAGATGAGTCGGATGACGGCTTCGTTTCGTTGATGCTCCGCGGTTTCGTTGATGCCCGGCGACTTCGTTTCGCCAACAGGGCGCGACCTGGTGCTGGGGTGGTCTTCAGCGCTTCGAGACGTTGTAGAAGTTGGCCGGCAGTCCGTCTTCGCGCATCGGGTTGGTTTCGTTTCGTGGAACGCGGATGGGTTGGAGGTCGGCCAGCGGGTCCTGGTTGTCGGGGTGGTTCGTTTCGATACCGGTGGTGAGGTGTTCGAGGGCGCGCCTTGGGCGGCCATAGCCTTCGTAGAAGAAGAGTTCGTCGGTGTTGCTGGTCAGGCGGGTGACTTCAGCCAATGGGACGTTTTCGCGGACGCCTTTGACGACATCGGGATGTTGCTGGGCGAGGGCGGCGCGCTCGGTTTGGAGTTTGCTGAGTTCCTTGATGGCGCGATAGAGGCCGCGTTCGAGGTCGCGGCGGTAACGGGCATAGCGGTCGAGTTGGGCGCCGTGCGGGTCGGTTTCGGCCAATGGGTCCGTTTCGGCGAGAATGATGCATTCGAAGGATTCGATGCGGCGGAGGTTCCAGGTGTGGGTGAGGATGCGATGGAAGATCTCTTCTTCGAGGCTGTTCGCGGGCCGGGTATCGAGGCGGAGGGAAGCTTCGAGGGCTGTGAACGCGATACGGTCTTCGGGCGTGATGCTAAGGTGCTGAGCGGTGAAGCCGTGGCGGCGGGCGTTCTGGGATGAGCGGGCCTTGCCCTCGATGGTGACGGGTCCGGTGGACTGTTTTGCGTTGGCCTGGTTGGCGGTGATCTGAGCGGCGGTAGCCATGATGAGAATCTCCTTGTAAACGAAAATGGCCGGCGTAGGTGCCGGCGCGATTCCAGGGTAACGGGGGGAGTCAAGGGAAATTGGCCCATTTCTGGGGGCTTGTGTTGAAAAGAAACGAAATAAAGAGTTTCGGATGCGGTGACGGCCAATCGCTCAATACCGGAATTGGGGGAGAAGTGCGTTGGGCGGCAGACGCAGGGTGGCTTCCTGGGAGACTGCGGGGGGTCGGCAGGCTCCGCGCTTGCCAGGTTTGCGTCAAGGACTGGGTGGCGGCCGTTGGCTTCGTTTGGAGCGGCCAGGGTGATGGGTCGGCCGGAGCCGGCCGCGGCCGCGAACACCGCAGGGGTGCTGGCGGCCTGGCGGGCGTGCTCCTGGGCGAGGTAGGGGCGGAGGGCCTTCTGGACGGCGGTGATGCGGGCACAGATCCAGACGTGGTAGCGGCCCAGGATCCGGATGACTTCGGCGTGGTTCTGGTGAATCCAGAGCACGGCTTGTCGGCGGACTCCGTTGGTGGCACGAAGGGCTTCGGCCCAGAGTTTGGCTTCGAATTGGAAGAGGCGGCGCTCGTGGCCTCGGAGCATCAGGCGGTCGATGAAGAGGGCGCGGAAACGCGGGTCGGGGATGTCCGCCGTCTGCTCCAACGACTGTTGGTAGAGGCTGGCTTCGATGCCGTCAGGCAGGCGGTAGAGGCTGTCGTGGAGGCTGGGCGGGCGGGCGGGGCGGGCGGCGCGGCGGTGGCAACGGGTTCGTTTCGTCATGGCGCTGGTCTCCGGTTTGGGACGTTAGCGGGACTTCGTCCTGTAGGTGCGGAGGGTGGCGAGGTCGGCGCGGCTGCGGCGCCAGGAGCGGGCTTCGAAGTCCTGGCTACTGCGGATGCAGGAAGTGTCGCGGGCGCTCCGGTCGCGCACGGCGACGTAGGTCCGGTAGGCGGGATCAGCGCTGGGGCACTCCTGGGTCACCGATTCCCAATCGCGCTCGATGGCGACGCAGAGGGCCGTCGTCTCGATGAGCGAGTACCGGGAGTTGCGCCAAAGTTCCTCGGCAATGGAGTCGGCCATGTGCTGTTCGAGGCGGGTGGCGGGGGCGACGTGTTGGTGGACGTCATCGCGGAGGGCTTTATAGAGACCCTGGTCCTCGATGCAGGTGATGACGCTGGTCGAGTCGTCGCCCATGAGGAGAGCGTTCTCGGCGCTGGTGGTTTGCAGAAAGTGGCGCGAGGGTGTGAAGCCGTCGGTCGCCGGTTTGAAGATATCCATGTGGTCGCTCCTTGGCCGAAGTTGTACTCCATGGGGGCAAGCGATTCAGGGGGGAACGGCCGTAAACGATTGGATGGAAAGAGAAGATAAATCCTGAGCGATGGGCAATGAAGGTGGTTTAATGCCGGAATTGGGGGAGAAGTGGGGTAAGTGGACGTGGATTCGCCTGGGCGAAGGTTGCCTCTGGGAGGCCGGGATTGGCCTGGGCCGCACGCTTCCCGGCGAAGGACTTGGAGATGGCCTGCGTGGCGGGTCATGCTGAGAACGCCTGGGGCCATGGTGAGAAAGTTGGGGACAGTTGCACCCGTCCCAACGGGGTTTTCCGTGTGCCAATTGCAGACTCCCAGGTACTCTTTGTGGGATATGGCGCAGAGTTCGGCCTTCAGACCGGATTGGGGCTGCCGTCGTAGGCTCGGCGTCTGGCGGAGCAGTGGAATTGCGGAGGAGATCTGTCGGTGTTGAGCGAGTTCCTGAGTGATTTGCCCCAACTGGAGGCCGGGTTTTGCGGATTCGCGGTGGGACGGGTCAGGCTGTCGACGGCTCACCCCGAGACGGGGACGACGACTTTCACGTATGACGCGCAGGGCCGCGTCTCGACCAAGGTAGACGCCAAGAACCAAAAAGTCGAGAATGTCTATGATGCGTATGGACGCGTGACGATGGTGAAACGCTATCCGGTGTCGACTGGGGCCGAAGACGTGAACCAACGGACGACGAACACCTACGACTACGACGGGTCGAACTCCTCCACCCGCAATCTGTGGGGGCGGCTGGCGGCCGTGACGGTCCCGAACTCCGTGACGGAGCACTACAGCTACACCTCGGCCGGGTTGTTGACCAGCAAGGCGTCCGACTTCGGCGGCGGCATCTACATGGTGCCCACCGTCGATTACTCCTACGACACCGAGGGCCGGATGACGCAGATGGTGTACCCGCAATATGGGCACCTGGTGCCGCCGTCCTCCTACGCGATGTACTCGCAACGGCTGACTTTGAACTACAGCTATGACTCGGTGGGGCAGTTGCAGGGGATGACGGCGGGCAGCGGCTCGGGGACCAATCTGGTGACTTCGGCCACCTACAACGCCGCCGGCCAATTGCTTTCGCTCAACCGGCCGAACTCCGTAACCGTGGATACGGCGACGGAGTTGCCCTCGGGCAGCGGCGGACTCTCGGCGGAGACGTTCCAATACAACGGCCGGAATCAGCTCACGAGGCAGACCTTCCTGTACTCGGACATCGAGTACCGGTTTTCGGCGACAGCGAACGACGGGCGGCTGACGCAGAAGAAGAACTGGATCAGCACGGAGGAAGAAAACTACACCTACGACTCGCTCGGCCGGTTGGCGACAGCCTACACGACGGGTCCGGAGTGGGGTTTGTCCTGGGTGTATGACGGATTCGGCAACAGGCTGCAGCAGAATGTGACGAAGGGGACGGCCCCGTCGACGGTGCAGACGGTGAACGCGGCGACGAACCGGCTGAACGGCGCAGGGTTCGCCTACGACTCGAATGGGAACATGACGGACTGGTCGACGCCGTCCGGGTCGGTGACGGCTTCGTACGACATCGACAACCGCATGACGCAGATCACGACGCCGAGTGTCTCGGAAACGTACAAATACGGCCCAGGAAACCTGCGAGTGAAAAAGTATCAGGGCGGAACGTGGACGTACACGGTGTATGGGCAGGGCGGCGAGGTGCTGGGGACCTACACGCTGTGCACGGCAGCCGGGACATCGTTTCTGTGCGATGCGCGGCTGCGGGTGTACTTCGGCGGCCGGCCGATACTGAATGGGTGGACGGGGGTGAAGCCGGATCGATTGGGGAGCCCGGATGGGACGCATGGCCGGGTGTATCCGTATGGAGAGGTATCGGGGTCGGTGTCGGTGGATCAGGACGAGACGTTCACGACCTACAAACGGGACGTCTCGACTGGGCTGGATTATGCTCAGAACCGGTATTATGCGGCGGCTTGGGGGAGGTTTACTGGTGCTGATCCGGGGCCCTCTGCCATCACAAATCCTGACTCCTGGAATAGGTACACCTACAGCTGGGGTGATCCAATTAACATGAATGACCCGAATGGGCGACTACCGATTTGGATTGGCATTCCTTATCCGATACTTGATCCAACTGCTGTTCCCGCACTCACTGAAGTCATGATGAATTACATTTCTCTCGAAAGAACAACAAACAATCTTCGTAATATAGCGCGGACATACGGCATAGACAAGTTGGCACCCACTTGCGTTAGCGCATTTAAAGACATTGAAGTAACATCGGCCGGACTAGCAGCGCTAAACATAAAAACCAAATACTACAACATTGAAGCTGATGAAGGCGCGATATCAATTCAGGAAGCAACGGGGCTCACCGTGGAAGGATTCACAACACTGAGCGAGTACACCGAGATCGCAGATGGCCTTGAATTGCGGGCCTTTTCCTTCGTCGGACAAACGACAAATGCGGTATTCATAGCACATCGGTTTTGGGATAACGAGAATCAATACGGACAAAGCTTATCAACGTTGCTTAAGCAGGGAAAAACGCTAATTCACGAATTGCTTCATTTGATTACGGGGCTAGACGATGTTCCATTAGCAAAGCGGCTACGCATTTCTGGCGCACAAGACCTTAAGGATACAGAAGCACATAAAGCTATCGCCTCGGAGCTAATTAAAAACTACTTAACTGGAGATTGTGACCCGTTCTTTCTTGACCCAAAGCAATAACGCGAAAGCAAGTACGTTAAGATAGCCTTTGAGTCAACAATATGAATATATCGACACCTCTCCATTTGCCGAGTCGAGCATGTCCACAAGTGGCGCGCCGTCCGGCTATTTTAAAACACTTGACACTGGTTATGCTAATTCTCGGCGTCCACGTTATTGCTGCGCCGGCCCGAACCACAGCGACGATCATATCTACTACCAATGTGTGCGCAAAGGTTGAGAATGTCTCATGGAGTGGTCTCGCCGAGCGAGAAGTCATTCAGATCGCAATGGCTTTCATTGCGGATTGCGGAAACAGACAGTTTCGGTATCTTCGATCATCCAGCTTTACGAAGTCACAACACCAGTCCGGCCCTGCAAGACCGGGCACTCTTGAGCATTTTGTCCAAGATGTAAACGATTTGACAGCTCAACGTGGGTGCCAATTGGAGGTACTTGCGATTGAAGCAGACGCCGCCGTACGCTGGGTTTGCTCCGACAGAAGCAACGGTAGGCGTATTATTCATGGCATGGATCCATTTCAGATAGCAGGGGGGGACTTATTGTTTACCATGGTTGCAGGGAAAGGGGAATTGCCTAATAATATCTTCACCGCCTATGTTTTAAGACCTGCACCCGAACTTATTGCATGCAGGAGAGCAGTAGAGCGCTTAAGAACTCTCGACGATACGATCGATTGGCGAATATATATAGTAACTCAACCTTGGCAATTTCAAGATGTCATCGCCGCATCACGGAATCCTAACCTATTGCTATTTAAACCTCCACTGACCCCTCCGGAAATTGCGAGTTCGGTCATGTCTGCTTTTTATTTCTCCACTACGAAAACAATCGACACGTGGGTGTCAAATGACTTTCGTAGCAGAACAAGAGGAGATAGATAGAAATAAGTAGATGGAAATGAGGCTGGAGCCCCTATTGCCAAGTGTTCGATCGTTCCTGGCGGCTGTATCGGTTCCGGGTGCGGTGACGGAGCACTACAGCTACATGGCTGCGGGACTGCTGACGAGCAAGGCTTCCGACTTCGGCGGCAGCTCCTATATGATTCCGACAGTCGATTACTCGTATGACAACGAGGGCAAGGTGACCCAGATGGTCTATCCGCAGCACGGGCGCCAGAACACCCCCACGACTTACGACATTTTCCCGCGGCTGACGCTTAATTACGGAAACGGGACAGCCTGGCGTGCACCTTTTGTAAGCCACAGTAACAGAAGGAGTTACTGTGGCAATCTACTCACCGAACGACGCCAGAACGCCCGAAGTCCAGTAGCCTCCAACCTCTTTCTTGTCGAGGAACTTACATCGATGTAATAACATACAGGAGTTCATCACGCTCTCCCTCCGCACGCGGCGTACTCCGAAGTACATAATCAATCCTTCCAAATTGCCGCTGGGACGGGTCGCGCTCTCATAGGCAGACGAGTTCGGAGAGCGGAAGTCGCACATGCCGGAACTGAGCCCCCAGCGCGTCTCGACCAAGGTAGACGCCAAGAACCAAAAAGTCGAGAATGTCTATGATGCGTATGGACGCGTGACGATGGTGAAACGCTATCCGGTGTCGACTGGGGCGGAAGACGTGAACCAACGGACGACGAACACCTACGACTACGACGGGTCGAACTCTTCCACCCGCAATCTGTGGGGGCGACTGGCGGCCGTGACGGTGCCGAACTCCGTGACGGAGCACTACAGCTACACCTCGGCCGGGTTGTTGACCAGCAAGGCGTCCGACTTCGGTGGCGGCATCTACATGGTGCCCACCGTCGATTACTCCTACGACACCGAGGGCCGGATGACGCAGATGGTGTACCCGCAATATGGGCACCTGGTGCCGCCGTCCTCCTATGCGATGTACTCGCAACGGCTGACTTTGAACTACAGCTATGACTCGGTGGGGCAGTTGCAAGGGATGACGGCGGGCAGCGGGTCGGGGACCAATCTGGTGACATCAGCCACCTACAACGCCGCCGGGCAATTGCTCTCTCTCAACCGGCCGAACTCCGTGACGGTGGACCCGGCGACGGAGCTGCCTTCCGGCATGGTGGGTCTCTCAGCGGAAACGTTCCAGTACAATGGGCGGAATCAGTTAACGGAGCAGACGGGCCTGGGCACGGACATCAATTGCCGGTATTCGTCGACAGCGAACGACGGGAGGCTGACACAGAAAAAGAACTGGGTGAGCACGGAGGAGGAAAACTACACCTACGACTCGCTCGGCCGTTTGGCGACAGCCTACACGACGGGTCCGGAGTGGGGTTTGTCCTGGGTGTATGACGGATTCGGCAACAGGCTGCAGCAGAATGTGACGAAGGGGACGGCCCCGTCGACGGTGCAGACGGTGAACGCGGCGACGAACCGGCTGAACGGCGCAGGGTTCGCCTACGACTCGAATGGGAACATGACGGACTGGTCGACGCCGTCCGGGTCGGTGACGGCTTCGTACGACATCGACAACCGCATGACGCAGATCACGACGCCGAGTGTCTCGGAAACGTACAAATACGGCCCAGGAAACCTGCGAGTGAAAAAGTATCAGGGCGGAACGTGGACGTACACGGTGTATGGGCAGGGCGGCGAGGTGCTGGGGACCTACACGCTGTGCACGGCAGCCGGGACGTCGTTTCTGTGCGATGCGCGGCTGCGGGTGTACTTCGGCGGGCGGCTGATACTGAATGGGTGGACGGGCGTGAAACCGGACCGTCTGGGGAGTCCGGATGGGACGCATGGCCGGGTGTATCCGTATGGAGAGGTTTCGGGGTCGGTGTCTGTGGATCAGGACGAGACCTTCACTACCTATAAACGAGACGTCTCGACCGGGCTGGATTATGCTCAGAACCGGTATTATGCGAGTTCATGGGGGAGGTTTACCACGGCGGATCCGTACCGGGCTAGCGGGGGGGCGGGGAATCCGGGGTCTTGGAATCGGTACGCGTATGTGGAGGGAGACCCAGTAAATCACATCGACCCGAAGGGACTTCAAGCAATGAACCCCGGATATGTATGTCCATACTTTGACCCAGAACATTGGCTTACCTGCTACTTTACAGATCCCAGTCCGGGAGGTGAGCCTGGGGTTGGGCCCGGCCCTGCGCCTCCACCAGAATCTCCGGATCCAGTCCCAGCTGATCCCAACTACATAAACAATCAAATCGTTGCAGGAGTTCGGGCGCAGTCATCTTCACTCTTAAGATCAAATACGGACTGTGCCGGCCTATTCGGTGCTTTCAGTGATTCTGCAGCTCAGTTCATGGACCAAGTCCCCATCGTCCTAATCTCTTCTGCGGCAGTCCCCGATGCAAAACCAGGGACTGGCGGGTTTACGAGTCATGATAGTGGTGGTGCTATATTTTTATTTACAAATCGTTATTTCTTTACTAATTTACTGGAAAACGGAACGCCGGCAACGTCTGCACCAGTATTCAATGGTCTGAGCATGAATGAGATGCAGCAGACAATTTTGATACACGAACTACTGCATTGGATCGGAGTCGTAGGGGCAGATGCCGACCCCAATCAGCAAATAACTCTTCCCAGCGGTGAGACGGTTTCTGGCTCAGAAGGAGTAACCATGGCCGTAAAATCGCACTGTTTTGGCAAATGAAACAAGCATTCGAGAAGGTGGAGATTGCATGACGTTTAACTTACCACTCCTCAGACTAGCGAGTGCGCTGATAGCGTTCGGCCTTGGAGCTGAAGCGAGCCAACTTCAGCCGGCGCAATTCACGTTCGCCGGAAAGGTATCTGACTTAGCAGGTTCTCCCGTAGCTGGAGCAGTTATTAAGATCGAGCCAATTGATCATCAATTTGAAAACATAACTATTCACGCGAAGAACGGGCGATATGTATCGCCCCCCTTGCCTGATGGCGCATATGCACTAACAGCAACTGCTCCCGGTTTCTTGACTGTTAGCTATTCCCAGCTGAAGGTCGCCTTTCCCCGGACCATTGAATTTGATATAACCCTGCGAACAGGCCCCGTGCTAGAAGGCGAAATAGGCGCTGAAGACCCTAGTCGGCGCTTTTTCGGCGTGCTTCAGAGGGACAAATTGACCATCTCTGGTGCCAAAGTGTGCCTCCGCCGGGGAGAAAGTGTGAGTTGTTCACTGACCAACTCGCTAGGGCAGTACTTCCTGAAGGTGTCGCCCGGCGTCTATAGTGGAACCGTTGAGGTGAATGGCGAAGTTGTCTTCTCCTCTCAATTAGACTTAGGCGCACCTGGACAATATCAAAACCGGATTCGGCTCAAGTGATTGCGGCTTGTTCCTTCGTATCGTTCCACAATTAAGGCCTCCAGGAATGAGGACACTGATAATTCCTCGGGAAACGGGACAGCCTGGCGTGCACCTTTTTGTAAGCCACAGCAACAGAAAGAGTTACAGTGGCACTGTGCTCACCGATGACGCCAGGAAGCCCTAAGTCCAGTAGCCCGCCAGCCTCCTTCTTGTCGAGCAACTTACTTCGATGTAATAACATACAGGAATTCTTCACGCTCACCCTCCGCACGCGGCGCACTCCGAAGTACACATTCAATCCTTCCAAATTGCCGCTGGGACGGGTCGCGCTCTCACAGGCAGACGAGTTCGGAGAGCCGAAGTCGCCCATGCCGGAACTGAGCCCCCGCGCGTTTCGACCAAGGTAGACGCCAAGAACCAAAAAGTCGAGAATGTCTATGATGCGTATGGACGCGTGACGATGGTGAAACGCTATCCGGTGTCGACTGGGGCCGAAGACGTGAACCAACGGACGACGAACACCTACGACTACGACGGGTCGAACTCCTCCACCCGCAATCTGTGGGGGCGGCTGGCGGCCGTGACGGTCCCGAACTCCGTGACGGAGCACTACAGCTACACCTCGGCCGGGTTGTTGACCAGCAAGGCGTCCGACTTCGGCGGCGGCATCTACATGGTGCCCACCGTCGATTACTCCTACGACACCGAGGGCCGGATGACGCAGATGGTGTACCCGCAGTACGGGCACCTGGTGCCGCCCTCGTCCTATGCGATGTACTCGCAACGGCTGACCTTGAACTACAGCTATGACTCGCTGGGGCAGTTGCAGGGGATGACGGCGGGTAGCGGCCCGGGTACTCAATTGGTTAGCTCTGCCACGTATAACGCGGCGGGGCAATTGCTTTCGCTCAACCGGCCGAACTCCGTGACCGTGGACCCGGCGACGGAGTTGCCCTCGGGCAGCGCCGGACTCTCGGCGGAGACGTTCCAATACAACGGCCGGAATCAGCTCACGAGGCAGACCTTTCTCTACTCGGACATCGAGTACCGGTTTTCGGCGACAGCGAACGATGGGCGGCTGACGCAGAAGAAGAACTGGAACAGCACCGAAGAAGAGAACTACACCTATGATTCGTTGGGGCGGGTGGCGACGGCGTACACGACGGGTCCGGAGTGGGGCTTGTCCTGGGTGTATGACGGATTCGGCAACCGGCTGCAGCAGAATGTGACGAAGGGGACGGCTCCGTCGACGGTGCAGACGGTGAATGCGGCGACGAACCGGCTGAACGGGGCGGGCTTTGGCTACGACTCGAATGGGAACATGACGGACTGGACGACGCCGTCGGGGTCGGTGACGGCTTCGTACGACATCGACAACCGGATGACGCAGATTGTGACTCCGAGCTTGACGGAGACTTACAAGTACGGGCCGGGGAACTTGCGGGTGAGGAAGTCGCAGGGCGGGACGACGGTGTACACGGTGTATGGGCAGGGCGGCGCGGTGCTGGGGACCTACACGATGTGCACGGCAGCCGGGACTTCGTTTCTGTGCGATGCGCGGCTGCGGGTGTACTTCGGCGGGCGGCTGATTCTAAATGGGTGGACGGGGGTGAAGCCGGACCGGTTGGGGAGTCCGGATTTCGTTCATGGGCGAGTGTATCCGTACGGGGAGGTTTCGGGGTCGGTGACGGAGGATCAGGACGAGACGTTCACGACTTATAAACGAGACGTCTATACGGGGTTGGATTATGCCCAGAATCGGTATTATGCGAGTGGCTGGGGGAGGTTTGCCACGGCGGATCCGTACCGGGCTAGCGGGGGGCCGGCGAGTCCTCAAAGCTGGAACCGGTATGCGTATGTGGAGGGTGACCCAGTGAATTTTGGGGATCCGGCAGGAACGAACAAAGCTGCTCCCGATTCACCGGATGTGATCAACGGATGCATAAAGTCAGCGACCACTTGGGACGAGCTCGCGTGCAGGCAGAATGGAGGCCAGCAGGAGTCTGGCGGCGGGGGCTGGTCCTTTGATCCAATGACCGGAATGCCCGCCGCACTGCAAGCAGCGTATGACTCATATTCCGCGATGGTTACCGAGGCATTTATTGATAGAGCTGCCAAGGGATTTAAAATTACCTCTACGATTATTTTTGACGACGACACTACCTCGGAGCATTCACACGAAGGACAGTTCGATCAAGTCAAAACTAATCTCCTCAGTCTATTCCAGGCGGGACTTGATGTCGCTGGTTTAGTCCCTGGCATCGGCGAAGTTGCCGATGGGCTCAACGGGGCTATCTACTTAGCGCAGGGGGACTGGGGAAATGCCGCTCTCTCGGCGGCTTCAATGATTCCAATTGGTGGGCAATTGGCGGGAGGAACTCGCATTGCAAAGCGCTTTGTTTCACATGAATCGGCGCTAATCGACCTGGCTAAGCAATTCAAAAGAAGAGGCCTCAATTCGCAAGAAGTGGACATAATGAGAGACTGGGCGAAGGAGTATGGGGTATACTTCAGGGGGCCAGAGGCTCACCCCAATCGCAATTTCACGATCCCTCATGTCCACATTGGCCCGATTGACCATATACCAGTGAGGCCATAATTCCTGACGGCTTACCGCCTGCTCATTGCTGAATGTGTGGGTTCGCATATGCTTGGCATGCTCAGTACACGCGGCATTGCAGACCGATAATGATAGGATATAATGGACTGCCTTAGAGGCGGTACTCAAAGTAATGAATATAGCTAGATCGCTCTCGTCCGACAGGTGGAGCGCCGTATGCACATTGATTTGTCTTGGTGCAGCCTCGATCAATTTGCAGGCCAGGATCATCCAATCCCAAGATGCAATGGGCGAACACAGCGCACGCCTTCCTATGGTGAGTAAAGGTGAGGTGTGCTAGAGTGAGCAATCAGCGTCGCTACTCGTAGCTCGCTGGTGTGGCGTCCGCAAAATGAGATATGTAATTGCGATCATCGATGTGTCTCCCGGACCATCACAAGTTCGCGCAAATGGTGCGTCACCGCCCTGAATTGGTTTCGCGGCCGACAGAACTACCGCCAAGCTAACGAAGAGAAGTTCGCACGTACTTTGATGAAGAAAACCGCTCGATCCGCTTTCACGCGACTAGCCGGGTTGACATGCGATTGACACCAGACAAGAAACCTGATTCGATGACCACTCTGGCGGGCTCCAACTCTGGCAAGATGGGAGATGTGATGTCTTCACGTCTGGATCACAGATCGGAAAGCTCTTTTGCCGGCCAGGACACGTGGGTGTCAGTCGTTGCCCGCGGCAAGATGACGCTGGCGCCCATCAATGGCCTTCACGGCGAATTATGCTATGTGCGGCGGCAGTTGTTCCCTGCAGTTGTGACTTTGGGATGGTGGGCAATTTGGGGTAGACATGGCGATAGCACGACGGATTACACGGAGGCCATGAGTAAGAGATGAATCGTAACCTTATAGCACTCTCGAATGGCAAAGAAACATTTATTCAAACAGTGAAAGCCATTTGGGGCGACGCAAACCGCTTCAGCCTCACAGTCCAATTGCAGCTAGGAACATCGGAACACCTCGATGCCTTTTTGGACAGTCTTGTCCCATGGTTAATATGTGAGACGGAAACCAATCATTGGCCTGGAACGGTTCTATATGGCGCAAAGGCAAATGTGAGGTTTTATCGATGCACGCCCCACTCACTCTCAGCGATCGTCGAGCAGGCAGGCAGATGGTTTTGGCTTCAACCAGAGATGCCAGAAGATCTGGCCATTTACAGGAACGATGGCAGTGTTATATTTGAGTCAATATGTCACGAAGAAGACGTGTTACTTCACTTCACAGAGGAAGAGTTCATCGGTCTCCCTTTGTCTATAAGAGAGAAAATGGTTCAAACGGGGCGACAATCAGGATGAGAACCGCTCTCAAAGTGGGCTTCCACTATTAGTGGAACAGAAGCGGGGAATCGGAAACGGGACAGCCTGGCGTGCACCTTTTGTAAGCCACAGTAACAGAAGGAGTTACTGTGGCAATCTACTCACCGAACGACGCCAGAACGCCCGAAGTCCAGTAGCCTCCAACCTCCTTCCTGTCGAGCAACTTACATCGATGTAATAACATACAGGAGCTCATCACGCTCTCCCTCCGCACGCGGCGTACTCCGAAGTACATATTCAATCCTTCCAAATTGCCGCTGGGACGGGTCGCGCTCTCATAGGCAGACGAGTTCGGAGAGCGGAAGTCGCCCATGCCGGAACTGAGCCCCCGCGCGTTTCGACCAAGGTGGACGCCAAGAACCAAAAAGTCGAGAATGTCTATGATGCGTATGGACGCGTGACGATGGTGAAGCGCTATCCGGTGTCGACTGGGGCGGAAGACGTGAACCAGCGGACGACGAACACCTACGACTACGATGGGTCGAACTCCTCCACCCGCAATCTGTGGGGCCGGCTGGCGGCGGTGACGGTCCCGAACTCCGTGACGGAGCGCTACAGCTACACCTCGGCCGGGTTGTTGACCAGCAAGGTCTCCGACTTTGGCGGCGGCATTTACATGCTGCCCACGGTGGATTACTCCTACGACAACGAGGGCAAGGTGACACAAATGGTGTACCCGCAGTACGGGCACCTGGTGCCGCCCTCGTCCTATGCGATGTACTCGCAACGGCTGACCTTGAACTACAGCTATGACTCGCTGGGGCAGTTGCAGGGGATAACGGCGGGCAGCGGTTCGGGGACCAATCTGGTGACTTCGGCCACCTACAACGCCGCCGGTCAATTGCTCACCCTCAACCGGCCGAACTCGGTGACGGTCGACCCGGCGACGGAGTTGCCCTCGGGCAGCGTCGGACTCTCGGCGGAGACGTTCCAGTACAACGGTCGGAACCAACTCACGAGGCAGACCTTCCTGTACTCGGACATCGAGTACCGGTTTTCGACGACAGCGAACGACGGGCGGCTGACGCAGAAGAAGAACTGGGTGAGCGGGGAGGAAGAAAACTACACCTACGACTCACTCGGCCGGTTGGCGACGGCCTACACGACGGGTCCGGAGTGGGGCTTGTCCTGGGTGTGTGACGGATTCGGCAACAGGCTGCAGCAGAATGTGAAGAAGGGAGCGGCTCCGTCGACGGTACAGACGGTGAACGTGGCGGGCTTTGGCTACGACTCGAATGGGAACATGACGGACTGGTCGACTCCGTCGGGCTCGGTGACGGCTTCGTACGACATCGATAACCGGATGACGCAGATTGTGACTCCGAGTGTGACGGAGACCTACAAGTACGGGCCGGGGAATTTGCGGGTGAGGAAGTATCAGGGCGGAACGTGGACGTACACGGTGTATGGGCAGGGCGGTGAGGTGCTGGGGACCTACACGATGTGCACGGCAGCCGGGACGTCGTTTCTGTGCGATGCGCGGCTGCGGGTGTACTTCGGCGGGCGGCTGATCCTGAATGGATGGACGGGCGTGAAGCCGGACCGGCTGGGGAGCCCGGATGGGACGCATGGCCGGGTGTATCCGTATGGAGAGGTTTCGGGGTCGGTGACGGTGGATCAGGACGAGACGTTCACTACCTATAAACGAGATGTCTCGACCGGGTTGGATTACGCCCAGAATCGGTATTACGCGAGTTCGTGGGGCAGGTTCACGAGTGCGGATCCGTACCGAGCGAGCGGGGGGGTAGAGGATCCACAATCATGGAATCGCTATACTTATGTTGAAAATGATCCAGTTAACCTCCTTGACCCCAGCGGGCTAGTCAGTTGCCGTGCAAGTGAGAATTGGGTAGTTGTTTGCACAACGGCGTATGGAAGAACGTATGAGAATGTCATGTGGAGATCATTTCTCGGTTTTCCTGGCTTCGACCTTGCCGCCACGGCGGAGGCAACCTGGGGAAGATTCTTTGAGCAACGAGACTTCGAAGTTGAGAAAAGAGCACAGGCAAAGAACGCAATTGACCGGTTATCTCGCAATTGTCGGGATGTGCTCGGGTCCCATTGGACTCTCGCGGAGATGACAGCCAAGGTCGACAAAACTGGGTTTCTCGATGCAAATCAATTTTACATTTACGAGAAGCGCTTGGAGGACTTTGGGCTAAACCGCTCCGGCACTGTTGCAGACTACTTCAAGCAATTTCCACTGATGTCTGGATTCGTGTCCGAATTTAACTCAAGGCCTTCAAATACCATCATTCTCGGAGGGATTTTTAGTTCCCTCAATGGCAGAGGCCAAAACGGAACACTTGTTCATGAGATGCTTCATGTCTACACGGGCTTGGATGATATCGGGCTCGCCAAAGAGCTGTTGAACCGGGACTTCAATTCAGGTAGCGACGCGAGTACCGCCGTGTCTGCATTCCTGCTTGATTCGGACTGTGACATACGCAAATGGAGAGCCAAGTATGGCGAGCAGTAGGTCACTTTCACTGGCTATCCTGGCAGCACTCTTAATTTTTGGTGCGAATAGTTGCCGGCTTGCTTCCAAGAGCGAAATCCTGATCGATTCGCGAGCCCTGGGTACGGCGGAGCGAATCGTACTTACCGAGGAAGGCGGAGTTACGCCCGGTCGCATCGAGAAGGAGTTTGCCAGGTTTGCTGCGGAACTGCCACCTGGTACTACCTTTGCGCATCTACTCATGGGAAGTCCACGAAGTCATTTACAACTTGGTATGAACACAACCGGCCTCGCGGACTCGAGGCCCGGTTTTGATGAGATTCAGGGCTGGTCGACGAGAGAGCTGGGAGAGGTATTCCGTAGTGGTCAAGACGCGACCGTCCGAATCATGAAAGGACACCGAGTTTCCATTTACAACATTGCTGGAAATCATGACGCCCGTATGCTCAATGTGGCCGGAGAGGAATTGCAAATCATTGGGCTGCGAGGATTACCAACAGCCTGGACGAAGAAAGAAATGGAGAAGTCTCGTACGGGTACTGAAAATCTGCGGCTCTTCCTTCGAGCGAAGAAGCTTCCCGAAAATAGCAAAGCCCTGGAGATTGTCACAACCATAAGAGCGACGGCCGGACTAGACGTAATAACCATTATTCGCACCGATGCCTTTTTCAGTGCTTATTCAGGTCCGTCCACAGATATATTTAGCGCTCAAGACGAGGCAAAAAGCATTGAAGAGATCAGGCAGGGCAAGTATCTAGCCTGCGTGGCCGCCGGTCAGCTCGTCAGGTGCCGATCTGACTCGTTGGCCTATCCAAACCGTAAGCCATTGTACTTCGATGAGGAGACTAAATGACCGATTCTTGTGCAAAGCTGGAAACCCATCGAAAAAAAAGGGGAAGGAAGGGGAGAGCCTGGCGTGCACCTTTCTGTAAGTCGCAGTAACAGAGAGAGTTACTGTGGCAGCCTGCTCACCGAGCGAGAGGGTGTCCTGAAATCTGTGTAAACGTTCTCCGGGCACAATAGGAGAACGGCATGAAGCGACAGAAGCAGGATAGGGCGATCAGCGACGAGCTGATCGATGAGATGTTGAAGCACGGTCGAACGGCAGACGACGTAAACGGCCTGCTGAAGCAACTCACCAAGGCGGTGCTGGAGCGGGCACTGCAGGGCGAGTTAACTGAGCATCTGGGCTACGGCAAGCATGACCCGGCCGGCGCCAACAGCGGGAACAGCAGGAATGGATCCTCGCTTAAGACGCTGAAGGGCGATTTCGGCGAGGTGGAGCTGGAGACTCCGCGTGATCGAGCCGGTGCCTTCGAGCCGAAGATCATCAAGAAGAACCAGACTCGCTGGACAGGATTCGACGAGAAGGTTCTTTCCATGTACGCCCGTGGCATGACGACGCGCGAGATCCAGGGACATCTGGAAGAGATGTACCAGGTCGAGGTCAGCGCGAGCCTGATCAGCGAGATTACGGATGGCATCATGGATCAGGCTCGGGCCTGGCAGAATCGGCCCCTGGAGGCGTTCTACCCGATCGTGTTTCTCGACGCGCTTTACGTGAAGATGAGGCATGAAGGCCGGGTAGAAAATCGAGCCGTTTATGTGGCGCTGGGCATTAACTTAAATGGCCGAAAGGATGTTCTAGGAATGTGGACCTCCGCCGCGGAAGGCGCCAAGTTCTGGCTGAACGTGCTGACGGAGCTGAAGAATCGTGGGGTCAAGGACATCTTCCTGGCTTGTGTGGATGGGCTGAAGGGCTTCCCGAAAAAGGGACTGCCTGACCCGTCCCACCGCGATCAACCCCAATCCGCCCTGCGATTGGGGCTCCTCACCCATAGAACGGTAGCCCGGCTCCCGTCATCCATCCCTCTCGGGACGATCTCGGGCCCCCGCGCCCGAATTGATCGCATCAGACGCCTCAGATCGCCCAATCCTGTGCCATATCCCACATAAAATACAAAATAGTCTGCATTCATCACGAACAAAATGCCATCGGGAACCGGGACAGCCTGGCGTGCACCTTTCCGTAAGCCACAGTAACAGAAAGAGTTACAGTGGCACTGTGCTCACCGATGACGCCAGGACGCCCTAAGTCCAGTAGCCCGCCAGCCTCCTTCTTGTCGAGCAACTTACTTCGATGTAATGCCATACAGGAGTTCATCACGCTCACCCTCCGCACGCGACGTACTCCGAAGTACACATTAAATCCTTCCAACTTGCCGCTGGGACGGGTCGCGCTTTCATAGGCAGACGAGTTCAGAGAACGGAAGTCGCACATGTGGAAACTGAACCCCCGGCGCGTTTCGACCAAGGTAGACGCCAAGAACCAAAAAGTCGAGAATGTCTATGATGCGTATGGACGGGTGACGATGGTGAAACGCTATCCGGTGTCGACTGGGGCCGAAGACGTGAACCAGCGGACGACGAACACTTACGACTACGATGGGTCGAACTCTTCCACCCGCAATCTGTGGGGGCGGCTGGCGGCGGTGACGGTCCCGAACTCGGTGGCGGAGCACTACAGTTACACCTCGGCCGGACTGTTGACCAGCAAGGTCTCTGACTTCGGCGGCGGCATCTACATGCTGCCCACGGTGGATTACTCCTACGACACCGAGGGCCGGATGACGCAGATGGTGTACCCGCAGTATGGGCACCTGGTGCCGCCCTCGTCTTACGCGATGTACTCGCAACGGCTGACCTTGAACTACAGCTATGACTCGCTCGGGCAATTGCAGGGGATGACGGCGGGCAGCGACTCGGGTACTCAACTGGTCAGTTCTGCCACGTATAACGCGGCGGGGCAATTGCTTTCGCTCAACCGGCCGAACTCCGTAACCGTGGATACGGCGACGGAGTTGCCCTCGGGCAGCGGCGGACTCTCGGCGGAGACGTTCCAATACAACGGCCGGAATCAGCTCACGAGGCAGACCTTTCTCTACTCGGACATCGAGTACCGGTTTTCGGCGACAGCGAACGACGGGCGGCTGACGCAGAAGAAGAACTGGAACAGCACCGAAGAGGAAAACTACACCTATGATTCGTTGGGCCGGTTGGCGACGGCGTACACGACGGGTCCGGAGTGGGGCTTGTCCTGGGTGTATGACGGATTCGGCAACCGGCTGCAGCAGAATGTGACGAAGGGGACGGCCCCGTCGACGGTGCAGACGGTGAACGCGGCGACGAACCGGCTGAACGGGACGGGCTTTGGCTACGACTCGAATGGGAACATGACGGACTGGTCGACGCCGTCGGGCTCGGTGACGGCTTCCTACGATATCGACAACCGGATGACGCAGATTGTGACGCCGAGTGTGACGGAGACGTACAAATACGGCCCAGGCAACCTGCGAGTGAAGAAGTATCAGGGCGGAACGTGGACGTACACGGTGTATGGGCAGGGCGGCGAGGTGCTGGGGACCTACACGCTGTGCACGGCAGCCGGGACGTCGTTTCTGTGCGATGCCCGCCTGCGCGTCTACTTCCGCGGGCGGCTGATTCTGAATGGGTGGACAGGGGTGAAGCCGGATCGATTGGGAAGTCCGGACGGGACTCATGGGCGGGTGTATCCGTATGGAGAGGTATCGGGGTCGGTGTCGGTGGATCAGGACGAGACGTTTACGACCTATAAACGGGATGTCTCGACCGGTCTGGATTATGCCCAGAACCGGTATTCTGTGCCGCAGGAGGAGACTGCGGCGTCGGCCTTCCGGGATTGCAATATCCCTTTGGCGATCAGGCAGTTGACGCTGAGTCGATTCAGAAGGGATTCGATTACGAACAGAAAAAAGAAAAAGGCTGCAAGTGAAATTCGCGATCTTATCCATGATAGCCAACTGGGGCGTCTCGACATGGAGACGGGCGTGCCCGGGGGTAAGCGTTGGCATTTTGCACGCCGCGCTCTTCCTCAGCGGGTGTTCCGTCGGAAGCCACCACATGACTGATGTGGTGCTCGGCAAGAGATTCGTCGAGAACGAAGTGCTATTCGAGTATCTTCGTTCGAGAATTGCGGCGAATAGTGACATTGAAATGATTGCGCCAGATGAGTTTCGCTGTTCCGGGCATAGCTTCACTTCCGCCTCCGGCACTGACCGTTTTGCTCGGTCAGGCTGCACTCTCGAGCTATGGAGTCAATGTCGGCGTGCAATGCGCGAACTAGGACTGGTGCAAGTATTCCGAGGAAGGGACTCGGTCAGCTTCAGAATAGATATGCCGTCGATCAGCAATGGAGCATCCTCCAAAGGATACTATTACAGTAGGACTCCCCCTAAGAGGATTCTTCCGAATCTTGATTTCTATAGGGTCGCCATTGCAGATCGCGACACACATGGAAACTACCTTTTGTACTCTCCTCTGAAGGGCGACTGGTACCTTTCGTTGGTTATTGACGGAAGCTGAGTGAATTGAAAATGGCGACAAAAGGGCGACATCCATGATAAGTAGTTGTCAAGGGAAAACATACTCTTCCCTGCGCTCCCTTTGGTGGAACTTCCTTCGCCCTGCCGATCTCCCTGGCGACGTCCCCAGCCTCAGGTTGGACCATCGCCGAATGCCGGCGTGGCCAGACATCCATTTGCCGCATCCGTGCCCTTCCCGGGCCTTCGCGGAAGTTTGAGTTTGGACTACCGGCCGGCCTCAAACGGCCTGCATGGCGCATCCAGAGCTTGCGGCCCTTTGCGCAGTCCCCAGTTTCGGGAGGGGAAATCCAATCAGCCTGTCCTCCTCTCCGTGTTTCCCTCCGTTGAACACCCTGGTGGGCACCCTGCCCTGATTCGGCCCACTGCGCCATGGCATCCTGGGCATAGGCAATGATTCAATCTGTTTGTGTCTACTGCGGCTCCAGCGCCCGCGCCTCCGAAAGCTACTTCACCGCCGCCCGGCTCACGGGACGAGTGCTGGCCGAGCGCGGCCACACGCTCGTCTATGGGGGCGCCCAAGTCGGGCTGATGGGCGCGCTGGCCGATACCGCCCTGGCCCTCAATGGGCGGGTGGTGGGCGTGATCCCGCAGTCCCTGGTCGACAAAGAAGTCGCACACAAAGGACTGACGGAGCAGCACGTCGTCGAGTCCATGCATGTCCGGAAGGCGCTCATGAACGAACTCTCGGATGCGTTCCTCGCGCTGCCGGGCGGCTTTGGGACACTCGACGAGCTCTTCGAGACGCTCACCTGGGCGCAACTCAAGTTCCATGCCAAGCCCGTGGGCCTGCTGAACATCGACGGCTACTTCGACGGGCTGCTCACTTTCGCGCGGCGTGCCGTGGACGATGGATTCATCCATCCAGCGCATGTCGAGATGATTCACATAGGGACCGATCCGGGGGAGTTGCTGGACCGGATGGCCGGCTTCGTCGCGCCGGATGCCGGCAAGTGGTGGCGGCAGCCTTAGCGGCTAGCAGCCTGTGGCGGAAGTCGCGCAGCCGCGTTCGCACCGCCGCCCGTACCAGAATGGCAGCTAAAGTGCAATTTCGAAGCCGCTCCGAAGAGAGTCGCCTTTTTCTGGGAGGAGGGCCGGCGGCGGAGCGAACCCAAAGGGCGACAAGGGCTTGCGGCCCATGGCAGTGTCGAGCCGGCCTCCGAGTGGGCCGGCACTAGTTCGGTCGGCTCTTCGCGCCCTGGGCTCGCAAGCCCTTGCCGCGCGGCTAGCGGGACTTCCGCCACAGACTGCTAGTACTGCACCCAGATGGGCGTCTTCCGCGCCCACTCGCTGCGGCCAAAGTTCAAGTGGAGGAACTGGAACGCCGCCCGGGTGACCTTCCAGTCATCCTTGTCCGAACAGCCGTAGCGCGCCGCACGCACGGTGAGCGCCAGCGCTTCGGGCACTCGCGGGTCTTCCTTGTGGCTCTTCGCCCACTCCACGGCCGTGCTGCCCAGCGCCTTCAGCGCGCTGCCGGCGGTCCGCAGACGCGCCCGTTCCTCGGCCGCCTGCTGCAGGTCCGCGGCACTCAGGAAGGCCGGAGCGATCCAACGGGGCTGCGGTGGACCCTTGCGCTCCTCCGGGGAGGCGTACTCCGAGAAGCGGTCCCTGAGCAGAAAATTGCCGGCCTGATAATCCGCGGCGTCGGGACACCACCAGTTGTCGCGGTAGTTGTCGAGGCGACGGTCCTGGGCGGTTCGCTCGGAGCCGGCGCGGGCATAGGTTTTCGCCTCGGGGGTATGCAGCAGCAGGAAGGCCGCCGCGAATTTCTTCTCTCGTTCGTCATGTGCCGCTTGGACGCCAGCCAGAAGATCCTTGAGGTCCGGCCGGACCCCTTCCAGCAGAGAGGCCGCCGAATCCAGTTCCTTCCACTGCGAGGCGAAGGCCGCCCTGGCGAACATCGTGAGCACCAGCCGTTTCCGCATCTCTCCAGGCAGCCGCTGTCCTTGCAACGCAGTAGCCCAATGACGTAACGGGACGGCCTCGTTCAATGCGTTCGCGCCGCCGGTGTCGATGAGCGGATTCAGCCTCTTCGGCGCTTCCCTCGGCCACTCCGCGTCGTCCATGTTGTCGGTTTCGAGCACGGGTACCCGGGCCACGAACAGGAAGAATTCGTCCAGCGTCGGCGCCACTGTCATCCTGAGCGGTTGAAACAGGTTCCTGGCGCTGGCCGGCAGTTTCACCGGCCGCCCAGCCAGCAACCCGTCCAACTCCGCCCGGCTCTGCGCCTTCTGTCCCGCCGCGACACTCAAGCGCAGGCGGTGGTAGGCCACCGTGACGAAGGCCGGCGACTTCGGACTCACGCCGCGCGCGTCTTCCATTAACTGTTGGATCCCGGCATCGCGCGAGTTGGCCTTCTCCAGCGCGGCCACCAGCCACGGCAGCGACTTCCGCTCGCGCCACCGCGCCCATGCGTGCAGCGTTGCCTGCGGCGTGTCCTGCTGGAACGTATGGATCCAATCCGTCAGGTCTTCCTCCTCCGCTTCGGGCGTGCCGGCCAGAGTGTCGAACATGCCGGTGTAATCCCACAGGTCTTCGCGAATACTGCCATCTTCGTTGGGGCCGGCCAGCGACCTGGCCATTTCACGGAATGTCTCGGCTCGCTTCGCACCCACGTCGGCCCGGCGTAGGAGGGTACGAGTCATCCCGTGGATCCGCACCAGCTTTGGCTCGTTCAGGATGCCCAGGCTCTCGTCACGCACTTTGGCCAGATCGCCTTCGCTTTCGGCCCCGCGCAGACGAGCCCGAACCGCCAGGTACGCACTGATCTCGCTCCACGGCGACGCCGCGTCGGCCGCAATCGATTTGAATCCCTGGATCGCCGCCTGCGCGTGCCCAGCATAGAGATGAGCCGCGGCAATCTGGTAAGCCCGATCCTGCTTGAACACCTCGGGCAGCTCCGCCTCCGCCGGCGCAGGCATGACGGAGTCTTCCATCTCGCAGTTCTCGAATACCTTCTGCTGCGCGACCATCCACGACCGGACGCCCTGGCTCTGCGCCCCAAACTGCCTGCTGCGCGACTCGTACGTCCTCACTGCTGTCTTGAACGCGTCTTCCGCGCAGTTGATGACCCAGGAATGCAGCCGCGGTTGGTAGGCCAAAGGAGCCTCCCCAGTCGTCTCCGCGGTCTTCGGAGCCGGCTGTCCTCCGTTCACGCGGCCCACCAGATCGGTCCAGTTCCGATACCAGTCGGTCTCGTCGTGGTCTGCCCGGCCCGTCGCCCGGTCCCGCCAGTAATCGCGGACGCCTTCCCGCTCCCGTGCGGTGAGCCCCACGCCCGACATATACCGGTAAGCCACCACCAGGTACGATTGCGCGTAGGCCGGCCGCAGGACCCCCAAATCACCCTGCAGGAATCGGGTTCGCGGCAAATCGGGATGCCGGGCATAGGAGAACACCGCCACCGGCAGGAACGGCCCGCAGTTCCAAGCCACGCCCACGGCCGCCAGCAGGCCTGCCACCGTCCAGATCGCCGCCTTCATTGCTTCTGCTCCAGCTTCTGAATCAGCTCGTCCAGCCGGGTCTCCGGCTGGTTCCAGCCCGTGAAGATGTAAGTGCGCTGCCGCGGGGGGATCGTGGGCATTTTCTCGTCCAGCGTCACGCCCAGGCTATCCCGGCAAACTGGAGCAGCGAAATCCCGCCCTGCCGCCAGCATGTTGCGCCACACCGGATCTTCCGACCCCATGCGGAACGCCATCGGCACCACTTCGTCCACCGGCAGATCCTTCATCCACGAATCCGCGCCGCACCACGACACCAGCGCGGTCATCGACAGGAAGACATCCGGCCCCAGCCGCGTTCGCAGCTCCCGCAGCAATCCCCGGTAATTCTCCAGCTCCGACACCGGGGCGTCGTAGTCGACCTGCACGGCTCGGGCCTTGGTCGTCTGGACGATCTTCACTACCGCTGCCGCCGCGCTCGCCATTTGCCGGGCGCCCATCCCGTAGGAGGCGAGCCGCACCACCGGCATCTCGTACACGCCGAACGCGGTCCGCAGGCTCTGCCGCCTCAGGTCGACACTGACTTGCCCGTCCCGCCCTGGTCCCAGAATCGCGGCGTAGAATGCCACGCCCACGCGGGCTTTGTCCAGCCTCCGCAGATCCATCGGCTGCTCCCAAGCCCAAACCATCACGGCCGGCGGTTTCTGTCCCGCCTGCGCGCACACCATCAGCATGACCGCGCAGATGATCCGCGGCCACCATTCGCTTCTGGAAGGCATTTTCCTCAAATTAGCTCAGATTATGAATTGAAGGGGAAACCCGGCACAGGGCCGAAGGCGAACCGGAAGCCATTTTCCGCCACCGTCCGCAGATCCGCCTCGCCAAATCCGAACTCGTCCCGAGCGATCTCATACTCTTTGATAAGCGTCGTATGGAACATCGGCGGATCATCGGTGTTCAAAATAATCGGGACACCGGCGTCATAAAGCCGCCGCACCGGGTGCTCCTTCAACGAACCCACCGCGCCGGTACACACGTTACTGGAGATCGACACCTCCAGCGGGATATTCCGGTCTCGCAGGTGCGCCACCAGCACCGGATCCTCTATCGACCGGATGCCGTGCCCGATCCGCTCCGCTCCGCACTCGAGCGCCGCCCAGACACTTGCCGGACCCACGGTCTCGCCCGCATGCGGAGCCAACCTCAGGCCATTCGCCCGGGCATAGTCGAACACTTCGCGGAACTGCTCCACCGGGCCGCCCGCCTCGTCGCCTCCCACGCCAAAGCCGACCACACCCCGGTCCTTCAACCCAACGGCCGCACGGGCCACGGACCACACATGCTCCAGTCCAAACTGACGCACCGCGTCGAAGATGAACCGCACCGGGATCGGGCCCTCCTGCGCGGCCAGGGCAATCGCGTCAAACACCGGACCCAACTCCATGCCCCGCCACAGCACTACGCCCGCGCTCACGTTGACCTCGGCATAGCGCACGCCTTGCCGGGCCAGGTCTTCGAGCAGCCGCCGCGTGATCAGGCCGAAGTGTTCCGGGGCTTTCAGATGAAGGTTCACCCACTTGTAGCTCTGCAGGAACCCCAGGAAGTTCTCGTAACGATAATGCGACCGAATCTCCTCCAGCGAGAGCTTCGGTTCGATCTCCTGCAGAGTCTCCGGGGTCACCGATCCTTCCAGGTGAACGTGCAGTTCCGCTTTGTCCAGTGAAGAAAGCTCCATGAACTGACATAATAGCCGCATGAAGCCAGGTGAGTTGGATGCCCTCGTCGGCGGCTACCACGGTGATCCGTTCTCCGTTCTCGGTCCTCATCAGGACGAAGACGGTTGGATCATCCGAGCTCTCCTGCCTCAGGCGGCCAGCGCGTCCGTTCGCCTGCCCGACGACTCCACCATCCCGATGGAGCGTGTTCACGACACAGGCGTGTATGCCGCCCGAATGAAGGAGGACCCGGGCGCCTACCGGATCCACATCGAGCAGCAGCGCGGCGGCTCAGTCGAACTTGAGGATCCTTACCGCTTCGCCCCGCTCCTCAGCAGCTTCGACCTCCATCTGCACGCCGAAGGGACCAACTACCAGTCCTGGCACAGTATGGGCGCCCACATGACCGAGGTCGACGGCATCCCCGGCGTGCGCTTCGCTGTCTGGGCCCCGAACGCAGAAATGGTCAGCGTCGCAGGCGACTTCAACCAGTGGGACACCGCCCGCCACCCCATGCGCCGCCGCGACAGCGGCATCTGGGAACTCTTCATTCCCAAGATCGGCGAAGGCGAGGTCTACAAGTATTTCGTCCGCTCGCGCATCTACGGCGTCTCCGGCCTCAAGTGCGATCCTTACGGCTTCGCCAGCGAGAAGCCGCCCAAGCAGGCGTCCATCGTCTGGAACCTCGAGCGCTACCAGTGGTCGGACCAGCAGTGGATGGACCAACGCTCACGCACGCAATGGCTGGAGCGCCCCATCAGCGTCTACGAGCTCCACCTCGAATCCTGGATGCGCAATCCAGACGGCGAGCCCCTCTCTTACCGCGAACTCGCCGCTCACCTGATTCCGTACGTCAAGCGCATGGGCTTCACGCACCTCGAGCTCATGCCCATCGCCGAACACCCTTACTCCGGCTCCTGGGGCTATCAGGTCGTCGGTTACTTCGCGCCCACGGCCCGCTTCGGCAATCCGGACGATTTCCGCTACTTCGTCGACCAGTGCCACCAGAACGGCATCGCCATTATCGTCGACTGGGTTCCTGCTCATTTCCCCAAGGACGCTCACGGACTCGCCCGTTTCGACGGTACCGCCTGCTACGAGCACGACGACCCGCGCATGGGCGAGCACAAGGACTGGGGCACGCTGATCTTCAACTTCGGCCGCAACGAGGTCCGCAATTTCCTCATCTCCAACGCCTTGTTCTGGCTGAAGGAGTACCACATCGACGGCCTGCGCGTGGACGCTGTCGCCTCCATGCTCTATCTCGACTACTCTCGAGAAGCCGGCGAGTGGATCCCCAATAAGTACGGCGGGCGCGAGAATCTCGAGGCCATCGATTTCCTCCGCAAGTTCAACGAAGAGGCCCATACCGTGCCGGGCGCCGTGACCATCGCCGAGGAGTCCACCTCATACGCCGGCGTCTCCCACCCGGTTTACTCCGGCGGCCTCGGCTTCACCATGAAGTGGAACATGGGCTGGATGCACGACATGTTCGCTTACTTCAAGAGCGATCCCGTCTACCGGCGCTTCAACCACAACCACATCACGTTCAGCCTGCTCTACGCCTTTACGGAGAACTTTGTCCTGCCCATTTCGCATGACGAAGTGGTTCACGGCAAGGGCTCGCTCATCGGCAAGATGCCCGGCGACGAGTGGCAGCGCTTCGCCAACGTCCGCGTCTTTCTCGCCTACATGTTTGCCCACCCCGGCAAGAAGCTCCTGTTCATGGGTTGTGAGCTGGGCCAGTATGAGGAGTGGAACTGGCAAAGCCAGATCCGCTGGGACCTGCTGCAATACCCGCTGCACCGCGGCCTCAGCGACTTCCTGCGCGAACTGAACTTCCTCTACCAGAACGAACCCAGCCTGTACGAGGTCGATTACCACTGGCAGGGCTTCGAGTGGATCGACTTCCGCGATGTCGACAACAGCGTGATCAGCTTCATCCGTCGCGCGAAGAACCACGAGAACTTCCTGGTGGTGGTGTGCAACTTTACGCCGGTCGTCCGCTACAACTACAACGTCGGTGTTCCCGCCGGCGGTGTCTACCAGGAAGTGATGAATAGCGATTGGCAGCACTTCGGCGGCAGCGGCGTCTGCAATTCCGGAGACCTCCGGACCAATTCCGGAAAAGTGCAGGGCCGCGACAACTTCATCAGCCTCACCCTGCCCCCGCTGTCCGTCACCATCTACCGGCGCGTCGGCTAAGCGGCCGCCAGGCGTCTTATCTCTACCCGTCGCGCCAGGAACTTCGCGCGGGCCATCGGCGTCTATCTTCGTGACCAAAACGGAGAAAGGAGGCCGTATGAGCCCGCCAGAGCAAGCTGCACCGCCCATTGCCTATCGCATCCTCCTTCGCTTGGCGAGCTTTCTGTGCCCTTCACACGCCCGCCCCGCCTGGCGCAAACAGTGGGAGTCCGGTCTTCGCGACTGGTGGATCCTGGCCGAACGCGGCGAACTCACCAACGAAGCCTCCGCCCTGGCCGCCCGCTACTGCCGTGGAGCCTGGGCCGATGCCTTTGAACTCCGTTTCCGGCGCGAGCAGATCCTCCACGCCCAGCGCGGGCCCTGGTTCCCCATCGTGTGCGCCGTAGCCACCATCACCCTTACGGGATTGCTTTCCCACGGCTTCCAGGTGGTGCGCCGCGTGGCCGATCTCGTCCAGCACGCAAAACCCCTGCCAGTGACGCTCCGCCCGCACATCCATTACGACCCGCGCGGAGACATGGTCGCGGCCTACCTCGCGCCCCTCGGCCTGGCCCTTCTCATCGCCTTGATGCTACTGGTGATCAGCCGCCTCCCCGTACGGCAAGCCGGCTGGCGTTATTGGCTCCATCTCATCATCAAGACCCTCGCCGTCCAGGCGGCCATTGTCGGCCTCTGGTTCGAGGGCGGCTCCGCTCTACGCTCAATCATCCAATCGGAGGCGCTGCGGATTCTCGGCGGCGGCCTGGTGCTGGGCATCGTCTTTATTGCAGTTTTCGGAGCCGCCACCCGCTGGAGCATCAACGATCAGCGCCGCCGGTGCCCCGTCTGCTTGCGCCTGCTCGACATGCCGGTCTCCGTCGGCTCCTGGGGCAGTGTCTTTGAGCCCGCTACCACTGAACTCCTGTGTGCCGGTGGTCACGGCTCCCTGTCGCTTTCCGAACGGGATAACACCGGGCCAGACCGCTGGACCGCCCTCGATGCCTCGTGGCGGGAACTCTTCGAGAACGCCTCGTCGCCCGAAGCCCGCTAGCCCTTTCAGGCTCGGCCGCTTCCATGGAGGCTACCGCCCCAGCTATCGTAGGGGAGGTAGCGCAAAACGGTTGTTGGCATGGTTTATTACGTACGGCATAGTCTGATTTCACTCGCTCTTTTCTGCACGGCCCCATTCGCCCTTCACGCCCAACGCGTCGTGATGGTCTCCCTTGACGGACTCGGTCACCAGGCCCTCACAACCGACCCTGTCGCCCAGGAACTGACCGTCCTGCGTGACTCGATGGCCCGCGGAGCCAGCGCCGCCGGCATGCAGGCGGCCTTCCCCTCCACTACCGCCAACTCGCATGCCGCCCTGTGGACAGGGTGCTACGGCGACGTCAACCACATCACCACCAACAACCCGCCCCTGCTGCCCCGTTCGGCGCACACCATCCTGGAACGCGGCAACGGCTTCCTGGCAACCCAGCTTGACGCGGAGGCCATCTGGGTCGCCGCCGCCCGCCAGGGGCGGTCCTCTGTCGCGCATCAGCCCACGCAAGGCTACCCGTTCACACCCATGAACTCGGGCCACGGCGCCATCGTCCTGAACGGCTACCAGACCCGCCTGCTGGCACCGCACGGCCTCTTCACTCTCAAGAACACGGAGGCGCAACCCGACGGCTCCATTCGCATCCAGCACGGCCCGCTCTCGCTCCGCGCTGAACGCCGCAACGGCACGCTGCGTATCTCCGTTTCCGGATCGAAGGAGTTCGTGGACGTCCGGCCTGCCGCCGTCGAAAAAGAACTGCCCCGCCAGCGGCCGCTCGCCCGCTACTTCAGCGCCGGCCTCGCCATCACGCAACCCGTCCCCGGGGTCCTGTACTTCCGGCTCTTCGAGCTCACGCCAGCCTCCTTCCGCCTCTACGTCTCGCCCCTGCAGGAACTGGCCATGACGCAACCGCTGCCCGCGCTCTTCCGCGACGCCGGCGGTTTTATCGGCAACGGACCCGAGGCGCTGATGCAGCAGGGCACGCTGAGCGAGCCCGAGTACCTGGAGGCTGTCGAACTCGTCATTCGCCAGATGACCCGTCATGCCGCATGGCTGCACGCCCGCTACCAGCCGCGCTTCTTCCAAAGTTACCTGCCCTTCCCCGATGAATTTGAACACTCCTGGCTCGGGTATTCGCGCAATGGCCAGAAGTCGATCGACCAGTTCCGCCGCTGGGGCTACATCGCCGTCAATCGCGGAGCCGCCGAGTTCGCCAAGCTTGCCCGCAAATCCGACCATCTGTTGTGGGTCTCCGATCACGGCATGGCTCCGGTCACACGTTATGTCTCTGTCCACGAGGTGCTTCGCCGCGCCGGCCTGGGCGAGAAGGCGTCGTATCTCTACAACTCGATCCTCGTGAACACGACGGACTGGAAGGGCGGAGTTGTGCCAACGGCGGAGCGCGCCAAGGTCGTCGAACAGGCGCGTCAGGCGCTGGCCGCGATCCAGGAAAATGGCAAACCGGTCTTCACAGCCTTCTTCACACCGGAGCGGGATGGAGCAAAGTACGGCATCGGAGGACCCGCGGGAGGCGACCTCTACTTCGACCTGGCGCCAGGCTACGCCGCCTCCGGCCGCCCGAACCCGGCTTTATTCGATGCGAATACCAAACCCAGGGGCGTCCATGGCTTCTTCCCCGGCCGTCCCGACATGCAGGCCATTTGCATCCTGCGGGGCCCGCGCGTCAAGCCGGGAACCACGTGGCCGCAGCTCCGCTCGATCCAGGTGGCCCCGCTGGTCGTCGACCTGTTGGGGATGGACCCGCCGTCCGGCGCGAAGGCCGCCTCGCCCCTGCACCGATAAACCCGAGGCCCTTCCTGCCTCCCCCTGCGATACCATCGATACCGATGAACCGTCGAGCCTTCCTCTCCTCCACATCCGCCGCGGCCGCCGCGGCCCTGGCCCCGCAACTCTCCCAGGCCGCTCCATCCTCCCCGGCCCGCATGAAGCCCGCCATCTGCGCCTACTCCTTCCGCAAAGAGCTGCAGGACAAGTCGATGACGTATGAGGATCTCATCACCAAGTGCGTGGAGTGGAACATTGACGGCATCGACATGACCGTCTACTGGTTCCCCAATACCAGCGCGGAATGGCTCCACAACCTGCGCCGGCTGGCCTACCGCAACGGCGTCTCCATCTACTCCATCGCCGTGCGCACGGAGCTCACGAAACCCAACCAGGCCGATCGTGATGCGGAAGTCGCCTCCATCGCCCGCTGGGTGGATGTGGCCGACATGCTCGGCGCGACTCACATCCGCGTCTTCGGAGGCACGGTCCCCAAGACCACGACGGAAGAGCAAGCGGTGCCTTGGGTGGTGGAATGCCTGAAGCGCGGAGCCGACATCGCCGCGGCCAAGGGTATCATCCTTGGACTCGAGAACCACGGCGGCATCTGCACCAGGGCCGATCGCATTCTAGAAATGGTGACGAAGGTGAACTCGCCCTGGGTCGGCATCAACCTCGACACCGGCAATTTCAAGGACCACGCCTTTGAGCAGATGCAGCAGTGCCTGCCCCATGCGGTCAATGTTCAGATGAAGGCGGAGATGACCTACGACGACGGCAAGACCGGCCCGCAGGACTGGGACCGTGTCGTTAAGCTGATCGGGGGCGGAGGCTACAAAGGCTACCTCTCCCTCGAGTACGAAGCGAAGGAGCCCAGCGCCGTCGCCGTCCCTAAGGGCTTGGCCGAGATCCGCAAGCTCACCCACAAATACTCGGTCTGATTGCGATGAAGTCCGGGGGCGTGTCCCGAACCGCCCCCGGCTACTGCCCGCCCTGGAGTTTCTTCTCGTCGGCCCGCAACGAGGCCAGAACCGCTGTCACTGAACCCGTCTCCAACGCAGCCGCCGCCGACCCGATCCGTCCTTTCACCGCCGCCGCCACAATGCCTTCCTGCTTCGCCCGGTTCGCCCGCGTCGGCCCGGCGATGGACTCGTCCCACTTCTTCAGCTCGGCTGCCGCCATCGTGCCGCTCTGCCCCGCCGTCCCGGCCTTCGATAGCCGCGCAATCAGCTCCTTCACCGTGGCCAGAATCTGCTTGCGCCGCTCCACCAGCACCGGGACCCTCTCGGGCACGCCGGCAGTCGACCCGTCCGCGAACACGGCGGCCTGCATCTTCACATACTCCGGAGCCGCGCCCACTGTCATGTTAGTGATCGGAATGCGCCGCTCTTCGCCCGGTTTGATCGGCTCCGCTGTAGTCTCGTCCTGCCAGAACGCGAACCAACTGCCCGGATAGTTCACCAGTTCGATCATGTACGCGACAACCGGTTGCGAAGCCGTGTTGCGCACCCGCAACACTGAGCCCCCATCGGAGGCGTCCACTTTCAACTCCGGCAAATTCGATTGAGCCGAGCACACCGTCAGGGTGACCAGCAAAGACGCGGCCAGTGTTTTGGGTGACATCGGTAGCTATTATCTACACATTCCGGCTGACATGCCAGTTCGCAAGCGATACACTGTCTGGGGTTCCAGACAATGCGCACTTCTCTCCTTCTCGCCTTGGCCGCGGCCACGTGCCTCTCCGCCCAGGTCCGCTTCGCCCCCGATGCCATCTCCGTAAACATCGACGGGAAGCCCTTCACCACCTTCCACTACGGCGACAACGCCGGAAAGCCGTTCCTCGCGCCGCTCTATTCCGCCTCCGGTAAAATCGTCACCCGGGGCTTCCCGATGCAGATGCTCCCCGGCGAGAGCCGCGACCATCTGCACCACCGCGGCCTTTGGTTCACCTATGACGACGTCAATGGCGTGAAGTTCTGGGAGAACGACCCCACCTACACCAAGGGCCGCATTGGCCGCGTGGTGGTCCGCGACGCCAAGTGGAAGGATGCTACCGCCAAAGGCCCTGGAACACTCACCGCAGTCATGGAATGGCGCGATCCCGACGGCAAGGTCCTGCTCAATGAGAACCGCGAGATGCTGTTCTATTCGGATCCGACCCTGCGCATCATTGACTTCAACATCACACTCACAGCCGCCACCGAAGTGACCCTTGGCGACACCAAGGAAGGCGCGTTCGCCATCCGCCTCGCCGAGAACTTCACGGAACGCAAAGGCGGCAGGATGGTGAACTCCAACGGGCAGGCCGGCATGGCCAACGTGTGGGGCAAGCGTGCGGCCTGGGTCGACTACACCGCGGAAGTGGACGGCGAGCGCCTGGGCGTCGCGATCTTCGATCACCCGAAGAACCCGAACTCACCCACCTACTGGCACGCCCGCGACTACGGGCTCTTCTCCCTGAACCCCTTCGGCCAGAACGCCTTCGACCCAGCCATGGAGGAGCGTAAGACCAAACTGGCGCCCGGCCAGAAGCTTCAACTCCGCTGGCGCGTCGTGATCCACCCCGGGGATGCCGAATCCGGTCACGTGGCGGACCTGTTCAAGCAGTACGCGGCACGCTGATATGCGGAGGTTACGGCGGGCCTGGATCCGGGCCCGCCTGCTTGCTTGAGCTGCCGGTGAGAAGATTGTGAGTCATTCCTTGTCCACCAGTTCGAGTCACTGCTCGTGCCAGATGCCTTCAACAGCTTCCAGGGAATTGGACACACCGGACTTTCGCACGGAATCCGATGGGCGCTTCGCATTGCTCGTTGAAGTACGAGATAGCCGGAACCCCAGGTCCCCTATCCAGTAGACAGTCGATCCGTGAGGTGGGCCGAGGAAAAACCGCCGGGCTGGTGAGGCGGCCAAACACGAGAAAGGGGCATCTCACGGGAGATGCCCCTTGGAACTCAGGCTGTCTAGTGCGGCTACCCCCGGCGGCGGCGCACGTAGGCGAGTGAAGCCAAACCCGCACCCAGGAGGGCGAAGGTGGAAGGCTCAGGAATCTGAGAGGTACCCGCGGCTACCGTGACGCCCCAGACAAAGGCCCGGCTGGCGTTCGGATCGTACCCGGACCCGGAGTTCTGTCCGATGTCGCGAATGATAATCCCGGTCAGGGTATCCATCGCGTAGGCGGGGTCGATGAAGAGCCCAACCACGTCGCGGTAATCGCGGAATGGCTTCGACTGGTAAGACATGTCGTACGTCTGATCGTTCACAGACGCGGTCTGCCCGCCTGTAGAGTTGGAGATCAGGTTCGTATTGATCGAGTTCGGCCAAAGCAGCAGATTCGTATTCACCTGCGAATCGTTGCTGTCTCTGATCTGCGTGCCGCCACTCAGGGTGTACGTAACATCAGGGCCGTTTTTGAACTGCAGGACGATCTCCACCGATGGCGAGTTCCGCCCCCAAGTCGTGTTCATCATGAGGAATACGACTTGCGCGTTATTGACGTTGGTGTCCAGTTGAAGGGAAACGGGGGCGTCGGAGGCAAGACCCTGGTCGATCACCGCCCGGCGGGCACTCCAGGATTGATTGCCTGAGGTGGCGATGCTGAACGGAACCGAGTCTAGACGCGAATCACTCTGCAGAGCAGGATCGCTGGTCTTCGACGCGGAATTGAAGGCCACGTTCACGTTGCCCTTGGAAAAGAGGTTCCCACCCCAAATACCGGTCCAGGCGCCCGGGTTGCTCGGATCGTATTGATTCCCTGCGTCCGCGTTCGCCGCACCAAGAGCCCCAAGATTGTACTGGTAGTAGACGGGCACCGCGTAGCTCGGCACCCCAACCAGAAACGAGAATACTAGCCCAACGATTGACCTTCTCATGATCCTCCTCCAAAAGCCTGCGAGTGCGGAATGTTGTTATTCTTGACCTTTGTGGGGAGGGTACCCCCCCACCCGCTATGAAGATTAAACCACAGTCCTAGAACCGTGCCAAGTGCATCTTTGCCCTTAGGCTAGTCTTGCTAGGACTCTGGAGTGAGTTCACCCTAGTGGGGGGGGATGCCCGCACGGTTGCGCGGTTGAACATCAACCGGATTCTCGGATTGCGGCAAGGCACGTCTGGGCACCGCCCTCCATTCGTAGTCGAAGGATAGCCACATCAAACCGCGGAGAATGGCAGATCCTGAGTAGAATCTAGCGTTTTCCCGTAGCGGTAACTTGTCAGCCAGCGGCAGCACCCCTCTACTCGTTGTCGAATTCGGAAGGGCGAATGGAAAAGGCAGCAGGCAGGACAACGCAGCGCCGAACGGCGGCCACCGGCGGTCCGGCGTAGACGGGAATTGGGCAACTCAGCTCGTATTCCGCAGTGTAATCTGCCCATATTGAGCCACAACCGCCTTTGTAATTAATGTTAATTCTGATTCATTCTACAGATTGCCAACAGGACCTAAACGTCCTTTAATCCGGTTCAGCCCTCCTCCGAATTGGCAACCCGCCGATGCCCTCCAGGTCCTGATGAAACCGATTCGGCGCGCTGGGGACGCCGCACCGGCAAGCTCATCTTCGTCGCGGCCAACCGCCGTTCAGCCGCCGCGGCCAGGTATCTGAAACAAATGCCTGGCCAAAGCAGGGGAAACCCGGTAGCGTGTTATGAAGAGCGGCGACTCAAGGGCTGGGTATGGGGTGTTCAGCGCCCGATGGAGGCTTTCCAGTTCCCGGCCCACCGGGTGCGCCGCCAGCATGCAGTTGGACAGGATCCCATCGTGCCTACCATCAAGATTCTCGACAACTTGAGCGCCGACCTCGCGGTCATCGCGCCTACCCCTGCCTCGGCATTCGCCAAGTACCTCAAAGGCGACTTAGCCATTCTTTTGGCCGCACCGGAGCTGGTGAAAGCATTCCCCAAGCCGCTTGCGCCTGGCAAGAACTTCGCGCTCAACTTCGGCCTGAACTTCAAGGATGCACTGGAGTTCGGCGCCGCCCACACGGAGTGGACAGTTGGCGCTTCGTTCCAGGCTCAAGTGGGCGTCACGGCGGAAACACCCTCGGCGCTTTTCGAACAGGAGCACTTCGGGGAACCGATTATGGTGCCGGACGGAATGGCGTACGTCTGGTGCTCTTTCCAACCCGGCCTGAAGCTGGGCATCGCCGCCGGGGAAGGCGATCTCAGTTTCGGCTTCAACGCCGGTACCGCGATTGACGTCCGATGCTGCCATCTATTCCCGGCCGGACCGGCCGCCAAAACGCTGGCGGAGGGTGTCACGGAGGTGCTGCGGGATTTCACTATTCCCGGTGACGTGCAGGATCTGGTCCATATGCCGGAAGGGGCGGTTTCGGCAGTCACGGGCACGGGCTCGTTCCAAATCTCGGGGAGCTTCGACCTGGCCGCCGCGGTGAATCCCCTGGCAACTCCGAAATTGCCGCTGGTCGGAGCGCCATTGAGTCTCAAGGCCGGCGCCTCGCTAGATGTAGGAGCGCGGATCCGCGTCTCAGGCGAGTACCAGATCCGCGCTCAGAAAACCTCCGCAAACAAGGTTCGGCTGGGGCTTTACAAGCGGGCCGGTTCGCAGTTCACCTTTGATGTGAATGCTAGCGCGGGCGTCTCCGCCGATGCGATGGGCAAAGACCTCTTCTCCGCCCTGATGAAGAAGATCAGCAGCGATCCCGCCGCCGACGCCCAACAACTGTCTGACGCCGGCCTTTCAGGCTCGCAGATCGCCTCAATTCAGGATGCAGTCGTGGCCGGCATTAACCGCAGCCTCTCCGTTGCGCTCGACTTTCAGTTCTCCGCATTACGCTCCGACGAGGCGGCGTTTCTCTACGAGATTGCACTGGATCAACTCAGCGACGAATCCGCAGTTGCCGTCCACCACGCCCTGGACGGCGACTTCTCCGTCCTCACCGGACTGCAGGACCTCAGCATGCCGGGCGTCACTCCGGTCCGCAACATCACGAACGATCTACGGAAGCGAGGCATTTCGCTGCGCATCAATCTTCTGGGGATCGTCAACGTAATCTCGATCAGCGAACTGGTTCGATCGGGCAGCGTGACGTTCGAACCCATTTCCGGTGCACTGGTGATTGCCGACAAAGTGAGCAGCGAGAAAATCAGCGTGACTTCGCGGCCCCTCGAGGCCGACGGCCAGAAGCTACGCAAGGCTGTCTTCGAATCGCTGCTGGTCACCGCGGCCTACAGCGCCTCACGGCTGACGCAGTCCCACGAATTCACGGCGTCCCAGAGTTACTTTGAGTTCCATCAGAAGACGAACGCAAGAACCATGGCCGACAATCTGGATGCAATCGTCGCACTGGGCCTGATGACTGCGGATGAGCGTGGCCGGATCCTGGCAGGAGCCACACAATTTGGCAACTCCACGATGCTGCTGGAGACGGAGTTCGACCCGGCAGCCTTCCGCGCCCTGTTTGTCAGCGCCGGCGGGCAACCTCGTCCGATGGAAGACTACGAGAGGATCGGCCGCGACGCCATGCTGGCGTTGGTGGCCGGCGATCCGGACGACTTCCGCCATATTCCGTTGGGAGATGACAAGCTCTGGGCCAAGCTGCGGGCATCCGGGCAACCCGGCTTCCCGTTCGTGCTGCCGGCTCCCTTGAACCAGGGCGTGCAGTTGGGTGTCATCCGGTCAGACTACACGCTCATCGTGTGGTGGGCTGGGAGCATGGCGTTGGCGGCGAGGTCGTTGGTGGAGATGGAGAACTTCCTGAAAACAGTGGATCCAGCCGGGCTTCACGAAAACAATGAATTCAAGAAGCGCCGCCGGAACCTCATCGACGCGCTTGGCGATGCCGTGGCCGGAAACCAGTCGACGTTCGGAGACCCATGGGGCTTACTCGCCATGGATGCCGCGGCTGGACGCCTGGCCGATGCGCGGGCCGTGGTGGTCTCGCCCCAACTGGCACGTGCCTCAATGCGTCCACAGAAGGCCGTGGCGGCCAATGGTTGAAATAGCGAAGGGCAACCTCCCTGGGAAGGTTGCCCTCGTTCTGCTCGCGGAAGACTGTCCGCTGGTCTATTTGGGTGTGGCCGAGAAGATCCGGCCTTCGCGTCGCACGGCAATCAGCAACTTGCCCGATGCATCGACGATCAAGCCATCGGCGCCGTTCAAGGGGCCATCGAGGTACGAGCTGACACCGTTGTCGTCTTCTCCCAGGAAGCCCGTAATCACGCGGACACTACCGTCCTTGTTGATTACGTCCACCCGGACAGACTCGGACAGGTAGATCCGGTCGTCCGGCCCGATGATCATCCCATCCATCGACCCGAAGCCCGTCTTCTTCGCCTGCAGCCCGGTGATATCGGCGTAGCTCAAGCCGAGGCCGGAGCCGGCGATCGTCTCGATTGTCCCGTCCGGATTCAGGCTCCGGATCCGGTGGTTGCCACGGTCCGCGATCAGCAGGTTGCCTTTGGAATCGTAGGCAATGTCGGTTGGAGAATTCAGCCTGGCTGAAGTGGCGGCACCGCCATCCCCCAACCAGCCCGCAACCCCGGTGCCGGCGATTACCGTCGCGGTGTTCGAATTGAGGTCGTACTGCACAACCCGATGGCTGCCTGTCTCGGCGTATACCAACCGGCCCAGGGAATCGAAAGCCAGGCCGCTGGGATTGCTCAAGCCGGACTTCAGCGTGCGAATCACCCCGTTCGGATCGATCACACGAATACGGGTCGCTTCGCTGAAGTAGATCCTTCCGTCCGCCGCCTGCAGGACCCGGTTGGGCTGATCGAGGACGGCATCCGACGCCGCGGCGCCGTCACCCCTGGTATAGCCCGCCGGAAAGGACTTGCCGGCCACACCCGCAATCGCATCAGGATCGCTGCAGCGCAGCAGCATCCCGGCACCCGAGTCGGAGATCAGAAGCGACCCGTCGGACACGCGGAACAGGCCGCGCGGCCGCATGAACTTCGCGGAAGTGCAGTTCGGCCCCAGGTCAGGACGCGCCCAGTTGCCGGCAAAGCGCGAAACCACACCCGACTGGACCTTGTACACCTGGTAGGAATCCTGGGAGGAAACCAGCACGCCCTGCCGCGCCGAAACGAGGACAGTGCTGGGCGCGTTGAGCGAAAGACTCAGTGGCTGCGAAGCTTCGGCCGAGCCGAGCACGCCGTTGCCCAGGTAGAGGCCAATGCGCGCGGCGTCGATATCCATCCGGACAACGCGGTAAGCACGCGGCATGGCGATATACATCGCCCTGTTGACGCTGTCGTAGGCGATCGAACTAACTCGCTCCAACGGCGTGGAAGAACTGCCAACATAGGTATCCGAGGCCACAGCGCAACGGCCCGCACCCGCGAAGGGCCAGATGTCGCCAGCGGTGTCGAGACGGCGGATACGGCAGCTGAAACCGTCAGCTATGTAGATGTTGCCCGCGGGGTCCTTCGCCAGGCCGGCCGGTGCATTCAGAGTGGCTGAGGTGGCCTCGTGGGAATCACCCGTCGAACCGGCGTCCCCCGTGCCGACAATCACGCGGACATAGCCATCGGTGTCCACACGGCGCACGACATTGCGGTCGGACTCGCTGAACACAAGACGCCCCTGGCTATCGACCACCATGCCGCCAATGGAGCCGATGTCGGTCTCAAGCGCCTTGCGCTCGCGGTAGCTGCCGGAAATGCCCTGCAAGCTAGTGCCGCAACGTCCAGTCCCGGCGATATCCTTGACCGTTCCATCGGTCTGTACTTTCCTGATCCTGCAGTATTGGGCCTCGTAGAAGATCAGCCCGCCATCATTGTCGAGCAGCAGCACGGTTGGGCTGTACAGGTTCGTCGACAGGGCCGACTGGCCCGCGGCGCCGTAGCCGAGAATGCCAGTGCCGGCGAAGCGTTCAATGGACCCGTCCGGTTTCACCCGCCGGATAATGCCGGCGTTCTGCTCGGAGATGTAGATGTTGCCGGCCGAATCTTCGGCCATACCTGACGGGCCGTCAAGCAGTGCATCGACGGCAGGTCCGCCGTCTCCCTTCCAACCGGCGCCATACACCGATTGGACCGTGTATGCCGTATTCGGCAAAGTCTGCGCTACGGACGTAAGGGCCGTCAGCGCTGCCACTAACAGCAGGTTCCGCTTGATTCTCATGACATTCATTCTCAAAATGTGAGCGACAGTACGAACTCCACCTGGTTCGTCTGCATCCGTGTCGATTGAGTGTCGAAAGTCCGGCGCGCCCAGCGCGTGTATCGAATCTCCGGTACAAACCGAATTCCGAACTCATCGATCATTTGTAATCCGGCACCCACCACGTATCCGGGGATGATCCGGTTGGTCGGTTTCAGGGGCTGTTCGTCGCAGCAATCCACGGTGCTATCGGTCTGGGTGGTCTGCCCGATGGAGTGAATTCCGGTAATCTGACGGAACGCTCCGCCGGCTTCATAGAACCAGCGGCGCCCCGCCGTACGGTGATTCTTCGTGTAATAGCGGAGCAGAACCGGGTAATCGAGGATGGTTGCCCTGGTGCCCCGCTCCACGATCATCTTGGTCCGCTCGTCGGTTGTAGTCGTGGTGTCGTCCACACCGTAGTAGGTTGTGTCCGTCGTGGCAAACCGCACGCGCCGCATCATGACGCCCACATTGATCGCGAAGCGATTGGTCAGCGTGGCCTGGAAGTCCACACCACCGCCCACTCGTTTGTTGGTTGTGTCGGTCTTTGAGTTGACGCTCAACCCGGTGTTGATGGTGACATCCTTCGTCTTGGCCGGCACAACCGGGAATCCGATAACACTAATCGAGCCACCCACCGAGAACCGTCTCACATAGGAGCCGTCAGCGGCCTGCAGCCCGGACTTGGATTTCACCGGCGCCTTGGACTTCTCAGTCCCTTCCGCAGGTTTCGCCGGCTCAGCCTTCGCCGGTTGCTGATCGGTCTCGTCCGCAGCCGCCGAGTTGGCCAGACAGAGCGCCAGGCTCAAGGCCAACACAGGCCCGCGAACAGAATTGTATTTGAGGCTCTTCATACTCAGGCAAATTCCCTAAAACTGGTACCGCAGCACAAACTCGAGCGACCGCGGACCGCCGCTCTGATAGAGAGAACCAAACCCGCCGCCGGCCTGCGTCCGCGTCGAAATACCGAAGTTGACGCTGGTCATGTTCGCCCCTTCATTCCGTGAGGGATTCGCGAAGCTCGGATGGTTCAGAAGGTTCATGGCCGCCACGGAGAGGTGCAGCGCGCCGTGCTCCCCGATGTCCACACGCCGCCTGATCGAAAGATCCAACTGCGTCAGGCCGAGCCCGCGCAAGGCGTTGCGTCCAAGATTGCCCTGCGCATAGCCAGAGGCACTGTCGAAGGCTCCCTTGTTGAGGCGCTGTCCGCCTGGCACGGTGTCATCCACGAGCCAAACGATTTTGCCGTTATAGTCCGGCCTCACCTGGGCGAAGAGTCCCTGGCCCCCTCCGCCAATGCCCGCGCTGGAGGTGGAACTGACACCCACGATGTCGAATGAGGTGCCCGCCCGCGCCGCGAACATGAAGTCGGTGTACCAGTTTCTAAATGCCGTGCTCAGGAACGAATCCTTGGGCGACGGCAGCAGGTAGGACCCGCTCACGTTCAGGTTATGCCTGACGTCGTAGTCGGAGTTGCCGCGCTCGCTGTCGTACAGCGTGGCGAAACCGCCCATGCCCAGATCGTTCGAGGCCGTGTCGATCGAGTGCGACCATGTGTAGCTCACCTGGGTTTGCAGGTTCTTCACATACCGGCGGCGGTACTGCACCTGCAACGCGTGGTAGGAAGATTCCGCGCCGTTAGTCGCCAGGGTCAGCAGGTCATAGTCGCCTGAGAATGACGGCTGGCTCTCTGTACGCATCAACTTCTGGCCGCGCGTACCCGCGTAGCCTACGCTGAGCACCTGGCCCGGTCCGTACGACCGCTCCACCGTCAGGTTCCATTGCCAGATGGAAGGAGACTGCAGGGACCTGTCCGCCGCGCCCAACCGGCCGAAAGGCTTGGTCGCCGGCAGGCCCGGCACCACCAGGTCACTCGCAAAGAGCGGGAACGCCGCAAGGGTCAGAGTGCGGACGTTGGAGTACGGCGCGCCCGAGAACGCACCCAGGCTGGTTCCATATCCGATGTCGTGGAAGACACCGAACCCGCCTCGCAACATCCACTCCTTGCCCGGGGTCGAGCGAATCTGCCGGGCGAAGCCCACACGGGGTGAGAAGTCGGCCCAACGGGTGTTATACAAAGGTTCACCTTGCGTCACGCGGTTGGAGAGGAACGAGGAGATCGCGAAAGGCCGTTCGCCTTGCGAGACCGACGGGGCGGGATTCACGTCCCAGCGCACACCGTAGGTGATCGTCGTCGCCGCGCTGACATGCCAGGTGTCCTGGATGTAGGCGGAGTAGTTCACCGTCTGTGGGTAAACCGCCGCCACATTCGAACTCACAGAGACATTCGTCGCGGTGCCGGAGAGCAACGAGCCCTCATCCGGGCCAAGGCCGTTGAAGGTTGCATTCACGTTATAAGGAACGTTATGGTTCGTGACGCTCGAGCGCCGGTAGTCAAAGCCCACTTTGTAAGAGTGGGAACCAGCGGTGATGCTGAGCCCGTCCACGACGTTCAACTGCTTCTGGTCGTTGCCGCCGCGAGCCCCGAACGTGTAGCTGGACAGTCCCAGCACGCTGAGGTTGAATGAGCCGTTGGTCGTGTCCACGCCCGAGGGGAAGACCACCGCGGACCGGAGAGGAATCGCGCCGCCAAAGGTATCCATCACACCCGAAGACGACAGCGTATTCGACGTGTAGTTGATCCGCAGATCATTCACGGTGCGGGCACTCACAGACTTGATCCAGGCGCCGGTCACGCTGTGCGACTTGGAATCCTGTGATGTCATGACGCTGGGCGACTGGAATTCGGAACCACGCTGGTCGCTGTTCGAAGGCGTAAAGCTGTAGCGCGCAAACACCACATTGCCGGGGCTGATCGTGTGGTCAAGCCGGCCGGCATACGACTTTCGGTTCTGTGGATTCGTTGTGACCGCTGTGAAACGCGCCGCGCCGTTGTCCAGATCCGGACCGTTGGCCAGGGGGAACGCCCGCAGGTACGGACGCAACACGGCAGGCGCCGCGTTGCGTGCCAGCAGTGACGGAACGTTGGCCACCACGGTTTGCGGCACATCGCGCAATGCCAGATCCGCTGAACCAAACAGGAAGGTCTTGTTCTTGACGAGCGCCCCGCCCAATGTGCCACCGAACTGGTTCTGATGCATTGCGCCCCGGTCCAGCCCGGCCGCATTGGCGAACCAGTCGTTGGCGTTGAACTTGTCGTTCCGGAAATAGTCATACGCCGAGCCGTGCAGGGCATTCGTGCCGCCGCGGCTCGTCATCGAGATCTGCGCGCCCGGCGTGCGTCCAAACTCCGGGGCGAAAGTGGAAGTCTGAATCCGCACTTCCTCCAGGCTGTCCAGACTCGGGCTGTTCAGCCCGGTCGCACCGCCGGCCCCCATAGCCAGGGCTGGTCCCATCATGGGGCCGCCGCCGCCCCCCGGTCCGCCCAGCAAGCCTGCGCCGCCGCTATAGCTGACGCCGTCCAGAATGTAGTAGTTGGTGTTGGACCGGAGTCCATTCGAATTCAATTCCCCGCCCGGCCCGACGCCGCTCACAATCCCGGGCGCCATCTGCGTCAACGCATTCACCGTACGGCCGTTCACCGGCAGGTGGCGCAGGTAGTTTTCCTCGACCGCGACGCCGACCGAAACATCGGACGAAATGCCGAGGGTCTCGCCTTCCACCGTCACGGAACTCCGCGTCGACTCCAGCACCAGCTCAGACTTGAGCGACTTCCGGTCTCGAACCTTCAGTTCAATCAGGTTCAGAGTGAGCTCCGCAAACCCCTTGGCCTGAATCTGAAGCGAATACTGGCCAGGCTCGACCGGCTCGAAAATGTAGATGCCCGAATCGTTCGAAGTGGTCGTCCGCTGCGACCCGTGCTGCAAGTCCGTTAGAGTCACCTTTGCGCCAACGATGTTCGCCTTGCTCGGATCAACGATTTGCCCGGACAGCGCCGCGCTCGACTGCGCCTGAACGGCTGAACTCACCAGCACCAACGCACACACTGCCGCCGTAGGCGCGATACACCTGAAGCGCATGAGACTCCTTAATATCTGATCTCGTGCCATCCCGTCCTGAAGGACCAAGGGGCCGGCACGGATTCCAATGCCGTCAGACGGACGTAGGTTCGCACACTTGTACGCGCGCCTTCGACCGTTAACATAACTTTACCTTACGAACCGCACAAATTCCGTGGATGCACTAAGTCTTACACACAAATTACCACTGCCGCGCGGACGCAGCCTAACACCCGCCGCCATTCGATGGCCATGCCTTGTCGCGGCCATCTCCTCCACACGCTAGCCCAGCGGCCAGTACCAGAAGTCCTGTCCCGCCTGCATTGGGCGGACAAGTCACTCTCAGTTCGCCGGCCAGTCCAAACAGCAAAAACGGCCACATGCACCGTACTCGACAGGCCCAAACCTGGAGGCCTGAAGACATCTGGCCTCAAGTACCATTGAACGCGCTCCAGGGGCGCTGCGTTGCGGAAAAGATCCGGCCACTACGGCCGCGCCTGGACGCATCTCCCCATTATGAACTTGTTGCGGGCGGCTGGGAACATCATTCGTTCCTATTTGATAGGGGAGTTCACGGGCCGTAAGCGAGCACTCGCTTTACAGGTGGCACCCCACCGACTACTCTCTTTTGGGTATGCACGATGATGCGGCCCAACCCAGAACCGGGGAGGAATTGGATGTCGACGCCCTATCCCGTTGGCTCGGCGTGCCCGTGGCAGTCCGGCAGTATCCCGGCGGTCACTCCAATCTGACCTATCTAGTCCACGTTCTCGAGCCTCCAGGCACCTACTCACGACCGGATGACGCGCTTCCCCAGGAAATGGTGTTGCGGCGTCCCCCCAAAGGCCCCGTAGCACCCAAGGCCCACGACATGGCGCGGGAGTTCCACGTTCTCGAGGCCGTCCACCCCAGGTTCCCGCTCGCACCCCGGCCGCTCAGACTCTGCCAGGATTCCTCCGTCCTGGGCTGCGATTTCTTCCTGATGGAGCTCAAGCCCGGGCGTATCCTTCGCAACTCGGCCCCACCGCTCCAGGAACGAGTTCCGCTGAGCCGGGCTTCCATCGAAACTCTGGCCTTGCTGCACTCCGTCGATACCAGCCAGCCGCCCATTGCCGGTTTGGGCAAACCGGAGGGCTTTCTCGAACGCCAGGTTTCGGGCTGGGGCGGACGCTGGGGCAAGGTGGAATTAGAGCCTGTCCGGGAGATCCGCCGGGTCCTCCCCTGGCTTGAACAGAATGTCCCGGCACCCTCCGGCACCACCCTGGTTCACAACGACTTCAAACTGGACAACCTCGTACTAGCGGAGGATACCGCTACCGTCACTGCGGTACTGGACTGGGAAATGGCGACCATCGGTGACCCTCTGTTCGACCTCGGCGTTGCGCTCACTTATTGGTGCCATGCGCCCCGCCTGAGCCGAATTACGGCGGAGCCGGGCTTCTGGGACCGCGATACCCTCATCCAGGCCTACGCCCACTCCACCGGACGCGACGTCTCACGCCTGCCCTGGTACGAAGTGTTCGGGATCTTCAAACTCGCCGTCATTGCCCAGCAGATCTTTTTCCGGTGGCGCCAGGGTCAAACAGCCGACGCGAGGTTCGCACACTTTGATGAAATGGTAAGAGAGTTGGGCGCCACGGCGGCGCGCTTGCTGCCCTAGCCCCTTGAAGAGAGCAAATCATTGAGCACTATCTACCTGTTCCGCCACGGCCAGGCCGGGCTGCGCGACGACTACGACCGTTTATCCGAACTGGGCCACGAACAGGCCCGCCGTCTCGGTGCCTGGGTGAGCGGTGAAGGCCTGAAATTCGACAAAGTGATCATCGGCGGACTGCGCCGCCAGCGCGAGACCGCCGAAGCTGTGCTGGCCGCCCTGAATGAGGCGGGACTGCAGCCCACCGAGATCCAGCACAACCTGAACTGGAATGAATTCGACCTGGATGTCGTCTATGAGGGCATCGCGCCCCAGATCGCGGCGGCCGATCAAGAGTTCCGGGCGGAGTTCGAAGAACAGCAGCGGATGGTGCAAGCCGGTGACGGAGCCATCCATCGCAGGTGGACCCGCGCCGATACGGCCGTGATGCGGGCCTGGATCGAAGGTGCCTATCCCTGCTCCGGCGAATCCTGGAACGGCTTTGTCGATCGCATTCGCGCCGCCGGCGAGGAGCTCCGCCACCTGCCCCCCGACGCCCGCGTGGCCGTCTTCACCTCCGCCACCCCCATCTCCATCTGCGGTGCTGCCGCTTTCGACAGCCGCAATCCCACGCACATCATGAAACTGGCCGCCTCGGCCGTGAACTCCAGCATCACGGTCATGCACTGGCGCCAGGATGAGCTCTTTCTGGCGCTGTTCAATGCCGCTCCGCATCTGACTGAACCGCGTCTGCGTACGTTCCGGTAAACTGGCCTGCGATGCCGATCGTCCGCTCCGACCGTTCCCTCGACCTTGAACGGCGCCTCACGGCGTTCATGGACGAACACGTGTACCCCAATGAGAAGCGCTTCTTCGACGAGAAGCGGCAACCGGACCGCTGGTGCCCCTCGGCGGTGATCGAGGAACTGAAACCCAAGGCGCGCGCGGCCGGCCTGTGGAACCTCTTCATGGACCTGCCGAACCTCGACTACGCGCCGCTCTGCGAGGTGATGGGCCGGTCGTTCCTCGCGCCGGAACTTTTCAATTGCTCGGCGCCCGACACCGGCAACATGGAAGTGCTCGCGCGTTACGGCAACGAGGATCAAAAGCGCGAATGGCTGGCTCCGTTGCTCGCGGGAGAGATCCGCTCCTGCTTCGCCATGACGGAACCGGCCGTGGCCTCCTCCGACGCAACCAATATTCAAGCCTCTATTCAGGCCGGCGACTCCTCTTACGTCATCAACGGGCGGAAGTGGTGGACCTCCGGAGCCGGAGATTCGCGCTGCCGCATCGCCATCGTCATGGGCTGCACCAATGCTGAGGCACCGCGCCATCTCAGGCAATCCATGATTCTCGTGCCCATGGACACGCCCGGCGTGCGCGTGGAGCGCATGCTCAACGTCTTCGGCTACGACGACGCGCCGCACGGCCACGGGGAATTGTCGTTCGAGAACGTGCGCGTGCCCGCCTCCAACATTCTGCTCGGAGAAGGCCGCGGCTTCGAGATCGCGCAGGGCCGCCTTGGTCCAGGCCGCATCCACCATTGCATGCGCAGCATCGGCATGGCCGAACGCGCGCTGGAACTCATGTGCCGCCGCACGCTCGCCCGCCAGGCCTTCGGCAAACCCATCGCGGAGCAAGGCGTCGTCCGCCAATGGATCGCCGACTCCCGTATCGAGATCGAACAGGCCCGCCTGCTGGTCATTGCCGCGGCGGCCCGCATGGATGAGGCCGGCAACAAGGCCGCGCGCCGCGAGATCGCCATGATCAAGGTAGTCGCCCCCAACATGGCATTGCGTGTCATCGATCGCGCCATTCAGGCGCATGGCGGAGCCGGAGTCTGCGACGACTTCCCGCTCGCCTACGCCTGGGCCCAGATTCGCACTCTCCGCCTGGCCGACGGACCTGACGAAGTGCACCGCGAGTCCATCGCGAAACTCGAGCTGAAGCGCTATCAGGACGGCGCGGCCCAATGAGGGCGTGCGGGTGACCGCCGGCCCCTTCCTGATTCTCGGCTGCGGCTACACGGGCCGGCGCGTCGCGCAGCGTCTCACGGCACAAGGCTGTGACGTCTGGGCCACTTCGCGGAGCGGTGTGGACCTTCCCGGAGTCCACAGCGTGCGCCTGGACTCGGAGGACCCCGCCACGGTAGACACGCTCGCCCAGCAGTTGCCTGACGGCCTGACCGTCCTCCATTCGCTGCCTGTTCCGCACAATCTCGCTGATCCTACTCCGCGAATTCTGGGCGTTCTCGGAAACAAACCCCGGAGAATTGTTTACCTTTCCACCACCGGTGTGTATGGCGCCCAACACGAGGTGGACGAGCACACCCCGGCCGCCCCGCTCTCTCCGTCCTCCCTGCTGCGCGTAAACACGGAGAAACTGGTACTCAACGGCCCCTGGTCCGGCATGGTGCTGCGCCCGGCAGCCATCTACGGACCCGGCCGCGGAGCACACGTCTCTATCCCGCGAGGGACGTTTCACCTGGCCGGAGACGGTATGAATTATGTTTCACGAATTCATGTGGACGATCTCGCGGCGTTAACCGGAGCCGCACTGTTTGCAAATGCTACAGGCGCCTGGCCCGTGGCGGATGAAGAGCCCGCGCGCTCCCGCGACCTCGCGGCTTTCGTCTGCGCCCTGCTGGACTGCCCCATGCCGCAATCCGTTTCAAAAGAACAACTTCACGAAACCAGACGGGCCGATCGCCGTGTCGACGGCAGGGCCGTATGCGGTCTGCTTGCCGTGCGCTTACACTATCCTTCTTACCGCCAGGGCATCCCCGCCAGCCTGTAACAACGATCACATCGCGTTACAACTGCAAGCGAACATTCCCTGTAATGCGGCCAAGATTTGATACTTATTCAACGAAAAACCTGTGACAATACGATTGCGTTTCAGGGTCGTCCGATTCCCATCCTATGCCTGTGGTCCCTGTTGAAACGGGCTCGTCCGTCTGGGATCTCCCCTGAAAAAGTATTTCGATTACAGGTCAACAATGAGAATACACTCACATCCGTTTCATCAAATCGCGCGAGGCGCAATGGCGCTCGCCGTTCTGATGGGAACGCTGATGATGGCGCAGGAGCGCTTCAGCACCATTCGTGGTGTTGTGAAGGACGCATCCGGATCAGTCATCCCCGGTGTTTCTGTTACTTTGTTAAACTCCGAAACCGGTCGTCCCAACTCGGTAGAGACTAACGACACGGGCATCTACATTGCCCGCAATCTCGAGCCCGGCCGCTATGAGATCCGTTTCGAGAAGACGGGCTTTGCCCGCGTCGACCTCAAGGAAGTCTCGCTCTCCCTGGGCCGCGAAACCACGGCTGATGCGGTGCTGGAAATCGGTGCGACGCAGCAGGCGGTGCAGGTCACGGAAGCTGCTCCGCTCATCGACACCGGCGGCGTCACCATCTCCTCCAACGTGACCGCCGAAGAGTTCAACCTGCTGCCCAAGGCCCGCAGCTTCCAGTCGGTTGTCCTGCTCTCGCCCGGCGTGAATTCGGGCCAGATTGAGGGCGGCTTCCAGATCAATGGCGCCAGCGGCGCCGAGAATCAGTTCTTTGTGGACGGCGTGTCCACGAACAGCCTGGTGGATGGCCGGTCGCGCCAGAACGGCGCTTTTGAGTTCCTGCAGGAAGTGCAGGTGAAGACCGGCGGCATCGACGCCGAATACGGCGGCGCCCTGGGCGGTGTGGTCAGCGCCATCACGAAGTCGGGCGGCAACCAGTTCCATGGCGAGGCTCACTACTTCTACGGCGGCAGCGGCATCGCCGCGGGCCCTGTCGAGCGCCTCCTGCTGCTCAACCCCTATTCCAACGCCGGCGTCAATCCTTCCTACCAGCAGGACTCGAAGAACCCCAACAACCAGCATGAATTCGGCGGATCACTGGGTGGCTACCTGGTGAAGGACCGCCTGTGGTTCTTCTCCTCCTACTCCCCGCAGTTTGTGCGCCGCGAGAACACCTACCTCTTCAGCAGCGGCACAGAGCGCGACACCATCGAGAACAAGGTGACCAGCCAGCAGCTCTTCAATAAGGCAAGCTGGAATGCGGCCAAGAACGTTCGCGTCACCGCCAGTTGGTTGTGGACGCCCACCAAGAACACGGGCATCCTGCCCGCCTACAACGGCTACGGTAACGCGGTCATCTCCTCCAAGGCGGCCAACGCGCCCCTGAAGACGCAGGGCTGGACGCAGCCGCAGAGCAACTACAGCGGCCAGGTGGACTGGACCATCTCCAGCACCTCGCTGCTCAGCTTCCGCGGCGGGCGTTTCTGGGACAACTTCCGCACCTGGGGCATTCCCACGACAGCGAGCGTCACCTACCAGACCTCCAGCGTCGGGATCCCCGACGTTCCGGCCAACCTGCAGCAGGCCGCGGGCTATCTCAACACCCCGCGCACGCAGCAGACCTTCTACGACATCACCACGCGCACCTACTTCCAGGGCGACTTCAGCAAGTTCCTCACCGGCTTCCTGGGCAGCCATGACATCAAGATCGGCGCCGGCGTTCAGAAGAACGTCAACTCCGTCGACGTCTCCTATCCGGGCGGCGGCTATGTCTGGGTCTACTGGGGCACTCCCCTCAATATCCCTGGCGGCGGCACCGACGGCGGCAAGTATGGCTACTACGAGGTGGACAACACCGGCACGCGCGGCGGCACCGGCGGACGCATGGTGAACATGTACATCCAGGATCACTGGCGTCTGACACCCCGCCTCAGCCTCACTCTCGGCCTGCGCACTGAGAACGAGCACGTCCCCTCCTTCAATCGCGCGGTCCGCGACGACGCCTTCTCGTTTGGCTTCTCGCAGAAGCTGTCGCCCCGCCTCGGACTTAGCTGGGATGTCACCGGCAAAGGCAAGCTCAAGGTGTACGCCAGCTACGGCCGTTACTACGACTGGGTGAAGTATGAGACCTCGCGCGGCACCTTCGGCGGCGACTTCTGGACCGTCAAATACCGCGCGCTCGACACCACCGACGTCTTCTCGCTCAGCGGCGTCAATATGCCCGGCCGCAACATCTGGCCCTTCGGCGACTATGAAGACCGCCGCCTGGCCAGCTTCGATGCCGTGGCGAAAGACCTGAAGCCGATGTCCACCGACATCTACAACGCCGGCGTCGAGTACATGCTCTCCAATTCGCTGGTTGTCCGCGCCGGTTACGTCCGCAACCACCTCGTCCGCACCATCGAAGACATGGGCGCCCTGGTGAACGGCAGCGAAACCTACATCTTCGCCAACCCCGGCGAAGGCGACGCGAAGAAGTTCGCCACCAGCACCGCCACCCCGGTGTTCGACACCCCCAAGCCGCAGCGCGATTACGACGCCCTGGAACTCTCCATCAACAAGCGCTTCTCCAATCGCTTCTTCGCTTCGGCCAACTACGTCTACAGCCGCCTCTACGGCAACTACGCCGGCCTGGGCAATTCGGATGAAATCCGCACCCCCACCACCGGCACCTCCTCGGCCACCACCCAGCAGTCCGGCGGCAGCATCGCCCGTCCGGGCAGCACCGGCAGCCGCGCCTGGGATCTCGACCAGTACCTGTTCGACGCGCACGGCAACTTCGTGACCGGCCGCCTGGCCACCGACCGCCCGCACGTGTTCAAGGCCTACGGCAGCTATAAGTTCAAGTGGGGCACCGACGTCGGCGGGTTCTTCTATGGCGGCAGCGGCACCCCGATGAGCACCGTGGTCATGCAGCGCCAGCGCATTCCGCTGTTCGTCGAAGGCCGCGGCTCCATGGGCCGCAGCCCGCTCCTCACCCAGACCGACCTAGTCGTAGGACACGAGCTCAAGTTCGGCGAAACCAAGCGCCTCCGCTTCGAGTTCAATGCGCAGAACGTATTCAACCAGAAGACCTCCCGCCACACCTTCAACCAGCTGAACCGCGGCAACGCCAGTGGCGACCCCGCCTCGGCCCTGGATCTGACGAACACCAATCTTTTCAACGGCTATGACTACCTGGGCATGTTGAAGTCCATCGCCTCCACGGGCAAGGATCCCTACGATCCGCGCTACGGGATGGCCGACCTCTTCAACCCCGGTTTCACCGGCCGCGTGATGGTCAAGTTCGTCTTCTAGGTCAGACCAACGTAGTACCTAAGGCCCTGAGGCTCCTACTGGAGTCCCAGGGCCTTTTTGCGTAGGACCCGACGCCCCGCCGTACCACCTACGGAAGATCTCACCAGAACTGACCTAATTGGGACGTCCATGTCTAAAGTGCTAAAGCTATCCGCCGATTTACACCAGTAGACACTGCTGTTCAAATAGCAGTACGGGACGCGGTGCGGATCCTCTTCTCAGATCTCACATTGAGCCGGAGGACCCCAAAGAAAGGTCATCCAGGCTACCGCGCAGGCTAAACCGATGAAATGTAGATTCTGTGGAGCACGGATCGGGATTCTGGAGCGTTGGCGCTTCGGTGACTTCTGTTCTAAGGAACACAAGGACGAGTTCGCCGTCGACCTCGTTCGCCTCAACGAGCAGATTGTCAAAGACCTCCGCCGCATCCCCACGCTCTACAAGTCATCCACGCCGGAAGCCGAAACCGCCGCCGGCCAGCCGCCCGCGATCGAACAACCAGATCCGCCTGAGGCCATCTTCGTTTTCGAGGCCGATCCGGACCCGCTGGTTGAGATTCCCCAGCCCAAGCCCGCCGAAGACGCCCCGGAAAAGAAGACCAAGTCCCAGCAGTGGCGCATTTTCAGCAAGATGGCCGACATCGAAGGCCTTCCGCCCAGCGCCCTGGCAGCCAGCAAGGAAAAGGAAGATAGCGATAAGTACCTCTGGGTACAGCTTGGAGAACAGCCTCAGCAAGGCCCTCAGGGCGTATTGCTGGCCACGTCATTCCCGGCCATTCTCCCCCAGCATGTTCTGCGGCGCCTGCAGGGCCACATGCCCATGTCGTCCATCCGGGTGCCTGTGGATCCCCTCCGCACCGCCGCCGAAGATGCGCGGCGCTATGCCGTGGGCAAGACGACTCAACAGTGGATTCAGGAGCACGCCTGGGGCTGGATGGCCGAGGCGCTGGCGGCCACAGTGCCGGATCTGGCCCCAGTCCTCTCCGCTTACCCCATCAGCGCACCCTGGGCGAATTGGGCCATAGTTCCTCCGTCACGCCAGATGACCCACCAACCGCAGAACGCCATGCCCATGGGCGGCGCTGCCGGTCAGGCTGGGCCCATGCCGCCACCTGACTCCATGGGTGGCATGATGGCGCAGCCTCCACCCGCTGGCGGGCCTTCTGGACAACCGATGCCGCCCGGCGGCATGCCTCCTGGGCAGACCATGCCCCCCAGTGGAATGTTCGGGCAACCCATGGCGCCCGGTGGCATGATGGCGCAGCCCATCCCGCCCGGCAACCTGCCCCTGACAGCCCCGCAGCCGACAGTCATGCAGATGCCGGCGCCCTCCATGGCCGGAGTCCCGCTGCCGCAACCCGTCGGGCTGAACCTCGCGGCGCCGCCCATGGCGGGTATGCCCTACCTGACCAGCGCGCCCGCCGGTGTCCCCGGCGTCGTTTCCCAACCGCCGGCCGGCCGGCCCGCTTCCCTCCCTTCCGGCGCCATGCCCGCATGGCCGATGGCCGCACAGGGCTTGACACCGCTCGGGCTCGCCCCGACAGGCGCGGTTCCAGCCTCCGTAGCCCAGACCTACGCCTACGCCGCACCGCGAATCGTCGAATCCGGACTCACCTGGCGGGAATTACCGCCGCCTCTCTTCAGCGCTCTCGTCGACCTGGGCGGGCTGCTGAAGGTGTCCTCTATCCCCAGCGTCCAACTCGTTCCTGAATACTCTAGCCTGCGCCCGACCCTACTGATCGCCGGCAACCAGCCGCGGTTTCAGGCCGAACTCTCCTGTGGAATGCCCTTCGTCGATTGTCAGGGCGATCCCTCCGAAGACCTGGTCCCGGCCGCACCGCACAAGTTCCGCGCCCGCTGCCATCCCAGAACCCTGTGGCGCCGGTTCCTGGTTCTCCCGCAAGCCTATGGAGACGTGGGCTATACCCGGATTCCAGACATTCCCGGCCCCGCCTTCGTCTTCGCCCTACGCACTTCGATCCCGGCTCCGGCAGCCCGGCCCCAACTCCAGATCGGGAGGTGGCAAGCCTAAATGTCCGCGCAATCCGCCCGCGTCATCCCGTTGAATCAGAAGTCCGCCTCGGCCGGCTCCACGCCCGGCACCCGCTACCTCACGCCTCTCGCCCCAGGCTCCTTCCAACTGGAAGGCGTGGCCCCCACGACCGCCCCCGAACGCACGACTACGGCTGTCGAATCCCTGCTCGCCGAAGCGCTGGATGCCCTCGAGAAGGGCAATTCACCGGAAGCCATCCGCTTGCTGGAGCAGAGCCTCCGCAACTCGCCAGACCACACCGAAACCCTGCTGGCCCTGGGCTACCTCCGGCACCAGGAAGGCCTGCTCGACGACGCCTCCGACCTCTACCGCCGCGCCGCCCTCTCCGACACCGCCGCCTGGCAACCCCGCTACAACCAAGCCCTCATCCTCGAATCGCAGGGCGAAACCGCCGAGGCCATCGCCATGCTCACGCATGCCTGCGCCATCAGCCCCAGCGAGCCCGCTCCGCTCTACCGCCTCGCCTGGCTGCTGGAAGCCTCCGGCTGCGACTCAGAGGCCGTCTACTGGTACAAACGCGCCACTTCCGCCTCGCCGAACCTCTTTGAAGCCTGGCTGCGGCTCGGCCTGCTCCAGCTGCGTATGGGCGCCTGCGCCGAAGCAATCGAAAGCCTTGACCGCGCCATGGGCGACGACGCCAACCGCCCCCTCGCCGCCTACCACATGGGTCTCTGCCACCTGAATCTGGCCCAGCCGGAACTGGCCCAACAGGCCTTTGAAGCCTCATCCAGCGCCGAACCCACCGGCACAGACTCCCTGCTCGCCCTGGCCGCCCTCGCCCTCGCGCAGGGCGACCTGGACGCCGCCGAACGCCACGACCGTGCCGTCCGAGCCCTGGGCCAGGTCTCCGCCCCGCTCTCCCTCCGCCTCGCCCAAGCCTGGCAGGCTTGCGGCGAAATTGAGCTCGCCCGGCTGCACTTCCGCAGAGCCGTCCAGGCCGATCCTTCATTGGCTGTGGGCTACTTCGGGGTACAATCTCATTCTTGAGGCATCGTAAGCCCGAAAAACGGCCGGTCGTTCCGGCTCCGCCGAAATCCGCTACCAAAAAGCAGTCCACGCTGAAGACTTTGGACCGCGTCCTGTCCAAGGCTGGCATCTGCTCGCGCACCGAAGCCGCCGACTGGATCGTTCGCGGCCGCGTCAAAGTCAACGGCAAACCCATCAAGGATCCCGACCACTGGGTCTCCATCGATCACGACAAGATCAGCCTCGACGGCCGCCCCCTGCGCACCGAGAAGCGCCTGCATCTTCTCCTCTACAAACCCAAGGGCTTCCTCACCACCTATCGCGACCCCGATGGCCGCCCCACGGTCTATAACCTGTTGACAGACCTCGACCAGTGGGTCTTCCCCGTCGGCCGCCTCGACCAGGACACCTCCGGCCTGCTCATCCTCACCAACGACACCGACTTCGCCGAGTACATCACCAACCCCGACCACCACGTCCCGAAGACCTATCTGGTGAAGTCCTCCACGCTCCTCACCGACGAGCAGTTGGACCAGCTCCGCAACGGCCTGGAGCTGAAGGACGGTCCCACGCGCCCCGCTAAGGTGAAGCGCATCCGCGACTCCGAGACCCGCACCTTCTTCGAGATCACCATCACCGAGGGCCGCAACCGCCAGGTGCGCCGCATGGTGGAGGCGCTCGACAGCAAGGTTCTCAAGCTGGTCCGCGTCGCCATCGGCGCCGTCCGCATCATGGACCTCAACATCGGCAGTTGGCGCCACCTGACACCCGACGAGATCCGCCAGCTGCGCAAAGCCGGCGGAGGCCGCACCGAGCGCCCGCCCAACAAGGGCGAAGCCCGCGAACGCGCCGGCCAACATTCGGTAGTCCCGGAAGAGCCCATTCAGGAAGAACCCCAGGAATAAGTCCGCGAACCATTAGAAAGAGGACGAGATCGGTATGCGTCTCTTGCTGTTGTGGATGGCTGCCGGCGCCCTCTGGGCGCAATCCGGTGACTTGGCGGCAGGCCGGGCCGCCTTCGTCTCAAACTGTGCGTTCTGCCATGGCACCACCGGCGAGGGCGGCCGCGGACCCAACCTCACCACCGCGCAATCCGTCCACGGCCGCGACGAGGCCAGTCTCCGCCGCGTCATCACCAAAGGCGTCCCTGGCTCGCAGATGCCCGGCTTCGGCAACTTCGAGGAGCCGTCCCTCACTGACCTTGTCCTCTACGTGAAGTCGCTCTCCAGCCGCTCGGCCGGAGGCCAGGCCATGCCCGGCGATCGCGCCCGCGGCGCCGTCCTCTACCAGGCCAACAAATGCGCCATGTGCCACCGCCTCGGCAGTGAAGGCAGCGTCTTTGGACCCGACCTCAGCCGCGTCGGCGCCGGCCGCTCCGCCGCTTACCTCCGCGAATCCCTCACCAAACCCGCCGCCGACATCATGCCCGAGTACCAGGGCGTCATCGTCACCCTGCGCGACGGCACGCGCGTCTCCGGCATCCGCATCAACGAGGACACCTTCAGCGTCCAACTCCGCGACCTCACCCAGAAGTTCCGCCTCTTCCAGAAGGACGAGGTCCAAACCGTCCAGGACGCGCCCCGCTCCCTCATGCCGCCCTACAACCTGCCGCCGAAAGACCTCGACGACCTCGTCGCCTATCTCGCCTCCCTGCACGGCGGCCCCGCCGGCAATCAGACCAAGCAAGCGGAGGGCATCCGATGAGACCCGTCTGCCCCGCCCTGTTCCTGGCGGCCGCCGCGCTGGCCCAGAACTCGCCTTACCCCGTCGACGTCCCCGCCGCCCGCATCGTCAAGGCCCTGGACGAGCCGCAGAACTGGCTCACCTACTTCGGCGACTACAAGGGCGTGCGCCACCGTGCCCTGAACCAGGTCAACACGGTCAACGTCAGGAATCTCCGCGTCGACTGGATCTTCCAGATCCCCACCACCGGCCGCTTCGAAACCGTCCCGCTGGTCGTCGACGGAGTCATGTTCTTCACCGCCCAGAACGGCCACGCCTTTTCGGTGGACGCCCGCAGCGGACGCCAGCTCTGGCACTACCAATACAAGCCGGCGGAAGGCACGGCCGACGGCCTGAACCGCGGCCTGGCGATCCTCAACGACAAGCTCTACATGGGCACGGTCGACGGCCATCTGGTCTGCCTCGACAGCAGGAACGGGCAGCTCCTCTGGAACACGGAAGTGGCCTCGGCCAAGGCGGGCTACAGCATCACGCTCGCGCCGCTGGCCGTCAAGGACAGGATAATCGTCGGGGTCGGCGGCGGCGAATTCGGCATCCGGGGCTTCATCGACGCCTACGACGCCAAGTCCGGCCAGCGCGCCTGGCGCCTCTACACGATCCCCGAAAAAGGCGAACCCGGCGGCGACTCCTGGCAAGCGGACTCCTGGAAACGCGGCGGCGCGCCCACCTGGATGACCGGCACCTACGACCCCGATCTCGACACAGTCTACTGGGGGGTCGGCAACCCTGGACCCGACCTCTACGGCGGCGATCGCCTGGGCGACAACCTGTATTCGTGCTCCGTCGTGGCCATCGATCCCAATACGGGCAAGATGAAATGGCACTACCAGTTCTCTCCGCACGACACGCACGACTGGGACGCCAACGAGACCCCGATGCTGCTGGACCTCCCCTGGAAGGGCCAGATGCGCAAGCTCCTCGTGCAGGCCAACCGCAACGCGTTCTTCTACGTGCTGGACCGCACCACCGGCGAATTCCTGATGGCCAAATCCTACGCCCGCCAGACCTGGCTGAAGGAGTTCGACGCCAAGGGCCGCCCCACGCCGCTCCCCAACACCGAACCCAGCGAGCAGGGCACCCGTCTCTGCCCCGGCCTGGCCGGAGGAGCCAACTGGATGGCGCCCTCCTACAACCCGGACTTGCAGCTCTTCTACGTGCCATACCGTGAGCAATGCGACATCTACTTCAGCAGCCCGCCGAAGTTCGTGGAAGGCAAAGCCTACTGGGGCACGGCGACGCGAGGCGTGAGCGACGAGAAGGAATGGGGCGTGGTGAAGGCGCTGGATCCGTTGACCGGCGAAGGCAAATGGGAGTTCAAGTTCTACCATGCCGGCTGGGGCGGCACGATGTCGACCACGGGCGGCCTGGTCTTTGCGGGAGACGCCGACGGTTACCTGGTAGCACTGGACGCGAAATCGGGCCAGTTGCTATGGAGACTTCAGACGGGTGCGGAGATCGCCACGGCTCCCATCACGTACATGGTGAACGGCAAGCAGTATGTGACCATCGCCTCAGGAGCCGCGCTGATCACACTGAGCCTGCCGTAGGCAGGACCAAGAAACCGGCTCCTTGGCTGGCAGTTTTCGATGGTTTGCAGCGACCGAACAGACATTACAGACCCCTGCCGCGCCGCCATTGTACATTGAGAACTGGGAGCCGTATTGGCCGAACCAGAACACCATCGATACCGGTGCCACACCTGCGGGCAGATTCACGACGAAGTACCGATGAGCTTCGCAGCCGATTCCCCAGACATGTACGCGAACATGAGCGAATCGGACAGGGAGACCAGGGCTGTGATCGGTTCGGATCAGTGCATTATCGATGGGAAATGGTTCTTCCTCCGAGGATGTCTGGAGATACCGCTAATTGGCTCGCGAGAGGTCTTTCTTTGGGGCCTGTGGGCCATCCTTCACGAAACGGATTTCGACGAGATCTCGGAAAGCTGGGAGGAAGTTGGTCGCCAACAACTTCATGGGCCATTCAAGGGACGGCTCGCCAATTCGCTTTCCGCTTGCTACGAGGACTGCCTCAATTTGAAGCTACGGATCGTCCTGCGACCTGTTGGAGAGCGCCCGCTGTTTGTGCTCGAGGAAACGGAGCACCCACTGTCCCTGGCGCAAGCGACAGGAATATCGGAACAAGCTGCCGTCGAACTGGCGGTGAAACTACTGCACTGTCCTTACTGACTTGACTGGAGTCGCTCTCGAAGCGGACTCGGGTCACGCGGGATAATACCGGTCCACCTCACTTCGGAAACACATGCGCCGCCGACCACCAGCGGTGCGCCTCCACCGTCAGCACTCCGCCGCTCACCGCCGGATCCTCCGCCACCAGCTTCGCCGCCTCGGCATCCGCAATCCGATCGAAGATCACCAGCCCCACCGCCGAAACATCCCCATCCACGGCGCCGGCCGCCAACACTTTCCCGGAGCCCCGCAGCCCGGCCCAATAGGCCGAGTGCTTCGCCATCACCGCCGTGTCCAGCCCTTGCCCAGCCCGCCGCAGGATCACGAACGGATGCACGCCCATGTCCTCCGGAGTCGCCGGATTCTCCTTGTGCAGCCGCTTGTATTCCTCGCCCAGGCCCGCCGGACCATGCCACGAAAACACCTCCACCGTATTGCGATGCTCCACCACGGTCGGATCCGCCTCCGCGATCTTCCTCGCCTCCTCCATCGTCGGTGTGTTGAAGAAGAACACGCCGCTGATCACGGAAGGCTTGTCCTCGAACGGACCCGCCGACACCAGCACACCCCGGTCGGCCATGGCGTGGATATTGGCCATGTGGGCAGCCTGGATCCGCTCGCCCTCTTCTTTACTCAACGTAGTCCGGGCGGGATTCCGCTTCAGGAAGACCACCTGATAGACCCGGCCCGAATGGGCGGCAGAACTCGATTGACCCGAGACGAAGGAACCCAGTCCGAGCCCCAGGCCCAGCACGGCGAGAGCGGTACGGCGGTAAAGCATAGAGCCCATTATCACCGGACACCGCCACTTCAGAAATCAACTTTTCGCACACTGCGCTTCCATCCTCCGGCCCGCCCGCACGCCCAGTCGATTTTGTTACGAATAACTTCGTTGACACACGAAAGTATTCGTAATAACCTCAACTCATGCCACGACCCAGCAGCTCCCGCCCCACAGACTCCGAACTCGAAATCCTCGGCGTCCTCTGGGACAAAGGCGCCGCCACTGTTCGCGAAGTTCACGAAGAGCTCTCTCTCAGGAAACCAACGGGCTACACCACCGTATTGAAGTTCATGCAGATCATGATGGACAAAGGACTGATCACCCGCCGCGAACAGCACCGCGTCCACCTCTACGAATCGGCCGTCCCCCGCGAAGCCACCCAGAGCGAACTCGTCCGCGACCTCGCCCAGCGCGCCTTTGGCGGCTCGGCCCTGGAACTCGCCATGCGCGCCCTCGAAAGCAACCGCGCCACTCCCGGCGAGTTGGATCAGATCCGCCGTCTGCTCGATCAAGCTGAGAAAGGAAGGCGCTGACATGTTGAACACACTGGCCTGGACCCTCCTCCACTTCCTCTGGCAGGGAACCCTGCTCGCGCTCCTCTTCGCCCTGGCGCAGCGCTTCCTCGCCTCGTCATCCGCCCGAGCCCGCTATGCCGCCGCCGCAAGCGCGATGCTGGCCATGCCGCTGAGTGGACTCGTCACCTTCTTCTACCTGGCGCCCACCGCAACCGCGCCTGCCGCCATCTCCAGCACAGGCTCGTTCACGGCCGCTCTCGCGCCCACGGTGCACACAGCGCAAGCCTTAGCTGCCTCCAGCCGGGACTACCTCCCCTGGCTCGCCTACGCCTGGATGGCCGGCGTCCTCCTCCTCAGCCTCCGCATGCTGGGCCAGTGGACCATCCTCCAGCGCTACCGCCGCATCGCCATCCGCCCGGTCGAACAGCAGTGGCAGCGCAGCGTCCAGCTCCTCGCGCAACGCCTCCGTCTGCGCCGCCCCATCCGCCTCTACGAATCGGCCATCGCCGACGTGCCCGCCGTCGTCGGCTGGCTCCGGCCGGTGATCCTGATCCCGGTCAGCGCGCTCACCCAATTGACGCCCGGCCAAGTCGAAGCCCTTCTCGCCCACGAGCTGGCCCACATCCGCCGCCACGACTACCTCATCAACCTGCTCCAGACCTCCGTCGAAACCCTCTTCTTCTATCACCCCGCCGTCTGGTGGGTGGGCCGCTGCATGCGGCAGGAGCGCGAACACTGCTGCGACGACATCGCCGTGCAGGTCTGTGGCGACGCCGTCGTCTACGCCCGCGCCTTGGCTGACCTCGAACAGCTCCGCTTTCAGATGCCCGCGCTAGCCATGGCCGCCAATGGCGGCTCCCTGCTCAAGCGCATTGAACGCCTGATCCTGCCTCAGCCCGCCCGCACCGCACCGGCCGCGCTCTGGCTCACCGCCTGCGGCCTGATCGCGGCGACCCTGGTCGTCTGGGCCACCCCCTCTCTTCACGTCTCCGCCAAGGTCCTGCCCTTTGCCGCACAGGCCGCCCAGCCGGCGCCCAAGCCCACCGCTCAGCCGGCACCCAAGACCAGCGCTTCGCCAAAACAGTCTGGCGCGGACGGCGAAAGCTTCCTCGACAGCCTGGAACGCAACGGCGTCAAGGACCTCACCATCGACCAGATGGTTGCGTTCAAGATCCACGGCGTCACCGGAGACTTCATCCAGTCGATCCGCGCCGCCGGCTACCAGCCCGATCCCGATCAACTCGTCGCGCTGCGCATCCACGGGGTCACGCCCGAGTTCATCCGCGAGATGAAGAGTCTCGGCTGGTCCCCGTCGCTCGATCAACTCGTGTCTTTCAAAATCCACGGCGTTGATGCCGCCAGCCTCGACTCGATGAAACAACTCGGCTATGAGCTCGATCCCGACAATGCCGTCGCCATGAAGATCCATGGACTCACGCCCGACGTGGCCCGAGCCCTGAATGGCCTGGGCTACGGCAAGGCCACCTTTGATCAGTTGATCGCCATGCGCATCCATGGCATCGATCCCGAGTTCGCCGCCTCCTGGAAAAAGGCCGGCGTCCAGGATCTCGACCTCGACAAGCTGATCGCGCTCCGCATTCATAACGCCAACGTCGCGGATGTGAAGGCCATGGAGGCGCTCGGCTTCCACGGCCTCAACGCGGACCGGATCATCGCGATGCGCATCTTCGACATCACGCCCGAGTTCATCCGCCAGGCCCAGAAGCACGGCTTCAAGGACCTCGACTTCGACCGCATCGTGAAGTTGAAGCAGTTCGGCCTGCTCGACAAGGAATAGCGGCTCCCTTACACCACCCGGTCACGGAAAGGACAAACCAATGACTCCCAACAGGACACTCGCGATCAGTGTGTTCGCCGCCGCGCTCTTCTGCGCAGGCACGTTCCGGAATGCTTCAGCAGCACAAACCCTACAGGGCGGCTGGGCCATCAGCCCCTCCAACCAGGCCGGCGAAGTGGAGCTGATGCTCTTCCGCCGGACGGAGCACAGCAACATGAACAGCTCCAACTCCTGGAAGCTGGATCAACTCACCGGCCTGACGGCCGCCCAGCTCAAAGCCGCTTCCAGCCCGGTCCGCTTCGCCATCGCCCGCGAAGCCGGCCGCATCGAATGCACCGGCAACCTGCAGGCCGGCAGCGGCGGCGGAGCGTTCACCTTCACGCAAAACCCCGAGTTCCTGAAGAACATGCGCAGCCTGGGCTACGACGGCCTTTCCGACGACCTGGTCTTCGCCATGGCGCTCCACGACGTCTCCACCGCCTTCGTGAAGGAGCTGAAAGCCGAGGGAGTGCAGATCCCGAACAAGGACATGCTCCTCGCCCTCCGCATTCATAACGTCACCGGCCAGTATGTGCGTGAGATGAAGACCCTGGGCGCCAGCAACCTCTCGGCGGACAACCTGGTTGCCATGCGCATCCATGGCGTCACCGCCGAGTTCGCGAAGAGCCTCAAGGACATGGGTTACGACCCCAAGCCGGACAGCCTCGTCGCCCTGCGCATTCACGGAGTGACCCCCGAGTTCGCACGCGACCTGAAGAAGCAGGGCTACAACTCAGCGTCCCTGGATCAGATGGTGGCCATGCGGATCCACGGCGTCACGCCCGAGTTCATGAAGCAGGCTGCGGACCTCGGCTACGGCCGCCCCAGCATCGACCAGCTCGTGGCCATGCGCATCCACGGAGTGAACCCCGACTTCATGAAGCAGGTCTCCGACCTGGGCTATGGACATCCGTCTATCGACCAACTTGTGGCGATGCGCATCCATGGCGTCAGCCCGGAATTCATCCGCAAGGTCCAGGCCCGCGGCATCCGCAAAGCCTCGATCGACGATCTGGTGTCGATGAAGATCCACGGCATCATGGACTGACCCAAATAGAGGCGCGAGTGTCAACGAGCGGGCACAGCGGAATCTGCTCTTATAGATTCTTCAGGACAAAACTGATCAACTGGTAGCCGTCAATGAACTTGAACGGCGATTCGCCCAACGTGTAGTGCCCGCACGGCAGCACGACTTTCTTGAAGTCCAGCCCGTACTCGTCGCACATCTTGATCGTTTCCTTCGACAGCTCCGGCAGGAACGTCGTATCGTACTTGGCGTAGAGGAACAGTGACTTGTTCTTCTGCGCCTTAAACTTATCGAAGTACACGGTCGGGCTGATCGCCAGCCACAGGGCCCGCAGCGTCTCGCGATCCACCTGGCCTTCCAGCCCCTGCTTCACATGGATCGTGGAAAGGCCCGTCCAAACCACGTCGGCGAAGTACGTCGAGCAGTGGTTAAAGGCATTGACCCGGAACCGCGAGTCGTGCGCGCTGGCCAGGAACGCATAGCACGACCCCAGGCTCGTCCCGACGATGGCAATCTTCTCGGCCCCCTGGGACTCCAGCCAGTCCGCCGCGCAGCGGATATCCAGCACCGCCTGCCGCGTCGCATCGATCGTCCGCCCCACATTCGAACTCACGGCGTAATCCGCCCGTTGCAGTTCCGCCGGCATCCGGTAATCGTGATACGGCAGGCTCAGCCGCAGCGCGCTCGCCCCGAACTTCTGGAAGCCGCGTGCCAGCGCGTTATGCGCATCGTGCGGAGCGTTCCAGTGCGGCAGCACCAGCACCGCCTTCTTCGGATTCTTGCCCGGAAACCACTGGCCGTGCACGACATTGTTTTCCGGATAGCGAGTCTGCACGCACGAACTGAAGCGCAGCAGGTTGCCGCTCAGGTGGTAGTCGTTGGGCGTGCGGTGCCGGAAGAAGTCGTCGCTATGCTCGATCACCGCCCGGTTGATCTTCTTCAGGTACTCGACCGGCGAGTCGCCGTTTTGATGCACCCGGTCCGCAATGGGCCAGCGTTGGGACCAGTCGAGCCCCCATTCAAACGGCCGGACGACGCGGTTCGTCGCGGCAAAACAGAGGCGTTCTTCCCACTGGCTCATCCAGCGGCCGTACAAAGATCCCATCAGCGGCATGTCAGGTGTAGAAACTTCTAGGGTACCATCCCATCCAATGGGAGTACCTCGATTCCAGGGATTGGCCGGTAGAAGGGGCTGGGCTCCTCGCGGACTGCAAACCCGTTGGGCGCACCTCAGGCGCGCCGCTCGGTTCGATTCCGAGACCGGTCTCCAACCCACTCAATCGAGTGACTCCGGGTCGTAAACCAGCCGCAGCATCGGCGTCAGCAGGATCGCCACCGTGTCGGCCATCTCCTCGGGCTTGCCGCGGTCGGCCATGCGCCGCCATTCCTTCACCATGCCGTACAGCGACCAACTGGCCGCGGCCGCGATCATCTCCGTTGGCGCTTCCGTCGACGGCAGATGTTTCTTCAATCCATCCAATAAGATACGTCGGACCACCGCGATGATTGCCCGCTCCGTATGCGGCTCCAATGGCCGCTTGCCGTCCGGGCCTTGCAGCTTTGTCAGGTAATCATTCACCGCCAAAACCATGGCCTGCAGCGCCGAGGCACAGGTGTTGTCAAACCGCACATGGCGCTCGGCCAGGAGCTCCTGGAACCGGTCACCCACCAGGCTCTCCAGCAGGCAGTACTTGTCGCCATAGTGGTCGTAGAAAGTGGCCCGGTTCAGTTCCGCCTCTTCCGCGATGTCCTGTACCGTGATCTGCTCAAACTCCTTCTTTTGCAGCAACTTGTCCAGCGCCGTCTGCAGCATCTTGCGGCTGCGGCGGCTCCGGCGGTCCAGGCTCGATTCGGTTTCGTGCGTCATGGCAGTTGTCCCCAGGATAACAGACGCTTGAACACTTGTTGTTTAAACAACACATGTTGGTTTTTCCTGAATCGACAAATGTTGTTTAACCATCACATGTCGTGAAAGGGTTACCATGAAAATCACCTTCGTTGCCGCTCGCACCCTTCTGGGGCTCATCTTCACCGTCTTCGGGCTCAATGGATTCTTACAGTTCCTGCCCCTGCAGGCCCCGCCCGAGGCGTTGGCGCTGCAGTTCGTTACAGCGCTTGCCGCGTCGCATTACATGGTGGTGGTCTTTGCCCTCGAGTTGGGCACTGGTGTCCTGCTGCTGGCGAACCGGTTCGTGCCCCTGGCCCTCACGCTGCTGGCTCCAGTGATCGTCAATATCGTTTTGTTTCATCTACTTATGGCCCCGGCTGGCCTGCCGGTCGCCATCGTGGTGACGATCCTCTGGATGCTGACCGCCTATAGCGTCCGGCCCGCCTTCCAGGCCCTGTTCCACACCAGCGTCCACGCCTGACCGCCTGCGGGCATGGCTTCTCCTTGACAGCTTAGGAGAGTCCGGCTACCATTAAGTAGCTTAGGAGAGAAGCCATGCCATCGCCCGCCTCCATCCTGCCAGGAACACTGGACTTACTCGTTCTCAAAGCGATCTCGCTGGGCCCGCAGCATGGCTACGGGATCCTGCTGAGAATCGAGCAGACCTCCGGAGGAAACCTCCTGATCGAGCAGGGCGCTCTCTACCCTGCCCTCTATCGCCTGGAAACCAAGGGGCTGATCCACTCCGAGTGGGGCCAGTCTGAAAACAACCGGCGCGCCAAGTTCTACACGCTGACTCCTGAAGGGGAAAAGCAATTGAGTGAAGAACTTACGGCCTGGGACCGGCTGGTGGAAGGCATGAGCCTGGCCCTAGCCGCCAAAGTGAGCGGCCAGTGATCCCCACCAACTGGCTCATGCGGCTCTTCCGCCGTCGATCCATCGAGGCGGAAATGCACGAGGAGCTCGAGTTTCACCGCGATGCCCGCATTGCCCACCTCGTCGCCCAGGGCGCAACCCGGGCGGAAGCCGAACGCCGCGCCCGCCTCGAGTTCGGGGCCGCCGGTCACTACCAGGAAGAATGCCGGGCCGCCCTCGGCTACCGGCTGCTGGACGAATTGCGGTCGGATGTGCGGTATACCGTCCGCGGCTTGCGCAAAAGTCCCGGCTTCTTTGCCGCGTCCATCACCATCCTGGCGCTCGCCATCGGCGCGAACAGCGTCCTGTTCACCCTGTTCAATAGTTTTGTCGTGAAACCGCTCGCAGTGCCCGGCGCGGAGCGTCATTTCGACCTGAACGGCCGCAACTCGGAAGCACGCCGGATCTCAAGTTGGACCGTGCCGGAGATGCGCCTGCTCGCCAGCGGCGCCTCCGCCCAGGTCGAATCGCTGTACTCATACAGTACCTTTCAGGTCCTGATGGTGAAGCCGGTCCAGCGCCAGGTGCTGGTTTCCACGGTTTCAGCGGACTACTTTCAAGTCCTGGGCGCCAACGCCCGGCTGGGCCGGACCTTTGGAATCAAGGAAGATCGGCTGCCGCTGGTGGTGCTCAGCGACTCGGGCTGGCGCAAGCTCTTCGGCGGCGATCCCAACGTCATTGGTCAGTCCGTGCGCGTCCTCTCCACGGCATTTACGATTGCGGGTGTGATGGCGCCGGAGTTCACCGGCACCGAACCGGCCGTGCCGGAATTCTGGACGCCCACTGGAAGTTTCCCGCTGCTACGTCTCCGCGAACCCGGCTCCCCCGTGTCGCGCTTCGATGTCTCCGGCTTCCTGCGGCCGGGTGTCTCCCTGTCGCAGGCCCAATCCGCACTTTTGAGTGTTGCTTCTCATCTGGACCGCCCGGAAGAGGAGCGCGTCACCGCGCTCGAGCTCCAGCCGCGCCCGTCGCTTTTCCCGCGAAATGAGGACGTTTCCACCGCATCCGGGCTCGTTTTCGCGGCGTTTCTGATCGTGCTGCTCATCGCCTGCGCGAACCTCGCCAACCTGCATCTGGCCCGAGCCGCTTCACGGACCCACGAGATCGCCATGCGCCTATCGCTGGGCGCCTCCCGCTGGCGCATCATCCGGCAGTTGCTCACCGAGAGCGCCTGCATCGGCATTCTGGGGGCGCTGGCCGCCATCGCCCTGGCCGCCTTTGGAATACGACAAGTTCAGGACTATCTCTTCTCCAGCATGATGGGCATTGGGATCGCCCTGCTGCCAGTGACGCTGGATTGGCGTGTGTTTTCGTACACAGCCGCCCTGGGGCTCATCGCGGGTATCGCTTTTGGACTGCTGCCTGCGATCGAAGCCACGGCGCCCAGCCTGACGGCCTCAACGAAGCGCGAAGGCCGGATGCGCCCCCGGCGTCTGCGCGGACTTCTGATCGGCGGGCAGATCGCGGCCTCGCTGGTACTGCTGATCCTGGCAGGGGTGCTGGTCAGAAACATCCGTCAATTGGACTCCGTCGCTACTGGTTACAACCTCGACAACGTTCTCGACCTCAAGGTCGACCAACTGTCGCCTGGGCTGATCGACCGGCTCAGCCGTCTCGATTCCATCGCCAGCCTCTCGGCCGTCAGCCGGGTTCCGCTGTATGGCCGCCTGGACCTGCATGGAGCCATGGTCGACGGCAAATCGACATCTGTCGCCTTCAACCAGGTGGACCAACGCTACTTCGAAACGCTGGCGGTGCCGGTGATGGAGGGGCGCGGGTTCACGCGGAACGAAGCCGAAACCCGCGCCAGGGTGACGGTCATCAGTTCTGCCACGGCCCGGAAGCTGTGGCCCGGCGTGACGTCCGCCGTCGGCAAGAGCGTGGAACTGACGGCAGACCCGGGCGACGAGGGGGGGACGGCCGGACGCTACGAGGTGATCGGCGTCGTGCCCAATCTGGTCAGCGGCTGGCTGTTCGAAGGGGCCGATCCCACGGCGGTCTACCTGCCGGCGAGCGCCGGAGCGCGCGGTGTCTCCTCGATCATGGTCCGCGTGAACGGCAACCCGGTGGCCGCCGCGGCGGCTTTGCGTACGGCCTGCGCCGAGAGTACGCAGACGCCCGTGGGCTGTGAGCCGGCCAGCCTGCGCCAGGTGGCGTCGCTGCAGCGGTTTCCGTTCCAAGCGGCGGCCGCCGTGGCCGGCGTGCTGGGGCTGCTGGCCCTGCTGCTGACGGGCGTCGGGTTATACGGAGTGGTGAATTATGCGGTGATGCAGCGCCGCAAGGAGTTCGGCATCCATGTAGCGCTGGGCGCCTCGCCGCGGCAGGTGATGACCCGCACCGTCGCCGAGGCGGGCCGCTATGTCAGCGGCGGACTGCTGGCAGGGCTGCCCATCTGTCTCGTCCTCTCGAAGCTGGCTGCCTCGTCGGTGTTCGCGGTCAAGACTTTCGATCCGTGGGCGTATACGTCCGTGCCCGTGCTACTGATGCTGATCTCGCTGCTGGCCTGCCTGGGACCGGCCCGGCGCGCTGCGCGCCTGGATCCGATGCGTTCGCTGCGCGAGGACTAGAACTCAGATCCGGAAGTTCATGCGGGTGGTGGTGCCGCCATCGGAGACGATCACCTGTCCGGTGACGAAGCTCGACTCATCGGAGGCGAGAAAGGCGGCCAGGGCGCTGATGTCCGAGGGGAAGCCGACGCGGCCGATGGGCAGTGACTGGCCGACCACCTGGCGATCGTAGCCGGGGATGACGTGGATGCTGCGCTCGACTTCGATGAAGCCCGGAGCGATGGCGTTGACGGTGATGCCGTGCGGCGCGAGGTCCATCGCCAGAGCACGGGTCATTGCCTCCAATCCGCCTTTGGAGGAGACGTAGGCGCTGCGCCCGGCAAGCGTGACGCGGGCATGGATGGAACTGATGCTGATGATGCGGCCTGCTCCGCCCTGCTCCACCATCTGGCGGGCCGCGGCCTGGGCGCAGAAGAACGCGCCCTTCAGGTTCACGTTCATGACCTGGTCGAAGCGCTCTTCCGTGATGTCGAACAGGCCCATCAGCCCAGGGTCGAGTCCGGCGTTGTTGATGAGGACGTCGAGCCGGCCAAAGTGGGCGGCGGTGCGCTGGACGAGGCCGAGGCACTCGGGGACGCGGGCGAGGTCGGCTTGGAAGGCTTCCGCCTGACCGCCGGCGGCGCGGATGGCCTCACAGGTAGCCTGGGCGGCGGCGTCCTCGTTCAGATAGTGGACGCCAATGCGGGCGGCCTGGGCGCCGAGGTCGCGGGCCAATCCTTCGCCAATACCGCGGCCCGCGCCGGTGATGAGAATGACTTTGTCTCGCAGGCTCATGGGATCAGATCCAGGGTAACCGAACCGGAGCGCGCGGCGATTGTCAGGCCTGGCTGACAGTACTGTCAGACTTCGCCGCGGCGGCGCGGAGCGAAGACCCACCATTCACTGACAGCGAAGTTGGCCAGGGCGGCCAGGCCGATGCAGAGCAGGTTGGCGGGCATCAGAGGAATCCGCAGCGCGCCGGCGAACAGCCGCATGAGGCCGACGTTGGCGACCAGCGAGACGAGGCCGTTGCCGAGGTGAAAACGGAGCAACCGCCCCGCGATGGGCTGCGGCTCGCCCCGCCAGGTCCAAACGACGTGCCAGACGAAGTTATGGAGCACGGCGATTTCCACCGCAGCGGCCGTGGCGAGGAGGTAATTCCAGTGCAGCAGTCCGGCAAACAACTGAAGGGCGGCCAGTTGGACCGCGATGCCCAGCAACCCCACGGCGTTGAACTTGAGCCAGCGCGCGCCGACGCTCACCAGGTTGTCTCTTCCCGGTAGAGTTGGGCCGTGTGCTTCGCAATGGAGTGAACCACGATCACCAGCATACCCCCGATTCCGCAGGCGCCACCGACATCGAAGAGCAGAAACTGATGTCCAAAGAGGGTCACAACCGGCTTCCACAATAGCGCCGCATTGCCGATGACCAGCAGCAGGCGCAGTTCCGTGGGACTGAAGGCGCCAAAGCTGATCTGAAACTTGCCGACGGTATAAGTGGCCAGGAAAACTTCGATGCTGAGCAACAGATAGGCCACCAATAATGCAGCGGCAATTCCAGGACTCATATATCCGGAAATAGCGAGTCCGCCAAATAAGAAGATGGACCCGGCGGAATCGAGGATGTGGTCGAGGTAGAAGCCGTAGCGAGGCCGCTGCTGGTTGCGGACCCGGGCGAGGGTGCCGTCGAGGCTGTCGCCAAACCAGTTCAGGGCAAGGCATAGCGTGACCGCGGCCAAGCCAGCCGCCGGATTGCTGGCGGCCCAGTAATAGCAGGCTCCGGCGGCCACCATGGCCAGGAAGCCGAGGGCGGTGAGGTGATCGGAATTGACGGATCGTGGCAGATGTTGAGCGAAGTGGATGAGCGCGCGCTTTTCGAGAGACGACAGGAGGCTGGTCTGTTGCCGTGCAGCGGGCTGGAACTCTTTTTGGGTATCTGGTGTCACGCTGGAAATTGTCATATTGTAAGCGCTCCTTTGCATTTATGCGGAAAGATTTCGGGAACAAAGCACTGGGTCTGTTGTCCAATGGTGCAGAAGATTGGAATCGCAGGCGCCGGCGACGAACGAGAAAAAGAAAGGCACGTATATGTTCGAGCAAAGCTTCGTCGAGGGAACCGTCAAAACGAATCGGGGATGGCCTGTTGTCGTCTCCTCATGCCTGCAAGTCACCCTGATCAGCGTGGGTGTGCTTGTCCCGCTGATGAATCCGGAAATGCTGCCACGCAATGGAATACTGAGCACGTACCTGGCCACTCCGCCGCTGCCGCCGGCGCCGCCTCCGCCGGCTCAGCCAAGAGAGCAGATGGCGACTCGTAAAGCCGCGCCGCCGCAGTACCGAGACGGGCGGGTATTCGCATACAACCGGATACCCGCGAAGCCGGCCATGATCGAGGACCCCCCGGAGGTGAGCGACCGGGTGGGCGTTGTTGGTGGAATCGAAAACGGGGTTCCGAACGGGCTGAGCAACTCGCTCATCAACCAACTCGCAAATACTCCGCCCAAACCGGCGGATCCTCCTCCGGCGGCTAAGCCGGTCGTGCAGCAGCAGAAACCGATTGAGCGCACGAGGCTCGGCGGCAATGTGCTGGAGGCAAAGATCATCTCCCGCAAGATGCCTGTTTACCCGAAGATCGCACTCCAAGCGAGGCTGCAGGGCGTGGTCACCTTCACCGCCATCATCGCCAGAGATGGCACCATCCAGCAGTTGCAACTGGTCTCGGGCCATCCATTGTTCATTGAGGCCGCGACCGAAGCCGTCAGGCAGTGGCGCTACCGGCCGACCCTGTTGAACGGCGAACCGGTGGAAGTGGTGGCGCCCATCGAAGTGAAGTTCATCCTGAACAATTGACGAGTCTCCTTGCCGGGTCTTTGCCCGATTCTCCATCGAGGGCGAGCCTCCCCCTGCGGCTCCGCTCGTTACGGCAGGCCTCCGTACCCCCGGAGGCCTGCCATTTGTGTTATGCAGGTTACCGGCATGAATCGCCTCATCCTGCTCACTTCTCTACTCGCCGCCTCCGTGCTTGGCGGCCAATGGCTGGACTACACGGGAGGTAAGGGCCCCGGCAAGGGCAAGCACATTGTGCTGGTCGGCGGGGACGAAGAGTACCGGTCGGAGGAGGCGCTGCCGCAACTGGCGAAGATCCTCTCGACGCGGCACGGCTTCCATTGCACCGTGCTGTTCGCCATCGACCGCAAGGACGGCACGATCAACCCGGATCAGAACGACAACATCCCCGGGCTGGAGGCCCTGGACAAGGCCGACCTCATGATTCTGTTCACACGCTTCCGCGATCTGCCCGACGATCAGATGAAGCACGTGGTGGATTATGTGAACTCGGGCCGGCCGATTGTCGGACTGCGGACGGCCACCCATGCGTTCCTGCTCAAGACGAGTGCAACGTACAAGCGTTACAGTTATAACAGCAAGGAGTGGGATGGCGGCTTCGGCCGGCAGATTCTGGGAGAGACGTGGATCAACCACCACGGCAGGCATGCGATCGAGAGTACGCGCGGGATTTTCGCTCCAGGTCAAGAGCGGCATCCCATTCTCCGCGGCATTCGCAGCGGAGAGATCTGGGCGCCCAGCGACGTGTACACGACAAAGCAGCCCCTGTTTGGCGACAGCTTGCCGTTGGTTTTCGGCCAGGTATTGGCCGGCATGAAGCCGGACGATCCGGCGCTGCCCGGACCGAAGAACGATCCCATGATGCCGGTGGCGTGGACCAAAACCTACGTCTCGGAGAGTGGCAAGCGCGGCCGGGTTTTTACGACTACAATGGGCGCTGCCAACGATTTGCAGAACGAAGCGCTACGGCGCCTTGTAGTGAATGGTTGTTACTGGGCCATGGGCCTGGAAAAGAAGCTCCCCGCTAAGAGCAACGTTGATCTGATTGGAGACTACCGGCCTTCCCCGTTCAAGTTCGGTGGTTTCGTGAAGGGCATAAAGCCGTCGGACCTGGAGTCGAAATGAAGATTGAGAAAGCGGTCGTTATCGGGACCGGAATGATGGGGCCGGGGATTGCGGCGACGCTGGCGCTGGGGGGCGTCTCGTCGACCATCGCGAGCCGGACCGAGGCTGGGGCCCAGAAGGGGCTCGAGCAAGCCTGGAGACAATTGTCTCTGCTCGCGGAACATCAACTGATTCATGCCACGGATGTAACACGCGCCCGCCTGCTGCTGCAGGCGACCAGCAGCCTGGAAACGGCTGTGGCGGAGGCCGATCTGGTGATCGAGTCGGCTCCGGAGAACATGGAGTTCAAGCAGGAGCTGTTCGCGAAGCTGGACAAGCTGACGAGGCCGGATGCGATTCTGGCGTCGAACACGTCAGGGCTGAGCATTACAGCCATCGCATCACGCTGCCAGCATCCGGAGCGGGTGGTGACGACACACTTCTGGAATCCGCCGCATTTGATGCCGCTGGTGGAAGTAGTGCGCGGAGAGAAGAGCTCGGACGAGGTGGTGGAAACCGTCCGCGCGCTGCTGGCGCATTGCGGCAAGGTGCCGGTGGTTGTGAAGAAGGACCGGCCGGGCCAGCTCGGGAACCGCATGCAGATGGCGCTGGTGCGGGAAGCGGTGAACATCGTCCAGGAAGGCATCGCGGACGCGCGCGACGTGGATGTGGCGGCGAAGCTGGGCTTCGGGCTGCGGCTGCCGGTGTATGGAGTGCTGGAGCATCAGGATCTGGTGGGCCTGGAACTGGGCCGGCAGATCTGCGGCTATGTGGCGGCCGATTTGAATAACGACCCCAAGGCTCCGGCGCTGTTCGACAGGAAGATCGCGGCGGGCGAGACGGGCGCAACGGCGGGACGCGGCTTTCACGAATGGCCGGCGGGCACGGCAACCGAGGTCAAAGCCCGGCGGGACCGGTTCCTCATCGATTGCCTGCGGCGCGGCGTCGTGGCCAGCGCCAGCCCGGCGCGGGCCAAGGAAGAGCACAAGGAAGCGGTGCCGCTCTGGTAGCGCCGTCCCTGTAGTCCCGCTCTGAAATGCCAGTGGCGGTGAGTCGCGATAGAATCGAAGGGCTTATGAAGCCAGTACTTCGATTCCTGCTCCCGATACTCGCCCTTCTGCCCGTAGTGACCGCCCAGGTGAAGATCACCTCCGGCCCGGAGAAGGTCAGCGTCGAAATTGACGGCAAGCCGTTCACTGATTTCTTCGTCGCCGGCGCCGAGGTGACCAAGCCCTATCTGCATCCGTTGCGCGCCGCCTCCGGCACGTATGTGACGCGCATGTGGCCGATGGCCGAGGTGGCGGGTGAACCCACAGACCACAAGCACCAGCGCGGCCTTTGGTTCGCGCATGCGAAGGTCAACGAGCTGGACTTCTGGAACAACGAGGCGTCGTACACCACGAAGAATCGCGGCCGCATCGCGCTGAAGAAACTGGGCGCGGTGAAGAGCGGCAAGGACCAGGGCTCCATCCAGGCGACGTTTGAATGGATGGATATGGCCGGAGCGATCGTACTCACTGAATCGCGGCTGATGACGTTCCGCAAGGAAGGCGACCTGCGGATGGTGGACTTCGACATCACGCTGACGGCGGTGGTGCCCAGCACGTTCCACGACGAAAAAGACGGTGTCTTCGGCCTGCGCATCCGGCCTGATCTGCAGGAGCAGAAGCACAGCGGCAAGATCGTGAACGCCGAAGGGTTGGAGACGGAGAAGGCTGTGTGGGGCAAGCCCTCGAACTGGGTGGACTACTCGGGTGACGTGAGCGGCGAAAAGCTCGGCATCGCGATCTTCGATCATCCGGGCAATCCGCGGCATCCGGTGCGCTGGCACGTGCGCGGGTACGGGCTGTTCGCGGCCAATCCGTTCGGGCTGGCTGTGTTCACGGGCGACAAGACGAAGAGCGGCAGCATGACGCTGATGCCGAAGGATTCACTGCGGTTTCGCTACCGTGTGGTGATCCACCCGGGCGATGCGGCGGCCGCGCATCTGCCCGAGCTGTATACGAAGTACGAAGCAACGAAGTAAGCGCCGGAATGCCTCCGCGCCTGGATGTGGATTCGGGCGCGGGGGCGACGGATTGGGTCCCGGCGGCTTCCCCTCCCCAAATCCCTCTCCTTCTCCCCTCAATAATCTGGAGGATTCGCGAGTGCTTGCAGAACTACTTGCAGGCCGCGAGTCACGCGTGCGAGGCGGACATAGTCGAGACGGTCCGGTGTGTCCATCGGAGTGTGGTAGTTAGGATTGCGGTACGGAGCCGTGTCTGTCACTTCAATGGCGGGAAAGCCTTGCTGCCAGAACGACCAGTGATCGGACCAGCCTGCTCCGGGTACGGCATTCGGCAGGGACGCACCTACGGACGGCAAGGCAGCCGGCCCCCGGAACTCGCGCATCACGGCGTGGAGCAACGGGCGGGATTTCAGGTCGCCAACAAAGGCGAGAAAATCGCCCTTCGACGGGTAGATCAGCCCCAGGCCCACTGGGTAACGCTGGCTTGCGGCGGATTCCGAAAAGAAACCGACCGACTCAACGCTCAGCATGGCCACGACGTTGTCGCCCTGCTGCCGGCATCTCTTTGCATAGACCAGGCTGCCCATGTCATCGGTCCAAAAGTAGGGTGACTCCTCATTGGTGAAGCCCACGAACCGGACGGTGCGCCGGGGCTTCGTGGACGCGAACTCGCGAGCCAGCGCGAGCACGACGGCCACACCGCTGGCGTTATCGTCCGCTCCAGGACTATCGGCGACGCTGTCGTAATGCGCGCCCACGACTACAATCTCTCGCGGGATGAAGGAGCCCGTCACCACCGCTTCCACGTTTCGTGCAGAAGCGGCGCCGACCTTGTAACGCTGGGATTCGGAAGAGTACCCCGCGTTCTTTAGCGCGGTCTCGATAAAGGCCGCAGCCTGCTCCAGTTGCCGGGGCTTGAAGGACAGGTTCCGCTCCCCGATCTCGCCGGCAAGTACATTCACATCGCGGCGCAACTGAAGGGCGAGTGGCGCCAGGTTTGCATCGCTGGTCGTCCGAACGTCCGCGACGCCGCAACCGGGAGTCCAGAACATCCACCACGCGGCCACCGCGAGAATGAACCCGTAGAAAACCACGCGCATCAGAATGGCTCTGAGAATTCTGGACCGCCCGGCCCCTGGGAGCTGCACATCAGGTTGACGCTCCGCGCCGCCCCACTGTGGAGATCCGCCTCGTCAGACCGATCGCTCTCCCGTCCACAGCCGCAGCGCCTCTTCCGCGATCAGGTCCGGCCGCTCCTCGGGGAAGAAGAGCTTCGCGCCTTCCACACGCCTGACTCCTCTCGAATGCGGGAAGGTCCGATCCAGCCAGTCGGCCCATGTCGCGTCAAAGAACTGATCGGCCGTGCCCCAGACCATGCGTACCGGCAGGCCGCGCTTCCTCAATACCGGCCCGATCGCCGGCAGTGGATTGGGTTCGAACGCCAGCATGTAGCCGTGCAATTGCGCACGGCGCGCGTCGGAGCTTACCAAGGGCGTCAGGTAGGTATCGATAGCTTCGTCCGTCAGATTAGCCGGATTCGTGTAGCAGACCCCGCCCAGTCCGTCGCTGGATCGCGCGAACGCCTTGTCCGCAATCTGCCGCGCGAGCGCCGGCGCCAGTTCTCCCTTGCGGGCGGCTTCGAGGTGTGGAGCCATGGCCTTGGGCGGGCTGTTCGTGTCCACGTCGCAGTTGGTCAAGAGCAGCGTACGGACGCGCTTCGGGTACTTTGCGGTGAGCAACTGGGCCACTGCTCCGCCGCTGTCGTTCGCCACCACGTCGGCGGCCGGGATCGAGAGCGCTTCCAGGAATGCGTCGATCATCGCGGCCTGCGTGGCCGGGGCCAGGTCCTGACCGGGCCGGGTTTCGGTGTACCCGAGCCCCAGGAAGTCGGGCGCGATGCAGCGGCGATGCGGCGAGAGACGGGCGAGGGCTCCGCGCCACTGGAAGCCGTTCAAGGGGAGGCCGTGCAGGAAGACAGCGGCCGAGCCGTGGCCGCGCTCCACATAAGCGATGCGGCCGAAACGTGTCTCGACGAACCTGCGCGAGGAGTGGAATTCGCTGGCCGTCATTTCGCGGGCGGCTGGCCCCTCGTTGAGCGGCAGCGCGCGGGCGGCGGAGAGAAGACCCGCCACGCCGGCCGATTTCAGTAAATATGTTCTGCGTGTCATGAACCCACGGTAAGGCGGAACCGGCGGCCCGTCTGTCGTGAAACTGCGACAGAGGTAACGCGCGAGCTGGGCTATTCTGGGCAAAGGCGGCCGTGTCAGTCCCGTGCGGTGCACTGCACACGATGACGCAGATCCGCAGCTATCACGACTGGTACCGGGACGGCCCGCTCTCCACGGCTCCGCAACTGCACCGAACGCTTGTGCCGCAGGAGGACCGGGTCTTCCAGGCTGGCACGGTGCAGCTCATCAATGCCTCGCCTCCAGCGGGAGCCGTGGTGGAGCCGCCTGTGCCCGAATATGCGTTGCACTTGTTGCTGGGATCCGCGCCGCTGCTGCGCGTCGGGTTCAATCGACGGCCGCGGTGGGTGGCGGTGTCGCCTGGCGCGCTGCTGCTGGCACCGGCCGACACCTGCTGCGAGTTCGTGGCGGAGGCGCCGGCGCATGTGCTGACCGTTGCGATCCCAAAGGCCGTGGTGGAAGAGTTCTCGGACGATACAGGCCACCGCGTGCATGTGCGGCAGGAGGAGTCGATCCGGGATCCACGCCTGGCTGAGGTGGTCCTGACGCTATGGCAGGAGATGTCGGAAGACGCTCCGGGACAGCATTTGTTCGCTGATCAGGCGTTGCGCGAGATCCTTGCGGCCCTTGCAAGACGTGGCAGCAGACCCGAGCCCGCCCGGCGCGGCCGTGAACAACTGGCGAATCGCACGGTCCGCCGGTTGCGCGATTACGTGGAGAGCAGCCTGGCGGAGGAACTGGATGTGCCGGTGCTGGCGCAGGTGGCCGGCTTGAGTCCGGCGCACTTCGCACGGGCCTTCGCGGCCACGGTAGGCATGACGCCGTTCCGCTACGTGATGACGCGGCGGCTGGCGCATGCCTGTGAGATGCTGCAGCGGACGCGCCGCTCGGCTCTGGACATCGCGTTGGACGCGGGCTTCAAGACGCCCAGCCACTTTGCGGCGCGGTTCCGGCAGGAGTTCGGAGTGACGCCGCGGGAACTGCGCGCCGGCAGGCGGACTGCGAACGTCGGCCTGGAGTTCTAGAGGCGGGAACCGAGCGGGCGGGTTAGTGATACGGGCTGCCGACGGAGCGCCGACGGGGGGAGCGGCGAGGACCACCACACCAGACCTTGGTGCCGCATATTATCCTCTGCATTTTGAAGCATTGCGCGTTAGTGACGAACGCGTGTTCTCCCAATTCACCATGCCAGGCGGCAGCATCCGCCGCGACAAGCCGGATGCCCGGGGCTACTCGCGGGGCCCTAGCCGGCCGATCGCGCCGTCGCCTTCCACGACTCCGCGGCCTTCTCAGGAGGAGCATTGAGTTGATTCGTAAAGCTGGCGTTATCGAACATCGAGACGATTCTCACAATCCTGCCGTCGATGATTCGCGCAACGGCAACCCCGTGGATCACGACGGAGCGATTGGTGGGCGGGAGACCGCTAAAGACGCCCTTATGCGTGCCACTGGCGGTCCAGGTCAGGCACACGCGTTCGCCCTCGCCGAATGCATCCTCGACCTCGAAACGGATGTCGGGGAAACCCTCGATGAAGGAGTCGACCAATTGCTGGTAGGAGGCAGGCCCTACGGTGGGCTGCTCCACACCAGGCATGTAATGTTCATAGTCCGGCGCGAGAAGCTCGTTGGCAATCGATTTGTTCCGCGCGTTCCAGCACTCATCGATAAATCGGGCGAGGATTTCTGGGTTGGACGCCATGGAGTCAAATCATAGCCAAATTCAGCGGCAATCGCGAGCCTAAATATTGACTTTGCCAGACAACCGCATCAGGCGCGGCCTGGGCACGACCGCAACAGTTCTAGCAGTTCTGCGCGGCCTGCCTTCTCCGCCAGTTTCCTGGGCGTGTGTCCAAAGGCATTCGCTGTACCGGCATGCACGCCGGCACCGGAGTCCAACAGCAAGCGAATGGTTTCCAGATCCGCATTGTTCGCGACGGCGAGATGAAGCACGGTGGAGCCATTGCGGTTCTTCGCTGTAATGCTCGCTCCGTGCTGCAGAAGCAGCGAGACCACAGGCAGCCCCGAGGGCGCGGCGGCGTACATCAGGGGCGTGAGTCTATCCCGACCAGCCACGCCATCCACGGGTGCACCCGACTCAAGCAACCGCCGGCACAAGTCCAGGTGGCCCCCCTTGGCTGCGCCGGCCAGTGCGCTCGCCAGTGAATCGGAACCGGGTTTTTCGTCCAGTAGCCTCATCACCGCTGCCTCATCGCCCAGCAAGGCCGCTCCGTCAATTCGCGTGAGCAGGCGCGAGCGAAATACCTCGTCGATGCCGGCATCGCCCGTCGGATAGTTGAGCGCCTCCCACGGGGATCCGGCGTCCAACAAAGCCCGAACCACGTGGACAAAGTCGCCTTCGGGATGACGCTTTTCCACCAGGCAATCGTGCAGCGCAAAGCCAAGCGGTGTGGCATGGTAGCCGGGATCCTCAATGTCAACAGGATGCCCGCGTTCCAGCAGGAGGTCGACCAGCTCCGCACTGCCCGCCCAGGCCGCATTGTGTAGTGGAGTGTAGCCGTGGCTCCGCTCCGGATGTGTCAACGGGAATCCGACATCCAACATCAGCCGGACTGCCTCGATATTCAAGTTGGTCTCCCAGCAGTAGCGGGCCACCAACTCGTGCTCCTCCGGCGCCAGAGAAGCCACCAGGCCGGGATGAGCCGCGGCGAGCGCTTCCGCTTCACCGCGGCGGCCGAGCAGGCAGGACACGATCAGGCGAATTGACGTGCCACTGTGCTCGTACAGATATTCAAAGAGGGCCTGGTGCCCCTGTTTCCAAGCTATCTGGTGGGGATAGGAATTGAAGCCAAGCGTCCATTGGTAGATGGTCCCGCCCCGGCCATGGCCCAGCGGAGGGAAGTGCGGCAGGCGGCCAATGCGGTGCGCCACACAGTCTGGGTCTGAACGGATCAGCGACTCGGCCAGGTTCCGGTCCCCCAACGCAGCAGCCAGGAAAATATCGGGCGTCGCACCCTGCGTCAGCAGGAATCGCGACACCTCCGGCGCATCGCCGATCAGCCACTGGGCCGGAGTCGACGAGTGATCCTGGTCTCGCGCATCGATGCGCGCTCCGTGCGTCAACAGCAGTTGGGCTGTCTCCACATCGCGCGCGAAGTGGAGCGGTGTGCAGTTGTCCATGCCTTTTGCGTCGACCAGGGACGCATCCGCGTCCAACATCCGAGCCAGCGGATCCACCAGCCCGAGGCCGGCCGCCACATGGACGGTCAGTTGCGCGCCCTGATCCACCAGGAACCGGCCGACAGCCGGATCGATTTGCACCGTGCCCATTCCGCCTGCCCACCACTTGGAAACCGCATCCAACTCCGCCCCCAGGCGCAGCAACCTGTGGGCCGTGTTGAGGCTACGCGCCGCCATGAGAACAGGCCGGCAGTGCGGGGCATTCAAGAGCTCGGGATGCTCCTGAACAAGCGCCTCGAAACCAGGACAATCGTCGGCTGCCAGGGCACGATCCAGTTGATGGCGGGGTGATTCAGGCATGGTGGCAGATCGCAGGCAGTTTTCCCAGAAAGCGCTTCTGCGAGAGTAACACCGCCGGCGGGATCCGGGAAGGACTCTCCAACCGGATCCGGAATTCGCAGTTTTGGCACAAGCGGCGCAGAACCGGCCTCACCGGGCGGACCGGTCACCGGCAAGACTTATTTGCCACCCACCGGCGATCGGAGGAATCTGATAGCAGGTGATCGCGCTCTGGACATTGGATGCGGTGCGACTCAAGCCTTTCCCGACCCGATTGGAGTTCGAAATGAGCCAGTTCCCGAAGACTTTTCGTATTGGTGGAGACATGGAGGTCAACCGTCTTGGATTTGGCGCGATGCGCATCGTCGGCCCCGGAGTCTGGGGTCCGCCCGCCGATCCAGCCGAAGCGAAGCGCGTACTGAAGCGCGCGGTTGAGCTCGGTGTGAACTTCATTGACACGGCCGACAGCTACGGCCCGGCGGTGAGCGAACCCTTGATTGGAGAGGCCTTGGCGCCCTATCCCAAAGGTCTCGTCATCGCAACCAAGGCGGGCCTGACGCGCCAGGGCCCCGATCAGTGGCGGCCTGTCGCCCGGCCCGAGTACCTGCAGCAGCAGGTCGAGATGAGCCTGCGATTCCTGCGCACCGACGTGATCGATCTCTGGCAACTGCACCGCATCGACCCGAAGGTACCCGTGGAAGAGTCGCTGGCCGTGATCGTCAAACTGCAGAAGCAGGGCAAGATCCGGCATATCGGCCTGAGCGAAGTGAAGGTGCCTGAGATTGAGCAGGCCCGTCAGGTAGCGAAGATCGTTAGCGTCCAGAACATCTACAACCTGGGAGACCGGCGGCATGAGGACGTCGTGCAATACTGCCAGGCCCATGAGATCGCCTTCATCCCCTGGTTCCCTGTCGCGGCCGGCAAGCTGGCCCAACCGGGCGGCAAACTGGACGAGATGTCCAAGCGGCACGGCTCAACGGTGGCGCAGCTTTCGGTGTCCTGGCTGCTCCATCGCAGTCCGGTGATCCTCCCCATCCCCGGCACTTCCTCGGTCGCGCACCTGGAGGAGAACCTCAAGGCAGCGGATCTCGCCCTATCGGCGGAAGAGATGAAAGAGCTTGAGGACGCGGTGAAGTGACAGGTCCGAACCGGTAGGATCCGCTCTCAGGTCCGGCCGCGAAAGCGGCTGAGCTCGCGGCGGTCCCTCTTGGAAGGCTTGCCGTCGCGCATCGCTTCAAAGTGCGGCATCGACTTCCGCTCTTCGGCCACCTTCTGGCGCAGGGCGCGGCTCTCGTCCGTCTCCCGGTATAGAGTTTGCGCCACGGCGGCCGGACCACGCATCTCACTCAGCAGCAGGACCTCCACCTGGAAGTCGCCGCTGTCGTTGGTGATCTGGAGCATGTCGCCCACCTTCACGTCGCGAGCGGCCTTGGACGTCTGCCCGTTGGAGAGAATCCGGCCAAGCTCGCAAGCCTTCGAAGCCAGGGCACGCGTCTTGAAGAAGCGGGCAGCCCACAGCCATTTGTCCATCCTGACGCCGGTCATGCCTCCATTTTCGTATGAAGCGCAGGCGGAAGGAGACTATCAACAGAACCGGGTTCAATCCTCGCGCAGAACGCTCAGCGGATCGACGCCCAGCGCCCGGCGGATGGGAGTCACGGTCGCGGCGATCATCGCCAGGCCCAACACGCCCGCCACTCCCGCGAGGACCGTTGGATCCCCGGGGTGGACGTCATACAGAAAGCCCTGAAGCACCCGGCCGGCCGCAGCGGCACCCAACGCGCCTAAGAGCAAGCCGGCCACGGCCAAGGTGCCGGCTTCCCGAAGTACCAAGATCGCCACTGAGCCCGGCCCGGCGCCCAGCGCCATGCGCACTCCGATCTCGGCCGAGCGGCCGGCGACCATCGCGCTCACCGCGCCAAACAAGCCGATGGCGGCCAGGACCAGCGCCAGGACGCTGAACGAACCCAGGAGAAACGCGTTCAGTTTACGGCCCGCGATATTGCGGTCGACGAGTTGATCCATGGTCATCAGATCGGCCGCGGGCTGGCCGGGATCGACCTCCCTCAAGGCCAGGCGAAGCGAGGCGGCCAGCCCGGCCGGATCGTTGGCTGTCCGGACCACCAGCACGTTGAGACGGGAGGTCGCATTCTTCTGCGTCGCCTCGTCCATCTGATCATTGAGGGCGTAAATCGTCTCCTCCGGGGGCCGGTCCGCCCGCAAATGCCGGACGTCGCTCACCACGCCAACCACCGTGAACCAGTCGTTGCGTCCAGTCTCATCCAGGCGGATCCGGCGGCCCACGGCCCCACCCTGGGGCCAATACCGGCGCGAGACGGATTCACTGACAACCGCCACTCTCTCCGTCCCAGCCCGGTCGCCATCCGTAAAGTAGCGCCCCGCGCGCAGTGGGATGCCCATCGCACGGAGATAGTCGCCGCTGACTTTGCCGAGGCCGCAGTGCAGGCGGGGCTGCGCGGCGCGTCCTTCGATGTCGAAATCGGTGCCGGACGACAAAGTGCCCAGCGGAATCGCATCGACAGTCCCAACGGCCGTAATACCGGGCAACTGCGCTGCCTTGGCGAGGAGATCGCGCCGAAAGGCGAGGATCCCTGCGGCCGAGCCGTATTTCTGCTTCGGCAGCGTAACGCGCATGGTGAGCACGTGTTCCCGATCGAACCCGAAGCTCACACTCGAAACGCGCCGGAAACTCTCCGTCAACAGACCGCCGGTAGTCAGAAGCACCAGCGCCAGCCCCATCTCGGCCACAACCAACCCACGTGCCAGGCGGCTGCGCGGTGCAATTGTGCGAGCACTCTGGCGCAGGGCCTGCTCGATGGAAACGCGGCTGGCACGGAACGCAGGGGCGAGTCCGAAGAGCAGGCCGCAACCCAGGGAGCAGGCGGCGGAGAAGGCCAGGACCGCTGGATTCAGCCGCACTTCCGCCATGTGCGGCATGGAACGCGGCAGCAGGGCTTGCAGCAGAGGTAGGCAGACCCCGGCCACAATCAGGCCGGCCGCGCCGCCGAGCAGCCCGAGTAACGCCGATTCCGTCAGGACCTGACGCAACAGGCGGCCGCCGGAAACGCCCAACGCCTGCCGGATCGCAAATTCCCGGCGGCGCGCTGCTCCGCGCACCAGCAGCAGGTTTGCCACATTGGCACAGGCGATGAGCAGCACAAGGCACGCTCCGGCCATCAGCAACGCGAGGGCAGGCCGGACTTCGCGAGCCTGGCGGGTTTCGGAAAGAGGCGTGATCCAGGCGCCGTAACCGGAATTCTCCGGCGGGTAGGCGGCCGCCAACCGGGACACGATGGCTTCCATCTCAGCCTGGGCCTGACCGAGCGACACGCCGGGCCGCCTCCTTCCGACCACGCCCAGTGAATGACTCCCGCGCTGCGTGCGCTGTTCCGGCGTCAGATTCAATGAAAGCCAGAGGGGCGGCTGATAGGCAACGGGCCAACCGGGCGGAAACGCGAAGCCTTCCGGCATGACGCCCACGATCGTAAAAGCTTCCCCATCAACGGAGATGGAGCGGCCGAGCACGCCAGGGTTCCCGTCGAAATGCGTCCGCCAGTACCCGTGGCTGAGCACTGCGGAGCGGCCCCCTTCCGCGCGATCATCCATTTCAGCGAGGCCGCGTCCCAGGGCAGGGGCAACCCCTAGTAACGGGAATAGATTTGCGGAAACCCGCGCCAGGCTGACCTCTTCCGGTTCCCCGCCGCCGGTCAGGCTGGCCAGGTGCTGGATGCGGTAGGCGCCCAGGCCGGTGAATGCCTGATTGGCTGAACTCCAGTCAGCGAAGTTCGCCCAGGTCGTACCGCCGGTCTGCCAACCGTTCTGCAGGTTCTTCACGCTGGCATCAACCAGCGAGGAGGGATCCGCATAGCGCATCGGCGCAAGCCAGGCCGAGTAGAGCACGCTGAAGACGCTGGTGTTCACTCCGATCCCCAAGGCCATGGTCAGCAGCACCACGGTGGAGAAGCCGGGATTGGACCGAAGCGACCGTGCGGCGTGGCGGAGGTCGTGCCACAGGGATTCGACAAACGGGATGCCGTGCTGATCCTGATAAGCCTCTTTGATCTGCTGCTGGCCACCCAAAGCCAGGCGGGCAGCCCGCGCCGCCTCGGCTGGAGTCATGCCCTGCGCCGCATGCTCATCGGTGAGCATCGCCAGATGGGCAGAGAGTTCTTCGTCCAGATCGGTGTGTTCCGCACGCGAGCCAAGCGCACCGCGCAGGCGCTGCCACCACTCGCGCCAGACAATCATGCACCCGCCTCCAGCACGCGCTGCATCATGGCCACGGTCCGCTGCCACTCGCGCTCCTCGTGCTCGAGGTGTTTCTCGCCTGCCTCTGTCAGCGAGTAGAATTTCGCGCGCCTATTGTTCTCGCTGGTGGCCTAACGGCTGTCGATCCAGCCCCTCTGCTCCAACCGGAGCAGGGCCGGGTAGATGGTGCCCTGGTTCAGAAACAACGATCCTTCGGCCGCCTGCTCGATCCGCCGCGCAAGGCCGAAGCCATGCAGCGGACCCATCGATTGCAGGGTCTTCATGACCAGAAGATCCAAGGTGCCGTAGGGCACTTCCGTGCGCGGTGCATCCATTCCAAGCTCCTGTTGCCTGTTCGTGTTGTCTGTCAACAGAAGAATATCCCCGATTCGAATTCCTGGCAAGCCCCCAGTGCAAACGGCCGCTTCGCCCGGCTGTAACGCCGAATCAATACTCGCGTGGTATTCTTTCGCCCATGCGCCGTCGCACCTTCCTATCCGCACTGAGTTTCGCGCTGGCCGACGCACTGCCAGGCCAGGAGACGCCGAAGTTTGCGTCGAACCCTTTTCAACTGGGTGTAGCCTCGGGCGATCCCGCTCCTGACGGCGCTGTACTGTGGACCCGCCTGATGGGCGAGAACCTCAAGGCGCCGGTTCCTGTTCGCTGGGTGGTTGCCTCCGACGACAAATGCACGAAGGTCGTGAAGCAGGGCGTGACCTCGGCTGCGCCAGACCTGGCCCACTCGGTGCATGTCGAGGTGAGCGGCCTTGCTGCGAATCGCCCCTACTGGTATCGCTTCACCGCCGGCAAGGAGGAGTCGCCCATTGGCCGCACGCGCACGGCGCCATCCGCGGCTGCGGGCCTCGACCATCTGCGCTTCGCTTTCGCCTCCTGCCAGCACTATGAGACGGGTCTCTACACCGCCTATGACCACATGGTCCAGGAAGACCTCGACCTCATCGTCTTCCTCGGCGACTACATCTACGAAAACGGTCCGCGCGATGGGCAGGTGCGCCGCCACAACAGTCCGGAGATCATGAGCCTGTCCGACTATCGCAACCGCTACACGCTCTATCGCGGAGACGAGAAACTGCAGCGCGCGCACGCCTACGCGCCCTGGATCGTCACCTGGGACGACCACGAAGTAGACAACGATTATGCCAACGACCACCAGGAGAACGGCATGGACCGCACGACCTTCCTGGAGCGGCGCGCCGCCGCCTATCAGGCCTACTACGAACACATGCCCCTGCGCATCGGCCAGAAGCACCACGGCACCGCATTGCAGCTTTACCGTCGCCTGTCCTACGGCAACCTGGCGCAGTTCCATGTCCTCGACACTCGCCAGTTCCGCGACCCGCAACCCTGCGGCGGCTCAGGCACGCGCCCGGTCTGCGCCGAGTCGCAGGACCCGAAGCGCACAATCCTCGGAGCAGCGCAAACCAAGTGGCTGCTCGACGGACTGGATCAATCCAAGGCGCGCTGGAATGTCCTGGCCAACCAGGTGATCTTCGCGCCGGCGGACTTCAAGGTCGGCCCGGAGATCGGCTTCTCGATGGACAAGTGGAGCGGCTACGAAGCCTCCCGCAACACCGTCATGGATTTCCTGTCGAAGAGGAAGCCGCAGAATCCCGTCGTCATCACAGGCGATGTCCACTCCAATTGGGCTTTCGACCTCAAGCGGAACTGGCAGGATCCCAAGTCTGAAGCGCTGGGCGTCGAGTTTGTAGGCACCTCCATCACGTCCTCCGGCGACGGCATGGACGCCCGTCCGGACACGCCGAAACAGCTCGCCGAGAACCCGCACCTTCGCTTTTTCAACGCGCAGCGAGGCTATGTGAAGTGCACCGTGACGCCGAAGGAATGGCAAACGGAATACCGCGTCATGCCGTTCGTCACCAAACCGGGAGCGCCCATCTCGACCCGTGCGAAGTTTGTAGTCGAGGATGGCAGGAAAGTGCTGCAGCAGGCCTAGAACACAGGGAGCGAGGCGGCCTCGCCCGGGGAGACCGGCCAGGCCGCCCAACGACTACTGCGGCCTGGCCGCGACGGGCGCGAAGTCCAGGAAGCCCGTCACCGCGCGCAGACGCCCTTCCGCAATCGCCGCGAAATCGACGCCGCCGGCAATGGCCGTGTCGCCTTCCGGCTTCAGCTCCCAGGTAAACCGGGCACGATCATTGTGGCCATCGACCTGGCCAGCGCGGTGGAACCTGCAGCCCGCAAACTGCCGCTGGACCCCTTCCACCATGGCGTTGATGCCGTCGTGGCCCTGCGCCTGGACCAGCGGGTCGATATACGTCGCGTCCTCCGTCCAGGTGCGCGCGATGAGCGCCCGGCGCGCTTCGGCATCGGTTTCGTTCCAGATCGCAAAATACCGGTCAATCAGTTCAGTGAGGTGGTTCATGACCGCATTTTGCCGTGGCTCGAGCGGTTCTTCAATTACCTCGCAGGTAATGGAGCCGGGGCCCCGCCGTTCGCTATCTTGGGCACACGGAGCACACAGCCCACGTGGGCGCATTACTCCGCGAATGGCGACAGCGCCGCCGCATGAGCCAGCTCAACCTGGCCTGCGAAGCCGAGATCTCCAGCCGGCACCTGAGCTTCATCGAGACCGGCCGTTCGCAACCCAGCCGCGGCATGATCCTGCAGCTCGCCGATCATCTGCGGATCCCACCCCGGGAGAAGAACACGCTGCTGGCGGCCGGCGGTTTCGCCTCGGTATATCCAGAGAGAAACCTCGACGACCCGGCCCTCGCGGCGGGACTGAAAGCGGTGGAACTCGTGCTGAATGGCCACGAGCCCTATCCGGCCTTGGCCATCGATCGTCATTGGACACTGATGGCCGCGAACCGGGCCGTCGCCCCGCTGCTCGATGGGATCGATCCGTCCCTGCTGCAGCCGCCGGTGAACGTCTTGCGGCTGAGCCTGCACCCGGCAGGTCTCGCGCCGCGGATCGGAAATGCCGCGGAGTGGAAAGCCCACATCCTGCACCGGCTGCTGCAGCAGATCGATGCCACGGCCGACGAAGTCCTGATGGCGCTCTATAAGGAACTGAGCAATTACCCGCTGCCCGCCGGCGCCGTTCGCCGGACGCCCGCGAACGAGCATTATTCCGGCGTGGCCGTGCCGCTGCAGCTCGAAACGTCGAGCGGACTTGTCTCGCTGATCAGCACCACAATGGTCTTCGGCACACCGCTGGACATCACACTTTCTGAACTCGCCATCGAGAGCTTCTTCCCCGCCGATGATGCCTCGGCAGGGATCCTGCGTGCCCTGGCCGGTGCGAAGCCTTAGCGTCTCACCCGCCCCGCGCGCCATCGAATTGCGAAAACGACTCAAGCGCGAAAGAATGAGGCATGCAGATCCGGTCGTCCTCTTTGGTCCAGGCGTTTGCCCGCGCCTCCTCGACACAGCCAGGGAGTATCGCCGGCTGCGCGGACAGGACGAACCCTGGACCTGCCACTCGCTGGCTGACCCTCCTCGCGACCGCCCTCGTCGCGTTCAGCGCTTTCGGCCAGGATCAGAACAAGCCGGACAAGCCGCCAGTGGAAGCGAAGAAGGCGGCACAGGAACCCATCGCCGCGGGCGGCGAGCAACTCTCAGACAAGCAGGTCTCGGCGCTGCCTCTCAACAAGCGTGACTTCAGCCAGTTGCTGCTGCTCGCCGCCGGTACGCAGACCGACACCAACGGCGCCGCGAACTTCACACAACAATTCACCATCAACGGCCAGCGCGGCAGCGCTACGGTCTTCGCGATGGACGGCATCGACACAACCGACCCGGAGATGGGCGGCGCAACGTTCTCCAACTTCAACGTCGACGCGATCCAGGAGATCAAGTCCAGTGCCGGTGTGCTGCCGGCCGAGATCGGTCATGGCGCGGCCGGCTATACCGAGGTCCTCTCCAAGTCGGGCACAAACGACCTGCACGGCAGCGTGTTCGAGTTCCTCCGCAACGCGGTGCTCGATGCCCGCAACTTCTTCGACCGCCGAAATGTCGCCCAGCCCGGCCGCATCCCGCCTTTCGTCCGGAACGAATTCGGCTTCACCAACGGTGGTCCACTCGTCCTGCCCGGGCTCTACAACGGCCGCAACCGGACTTATTACTTCGGCCAGTACCAGGGCTTCCGACAAGTGTTGGGCACCACACAGATGCTGCCCGTGCCCACGGTGGACGAGCGCAGCGGCCTCAACACCACGGCCTTCCCGGGCGACACCCTGTATGTCCCGGTGGACCCGCAGATCGCCAAAGTCCTCGCGCGCTATCCACTGCCGAACGACCCACAGGGACCCTACGGCGCCCGCACCTACGCCACCTCGTCGAAGGTACGCACAGTGACCGACCAATTCTCCATCCGGCTCGACCACAGGCTCTCTGACAAGGCGCAGCTTTTCGGCCGCTTCAACCTGAATGACGTGGACGGTCCACAAACCAACCCGGGGCAGCTCGCCATCGATCCCAGCTTCGGGATCCGCTTCTTTGATCACCAGAGGAACGCCGGCATCTCGTACATCCGCACACAATCGCCCAATCTCATCTTCGAGACCTACCTGGGCTACGTGCGCTCCACGCCGAACTTCCCCACCTCGAACAGCACCCAGCCCGCGCTCGCCTTCGGCGACGGCCTCTATGAAGGGTTCAACTCCGCCGCGGGCTCCACCATCGGCTCTTACGGCAATCTGTTCCAGCTACGCCAGAACGTCGCCTGGACCCGCGGCAAGCACGCCTGGAAGGCGGGCGGCGAGATCCGGGTCAACCGTGACACCACGGTCTTCGGCTTGTCGCCCAATGGCACCTACATGTTCGGCGGCGGCACCGCTTACGCTCCGGCCGCCATTCGATCCAAGAGCGGTTCGCACGACATCGCGCCTGGCGATCCGCTGCCCGACTCGCTCACCGGCTTCCTCACCGCCACGCCCTTCTCCTACACCATCACCGCGGCGCCCGCGCTCTTCGGCCAAGGTCAGCGCATGGGGGTGGCCGCCATCCATCGGCAAGCCTACAACTTCTTCCTGCAGGATCGCTGGACCATCTCGTCGCGCTTCGCCGTCAGCTACGGTCTTCGCTACGAAGTGAACTCCACTGTCACCGAGGGCAAGCAGCAGGTCACCGGCTTCATCACGGAAAATGCGGCGGGAGTGAAGATCCACTCCATGAACCTGGGCGCGCGCGGGCGGCTGATTGTTCGCCCCGAGCCCTACTACCCGATCGACTGGACCGGCTGGGGTCCGCGTCTGGCCATCGACTGGAACCTTGATTCCAAGACCGTGTTCCGCGCCGGCGGGTCCATCACTTCACAGCTCATGAACCTCTGGCAGCTGAACATGGTCACGGCCAACCTGCCCATCGTGGTGGCGCCCTACGCCACGGCCGAACGCGGCCGGCCTCTGCCTTTCCAGAACGCCGTCACCCGGGTTACTTTGCCCGACGCCTATTCTGTCTCGGGGCAGAAGATCTTCGCCACCGGCCGTTCCACCGACGTCACGCCGAACACGGAGATGGACGTCCTGCGATTTGAACGCGATCTCGCCGCGCTGAGCCCGGACGGCCAGGTGCGCGCGCTGAGCGTACAGGGCATGTCGCCCGACTTCCGCAACGGCTACATCGGCACCTGGACCGCCGGGCTGGAACGGAAGATCCACGACATCACCGCCAGCCTGGGTTATGTCGCCACCACCGGCATTCGCCTCGGCTGCATCGAGAGCCCCAACGGCTACCCTGGCGCCACGCCCGGCTTCGCGCCGTTCACCCAGTTCGACTCGCAAGGCCGCGCGCAGGGTGGCTTCGGTCCCGTCTGGGCCGTCAGCAGCCACTCCCACTCGACCTACCATTCCCTGCAGGCTGCCGCCTCCAAGACCTCTCTCCGCGCCGGACTTGGCTTCCAGGCCAGCTACACCTACAGCAAGTCCATCGACGACACCAGTGCCGTGCTCGGAGGCTTCCTCGGCGGAGCGTCCGGCACGCAGTTGCAGACCTCTCCACAGAACCCGCGTGATCGCGCCGCCGAAAAAGGCCCATCCACCTTCGACATCGCGCACGCGTTTTCGCTGAGCGCCATCCAGGAACTGCCCCTCACCCGTCTTCTGCCTGCCCTGCCCCGCCGCGCCACCAGCGGCTGGCAGTTCCTCGGCATGACCAGTCACATGAGCGGCGCGCCGTTCAGCGTCTACTCAGGCATCCAGCAGACCGGCGTAGGCTCGAACAACGCCGACCGCCCCGACGCCGTGGGCTCACCCACCCTCTCGACCAACCGCCCGGTCAAAGAAGACTACTTCGGCCTCGGCGAGAAGAACAGCTCCTACTTCTCCATCCCCATCAACGTGCCTGGCGGCACGGGCCCCAACCAGGGACGCTTCGGCACCCTGGGCCGAAACACGTTCCGCGGCCCCGCCTTCCATAACTTCGACTTCTCGCTCATCAAAAACACGCCCATCGGACCCCGGGGCAATGCCGAACGCGTCGCCCTTCAGTTCCGCTTCGAAGTCTTCAACGCGTTCAACATCACGAACTTCAGCCTGCCTTCGAATCTGGTTCTGGGCCCTGGCTTCGGAATCATCAGCCGCACCGCCGGTTCCTCCCGCCAGATTCAGGTTTCCATGAAGATCGTCTATTAGCGCACCGCCCTATCTTCCATCATTCGCGGCAGCAAACGGTGCTATTCGCTGTATACTGGCCCACACCTGGGATTCAGTATGAACACGCCTCACCCTCCGGCCAAGAAGCACGCGCCCCATCATCACCACCCGCCGCGCCTGTCGCGGCGCATGCTCTTCTCCACCCTGATCCCGGGCGCGATCCTTGCGCCGAATGCGTTCCCACAAAACGCCTCAACCATGGCCGAAGCCTTCCGCCGCAGGTCGGCCGAGGCTGAGAGCAAGGGACTCGCTGACCCGTTCAAAGGCATCACGGCCAACGGCGCCATCGAACCCGGACTCTACGATCTCCACTCCACCGGTGTCTCCACTGCGCCCGTTCGCACGGCCGTCGAGCGCTTCCTGGCCAGCCTCACCAACGAGCAGCGCGGCCGCACCATGTTCCCGGTGGACGATCCCGAGTGGCGCAAGTGGATGAACCAGCACTTCTACGTTCGCCAGGGCGTCAGCTTCCAGGAGATGTCGGGCACCCAGCGCGACGCGGCGTTCGGAGTACTGGAAACCGCGCTCAGCGCCCGCGGCCTGAAGCTGACCCGCGACATCATGCGCCTCAATGAGACCCTGGCCGAACTCAGCGACGACCATGACTTCCTGGGTGAGTGGCGCTACCACATCACCGTCATGGGCAAGCCCTCAGCCACCGAACCCTGGGGCTTCCAGCTCGACGGACACCACATCATCATCAACTACTTCGTCCTGGGCGACCAGGTTGTGATGACGCCCTTCTTCGCCGGGTCGGAACCCGTCACCGCCACCTCCGGCAAATACAAAGGCATCTCGATCCTGCAGGACGAGCAACAGCGCGGACTCGAACTGCTGCTGCATCTCGACAGGACCCAGCAGGCAAAGGCCATCCTCAATCCCGAGAAGACGAAGAACTACAACCTGACCGAGGCCTTCCGGGACAACATCGTCCTCGACTACGCCGGAGCCCGCGCCGCCTCATTCTCCCAACCCCAGCGCAGGCAGTTGCTCGAACTCGTCGACCTGTATGTCGGCAATATGGACGAGGGGCACGCCAAGGTCCGCATGGACGAGGTGAAGAGGCACATCGAGCGGACCGCCTTCGCCTGGATCGGCGGCTCCGACGATGCCTCGGTTTACTACTACCGTATCCATAGCCCGGTAATCCTCATTGAATTCGACCACCAGCAGCCCGCGAACCTGCGCAAGTTCGCCAAGGATCCGAACATGCCCACGCGCCAGCACATCCACTGCGTGGTGCGGACCCCGAATGGCAACGACTACGGCAAGGACCTGCTGCGCCAGCACTACCTGTCGCACGCCCACGCCTGAGCGCTACTGCCGGTTCAGCACGCTGTGGATCGTGTCCAGCGACGGCGCAAACAATGACAATTGCCCGGGATCCGCAAAGACCGCCGCATAGTCGGCTGGAGTGAAGGCCCGCGCCAGCCGCGACGCGAAAGTATCGCGCAGCAGCCGTGAATAGTGATCGGCGTCGTAGTCCCGACGGTCCGGGCCATCCGCCGCGTAGGCCGCGTGCTCCGGCGATTCCACCACTCCGCCGGAACCGCCCTTCGCGCGGTAAACCCGTACCTTGTCACCCACACTCCAGGCCGTACGTCCGCTCGCCAGCATCGCTTCGTAAGCCAACTCCCGCCGGCTGTCCCTCGTCTCCAGATACTTAGCCGGCGACTTCGTCAGGCGGACGAAGGAGGACACTTCGTATGTAGGCAGCTCGCGCCGGCGCAGCGCATCCAGGGTCGCCAGGTACACATCGCGGACACCCGGAATGTCGCCGGCCAGCAGCCTCTCAATCGCGCGGCGCAGGAACGTCTCGCCATAGGGCTCCGCGCGGCTGGACCGGAACGCGACGCCTTTTAGCAGCAGTTTCCCTCCATATGTCAGCAGCGCGTAATTCTTCGGCTCGTGCGACAGCATCGCCGCATAGCGGCCCTCGAACTCCAGGTGGACCAGCGGCGGCAACAGCGCGGCCACTTCATCCACCGTCCGCCGCTCATCCGCCTCGGTCCAACTCTCCGGCACGGCAAAATAGACGCCGTCCGTGTCCGCCTCCAGCAGCGTCACCCCGCGCGCGGCCAGTTCCCGGCACATCAGGTCCAGCGTTGCCCGGCCTCGGCGCGTCACTTCATTGGCCGCATGCACATCGGCGAATCGCGTCAATGTCCCGCCTGCCGCCATGTAGCCGTAAGCGGTGTTCACGACCAGCTTCATCGCGGCCGAGAGAGCCTCCTGCGTGTACCGTTCAACTGAGCCGGCAGCCGCGGCCTTCGCCGCCGCCTTGGCCGCCAGCCGCCGCTCCACCAGCCGGTCGACAATCGCCAGCAGCGCGCCCAGGTGATCGCGCTTCGGACCAATCCGGAAAGCCCGCATCAACGAAGGGTACAGGCTGGCCACATCCGCCTTCACAATGCGGCGCGCCACGCCGCTGGCGAACAGGTGTAGCGCCGCCCCCTGGTGCGGAGTCCCGTCGCCCGCCTGATGCGCCGGCAGCGCCATGCCCGCCCGCAGGTAAGCCCGCACCAGCAGCGGATCCAGGACACCCGTGGCCGCGCCCGCGTCCGCCAGGCGCTCATACCGCCGCGGAGCCATCCTCGCCAACGCAAACGCCGCCCCGCCCAGCATCCGCGCCACTTCGGCCACCTCCTCCACATCAGAGGTCGCATAGCGGCGCACCCGCTCCGGATCGCGCTGGTACACCTCGTGGATCCGGTCGCCGGGAATGTACTCACGGTCCTCTTTGGCGATGCCCAGGTGCCGCGCCACCGCCTTCAGGCCGTGCCCCGGCAGTTCGCGTGTCGCGAAGTCGTAACGCAGCACCGCGTCCAGCGTATCGATCAACTCCCGCCCCGGAGCGATGAAACGAACCCGCCGCCGCGCATCTCCCTCACTCGCCGTACCCCGCCGCGCCGCCCTTTGCCGCAGCCCGCCCGAGCCGATGCGGCCCAAGGCCAGCACCACGCCCAGCCGCTCCGCCCGCGTATCCAGAAACGGCAGGTCGAACCCATGCAGGTTGTGGTTCTCGATCACATCCGGATCCTCGGCCTGCACCACCGCCACCAACTGCCGGATCAGTTCCGCTTCCGCTTCATCGCTGTCGTCACGAGCCTCAAGCACCTGCGTCGCCCCGGACGGCGCGCGCACGGAGATCATGAAGATGCGGCAGCTCTCGGGGGAAAGGCCGGTCGTCTCCAGGTCAAACTGCATCCGGCGCAGCTTGTCGAAGGGCAGGTCGCGGAAATACGTCCGCCCGGTGGCCACCAGATACTGCTCCTCCGGCGACAGCGACAGAACCGTATCGTGGCCCAGGTCCCGCAGGTGCCCAATGCGCTTCCCCAGCCGTTGTGAAGCCCCGTGCAGCAGCGCCGAGGAAAGGGTACGCCCGTCTTCTGCGGACACCAGGAATCTCAGTTCCCCCGGCCCATCCAGCACTCGATATTCGATCAGGGCATCCGCCGACCCCGCCAGCCCCAGCCGGTCCCCGACATGCAGCAGATCGTCCAACCGGTCCAGCAGCAGCCAGGGCCGGAACCGGACCCGCTCGCGCACCAATTGGCCGGTCTCGGGCAGCCGCCGCCACACCAGCGCCCATCCGTCGTTCTCCGCCCACACGGAAACGATGCCTGGCGTGGGGTCCCAGCCCCACAGCCATTCGTCCTGCGATTGGCCGGCCTTATCACGATGCTCTGCCGACTCACTGTGCATGGAAATCAACTACCCGCCGATTGCTTACCCCACCCTCAGGTCCATTCTATCCATCGGCCGGGAACGCCCCCATTGGCCCCCGCCGCGGGCACTGCTACGATGACGCCATGCAGGGCGAGTATGCGGTTACCGTCGAGACGACCACGTGGCTTTCCGGCCCGATCCTGACGTTCATCAACAAACTATTGATGCCCATCGCCTGGTTCGGCTTTGTGATTGGAGTACCCGCCTGGGTCTTCATCACGGCAGGCCAGCTCGCCATCGCCCGCGACTTCTACTTCATCGTTGGTTTTGCGGTTGTGGCCACCGCGCTGTTGTCGTGGTTCACGGCCCACCTGCAATTGGTGGGTTATCAGGGCCGCTACCTGCTCGTCGCCAACTACTGGAAAAAGGCGGCCATTCCTTTCCAACAGGTGGAGGCCGTGGAATCGGTCTGGTGGTATCGGGGCCGCCTCGTGCGCATCCGCTTCAACCAGCCCACGCCCTTCGGCTCCGTTGTTTACTACATGCCGAAATGGGCCATGTTCCGGGGCATGTTCTCATCGCCGGAAAAAGAGCTTCAGTCGGTGCTGTACAACCGCGACTGACCCTGGCCTAGGCAAACACCATGTTCTGGCTGTGCCAGCTGTGTTTTTCGCGATACTCCCGGAACAAGCTCCCATAGCTCTTCAGGACGTAATGCCCCGCGTTGAACCCTAGCTCCACCGCTGTCTTGTCGATCCAGCTTGCCTCGCCCTCCAACTCCAGGAACACGCCAATCGGAGTCTCATCCAGCACCGCATGGCCCGGCTCGCCGACGCGTGCGAAGGTCGTGCGGTACTTCTCATACCGGAACGACACCTCGTACCCAAGCCCGTTCAGGATCCCCAGCGCCGCGTTCGCATCGGCCACGCAGGTCTCCACCTCGGGCCGCGTCTTGTGGGGACCGCCTTCCGGCGGCCCTTTAAAGGTCAGAATCGTCTCGCCGCGAAAATCGCGCAGCCGCAGCAGCCGGCGTGTGTGCATCAGCTCGCTGCCAGGTGTATCCAGCAGCATGTTCGCTTCAAACGCCCGTTCATGCGCGGCCACGAAGCCGGCGGCGGATAGCACCTGCAATGCCGCTTCGGCGGAAGGAACGGCCAGCTTAACCTCGGTCTCGCGGGGCAGGGGTTGGTCTGGTTGGGACTGGAGCATCCCCTCCAGTATGACCTTGCTTGTGGATCACGTTCATCGCCACGCTGAGCATTGAGGCCACATCGCCCAGATTCGACGGAACCACGATCGTCGAGCTCGCCTTCGCAATGCGTCCGAACTCGGTGACATATTGCTCCGCCACTCTCAACTGAACAGCCTCAAAGCCGCCGGGTTCATTGATCGCCTGGGCGACCCGCCGCAAGCCCTCCGCGGTCGCGCTGGCGATCGACAGAATCGCCGACGCCTGGCCTTCCGCCTCGTTGATCTGCTGCTGCTTGCGGGCTTCCGAAGCCTTGATCACCTTCTGCTTCTCACCCTCGGCCGTGTTGATGTTGGCGTCGCGGTCCGCTTCGGAATTCAGGATCGTGGCACGTTTCTCGCGCTCGGCACGCATCTGCTTTTCCATCGCGGACAGGATGTCCTGCGGCGGATTGATGCTCTTGATCTCATACCGCAGCACCTTCACGCCCCAGGGCTCGGTCGCCTTATCCAACTCGCTGACGACCAGCGCGTTGATATTCGACCGCTCCTCAAACGTCCGGTCCAGGTCGATCTTGCCGATCTCCGAACGCAGCGTCGTCTGCGCCAACTGCCGGATCGCGAAGCCGAAATCCGAAATGCCGTAAGAAGCCCGCTCCGGGTTCAGCACCTTCAAATAGAGAATGCCGTCCACCGCCACCTGGACGTTGTCCCGCGTGATGCATACCTGCTCCGGTATATCGATCGCCTGCTCCTTCAATGAGTGCCGGTAGCGGATCACGTCGACAAACGGCGTCAGGATGTGGAAGCCCGCTTGCAGCGTGCCTGCGTATTTGCCCAGCCGTTCCACTACAAATGCCGACTGTTGCGGCACAACGATCGCCGTTTTGGCGAGGATCGTGAGGACCAAAAGGATGAGAACGAGAACGACCAGCAGACCACCGATTTCCATAATCTCCTCCGGAATTACCTACAGACTTCTCACTTCGAGCGTCAAACCATCCACACGCTCCACCCGGCAGCGCGTGGACTTCGGAATGAGCGTCTCACTCACGTTGCGCGCGTTCCACGACGTGCCGCGCAGCTCCACTTTGCCGATGCCCTGCACCGGAATCTCCTCCATGGCGGAGGCAATTTCGTTGGTCAGGTTGTCCACGTCCGAAACAGGTGTCAGCTTGCGAAACCGCTCCAGCAGCGGCTTGCGGAAGAACATCAGGCCGGCCACCGAGGCGGCCACAAACAGCAGGCCTTCCAGCGCCAGCCCGAACTCGAATCCGAGCATCTTTACCAGCCCGACCAGCAATGCGGCCACACCAAAGAAAATGAGGTAGAAGCCGCCGGGCGTCAGAATTTCGCCGGCGAGCAGCAGAAGGCCGATCACCAGCCACGCCCACCACGTCATAAAGTAACTTCCCATACGGAAGGGATCTCCTTCGTGTGCAGATCATAACGCATCACGGACCTGAGCGTAGGCTCTCGCGCAGAGATAAGATAGTTAAGGATTCTGACCCCCTCGAGGTGTGTAAAACCATGTCAAGCGAAAATACGAACCGCCGGCAATTCGTGGCCGGTGCGGCAGCCCTGACGCTGGCCTCCCAGGCTATGGCGAAGTCGGGTGGAATGAACAAAATGGCCCCCGCCCGCGTGATCGGCGCCAACGACAAGATCAACGTCGCAGTGATCGGTGTCGGCGGACGTGGCGCTTACGTGGCGGACAAGTTCGACAAGTACGCACAAACCGTCAAGCCTGGCGCCTGCCAGATCGTCGGGGTCTGCGATACCTACCAGAAGCGCGTGACGGCCGCCAAAGACCGTTTTAAGTGCAAGGGCACGCTCGACTACCGCGAACTGATCTCCGATCCCGGCGTCGACGCGGTCATCGTTGCCACCCCTGACCACTGGCACGCCCCCATCGCCCTCGCCGCCATGGACAACGGCAAGGATGTCTACCTCGAAAAGCCCATGTGCCACACGGTGGACGAGGTCAAGCAACTGATGTCCACGGTCAAGGAAACCGGCCGCGTCCTGCAGGTCGGCTCCCAGACCACCTCCGCTGACCAGTGGTGGAAAGCCCGCAAGGCCATCGAAGAAGGCCGCATCGGCAAGATGATCATGAGCCAGGGCAGCTACCATCGCAACTCTACCGAGGGCGAATGGAACTGGAAGATCGATCCCGGCGCCGGCCCCGAAGGCAAGGGTGAGGACTTCATCGACTGGAAGATGTGGCTTGGCAAGGCGCCCAAGCGCTCCTTCGACGCCGACCGCTTCTTCCGTTTCCGCAAGTACTGGGATTACTCCGGCGGCATCGCCACCGACCTGTTCTTCCACGTCATGGCGCCCATGAACATCTGCTGGAGCGAGGCCCAGTTCCCGGTCAAGGTTTCCGGCAGCGGCGGCATCTACCAGTTCAAGGATGAGCGTGAAGTGCCGGATACGTTCCACTTCATGGCCGAATACGCCAAGGGCTTCTCCGTCGTGCTCACCAGCTCGATGGCCAACTCCCAGCACATCCCCGGCCTCATCCGCGGCCACGAAGGCACCATCGTCATGGTGGAGCACGGCATGTTCGAAAGCTCGACGCCCTTCATCACGGTCAAGCCCGAAAAGCGCGTGATGAGCGCCGACTACAAGTCCAAGTTCGGCGAAGAAGTCGTGAAGATCGACGTCGAGCAGAAGGACATCATGTTCGAGCACATCGGCAACTTCCTGGATTGCGTCCACAGCCGCCAGAAGCCGACCCTCAACGTCGAGACCGCCGGCCACGCTCAGGTCGTCATCACCATGGCCGTCCAGAGCTACCGCCAGGGCAAGGTTCTCTACTTCGACGAGAAGAACTTCAAGATCGTCGACAAGCCCGTCAAGGCGTAACTCTTCCTCCCTTCCGAAACTCGAGGGCCGGGGCCGCAAGCTCCGGCCCTTCGTGTCTTTACACCCGATTTGTTTACAGCGGCGCCGCTTGACGAATCCGGGCGTTTCAGGCCAAACTACCATCGACAGTCGATAGGAACGACCATCGATGGGAAAGAAACCCGCACCCCCGCCAGACCTCGTGCCCGGCACGCTGGAAATGCTCATCCTGAAGACGCTCACCCACGGCGCCATGCACGGCTACGGCATCGCCCAAAGGCTGGACCAGCTCTCCGAAGGCGTCCTCCAGGTGGGCGAAGGTTCCCTCTACCCGGCCCTGCAGCGCCTGCTGCTCAATGAGTGGGCCGAGGCCGAGTGGGCCGTCACCGAGAACAACCGCCGCGCGCGCTACTACCACATCACCGCCGCCGGCCGCCGCCGGCTTGCCCAGGAGCGCGCCGGCTACGACCGCATGAGCGTCGCCATCGCCCGCGTCATGGAGGCCGTCTAAGCCATGCGCCGCCTCTGGAAGCGCCTTCATCGGTTCCGCCATCGGAAGCAGTTCGACGCCGACCTCGCCGAGGAACTCGAGTTTCACCGCCGGCTCAAACAGGAAGAACTCCAGGCCGCCGGCCTCACCGAACCGGAGAGCCGCTACGCCGCCCAGCGCCGCATGGGCAACCTGGCCCTCGCCACTGAGGATGCCCGCGGCATCTGGCTCTGGCATAACCTGGAAACCCTCTGGCAGGACTTCGCCTACGGCCTGCGCGGACTCGCCCGCCACCGCGGCTTCACTCTCACCGCCGTCCTCACCCTCGCTCTCGGCATCGGCGTCAACACCAGCCTCTTCACCGGCTTCAACGCGATGGTTTTTCGATCCTGGGACGTGCGCGATCCCGGCCGCGTGGCAGGAGTCTTTACGGTGCACAGGACCCCTTCGGGCGAAATCCGGTATCGCGGCATGTCCTACCCGGAATTCTCAACCCTGCGTGACCAGACGAAGCAAATGGCCGGCCTGGTGGCGCTGAGCTACGGCGGCCCGCAAATGCGCACCGACCCCGGAGCATCGTCACGCCTCAGCATCAACTACGTTTCGGGCGACTACTTCCAGGTGCTTGGCGTCGATGCCGCCTGGGGCCGTACTTTCACGAGGGACGAAGACCAGCTTGCCGATCCCAGGGCCGTCCTGGTGCTGAGCCATGCGGCCTGGGTGAGCCAGTTTGGCTCGGATCGCTCCATTGTCGGCCGGACAATCTCGCTCAATTACAAACCGTTCGTCGTGCTGGGTGTGCTGCCGGAGAACTTCAAAGGCACCGACATGGTGGGCCCGGACCTCTGGACGCCTTTGGCAGCCATCAGAATCCTGCAGCCACGCAGCACCGAGCTCAGCAGCGCCGACCAATGCTGCGTGGCTGTCTTCGGCCGGCTTGCCCCCAATGTGGATCGCGCCCAGGCGCGCGATGAACTCACTGCCATCCAGCGTCAGGCCGCTGAACGGTTCAACCGCCCAGCCAACGAGATCTTCCTCACCCGCGCAAGCATCGTCGTTACACCCGAGCGCCAGAAGAAAATCATGCCCGCCATGCTGCTGCTGTTCCTGGCCGTCAGCCTGGTGCTGCTCATCGCCTGCGCGAATGTCGCCAATCTCCTGTTAGCCCGCGGCGCAGCCCGCCAGCACGAAATCGGCGTCCGCCTCGCGCTCGGAGCCGGGCGCCTCCGCATCATCCGCCAGTTGCTCACTGAGAGCCTGTCCCTTGGCCTGCTCGGGGGCGCCGCCGGTATAGGTTTGAGTCTCGTTCTTCCCGGTTTCGTACTCAACCATCTCGCCGACGAACCTCTCGCCCTCGATCTGCAGCCCGACTATCGGGTCCTCCTGTACACCCTCTTCCTCTCGATCCTCGCCAGCGTTGCCTGCGGTCTGGTGCCCGCCTTCCACACCACTCGCACCGACCTCCACGCCACCATGAAAGGCTCCGGCGGCAGGTCGGGCCGGCCTTCGTGGTTGAGAACGTCGCTGCTCGGTGCGCAGGTCGCCTTCAGCCTCGTCCTGCTGGCCTCCACTGGACTCCTGGTCCGCGGCCTGCAACGCGCCGCCCGCATCGATCCCGGATTTGATACCCGCGGCATAGTCCTGATGTCACTCGACCTCGGCATGCTTGACTACGACGCCGTACGCGCTCAGGACTTCCTCCGCCGCCTCACGGACCGTGTGTCGGCCCTGCCCGGAGTCACCTCCGTCTCCACCGCCGTCATCGCGCCGCTGGGCAACGCCAGAATGCGCACCAGCGTCGCCGTCAATGGACAGGAAGCATTGGCCAAAAACGGACTCAACAACGTCACCTTCAACGAAGTATCCCCCGGCTTCCTCGAGACACTTCGCATCCCCATTACCCAGGGACGCTCGTTTCAGGCTCAGGACCAGGGCCGCAAAGTCGCCATCATCAACCAGGCCATGGCCCAGCGCTTCTGGCCTGGCCTCAATCCGGTGGGCCGGACCTTCACTTCAGATGTCGCCTATGAAGTCATCGGAGTCAGTCGCAATGCCCAGGAAACACAACTCGGCAGGGCGATCGAGCCTTACTACTACTCACTCTCCAACGGCTCATCCAGCAGCCAGCTAGTCATTCGTTTCCAGGACACCTTCAACGCGCCCCTGTCCGAGCTGACCGCCCTGCCCACCCAGCTCGATCAGGCCGTTCGTCCCCGGTTGCGCCTCATGGAGGAGTCCATTCAGTCCCAGTTGCACGGCGCACGCATGGCCAGCTTCATCAGCGGCGGACTCGGTCTGCTCGCCCTCCTCCTCGCCTGCGTAGGCATCTATGGCGTGACCGCCTTCGTCGTCCAACAGCGCTTCCGGGAAATCGGCATACGCATGGCGCTCGGAGCTCAGCGCCGCGACGTCCTGTTCCTGCTGCTGAGCCAGAACCTGCGCATTGTCGTCGCGGGCGCCCTCGTCGGCGTGGCCGCCTCCGTAGCCGCCGCCTCCGCCTTGAGGGAGTTCCTCTACGGCATCAGCCCGCTGGACCCGGCCGCTCACATCGCGATGACGGCCATCCTCTTGAGCGCCGCCCTTCTCGCGACGTTCCTGCCGGCCCGGCGCGCCGCCAGCATTCAGCCCGTTGTCATCCTGCGACAGGAGTGATCTACTACAGCCCGGCCAGCGTCCACGGCTTGCGGTACTCACGCCGCAGCATCTCGTTGGCCTTCGCGCTGTTCTTGAATTGTTCTTTGGCGCCGTCCCACTGCAGCTTTTCGCCCGTGCGCAGCGCTATGTTGCCGATCAGGCACGTTGCCGTGCTGTGGTGCCCGATCTCGATGTCGCCCACCGGCTTCTCGCGCGATTTGAGGCAGTCGACGAAGTTCCGCACATGCGGCTGATGCTGGAAGGATGTGGTCGCCCGCTCCGCCATCGTCAGGCCCGTAAAGAACTGCCCCAGGCCGTTCAAATCGTCGTACGCTTCCCTCGAGCCCTGCGTCACCTTCTCCGAGTGCATCTCCATCTGCGGGATGATCTCGTACCCGGCCCGGTCGATGAACAGCGTCCCCTTGGTCCCCTGCAGCATGATCCCGTAGCTGCCGAAGCTCTTGTTGCCCGGATGCCCGTTCGGTCCAAAGCTATTGTGGACCAGTGTGGAATACCGCACCAGCAGGTTGCCCGGATACTCCCAGATCACCTCCTGCGTGTCCGCGCAGTCACGGCAGTCGTCGTAAAACCACTTGCCGCCCGAACTCGTCACCGTCAGCGGCGTGTCCACCTCCAACGCCCAGTGCACAATGTCGATCAGGTGGACACACCAGTTCGTCAATTCCCCGCCCGCATAATCCCAGAACGCCCGGAAGTTCCGCCGCGCCGGATTGTACGGAATCTTCGGCGCGGGCCCCAGCCACAGATCCCAATCCAGCCCCTCCGGCACCGGAGCATCCTCAGGGTGCCCCATGCCTTTGTTCGAGGCCGAGAATCCGTGATTCCAGCACTGCGCGAAGTGGACCTTGCCGATCCGCCCCTCCTTCACAGCCGCCACGGCCCTTTGGAAGTGCGCGCCCGACCGCTGCTGGATGCCCACCTGCATCACCCGCTTGTGCCGCCGCGCCGCCTCCACCATCAGCCGCCCCTCCCGCACATTGTGCGAAATGGGCTTCTCCACGTACACGTCCTTGCCCGCCTCGCACGCCTGGATGGCGATCAGCGGATGCCAGTGGTCCGGCGTTGCCACCACCACGGCATCCACGTCCTTGCGCTCCAGAATGCGGCGGTAGTCGTTGTAGAGGTCCGCCTTCCCGGTGAGCATCTTCGCGGCGGTCTCGGCGTTCGGCCGGTACACGTCGCAAAGCGCCCGGATCTCCACCTCGGGCTGCTTCTGAAAATCGGCCAGGTCGCTGCGGCCCATGCCGCCGCAGCCGATCAGCGCCACCCCGATCTTGTCGTTGGCCGCCACTGCCTCGGTTGCCGCCGCGGCCGCCACGGCCGGAGTCGCCAGGAAGGTTCTTCTGTTCATCGTTACCAGCCCACCGGCTTTCCTTTGTTCTGTTCGATCAGCCACTTCTCCAGCGGGGCGAAATACGCCCGCACCGCGTTGCCGTCCATCTGCCGCGTCCCGGTCAGCTTCTCCAGCGCGTCCGGCCAGGGCTTGCTGATGCCCAGCTCCAGCCCGTCGGCCAGGCGCTTACCCGCTTCCTTGTTGCCGTAGATCGAGCAGCGATTCACCGGATCCTTGCACCCCGCCGTCTCGCTCAACGCCTTGTGGAACTGGAACTGCAGAATGTGTGCCAGGAAATACCGCGTGTACGGCACGTTCCCCGGTACGTGATACTTTGCGCCCGGATCGAAGAACTCTTCCCCACGCACCGATGCCGGCGCCACGCCCTGATACTTCTGCCGCAGCTCCCACCACACCTGGTTGTACTTGTCCGGCGGCACCTGCCCCGAGTACACCTTCCAGCGCCATTGATCAATCAACAGCCCGAACGGCAGGAACGCCACCTTGTCCAGCGCCTTCTGCAGCAGCAGGCCGATGTCCTTCGACGCGTCCGGCGCCTTGTTGATCAGCCCCAGCTTTATCAGGTAGTCCGGCGTCAGCGACAGCGCGATCGTGTCGCCAATCGCTTCGTGGAAACCGTCGTTGGCGGAATTGCGGAACAGGAACGGCTGCTTGTTATAGGCGCGCTGATAGAAGTTATGGCCGAGCTCGTGGTGGATGACATCGAAATCCTCTTCCGTGATGTCGATGCACATCTTCACGCGCAGATCGTTGTCGTTATCCACATCCCAGGCGCTCGCGTGGCAGACTACGTCGCGATCCCGCGGCCGCACAAACAGCGACCGCTCCCAGAACGTCGGCGGCAGCGGCGCAAACCCCAGCGAAGTGAAGAACCCCTCGCCGTACTTCACCATCTGCTTTGCGTCAGTCTTCTTCGCCTTCAGAATCGCATTCAGGTCGTAGCCGACATCCGCGTCCTTCGGGGCCAGCAGCGGATACACGTTGTTCCATTGCTGCGCCCAGATGTTGCCCAGCAGATGAGCCGGAATCGGTCCGTTCTCCGGCACCGCGTCCTTGCCGTACTTCTCCCGCAGCTTCCAGCGCGTGTAGGCATGCAGTTGCAGGTACAACGGCTTCACCTGCTCCCACAGGCGGTCCAACTCTTTGGCGAACTCGTCCGGCGGCATGTCGTACTGCGAGCGCCACAACGCGCCCGTGTCGGCAAAACCAATCTCCTTCGAGCCCTTGTTGGCCAGTTCCACCAGCCGCACGAAATCCTTCTTCATCGGCGGTGAGATGCTGTGCCAGCCCGTCCAGGCCTCCAGCAGCTGCTTCGGATCCCGGCTGGTCGCCATGATCTTCGTGATGTCGTCGATGGTCATGCACTTCGACTGGTCGCCGCCCGGGCAGTACTTGCCCTTGCCGTAGGTGGCGTCCAGCGACGCGGCCAGTTTCGCCGTCTCGGCCGCTTCCTTCGGATCCGCCGGCGCCGGCAGCGTCAGGGACAGCTTCAGCAGCAGCAACTTGCGCCGCAGCACGTCGTCCACCTTCACGGCATCATACTTGGCCGCATCCTTTGCGTATTGCACCTGCAGCGCGGTGACGCGTTCACTCGCCTTGGCGTTCAAGGCTTCCGTATCCTGCGTGATGAAATTCTGCTGCACCCACTGGGCCTGGCCGGCCTCATTCGTGGCGGCAAACAGCTTCGCTTCCGCGTCATCGACAAACTTCTTCGCGTCCTCGGCCGTCGGCTGGTTGCCGCAGGCGGCCAGGAGCAAGGCAATTGGAACAAGCGCAATTCGGCGATCCATGTTGGGTAGTGTATTCCACTCCACAGGTGGCCCGTGCAAACCCCTTGACTTGATTCCGAAATTCCTGTAATTTCTGTTTAGACAGAAATTACAGTATGGAAAAGTTAAGCCCAACTTCGGAACGCTTTATCCTTCACTGGGGCGAACTCGGCACCCGCTGGGGTCTCAACCGCACCGTCGCCCAGATCCATGCGCTGCTCTACATCTCGCCGCAAGCCCTGCCGGCCGACGAGATCGCGCGCCTGCTCTCCGTAGCCCGCTCCAACGTCAGCACCAGCCTGCGCGAACTCCAGGGCTGGGGCATCGTCAAAGTCGTCCACGTCCTGGGCGACCGCCGCGACCACTTTGAATCCCTCAAGGACGTGTGGGAGCTCTTCTACGTCATCCTCGACGAGCGCAAGCGCCGCGAGATCGACCCCACGCTGGCCCTGCTCAAGGAGTGCGCCATGGCCGCCGGAGAAAGCACACCGGAAGACCGCGAAGCTCGCAAGCGCATCCGCGAGATGCTCAACTTCTTCGAAGAAACCAGCTCCCTTTACGACGAGTTCCGCCGCCTGCCCGGCGGAGCCCTGCGCCAGCTCCTCCGCTTCAAAGGCCAGCTCCGGCGCCTCTTTTCCACCGCCTCCTGACACCCGTCCCCGTCGACTGGAGGGCGGACCCCCAAGTCGGCGCAGGGTCCCCTGACCCTGCCTCTTCCGCTAACTCAGCCAACCCCACCGTCCCAGGAGGACCCATGTGGCGTAGCATTGCCCTGACCACGCTCTTTGCCGTTGCCGCCACGGCGCTCATCTCCAACTTCCCCGCCTACGCCCTCGGACTCTTCGTCCTCCTGCCCGTCTGCATCGGCGTAGTCGCAGCCCTGCTGGCCAACTCGCTCGACGATCAGCGCCGCGGAAAGACCGTTGTCCTCCTTGCCCTGCTTGCCGGTGCCCTCATCCTGGTCGCCATCATGCTCGAAGGCGTAATCTGCCTGCTGATGGCCGCCCCCATCGCCATCCCACTCGCCCTCCTGGGCGTGGCAATCGGCAACTCAATCCGCAACCCCAAGCACGCCCTGGCCCCGGCCCTGCTCCTGGCCCCCCTCTTCGGCGGCGTGGAAACCCAACTCCCCAACCACCCCGCCCTCCGATCCGTCGAAACCGTAGTCGACATCCAGGCTCCGCCCGAAACCGTCTGGCGGCATGTCATTGAGTTCCCCCATCTCCCGCAACCCCGTGAATGGTACTTCCAGGCCGGCATCGCCTACCCCCTCCGGGCCCGCATCGAAGGCCGTGGCCCCGGCGCCGTCCGCTACTGCGAGTTCTCCACCGGACCCTTCGTCGAACCCATCACCACCTGGGACGAACCCAAACTGTTGGCCTTCCGCGTCACCAGCAACCCCGAGCCCATGCGCGAACTGTCGCCCTACGACATCCACCCCGCCCACCTGCACGGTTGGTTCGACTCCAAGCGGGGTCAGTTCCGCCTGGAGCCCCTGCCCAACGGCGGTACCCGCCTTCACGGCACCACCTGGTACACGCAGCGCCTTCAGCCCGAACCCTACTGGTCGATGTGGACGGACGCCATCATCCACCGCATCCACCAGCGGGTTCTCGATCACATTCGTGACGTATCAGAGGGAGATCGTCAAGGCAGGTCGTCGATCGACTTGGGCCAGTCCGACCCCAGCAGCCGCGACAACGACCGGTCCGCCAGCAGCCGTCCGCCGGTCTGGCAGCGTGGGCAGTAGTTCGTCTCGTTCGACGCATAGCGGATCCGCTGCACCGTCGTGCCGCACTCCGGGCAAGGCTTCTTGAACTTGCCGTGCACGGCCATCTCTTCCCGGAACGCCGTCACTTTTTCGGGGAACCCGCCGCCCGCCTCGGCCCGCAGCCGGTCGGTCCACCACACGAGCGTCGCCTTCGTTGCCTCGTAGAGCCGCTCCAGGTCCGCGTCGCTCAGCTTCTGCGACAACGCCACCGGCGACAGCCGGGCCTTCTGCAGGATCTCGTCGGAGTACGCGTTGCCGATCCCGCTGAACAGGTGCGGATCGGTCAGTGACCGCTTCAGCGTATGATTCTCGCGCCGCAGCGCGGCCATAAACTCGGCCAGCGTGCACTCCAGCGGCTCCAGTCCGCCTGGATCCAGCGCGCGCACACCCTCCTCGCCCTGCGCCATATGTAGCGACGCCCGGTGCTGCGTGCCCGCTTCAGTGAGATTCAAGGTCCCGCTGGAGAACACGAACGACGCCAGCACTTTGCCCGCCTTCCGCTGCCAGTGCAGCCGGCCCGCTATCATCAGGTGCAGCACCATCCACACGTCGTTCCCGAAGCCGAACGCGATGCGCTTGCCCACGCGCCTCAACCGGCGCACCACCTGACCTTCGGACGCCTTCACTGGCGGCGTCACGGTCCTCAATAAGAAAGGAGTCTTGAACTCCACCCGCTCCAACCGTTCATTCAGGACCCGAGCCTCCAGCGCCTCGATGTACACCTGAATGTCCGGCAGTTCAGGCATGGCGTTTCGCTTCCCGCAGCCAGGGCACCAGTGATGAAGGCCGGTCGGTCTGAATGCCGGTCACTCCTTTGTCGATGGCCTGCTGCCAGAACTCGGGGAAGTCGGTCTTGCCCTGGCGGTCCAGGAAGAGGTCGCAGCCGGCCTCCTGGCACAGGGCCACCAGTTCCGGCTTGAAATCCCAATCGCTGAAAGCAACGGCCACGGGCTTCAACTGTTTCAGGTTGTCGCGCAGCACATCCACGCCCACCGCCTCCGGCATGCACGGCCAGCCCGGCCGTAGCTGGACCAGTTCGCGCAGCAGCGCCTGGCTGCCATAGGTGTAGATGGACTCGCGCATCCCGTGCGCCTCCACCTTGGCAATGATCGAAGCCGGCATGGCTTGCTTCACGTCCAGGTAGATGCGGATCTTCCCCTTCGACAGGTCGAGCACCTCGTCGAAAGTCGGCAGCTCTTCCCCGGGCTTCAGCGGATCATGCTTGATCAGCATCTTCCCGTCGGGGGCCGTCCTTAGGTCAATCTCGATAAAGTCGCACCCTAACGCAATGGCCGCCGAATAGGCGGCCAAGGAGTTTTGAGGTTGTTGTTCGTGCGCGCCCCGGTGGGCGATCACTTTGATCCCTGAGTTCACGGATATTGATCCTCAGCGAAGGTCAGTCTCAGCTTTGCGGACGGCGCAACTGGATACCCAGTTCACGCAGCTGCCGCTCGCTCGCCGGCGCGGGCGCCTCCGACATCAAGTCGGTGCCCTTCGCCGTCTTCGGGAACGGAATCACCTCGCGGATCGAAGACTCGCCCGCCAGGATCATCACCAGCCGGTCCAGGCCCAGCGCAATGCCGCCATGTGGCGGAGCTCCGTAGGTCAGCGCATCCAGCAGGTAGCCAAACCGCGCCTGAGCCTCTTCCAGCGAGAATCCAACCGCCGAAAAGACCTGTGACTGGATGTCCTGTCGGTGGATACGAATCGAACCGCTACCCAGCTCCACACCGTTTAACACGATGTCGTAGCTGCGCGCCCGGCACCGCGCCGGATCCGTCGTCAGCTTCCCAAGGTCTTCGTCCTTCGGCGACGTGAACGGATGGTGCGCCGCCACCCAGCGCTCGTCTTCATCGTTCCATTCAAACATCGGGAAGTCGAGCACCCACAGGAACCGGAAATCGGTCGGATCCAGCAGCTTATGCCGGTCGTTGTACTTCTGGCCCGCATACAGCCGCAGTTGGCCGCACGCCTGGTAAACCGTCTCTTCCGGACGCTGCCCCTTCGGCTCGTCGCGCCAACCGGCCAGCAGCAGCAGGTCGTTCTCGCCGGCGCCGGTCCGCTCGCGCACCTTTTCAACGACACCCGGGAAGTCCCGCTCCAGGCGTTTCGGGTCGTCGTAGACCGTCAGGCCGCGCTCACGGCCATAGTCCTTCAGTTCGTCGCGCTCCTTGCGGCTCAGCGCACCCGTACTCGGGATATGGATCGCCACCAGCGGCAGGCCCTCGCGGGTCAAACCCGCATCGGCCGGGAACAGGTCTTCCACCGGCCAGAACCGCGGCAGGCGCAGGTCCGGCTTGTCGATGCCGTAACCCTGCATCGCCTCGGCATAGGTCATCCGTGGGAACGGAGCCTTGACCGTGTAGCCCGCCACCGCGCAAACCTTCTCCAGCAGCGGCTCGATTGTCTGGAAGATCTGTTCTTCCTGGGGGAAGGACATCTCCAAGTCAATCTGCGTGAACTCGTACTGCCGGTCGGCGCGCAGATCCTCATCGCGGAAGCAGCGCACAATCTGGAAGTACTTGTCATACCCGCTGATCATCAGCAACTGCTTGAAGATCTGGGGCGACTGCGGCAAAGCGTAGAAATTGCCCGGCTGGATGCGGGAAGGCACCAGGAAGTCGCGTGCGCCTTCGGGCGTCGACTTCGTCATGAAGGGCGTTTCGATCTCGAGGAAGCCCTGGCCGGACAGCTCGTTACGCACTTCCAGCGAGATCTTGGAGCGCAGCATCACGTTGCGCTGCATGTGCGGCCGCCGCAGGTCGACATAGCGGTACTTCAACCGCATGTCTTCGTTGACGTCCACGTGCTCTTCCATCGGGAACGGAGGCGTCTCGCTGGTGTTCAGCATCCACATCTTCTCCGCCACAATCTCCACCTCGCCGGTGGGGATGTTCGGATTGATGTTCTCCGCTGTGCGGGCCTCTACCAGGCCTTCCACCGCGATGACATATTCCGACCGCAACATCTCGGCCTTGCCATGCAGGGCACCGTCACATTCGGCGCGGAAGACGATTTGGGTGACCCCTTCGCGGTCGCGCAGGTGGATAAAGATCACACCTCCCAGGTCGCGCCGGCGGTAGACCCACCCCATCAAAACGACGCGCTGGCCTTCGTTGGCCGCGCGGAGTGCGCCGCACGAGTGGGTGCGGCGCAGGTCGCCGAGAAAATCCAAAGGAACTTGTTGAGCCATGCTAGAGACTGCGAATTTCGAGTATCTCTACATTGTATCCTGCCCGCTCGTCGAGCATGGCCCCAAACCCTATGGAAGTGACAAGAGATACTTCGTGATCGTCTCGTTTTGCTGGGCCGTGAACGGATAGGCAGGCATCATGGAGTCCTTTGTGAATTTCTGCGGATCCAGGAAGTGGCCCTTTACCCATGTGGCGTCGCGCCGGTGCGCCAGGCCGTTCAGGGGCGGTCCGGACTTCATCCCCACGCCATTCACCTGGTGGCACATGTTGCACCGGTTCTTCTGATACAGCGCGGCCCCCTCCAGCACATACTGCGGGATGTCTTGCATTTTCATGGCGTTCTGGGGTGTCAGCTTGAGCAGGAAGGCCGCCATCGCATTCAATTGCGAATCGCTCAGCGAGACCGACGGCATCTGGCTCCCCGGCACCATCGAAGCCGGTTGCTTGAAATGCGCAATCATCCAGGCCGCATCGCGAGCCGCCCCGCCGGCGCCCAGGTTCGGGCCGGGCTTGTCTTCCTGCCGCAGTCCCAGCGTATGGCACGTGCCGCAGCTTTCCGACTTGAAGTACGCCACACCGGCCAGTTCCTCCGGAGTCAGGTCGCGCCATTCCATCGGACCCTCCCGGTCGGCCGCGAATGCCTCCGGCGGAGTAGACCGCACCGCCGCGGTGGTCAGGCCAGTCCAGGTGATCGCCGCCAGAATCACGATCGCGAACGCGGTGGTCCGCTTCGTCACACGGATCACCGGAGCGCGGTCCAGGAACGGCACCAGGAACAACAGGCCAACACCCAAAGTCGGCAGCACCACGCTGGCCAGGATCTCCAGCGGACCCTCGCAGTACTTCAGCAGTTGGAAGAGGAACAGGAAATACCACTCGGGCCGGGGAATAAAGGTTGTATCCGTGGGATCGGCCAGCCGGCCCAGCGGAGCCTTGGCGATCACCGCCAGCGAGAAGAGGACAATGAAGGCCAGCGAAATAGCGGCCGTGTCCTTGAACACCTGCCGCGGATAGAACTTCTGCTTCGGCTTCAGTTCATCCCCCGGAGCCGGAGCCACGCCGTGCCGCCGCACCAGGTAGACGTGCAACAGGATCAGCAGCATGGTCAGCGGTGGCAGCACCAGCACGTGCACGGCGTAGAATCGCGCGAAGGTGACGACCCCGACACCGTTCTCGGCGCCCATCAGCCGCAGCACATACGGACCCGCGCCGGGTGCGCTGGCCGAGATCTGCGTCGTCACCACCGTGCCCCAATAGGCCCGGTTGTCCCACGGCAGCAGGTAGCCGGTCAGTGCGAACGCCAGCGTCACCAGCAGCAGGATCACACCCATCATCCAGGTGGCTTCCCTAGGCTTCTTGTACGCACCCCATAGGAACACCTGCACCATGTGCAGCACCACGATGATCACCATCATGGAAGCGCCCCAGTGGTGCAGCCCGCGGATCAGCGCGCCGCCGGTCAACTCCGTCATGATGTAGCGCAGGCTGTTGTAGGCCTCGCCCGGCGTCGGCGCATAGTTCAGCGCCAGCATGATGCCGGTGAAGGCCTGGGTGATGAAGAGGAACATCGCCACTGAGCCGAACACCTGGTGCCAGCCTGCGGAAGCGGGAATCTCTTCGTCGAGGAAATGTTGGATGGCCGAAGGCGCACCCGTGCGGTCTTCCAACCAATCGAGGATGGTGCGCATCGTTATGCTCCCTTCGTCTTCGATTGCTCGGGGCCGATCAACAGGCGCGTGCCGTCTACCTTGACCAGGTAGCGGTCCAGCGGCCTGGGCGCCGGGCCGTTGAGCACCTTCCCGTCAATCGAGAAGTTCGACGTATGGCACGGGCACAGGAACTGTCCTTTCGATTCTTCCCAATGATAGGCGCACCCCAGATGCGTGCATTGCGGCGTGTAAGCCACCACCTCTTTCTCCGAAAGCCGGACCACCCAGGCCGTCGATTTTTCAGTGATGATCTTCCAGCCGTCCATACGCACCCGCCGGAACGGCAGTTCCTCCGGAGCGTTGAGCTTGAGCTGGCTGATATCGCCGGCGTCGACCCAGCCGCCGGTGGAATGGCTCTTGGCCGGTGTGAAGAGGTAGACAAAGGCAGGAATGCCCAGCGCACCTCCGATCAGCGCACTCAGCGCCTGCGTCGCGCGGACCAGAAAGCCGCGCCGTCCTTGGTTGTCCGTGTTGTACTGCATCGTTAGACCATAGCCGCGCGCTGCGCGGACTGTGATTGAGACACACCGGACCACCGGACGGAACAGTCGGACTTACGAGTTAGAAGAAAAGCTATCTACCACCGCCCGCCAGCGCCCATCCGCCAGCCTGCGGTATACCACGAGATACTTGCCCAGTTCCGTATGCAGCAAACCCGGGTGGGTCTCCCTCGTCAGCGCGTAGCGCCCCACTCCGTAGGCGATACTCCGGTCCACCTCGATCTGGGAGGTCTCCACCTTCACATCCACGAGCCCCGACCGGAATAGCGCCATCCAGAATTCGTGGATGGCTTCCTTTCCTTGAATTAGGGGACAGCCAGCGATTTGGAGCTGCGCGTCCTCGGCATAGAATAACTCAACCAACCGATCGGAGTCGCGCTGGCGGACGCTCCGCATTAACTCCTCGTCCAGCGACTGCAGGTCGCGGACGATGGGATCCAGGGCCACGGCTCCAGGCATCGAGGTCCCCTCCTTGCCTGAAGCATGGGCAGTGCCTCCACCGGTGTCAAGGGCCCAGTTACCTTAACCGCAGGCAGCCAGCAGGGCGTCACGCAACGACTCGGCCGATTCCTGGCTCAACTTGCCCCCGCCGCTGGTGACGTGGAAGACGTCAATCGCCTTGTGGGCTTCCGTATCCACCAGCACCACCTCGATATTGCCGGTGGCGCGCGAGATGGCCGAACTCAACAGGTGCAGCAACCCAGGCTTGTCCTGCGTCACCACTTCAAAAATGGTGGCGGAAGGCGAGGCCTCGTTGTCCAGCGCCACTGTGGATTGAATCGCGCCCAGCCTGCTCGGCGGGGCTTTCACCGGACGATGCTTCAGCAGCTCATCTACCCGCACGGCGCCGGTGATGACCTTCCTCAGCACGGCCCTCAACCGCTCCAATTCAGGCGGATTCAGGTCCAGCGACCGGTGCGGATCGACAAACACAAAGCCATCCGCGACAAAGCCATGCGCGTTGGAGAACGCCTCAGCCTTCAGGATGTCGAGTCCGAAGGAAGACAGCGCCCCGGCAATCGAGGCAAAGAGGAACGGCCGGTCGGCGGCCACCAGCGAAAGATGCCAGGTGCCTTCGCGGCGCTCCACGCTGAGATCCGCCCCGGAGTCCTTGGCCTCTTTGTAGAGCAGCGAATGCGCCTTCGCCTGCTCTTTGGTGTGGGTCCAGAGGTAGCGGCTGGGCAGCCCTTCGAGGAACTCCGCCAGCAGCGGATCCACCGCCCCATACGCGTCACGCGGATTGTCGCTCGGCTCGGCTGACAGCTCGCCCGTCAGGTGGCGGTTAACGATGCGGTACAGCCGCCAGATCTGCTCCATGCGCCAGGGCGTCATTGCCGTGGAGTTCACGGCGCTGACATCGGCGAAGGTGAGCAGCGTGAGCAGGCGCAGCCGTTCGGCGGTCTTGATCTCGTGCGCCAGCGCCGAAGCCACGGCCGGGTCGGCGAAATCTTTCGTCTGCAAGGCCGACGACAGGATCAGGTGCTTTTCAATGATGGTAAGGACAGACTCTGTATCCAGCTCTGACGCGCCGATGCGGGTCAGGAACTCGCGGCCCAACTTCACCGCCTCCTGGCTGTGATCGTTGCCGGAACCCTTCCCGATGTCGTGCAGCAGCAGCGCCAGGCGCAGCAGCCAGAGTTGATCGGAGGCCTCCTCCATCATCTCGGCGAAGCGTTTCTCCGTCCCTTCCTTCGCCTCGGCGAGGCCGGCCAGCACCTCCAGCGTGACGATCGTGTGCTCGTCCACTGTGTACTGGTGATAGAAGTCGCGCACCACCAGGTGATCGATGCGTTCCCATTCAGGCAGGATCACCGACAGGAATCCGGTCGCCCGCATTGCGCGTAGCGCCTCCGGCGTATGCGGCAGATTGAGAAACTCGCGCCAGAACGCAGCCTTCGGTGGCTTGTCGTGGAAGTGGTGCGACCACACCAGCAGGTGTGAGATCATCCGCTGCTCGGTTTGCCGGGCCAGCGGCACGCCGTGCCGGGCCACAAACAGGAACATGCGCAGCGGCAGTTCGGGATCTACTTCCAGATCGTGCGGATTGCGTAGGAAGACCAGATCGCGGGAAACCGTGAACTCCGAGTTCGACAGGCGGGAACGCCAGTCGCGGAAGTTCGCCATCAGGCTGCGGTCCTGGGATTCCGAAGTCTCAAGCTCGTACAAACAGTTTCGGAGAATGGCGGAGCCATGCCGGTAGTAGGCCCGCATCCACTCAGCCGGGTCGTGCCACGGAGAGAACGCCGCCGCCGAAATCTCGTCCTGCGATTCGAAGTTCAGCAGATTGTTGTCGCGGCCCGAGCGAAAATGGAGGAAGCAGCGCACGGAAGCCAGGAACTCGGCCGGTCGCGGGTCGCCGCCGTTCTCTGAGCCGGCATCGCGGTCTTTCAGCAGGCGCAGCCAGTGAATGGTCTGCAGGTCGCGCAGGCCTCCTGGCGTCTCTTTGAGATCCGGCTCCAGCCGATAAATCGTGTTGTGGAAACGCGCATGGCGGGATCGAGCCATCTTGCACATGCGTCGTGTCAGATCGCGCCGGTCGGCCGCGAGGAACTTGGCGAAGCGCTCGCGCAGCGTCGCGTACAGGGTCCGGTCACCCGTCAGGATCCGTTCGTCCAAGAGCGAAACCGTCAGTTCGAAATTGCCCTCATGTACGGCGGAGCACTCCTCCACCGTGTGCACCGAGTGCGATACCCGCAACCCGGCGTCCCACAACGTGCGCAGGAACTCGCTGAGAGCGGCTTTAGCCTCCTTTGAATCAAAAGCGCGGCGGGCCAGCAACATCAGGTCGACATCGGAGTAGGGAAAGAGCTCCCTACGTCCGTAGCCGCCCACCGCCAAAAGGGTCAACCCCTCCGGGATCACCGGAGCGATGACCTGCGAAAAGGCTTCCAGCACCAGTGAATCCACCAGTGCCGTGCGATTCTTCAGGACGGGCTGGGGGTTCCCGTCCTGAAGAAAGCGCGCGCGCCAAAGCGCGAACTCGTCGTTAGAGCGCTGCTTCGCCGTGATCGTCATTGCGGATTCGAATCGCGTTCTCCACCGGCAGGATGAAGATCTTGCCGTCGCCGATCTTACCGCTGCGCGCAGCGGCGGCCAGCGTGGCGACGATTTCGTCTACCCGGGCATCGCTGACCACAAGCTCGATCTTCACCTTGGGCAGGAGATCAACCTGATACTCCTGGCCGCGGTAAACCTCTTTGTGTCCCTTCTGCCGGCCGTGGCCGCGCACTTCGATGATTGTCATTCCATCGACGCCGATACCTTTCAGCGCCTCTTTGACTTCTTCCAGCTTGAACGGCTGAATAATGGCTTCGATCTTCTTCATGGGCTTACCTCTCTAGGCCTCCAGATTGTAGCCTTCTTCGCCGTGCATCGACAGGTCGAGACCTTCGACTTCCTGATCGGCGGTGGCTCGCAGGCCGCACGTCAAATCTGCAACCTTCAAACAGATAAAACTACCAACCGCTCCCAGCACCAGCGCAATCGCAACACCAATTGCCTGATTCACGATCTGGCCGCCGTTGCCGTCGACCAAACCGAGCGGGAGAGCCTTGCCCGACGGATCCTTCAGGGCGTTGTTCACCGCGTTCGTAGCAAAGACACCCGTCAGAAGAGCGCCCAGTGTTCCGCCCGCGCCGTGCACGCCAAAGGCATCCAGCGAGTCGTCATAACCGAACTTGTTCTTTACGACCACCACCATGAAGTAGCAGAACACGCCGGCGATGAAGCCGATGATCAGCGCCGACATGGGATCCACAAAGCCGGAGGCCGGGGTAATGGCGACCAGACCCGCCACACAACCCGAAATCCCGCCCAGTACGGAAGGCTTGCCGGACCGGAACCATTCCGCCAGAAGCCAGCCGATGGCGGCCGCGGCCGCTCCGAAGTGAGTCGCAACGAAGGCCGAGGTTGCCAGACCGCCCGCGCCCAGCGCGGAACCGGCGTTAAACCCAAACCAGCCAAACCAGAGGAGGCAGGCGCCAATGAAGCTCAACACCAGACTGTGAGGCCTCATCGGTTCCACCTGGTAGCCCTGCCTGGGCTTCAGATAGATCGCCGCCACCAGGGCCGATATGCCCGAAGTGATGTGCACCACCGTGCCGCCGGCGAAGTCGAAGCAGGGAATCTTTCCACCCAGAAACGCGTTCAAAAGGCCGCCCTTGCCCCACACCATGTGAGCCATGGGGAAGTACACGATCAGCAGCCACAAAGTCGTATAAACCAGCATCGCGCTGAACTTAATGCGTTCCGCGTACGCGCCGGAGATCAGCGCAGGGGTAATGATGGCGAACATCAATTGGAACGCCATGAACGTCAACTGCGGAATGGTGGCGGCGTAGTCCGGGTTCGGGTCAACGCCTACCCCATGAAGGAATATGTACTTGAATCCGCCAACGAAGGCATTGCCTTCGCTAAAGGCCAGGCTGTAGCCAACCACGGCCCACAGGACAGTTGCCAGGGCCATCAGGATGAAGCTGTGCATCATCGTGCCCAGGACGTTCTTGCTTCTCACCAACCCGCCATAAAAGAGAGCCAGGCCCGGTCCGGTCATCAACAGCACCAGGGCGCAGCTGACGAGCATCCAGGCGTTGTCCCCGGATGTTTGCGCCGACTTTACCGCGGCATCCAGGGCTTCGAGTTTCTGATCGACACTCGCAGGCGCTTGCGCCAGCACGAGGCCAGTAGATAGGGCGAGGGCGGATACGCCCATCAGGATCTTTCTGAACACTATTTCACTTCTCCTCTCGTGCCACTCGCGGGAGTGGACACGGTTTAGCGGTGCTCTTACTTGGGGCGTCGCGAACAGCCTCGCCCAGGAACGGCAAACGAATCGACGTCGACGAGAGAGACAGTACGGGAGTCGGCCTGAGAAACCAGACGGGGGTTTGGTTTCTCATCGTACACTGCGGCACATGGGCTGACTAACAGATAAATCTTCTGAAGGTCAGTGAAAATTTTTATTGCCTGATTTCAGCGGGATACAAGTGCGCGGCGAGGACCTGATAACCCTAAGATAGTAGGAAGATGAACACCCCTTCACCAGTGCCGGCCGGCACACCGGACCCGATCCATCTGCCCCTGCAAATGCTCATCGTCTTCGGCTCGGCCAAGCTGCTGGCGGAGCTGGCGGAGCGGTTGCGGATGCCGGGAATCGTCGGTGGACTGCTGGCGGGCATCCTGATCGGCCCCTCGGCGCTGGGCTGGATCCAGTACGACAGCCTGCTCCACGCGCTGGCCGAACTGGGCGTGATGTTCCTTCTCTTCCAGGTCGGCCTGGAGGTGAAGGCAACCGAACTGATGCGTGCCGGCAAGACAGCCATGATCGTCGCCATGCTAGGCGTCATCCTGCCGTTCATCCTGGGCTGGGCGATCATGCTGGGCGCCGGGCATCCCCACCTGGAATCGATCTTCATGGGTGCGGCGATGGTCGCCACCAGCGTCGGCATCACCGCCCAAGTGCTGGCAGGCAAGGGCTTACTGAAACACCGCACAGCCCAGATCATCCTCGCGGCGGCGGTGATCGACGACGTGCTGGGCCTGCTGGTACTGGCTGTGGTTTCGTCAATGGGCGAAGGAAAAGGCATCGACTTCCTGGGCCTGGCCACAACAGCCGTTGTCTCGATCGGCTTCGTGGTCGCGGTGGCCAAGTTCGGAACCAGGACCGTCAACATCGTCCTGCCTAAGATGATGGAGAAATCACGCGCCCAGGAGGGTGAATTCGCCATCGCGGTCTGCTTCCTGTTCATCATGGCCCTGCTGGCGACCTACTCCGGTGTGGCCGCCATCGTCGGAGCCTTCCTGGCGGGCATGGCCCTGGCCGAGATCGCCTCGCACCGGCTGCACACCCTGGTGCAGGGCGCGGGCGAGTTGATGATCCCGTTCTTCCTGGCCTCCATCGGACTGCAACTGGACCTGCGCATCTTCTCCAGCCCTTCGACCCTCGGGCTGGCGGTGGTGATCCTGCTGGCGGCGGTCGTATCCAAAGCCGTGGGCTGCGGCTTGGGCGCCTACGGACTGGGCCTCAAGGATGCAACCAGGATTGGACTCGGCATGGTGCCCCGCGGCGAAGTCGGCATGGTGGTGGCGCAGGTGGGCCTCAGCAAAGGCAACATCAGCCAGGAGGTCTACGGAATCGCCGTCTTCATGGCGGTGATGACGACGATCGTGGCCCCTCCCCTGCTCAGCTTCGCCTACCGCGACCTGGCGGTCACCGGCCCCGCCGGCGAAGATGATCAGCCGCATGTCCGCCTGGGATGAACAAAGCGCTACAATCGTCAAAGGCTCATTTCAAAGGATTTACCATGGCAGAGATCGTTACCTACTTCTCCCTCACCGTCGCCAACAAGCCCGGTGAAGGGGCCAAACTCCTGACCTCCCTCAAGGATGCGGGCATCAACATGTTGGCCTTCTGGGGTTATCCCGTGAAAGGCAAGAAGGCTCAGTTGGACATCGCGCCCACCGACCCGAAGGCGTTCACCAAGGCAGCCAAGAAGCTGGGGCTGGAAGTCAGCGCCAAGCAGAGCTCGCTCTACGTCGCCGGCGCCGACCAGCCCGGCACCGTCGCCGAATCGCTGGCGAAACTGGCCGCGGCCGGCATCTCCGTTCGCGCCGCCCAGGCCCTCAGCACCGGCGACGGCAAGTTCGCCGTCCTGATCCAGGTCGCCGACGACGACGTCAAGAAGGCCAAGAAGGCCCTCAAGTAGTTCTCCAGCGGGCGGTTACAGGAACAGTTTGGGCAGATGGCGCGGTGCGTCGGCAAAGGGCTTGTCCTGGCCGGCCGCCACTGTGTACATCCGTTCGTGACTGCTGATGGCCGCCCGCCCCAGTTCCTCATAGGCGCGGTTGCAGACGTCCAGGAAGCCGATATTGTAGTTCTCCCCATCGAAGCGCCCCAGGGCGCTTTCGTCGTATAGGGTGAACCAGTGAACACCCACGCAGTTCGGCTGGGCGGCGGCATCCTCCAGGTAGTAGCGATAGGCCTTGCCGCGGTCTTCCTGGTTCTTCAAATGACCGATGCCGGAGGCCGGCAAGCCCACGTCGAGCGCGCCGAAGTGCCATTCGCCCACCATCACCGGCATCTTCACCAGGCTGTGAATCTTGTTCACCGTCTCCGCCGGCACCTTCTCCTGGTAGCAATTCATGCTGAAGACATCAAAGGACTTCATGCCGGGCACGGCCCAATCTTCCGGCACGCCCTGCCAGCGCATGCCTAAGTTCAGGTGATTGGGATCCACCTGCCTGCAGGCCTTGGAGATCGTCTGGAAGTAGCGCTCAACCATCACCGCGCTGAACGCTCGCAGGTCCGGCATGGCTTCCGGCGGCAGCACCCCCTGCCACTTCCCCTGGGCCACCTTGTCAAACACAACCGCAGTGTTCCAGGCCTTCGAGATCGCGGCGTCGCTGTCGTACTTCCCGCGCAGGAAGCGCACCAGTTCCTGGCGCGTGGCGCAGATGCTGGCGTTGTAGAGCATCCCCACCGCCGGCAGTTCCGACGAGAACGCCCAGGTGGGCTCATTCATGAGAAAGTAGCCGATCAGGGCCGGATCGTTGGCCGTGCTCTTGAGCTCGGCGGCGTACTCTGCCGCGTCCTGCTCAAACGCGGCATGGAAGACGTCCGGAAAGTCCCGGTAGACCATGCCGCAGCGGGTGCCGCGGAAGCTCATGGGCCGGACATAGGGGAAAGCCGCCTTGGCGGCGAACTCCCACTCACTCCAGTTGCCCACCGTGTTAAACCGCAGGCGCTTCAGCTCGGCCAGCGTGATACGGGCCCATTTGTCGCGCCAGCCTTCGCGGCCCAGCGCCCGGATCATGTTGGCGGCCAAATAGTTAACGGTTTTGGAACCACTGCGCTGGCGGTCGCCGTTGCGGACGGCATCGGCGTACTCGGGCAGTTCCGGCAGCCACTTCAGGGCAGCCTGGATCCCGTCGACCCGGGCGTCAACATCGACGCGCACGCAGTCGATGCCGGCCGACCAGAAGGCGTACCCGTCGGGATCCACCAGCCACCAGCGGCCATCCTGCTGTTTCGTGCGGAACCAGCCAGTGGGCTCAGTCAGCTTCCGAGCCTTCCAGCCGCCCCACTTCGAGAACCCCTCAGGCCAGCTCTGACCTGGCGCCGCATCCAACTGTCCTTTGATGCGCGCCTTCAACTCCTCGGCCGTACGCGTCTTGGCCGGCCACTCCAGCAGGACGCTTTGCCCGAACTCGTCCAGCAGGACGCCCTTGGGCAGCACCGGCTCTGTGAGCTTGGGCGGCAGGTTGGGCAGGATACGCAGGTCGGTCATGCACCAGCGGACCGGTTGAGGGCCCTTGCGCAGGATGGTGAAGGCGAGACGATCGACCTTGGCCAGGTCAACCCGGTCCCCTCCGAAGGTGGGCTTGAGAAACGCGCCGTCGCGGTCGGACATCCACTGGCTCTGGTCGACCAGGGCGAGGTCCAATCGCATCCGGAAGGAGCATTGATTCAGCGCGCCAAAACGGAAGGTCAGCTCGCGACCCTTCGCGCCTTCCCCAAGGGTGATCTGGAACACGGCCAGTTCGCGGCCATCCAGCAGCATGTCGGCGGCGAGGCAGCGCTGGCGCAGCAGTGTGCCGGGCTTGAACTCAAAGGCCATCCCATCACCGGCCGCTTCCGCCGAATACCACTTGGCGCCATCGACCGGCGTTGCCCCATCTTCTTCTCCGAGCTTGCCCAAAGTCTTCCAAACGCCAAGCTTCGATCCGTCGGCGGCCGCGGCCGTTGCCGCGGTGATGGCCGAAATGGTCAAGAATTTCCTGCGATCCATGAGAAAAAATGACTCCAGGGGGAATCTATCAGAGTCGCGCCTCCGTGTCACAACAGCAGCGCGTCCTCCTTCAGCGCCACGCCCGACAAACGGCGGGCGCGAGCCTCCTGCATGAGAAAGTGGAGCTTGTGGGCGGCGAGGGCATAATCGAGCCCCTCCGGGCGGACATTGGATATACAGTTGCGCTCGGCGTCGGTGCGTCCGGCCCGCGGCGCCCAAGTCAGATAGATACCGAGACTGTCAGGCGAGGTGAGCCCGGGCCGCTCGCCGATCAGCAGCACAACCAGCGCGGCGCCCAGCCGCTGGCCGATCTCATCGCCGATGGCGACGCGGCCCTGGAGCACGACATGCAGCGGCGGCAGCCGCCAGCCTTCCAGCTTCGGCAGTAAGGCTGCCAGCAACGGCCGAGCGTGGCGTTCGACAGCGACGGCAGACAAGCCATCGGCCACGATAAGGGCCGCGTCATACTCACCCGGAGCCAGCAGCCCGGCGGAGTCGGAACTCAGACGGCGGCCGAGATCCGGACGGCGCAGGTAAGTGGCCCGATCGAGCGCGGCGCTGCGCAACAGGACATGCGGCGGCAGGTGGCACGGATCCAAAGCCTGGTGCACGGCGTCCCGGGCGCGGGCATGATCCAACTGGAAGCGCAGCAGCTCGGCCGTGGGCAGGCTGTGACCGGCCCGGCCCAGGGCGACCCGCGCGTTGGTGAAGGCTCTCAGGTCAATAGCCATTGGTTTGGTGTCAGGGTCGGCTGCGACTCGAGCCAGGCTTCGAACTCCGGCGCCGGTTTCAGGCCCAGCGTGGAGCGCAGGTACAGCGCATCGTGGAAGCTGGTGCTCTGGTAGTGCAGCATGATATCGTCCGCCCCGGGCACGCCCATGATGTAGTTGACGCCCGCGACACCCAGCATGGTCAGCAGGGCGTCCATGTCATCCTGGTCGGCTTCGGCATGGTTGGTGTAGCAGACGTCGCAGCCCATCGGCAGCCCCAGGAGCTTGCCGCAAAAGTGGTCCTCCAGTCCGGCCCGCAGGATCTGCTTGCCGTCGTAAAGGTACTCCGGGCCGATGAAGCCGACGACGGTATTGACCAGCAGGGGCTCGTAGCGCCGGGCGACAGCGTAGGCGCGGGCCTCGCAGGTGAGCTGATCGACGCCGTGATGCGCATTGGCGGAGAGGGCGCTGCCCTGCCCCGTTTCGAAGTACATGACGTTCTCGCCGCGCCGCAGTTCGCGGGCGGCCTGCCACGCTTCGTCGAGCAGGGCGAGGTTCACGCCGAAGCTGGTGTTGGCGGCCTCCGTCCCGGCGATGGACTGGAAGACGAGGTCGATGGGCGCTCCCCGCTGCAGCGCCTGCATCTGCGTCGTGACATGCGCCAGCACGCAGTTCTGCGTGGGGATGGCATAGGCCTGCCGCATGTCGTCGAGCAGGCGCAGCAGGTTGTGCACGACCGTGACATTGTCGGTCGCCGGATTGATGCCGATCACGGCGTCGCCGTTGCCATACGAGAGACCATCCAGCACACTGGCGGCGATGCCCTTGGGATCGTCCGTAGGGTGGTTCGGCTGGAGACGCGTGGCCAGCCGGCCCGGCAGCCCGATGGTGGTCCGGAAGTGGGTGACGACCCGGCGCTTGGCAGCCACACTGACGAGATCCTGCAGCCGCATGATCTTGGAGACGGCGGCCGCCATCTCCGGCGTGAGCCCGGGTGAGAGGGCGGCGAGGGTCTGTCCATCGGCAGCCTCGGAGAGCAGCCAGTCGCGAAAGCCGCCGACGGTAAGATGCGCGATCGGCGCGAAAGCCGCCGCATCGTGCGAATCGCAGATGAGGCGCGTCACCTCGTCGGACTCGTACGGGATCACGGGTTCGTTCAGAAACCGACGCAGCGGGACCTCGGCCAGTTGCATCTGGGCGCGCACACGCTGTTCCGCGGTCTCGGCGGCCAGGCCGGCCAGTTGGTCGCCGGAGCGCAGCGGCGACGCCCGGGCCAGCAGTTCCCTCAGGTTCATGCTTCCTCTCCGGCTTGCGCCGCGAACTCCTCTTCCGGGGCCAGGATCAGGCGATGACGCGCGTGCAGCCAGAAGTAGAGGATGCCCAGGAAGAACCACACGGCCGCGCCCCACACGCCTTTGTTGTACTCCGAATTGAAGAACAGGGCCAGCAGCGTGACGGCGGCGATCAGCATGGCCAGAATGGCGCCGGAGCGGCCCAGCGGGCTCAGGTAGGGGCGCTCCAGCAGCGGAAACTTCGACCGCAGCATCAGGAACGAGACCATCTGCAGGATGTAGGCGAGAACGGCTCCGAAGACGGCCATGTTGAGCAGGATGGCGCCCACCGGACTGTTCTGCGGCGTAAGGTGGATCGCCAGGGCGGCGCAGAAACCAAGAGCGGCTCCGGCCACAAGGGCCCGGTGGGGCGTACGGCGCTGGCCGTGAGTGACCGAGAGCCAGCGGGGGAAGTAGCCGGCGCGGGACAGCGAATAGATCTGGCGTCCGTAGGCAAAGATGATCGTGTGGAAGCTGGCGATGAGGCCGGTGCAGGCGACCAGCGAGAGGACGCGGGTGCCGGCTCCTTTGCCGAAAATGGTTTGGAAGCCGAGGAACAGTGGTTCGCTCGACGCGCCCACGGCCTTGGCTCCGGGGGCAATGCCGGCGCTGAGGAACAGCGTGAGGAAGGCGCAGAGGACCAGGGTGGCGAGACCCCACAGCAGTCCGCGAGGCATGTCGCGCTTGGGATCGTGACTCTCCTCCGCCGCCAGCGGCAGTTGCTCAATGGCGAGATAGAACCACAGCGCAAAGGGCATGGCGGATAAGACACCGGCGCCGCCAACCGGGAACCAGTCGCCGGACCACCGGGCGAGGTCGAAGTGGGGCATGGCGCCGATCCAGAAGACCAGCAGGACAGCCAGCGCGGCCAGGGTGATGACGACGGAGAAGCGGAAGGAGAGTTCAACACCCCACACGTTCAGGGCGACGAACACGGCATAGCAGGCAAGCCACCACAGCGGCGCGAATTCACGCGGAGTGCCGAAAATGGCGCCCAGGTAGCCGCCGATGCCCACGACAATGACCGCGGGGGTGAGGATGTACTCCATATTCTCGGCGAGCCCGGTGATGTAGCCGCCCCACGGGCCCATGGCCGTGCGCGCGAACGAGTAGGCTCCGCCGGTATGAGGCAGGGCCGGAGACATCTCCGCGATCGAGAAGCACAGGCCGGAGTACATCAGCGTGACGATGACGACCGCGACGAGCATGCCGCCGAATCCGCCGGCGGCGAGACCGAAGTTCCAGCCGAAGAAGTCGCCGGAAATGACGGCGCCAACGCCAAGCGCCCACAGGTGCAGGACGCGCGCATGGCGGCGGAGTTGGCGTTGTTCCAGATAGGCCGCGTCGGCGGCCGTGTAGGTGGTTTTCAAAGTTACTCCAGAAACGACGGCACGTCGCGGTGCGAAGGACTTTCGCTTAGGATAGCGGAACAGCGGGGGCGCACGGTTGGGTTCGATTCAGTACGCCCCGAACCCGTGCCGGCAGCCCCAGTCGCGCTGGCACTCCGTGGCGGAAATCCAGCAAGACCCGCGCCAGCGGCTGACAAGCCCGAATCCAGGCAACCAGACCCCGCCCAGGCTTCTAACGGGCGCGCGCCAGCCGGAATCCCTCGACGAGCCTGGCGAAATGCCACTCCTGTACTGCAAACCAGTAAGCGGTTTGGGCATCTTCGGCTACTGGATCGGACAACTGGGGGACCACTACGAGCGCAAGACCGGCATGCACCTCTACTCCGGCACTCTCAACCTTGAGCTACCCGAGTCTGATTCGCTGCCACCCAATCCCCTTCGCCCGGAAGCGCATGAGTATGGCGGCCGCGTCTCTGTGAACATCGTGCCCTGCCTCATTCTCGGACGGCCCGCCTTCCTCCTCCTCACAGACCAGAACGAAATCGGAACCGGCCACCATCCGCGCAACCTCATCGAAATCGCCACGGACTTAGGCCTGCGCGATGCCTATTCACTGCGGGATGGCGATCCGATCGAAGTCGAGATTCCATAGCCCGGACCGCCCGCTCGGGTACGCCGCACCCAATGTCAATCGTGGATCAATACCCGCGAGAGGCTCCGGCCCCACCCGGCGCGGGTACGCCGCGTAGGACACGAACCCTGTTTCAGGCCCCGTGCACTCTGGATCCGATCTCGACCCCGGCGAGCCTCGCCATCGGGACCCGGCAGCCCCGCAAAGAGCCTGCCCGGCAAAGGAAACGGTACCCCGGGTTTCCGCCACTCAACCCCCTGCAACTCCACGAGTCCTACCCCAGCATCACCTCCGCCGCCCAGATCCCAAGCGCGAGGCTGCAGAGAATCCAGATACCCAAACCCGCATACACCATCCGGGCGATCCTTTCCTGAACCACATCGGTGCGCCCTTCGATGCGGGCAAAAACCATCGCGCCGAACCTGTGCGCCAACCAGGAGCAGAGGAAGCCCAAGCCGGCGCCCACGACCAGAGCCAGCCCGTACCCAGCCCAATTTGCATGCGCCTGCTTCGCCACGCCGTAGGCGCCCATTCCAGGCATGACAAGGCACATGAGCAGAAGCAGATCCCATAGGCTCACCACGTCAGTTGCCTCCAATCCACAAATGCCCCACCTCGGCCTCAGCCCCGGTCCTCAATGGAGCCCCCACGGCCCCCCTGACCGCCAAAGTGGAGGGAAGCGCCCCTGGACCGGAACACGTGGGACGGCGGACCCCCTGGTCGGCGGGCGACCCCCTGGTCGGCCACCCGGAGGCTCATCGTAAACCACCAGCCTGATTTTCAACGGAGTCCCCCTGGCTCCCCGGGCCACCAAAATGATGGGAAGCGCCACTGGACCGGAGCACGTGGGACGGCGGACCCCCTGGTCGGCGGGCGACCCCCTGGTCGGCCACCCGGAGGCTCATCGCCACCCACCCATCCCCAGTCCCAGAGCGTGAGCGACGGGCTACCCGAACACCTTCAATGCAGGCCCACACCGGCCCTCGCCCGCAACGACCTGAGCAGCGCCCGCACCACCGCGGCGCTCGCCCAGAAAACCACTCCGCCATACAGGAGATTCACTAACACCCACGGGAAGGGGACCGCCATCAGGCTCCCGCCGATCAGCCACACCGAAAACACGAATCCATAAACGCAAAACACGCCGCCCGCCCACCTCTGCTTCAGCAGCAATCCGATCCCAAGAATGAGAAGAAACGCGCCAAGCACCCGGAAGGGCCGCAGTTCCGCTGCCCGGATCCCGGCCCCCTGCTGGCTGAGCCGAAAAACTGCAAAGCAGAAAGCCGCAAGGATCACATGCCCGGCGCCCAGCCAGCGAAACAGAGTCATGCTTCCCCGTCATGGGTCCGTTCTCTCACGACTAGTTGACGGCCGCAGGGACAGAAGCGTGGAGGTCGCGTACCTCACCAAAGCGCCCGGCAGCCCTCACCGACCTCCGCATGCATGGTCCGTGTCGCAATCGCAAAACCCGCACCTTGCGCACCTGCCAATGAGGGCCTCGCCCAGAGCCAACAACCACTACGCAGATCCACGGCACGCCGCCAAGCCTGGCAAGAGGCCGAGTTCACCAGGCCACCGCCCGGCCCGCTGCCAGCCGGACAACGTTCGGTTCGGCCATCGGATACTCAGCACCGTTGCCTCATCGCACAGCCGGCTTCACGGTGTCGTTCGAAATCGGATCAATGTCCGGTCTGTCAGGGCCCAGCCTCCCTTCTCATTCAGTAACAGCACCTGCTCGAAATTCGCAGTGCCCTTACCCGATAGAAGGGTCAGCGGACGGACCTCAACGCAATCATCCCAACTCCAAAGGCCAATCGAGCCGCAATCACGACGAGGATCCCTAGCGCTACTCCTTTCTTGTCTTTGGCTGTCAACACACAGAACGCCGTGAGGGTCCCAAAAATGACCAGCTTGACCGCCCAAAGATGAACCGAAGGCTCCACCATCAGGGCAAGGATGCAAATTGTTGACAAAACGCCGAGAACTCCTCGAACGGTGTCACCTCGGCTAAGTGGATGATCTAGGGACAAGCGATGAGCCCCACACCATAGACGGAAACCTCATATAGCACTTTCCCCTTTGAAAACGTATTCAATAGCCCCCCGCCGTTCGCTCCGGAAGGCTGCTGGCAATGGATGCTGGAACCATCCCAGCCGGTGTCAAACAAGAGGCCATGCCCTCACCATGGGCAGCCCTGCGCGACGGGAGCCGGCGCTTGGAGACCCGATGGATCAAGAAGAGTGAGCAGGTCATTTCCCACATAGGTGTATCCGATTCCATGATCCAGGATTCGCAGCTCCCCGCTAGCCCGGCATGGACCCCTGGACGAGCCGTGCCACAACCGTCCCCAACAGAAATGTCAATGCGAAGCTGACCGCAGGACGACGTCGATTTCCCATCGTGAGCGCAACCAGGGCAACTGAATAAAGACAAAGGGCGGCAGGATGCTGTTGCATCCGCACATAACGCGAAAGAAGGCTGTCGTTCATAGGCACAGCCCAGCTTTGCCAGGGAACCCGTATCAATACTCCGGCCAGCAGCCCGGCCACAGGGCTGAGCACAGTTGTGAATCGGGCCGCCTTGCCTGCCTTGCCCGGTTGAGCATTACCATGGCTTCGAAGGCTCACTTCGCCCCGCCTCATAGAGGGGAGCATGCTCGACATAAATGCGGTTCTCCGAAACGGAACGAATCGCCCGGAACCTCTCTCAACGATGAAGAACAGAAGCCCAAACGGCGGCAGGAAAGCCGGAACCTGACGTATCCAAGGGCGGGCAGCAAGGAACAGCGCACATCGACGACGTCGTCTGGCAGCTTTCCCCATGAGACGAAATGCCGGTAGTAGCGATGCTCTCCCTCCAGGCGGATATCGGCCGCGCTGAGATACAAAGCGATGAGAACTGCGGGGAACACGGCCCAGGCCTTTTGCTCGTTTCCGAACAGGAGCACCGAGGTCATGCAGATACCCATCAAAGGGAGAAGGAACTTGAAAAGCGCTCGCATGGAAAGCGTTTCGTTTGCTGCCATCCTTCTCACCTCTCGAATTCAGTCTATCCCGGCAAAACTCAACCGTCCGTCGCGACCCTTGGCCGTCACCCCCTCCGCGGTTTCCATAGAGCCTGGTAAGCCAAACGGCCCATCGCAAACAAGGGATTCGACAAAAAACGCAGCACCGGGGGAGAGAAGAGGTTCTCCGGCCGAAGCCCCCAATGGATCGTAATGTAAACACTACTCAATAAGAAGAGGCCATCGATGCAGGATATGACCATCCAAACAGCAAGAGGATCGTTCCCGCGCCCTGCCACAACCGGCGCCACGAATCGAAACAGGAGATGGACGATCGCCACGAGGAAGAGCAGCCGCGCAATCCGGACATTGGTTCGCGTCGGAGCCACAACCGGACTCCAGAACTCCCGGCTCGGATAGATCTGAAACGTAGCGCACAGCACGCCACCATGGATAACAAACACCGTCAACCAGAAAGTCAGATCGCCTGGCAGCGCCTTCTGGGACGCAATCCAGAAGAACTGAAGCAAGAGCCCAAGCAGGGTTCCGACGAACCCGTAAAGGAACAGGAACAGCGCAATACACGCCTTCATGCGGACTCGCCCTCCGCCCCAACGGGTCATACGTGTAATTCTCTTCTTCCCCCGTCACCCAGTTGTGCTTCTGCGCCAGCCGCCCATCGTTGGCTGTCGACGAGTACCAGTAATTGATGTCCGTGCCCAGGCCCGTCTGCTCCGTCAACTGATTCCGGCCGTTGTATTGGAACGTCTCCAACCCCAGGCTCGCACCCGTAGGCAGATCCGTCGGGTAAGCCACGCTGACTGAAGTGGCCCGCATCGATGAAAGCATTTGCCCCGCGGGATTGTAAGTGGCTGAGTTCACCAAGTCCACGCCCGGGCCGCTGCCCGACGTGACCTTCTGCAGTTGGCCCATCGCGTCGTAGCCGTAGTTCAACGTCAGCCTCGGGAAGATGTCGTAAGTCGTGGGGGTGTTCTGGCGCCCGTATTGCGGGTAGACCAACTGGGTCACCTTGCCCTCGTTGTCATAAGAGTAGTCGACCGTCGGCGTCATGTACGAAGTCCCGCCGAAGTCAGAAGCCTTGCTCGTCAGCAGCCCCGCCGCCGTGTAGCTATAGTGCTCCGTCACCGCGTTCGGAATCGATACGGCAGCCAACCGCCCCCAGATGTTGCGCGTGGAAGAACCGGCTCCGTCGTAGTCGTACGTGTTCGTAGTCCGCTGGTTCACGTCTTCCGCCCCAGTCGACACCGGATACCGCTTCACCATCGTCACGCGTCCATACGCGTCATAGACATTCTCGACCTTTTGGTTCTTCGCGTCCACCTTGGTCGCCAGCCGTCCCATCGAGTCATACGTGTAGGTGGTGGTGCCCGTCTCCGGCTTCGTCTCCGTCTGCAGCCGGAATGCCGAGTCATACCCAAACGTCCGCAACTGCGTTGTCGATCCGCGAGTCATCGACACCTGCGTCAGCTTGTCCGCCATGTTGTACGTGTAGAAGGTGTCCAGATCCGATCCGCCGGCCGGATTCTTCTCCGAAACCTTCGTCAGGTTCCCCATCACATCCACCGTGTGGATCTTGTAGCGGCCTGCTGGATCGGTCACCTTCACCGTGTTGCCAACATAGAGATAGGTCGTGTAGCCGGCATTCAACGGCGGAGTCACCTTCGTCGTTCGGCCCCGCGCGTCATACTCGTACTGCGTCCAGTAGACCGTTCCGCCCGTGACATAAGGCTGCGATACCCGCTTCACCTTGCCCACGGCAGAGCACGCGCACGGCCCGTACTCGGTATCGACAATCGACACAACGGTGCTGCCATTGCCGCGTTCCACCTTCACCGGTCTGCCCAAACCATCGACCGTCGTCCGTACCCACTTCCCATTGGTCGTTGCCGTGCTGGTCGCCAGCGTGGATGAGGGTCCAGCGACAACGGCATTGGTGTACGCGTAATTCGTCACCGCCCCAAGCGCCGACGTGGTGGTCGACGGCCGGGTCATTGAATCATAGGTGAACGCCGCGGTCGCCGAGTTCGGCCCCGTCGTCGAACTCAGCCCCAGAAAGGTATTGAACTGGCTGCTGCTCGCCAGATTTGACTCGCCATTCGGGGTCACCACCGAAGGCATCGTGTAGTGGCTGGCCGACGTCATCGAATAGTCCACGGCGATCCCGCCCACAGTCTGCGATTTCACCACGGTTCCGCCGATGTTGTAGCTGAGGCAAACTGGCGCCTTAAGCATTGCCCTCAGCATCCTGTTCGGCATCCTGCCCCATATGGGCGTGATATATCACCTCTTCAGCCGGTGCGCAGCACCGTGGTTGCCATTTGTCAATGAATACTGTGTCCGCATCACTTCACAAGCCTGATGAAGGCGGTCGCAAGCCATCCGCTTGTGATCGCTGCGACGGTCATCCAAAGCACGGTGGAGGCGTACAACACTCCGAGGTATCGCTCGCGGACTCGCGTTGAACTCAACCCTGCCGCGTTTGCTGCAACCTTGCTTGCGATCCTTGTCAACGTCCACACGCAACACGCTCCGACCGCCGATCCAGCGACGATAGCGAGAGCAAAACCGACCCAGTTGGCCGCCGCAGCCTCAGCCGAATTGACCGCTCCGGCTATCGCCACAAGGAAGCAGATGCCAAGCAATAACGTCCAAAGCACTAGCAGCCCCCGGTCAGCGATTTTAGGAACTGTGCAATCCCTGAACCTGAAAAACCGGTTGCTGCTGCAGCCGCCGCTGCATCCGGGCCTGTTGCTAACCAATCTCCAACCGAGCCCTTGCCGGGATCGAAGTGATTCTGGATGTCTCGGCTAAAGCTCCATCCGCGAGTTGCCGGAGGATTAATGGCGTCACCAACTCGACCGCCAGTTCCCGAGCCAGCAAGAAAACCACCGGCGACGGATCCTACGTCATAGGCCAACCCCGCATAATTTCCCGACTGGGCATTATTGATGATGGATTTGCTTGTAAAGTATCCCCCGACAGCCCCAGTCAGCAGAAGACCACCAGTAACTACTGCCGCTGGAACTCCAATCGTAGCCGCACCGATTGCAACACCTCCGACGACTAGTGCGGACGCCGCGCCGACTGCGATCCCCTTGCCTAGGCAAGGCAGTATCTGCTCTTTCTGCTTCGTGATTGCGCCACCGCCGCCACCTCCTCCACTTTCACCGAGGCCCGTGGTCTCGCTGCCGCCTTGTGGCAGCCAATCCCATGAGCTAGGGTCAGAGCCCTCGGGGGCGGATTCATTGGGCGGATCTGGATCTGCGAAGGCGTATACGTTCGATACCAACGTGTCTCCTCCTCCTCCTCCGATATCAGTACTGGCGGAACCATTACACGTAACGTCAAACCAGAGGCTATACCATACGACTGTGCACCCTTGTCCCGTCGGTGCCGCCGCTTGACGGCCGGTAGGATCAAGAAGACTGACTGGGTCATTTACCACATAAGCATACCGATTCCAGCTCTGCGGATCCGCCGGGGTTGCGCGACACAGAAGTGGAGGTTTGTCGGGTTCCTTTTTTGTGGCTCGATTCTGAGCGTATGTGATACGTTCAGTCTAGGAGGCCTCATCATGCTCCAATCCTTGCCGGATTTGGAAGATCAAAAACGCGCCCTGGCGCGCGCCATCTCTGCGTTGGGCGATTTCCGGCCCGGGTCCATCACCGGCATCGTCCGCCGCTGCGGCAAGCCCACTTGCCATTGCGCACGTCCCGGCGATCCGGGACACGGTCCCAACCTGCGTCTCACCTATAAACTCCAGGGCAAGACCTTCACCGAATCCCTGCCAACGCCCGTCGCCGTGCGGAAAGCCGAAGCCGAGATCGCCGAGTTCCGCAAGTTTCAGGAACTCAATCACGCCTTCGTGCAAGTCAGCGAGCAGATCTGCCGCCTGCGGCCGGTGCAAGAGACTCTCACGCCGCAGGAAAAAAAACGGCCGATGCGATCCAGAGCGAAGTCGCCCAGGAAGTAGGCCGTCTGCTGCAGGTCGTCTTCAGCGGCCTCCGCAAGTCCGAGCGAGTCGATCTGGAGGCCGTCGAAACACTGGTGCGCCGATCGATGCACCGTGCCGGCGCCACAATGCTCGGACGTCTACTGTCGGAACCGGCAGCCCCGACGGACCGCCCATCATGTGGGTGTGGACACCGGGCGCGCTATCACGATACCCGCGCGCGCCAGTTGTTGACCATGCTGGGGCCGGTCGAATTTCAGCGCGGCTACTATCTCTGCCCGCATTGCCATCAGGGCCAGAGCCCGCGCGACCGGGAACTGGACGTGGAAGGCACGGGGTTCTCGCCCGGTGTGCGGCGCATGATGGCCGCCGTGGGCTCGGAGACCAGCTTCGAGCAGGGCCGCGAGCAGTTGGAGCTGCTGGCCGGATTGGAAGTAACCTCCAAGTCCGTCGAGCGCCAATCGGAAGCTATCGGCGCCGATATCGAAGCCGGCGACCGGAAAGAGATCCGCCGCGCCAAACAACTGGAACTGCCCGAGGTCTGCACCCTCGCCGTGCCGGTCTTCTACATCGAAATGGACGGCACCGGGATACCGGTGACGGTCAAGGAGAGAGCGGGCCGCGCCGGTAAGACCGAGGGCCAACCGGCTCGCACGCGCGAGGTCAAGCTCGGCTGCGTATTCACCCAGACCACCACGGACGAGGACGGACGGCCCATCCGTGATCCAGACTCGACTTCCTATGTCGCCGCCCTCGAGACGGCCGAAGAATTCGGCTTACGCCTGTACACCGAAGCCTGGCGGCGCGGCTGGAGCGGGGCGCGGCAGAAAGCCGTGCTCGGCGACGGCGCAGTCTGGATCTGGAATCTCGCCGAACAGCACTTTCCTGGTGCAATCCAGATTGTGGACCTCTATCACGCTCGGCAGCACATCTGGGAACTGGCCGCCAAACTCTTCCCCAACGACGAGCGAACGCGCAAACGATGGGCGGCCCTCTGTGTGGACCGACTCGATACAGGCAAGATCGAAGCGTTGGTGAAGATCCTGCGGCAGCTGCGCCCGGACAGTGACAAACTCGCCCAGGATGTCGACAACGACGCCGACTACTTCGAACGCAACGCCGAGCGCATGCGTTACCCGAAGTTCCGTGCCCAAGGTCTGTTTGTCGGCTCTGGCGTCGTCGAGGCCGGCTGTCGAACGGTGGTCGGCAAGCGCCTCAAGTGCTCCGGCATATTCTGGACCGTCCGTGGCGCCAACGCCATACTCGCCTTACGCTGTTGCCGACTCAGCAGCCGCTTCGAAGATTACGGGGAATCCCGATCACGCGCCGCTTGATCTTCCATTTTTATGTCGCGCACCCGGCAACTAGCCGAGCGGGCGCCGCGCCGAGATGCCCGAAGCCTCTTGGATTAGATAGGGTCCGAGGGTTTACCAGCAAGGACAGGGGGCGTCTAGTCATCAGTAGTCCCTCAACAGTCAGTGTCACATTCGTGTCGCCTCGTCGAGCAGCTGTCGCTCGGCGCAGCCGGTTTCTAGATTCCGTATCAACGGAGAATACATACTTTCCCTTGAGCTCCATCAGAACAAGTTTTGAGTCAGGCCAATCAATTGCAACCCAATTCGTAAATGCGTAGCAAGGAAGGTTACTGCGGGCGGATGGGCGCCAGCACAACGATCAAATCGGAATCACGAGGATCACCCCGCTTGCATACGTTGGTGACCGACTGTGATTCATATCCATCACTCTCCACGGAACCGGTCATCGTCTCGCCGAACTCCATGAACCGGAAGATTCTTCCTCGACTGTCACTGACAATGGTTTGTTCGCGCGACTTCAACCCCTCATGGGGATCCAAGAATTTCGCCCCAATCAGTGCGCTACCGTCTTTTGCCTTCACCCGGATCGTCAACATGCACCCACCAAGGGGTACCCACCCATCCCCAGAGCAATTGTCATAAGTGATATTGATCCTCCGTGTCTGCATCCAGTACCGCTTCAACTGACCTACGCTTACAGTGCCGCAGAGAACACCGCCGACAGTGAGGCGAACTAAGCCGGAAGGAGCGTCGCAGATCCTCGCGAGCCCCTGTTCGTTCGTCAAGGCGGACATCAACGGCTTCCCACTGTCGTCAAACAGGGAAACCGAAGTAGCCGCGGCGGGGTTGCCGGTCGATGACCTGACGATCACCTCAAAAGCACAGTATTCCCGCTGTTCTTGGCTGCCCCGTAAACTGGGCGAGCTCAAAAGAAACGCGCCCAGAATGAGCCACAATAGTGAACTTCGATTCATTTTATACACTTCTCGTAAGCGGGAAGATTGAAATCCCTATTGCTTGCTTCCTGAGGCGCATTTCCTCCAAGATTAGTGTGCTTGAACTCATGAAGCAGGATGAGTGAAGCGAGGCCTGATGTTGTCAGGCTCACCCCAAGCTCAGCGCTCATTACACCTAGATAATTGAAAGTCTGCGCACTACCGGAAGCTGCGTCCTTCGCATCAATTGCACTAAAATCAAACCAATTGTAATTGTAGTTCACAGAAACAATGTTCCCTTTCGCTTGCGCAGGAGGTGGCGTACCCTGGGCGACCTTCGTCCCGCCATTCGGACCTGGTGTGACGAGCAGCTGTCCTAGGTATTTTTGCTCGAACGAGACCTTCCCAAATGCACCTTGCGCATCTTGGGCAGATTTGAAGCCGAACATCTCGTAGCAGTCCTTTTTCGACAGCGCCTCAGACGCGCCGTTATAGCCCGCCGGCTTCCAAATAGATTCATTGCCGTCTCCTCCCGTTTCTAGGCTAGTCGACCCGCTTCCGCCTACTCCCTCACCCATAGATGCATCGGGCATTAGTTTCGCCGAAACTCCGCTACCGCCAACTGCCTGGGAATTCCCAGCTTGTCCGCCGTTGTTGGTATCTGAGTCACCGTGCAGGGTGTTCGATCCAGCGTCCCACCAATCTAGCCCGAAGGGATCGTAGCGACTGATTGGATCACCAACAACATAGGCATACCGATTCCAACTCCCCGGATCCTCCGGCCCCCCGCTAGCCCGATAAGGATCCGCCGAAGTAAACCGCCCCCAGGCCGACGCATAATACCGGTTCTGAGCATAATCCAACCCGGTATAAACATCCCGCTTATACGTAGTGAACGTCTCGTCCTGATCCACCGTCACCGCCCCCGAGACCTCCCCGTACGGATACACCCGCCCATGCGTCCCATCAGGGCTCCCCAACCGGTCCGGCTTCACGCCCGTCCACCCATTCAGCACCAAGCGCCCGCCGAAGTACACCCGCAGCTTCGCCTGGCACAGGAATGGTGAACCGGACACCGTGCACACTGAATAAGTCCCCAACACCTCGCCGCCTTGGCCATACACTGTGTACGTCCAGTTCCCGCCCTGCAACTTCTTCACCCGCAGGTTCCCTGGACCATACTTGTACGTCTCTGTGACGCTCGGAGTCACAATCTGCGTCATCCGGTTCTCGATGTCATACGACGCCGTCACCGACCCCGACGGCGTCGACCACCCCGTCATGTTCCCATTCGAGTCGTAGCCAAAACCCGCCCCATTCAGCCGGTTCGTCGCCGTATCCACCGTCTGCACCGTCGAAGGAGCCGTCCCCTTCGTCACATTCTGCTGCAGCCTATCGCCGAATCCGTCGTACACGAAAGACAACCCCCACTGCGTCCCCGTCGTGTACGCCGTCGCCAGCCGGCCCAGCGAATCGTACGTGTAGTTCTCTTCTTCCCCCGTCACCCAGTTGTGCTTCTGCGCCAGCCGCCCATCGTTGGCTGTCGACGAGTACCAGTAATTGATGTCCGTGCCCAGGCCCGTCTGCTCCGTCAACTGATTCCGCCCATTGTACTGGAACGTCTCCAACCCCAGGCTCGCACCCGTAGGCAGATCCGTTGTGGAACTCACACCCACCGTAGTCGCACGCATCGACGAAAGCAATTGCCCGGCAGGATTGTAAGTGGCCGAGTTCACCAGGTCCACGCCCGGACCGCTCCCCGACGTCACCTTCTGCAACTGCCCCATCGCATCGTACCCATAGTTCAGGGTCAATCGTTGCGTGAAGATGTCATAGGTGGTGGGGGGTATTCAGACGCCCATAAACCGGGTACACCATCTGGGTCACCTTACCCTCGTTGTCATACGAGTAGTTGACCTCTGGAGTCATAAACGAAGTGCTGCCGAAGTCCGAAATCTTGCTGGTCAGCAGGCCCGCCGATGTGTAGCTATAGTGCTCCGTCACCGCACCCGGAACAGCCACCGCGGCCAGCCGCCCCCATATATTACGCATGGAGGAGTTCGAATCTTCGCGATTCAGCCCAACCCCGCAACTTGGGCTGCTAGCCGGACAAGGTTCTGTTCGGTGATCGGATAATCAGCACCGTTGACTCATCGCTCAGGCTTCACGGTGTCGTTCGAAATCGGAGCAATGTCCGGTCTGTCAGTACCCAGCCTTCCGTCTCATTCAGCAATAGCACCTGCTCGAAATTCGCAGCTCCCTTACCCGACAGGAGGGTCCAACTTCGTCCGCCATCCCGAGTTTCCAACAACCCACCAGACATATCCACGCCCCACCCCGTATAGCGAGTGAGGAAGCCGAAGGATAGAAAATAGCTGGGCTCAGGTGAAGACTGCGATCGAATCGTATGACTTGGTGCCACCTGACACCATGTCCTTGCTCCATCTGTTGTGCGGAAAACTGAGCCATCATCGGCACTCAGGAAGCCATGCGATTCGCTCACCAGATACACAAGCCGAAACGTAGCCTCAGAGCGCTGACTCCTGGATCCACACGCTGGTCCATCCACGCTGCTTCGCTGCCACTGCCTGCCGCCGTCGGTTGTGAATAGCGTGCCCGACTCCATCAAAGCGACACCGTGAGCCTCATCGACGAAAGAGAGACCCGTGATCCGGTAGGTGTCCTCCAACGCCGGTAAGCGCTGCCGTACCCAGTGCATGCCCAAATCGTCGGTGAAGAAGATCGCAGGCTCCAGAATCGACCTGACCCCTTGCGCATCTACGCTGATGGCGTTGTTCGGAGCATCCTCATCAGACTTCGCAGGCCGGTACACCCCCCCGTAGACCCAGCCAACTCGACCGTGCCGCTTGAATTCCAGTCCGTTGATCTCGCCGTGGCCGTGTCCCGCTGGCACTGGGGGAAGCTCGTTCCAGCTTCTGCCTAAGTCACGGGTAAATAGCAAGCTATTTTCACAGAGCACAATGCCGGATTGATCAAACCACTGTGCATCCCAGATACGACGGCATGGGGATCCATTGACCTCAACTCTGACCGGCAACCATGATGCATCGTTCCCCGCTTTGCGCCAAAGCCCGGATCTTGATAGGAGCCAAGGCTCTCCACCATCCGCAAGCTGTATCTTGTGCCATGCGGACAAGTCCGGCAAGTCACTCTCGAAGGTGAGTTCAGTCAATGGAGAAGCCCGCTGAGCTCGCTCGGGCCACGGAAATACAACAACTACCAACGTCGCAAATGTACGCAGCCACATCGTGTGTTTCCTCCCCCGCCCCGCCGGCATGCAGCCACAATGCCCCGTCACCGAACCAGGAACAGCCACCGCGGCAAGCCGCCCCCAGATCGTCCGAGCGGAGGAGTTCAACCCGTCGTGGTCACCCATGGCAAACGGCTCCTCTACGCCCTCAGGGCTTTGTAGTCTGTGGCAGAAGCCCCCGCTAGCCGCGCGACTTCGGCCACAAGCTGTCAGCCATCACGGCCGGGCATCACCGCCCTTTGCCGGCTCCGGCGTCGTCTCCCCCGCCATCCTGACGGCATCCCAGACGCACCACACGCAGTTCACCGCGAAGCCAAGCCAAATCCAATCCCCATCTTCGAGCCCCATCCCCACAGCCAGGCCGCCCCACATCACACTCTGCTCGACGAGAGCTTGAACGGGACGGGTCACTTTCCCTCTGAGAAGGACGGATGTCAGCACGCCAAGCGCCAGGATCGCCGCTGCAATGAGAAACCGCGGGCGACGCCCGTTGGCTTGGAGCAGTCCAGCCGCGGCCGTCACCACGGCAAGGGCCATCAAAACCCAGGTTCGAGTAGTCATCCGCATCACGACCTGCTGATTCCCCAATTACACCTATGAATTCGTGGAAAACCGCCCCCACGAACTCACAGAATACCGCTGCTGCACACAATCCAACCCGCTCCCTACCTCCGCTGATATGTTGTGAATGTCTGGTCCCGCTCCACCAGGCTCTCCCTGTCGCCCTTTCACCGTGCACCCTCTCTCCCTGCTCTTTCCCTTGGCGTGCATCCGGGCATTCGCGCCTTGAGAACAGGACGCGCCTCGTCTGGAAGGTTGGATGACCTCCAAATCTCTTCCTGCTTTCGTTCGATTGTTGGCGACAGGATTCGAGTACATCCAAACGGCTCCCATACGTCGCCGGTCCATGGGTTCACAGCGAAATACTGCACTGCGACCTTCTCAATCGACGGGACGTATACTTGTGCCTGGAGAGTGATGAAGTCGGGGGCCCAGTAGTAAAGCCAGGGCCGCACGGCGATTTTCGTACCTCCGCCGTCGTAGCCAAGACGGGCAAGCGCATCTCGAACGAGATCCGCGGCGGCCGCCTTGCTGACAACAGGATCAAGTGCGAACCCTGCGGGGCTCGCCGCGAGTAGCATGAGTATGAGTGAAATTGCCCTGGTCATTGCTAGTGTGAATTGAGGCAGTCCTGAAAGGTCTTCTCGAAGCTGCCGAAGTAGCTGGCTGAACCGGCGTTTATCCCGTGAGCTACTAGTATACTGGCAAACTGTTTGGGGTCCGTTACGCCGATCAAATACTTCCCGTCAGTTGCAGCGAATGATTTGAACGAGTCCGCGGCACTATTGTAACTCGCCACAAGAGCGTAATAACCCTTGAACCGCCCTTTTGTGATCATTTCGCTTGCTTGCATCCATGGGTGGGTTGAGGACTGATAGGCGTACTTGGGACCCGGCATTCGTGTTCCTGGCTTCCAAACTGTCTCGAGATTAAAGAAACTATTGCCGTTTTTTGCGAAGTCGCCATTCCCCCATCCTGACTCGATCGCCGCAGCCGTTAAGACGTTCGCCTCAGATAGCCCCGTGGCAAGCGCGTCAGCTCCGTGGGCGTCTATCCAGGCCTGGAAGTTAGATGGACACTCCCACGCCGGAGCTTCAGGCTTGTAGGGCTCCGGACTTCCACAATCGAAATCGCTGACTCCAGTGCTCAAGAAATCCATCCCGATCGAACAGCCTCCAGCCCCGCCACCTCCCCCATCTCCACCCAATCCGGAACTTTCCCGGCAGGCTAACTCATCCCACGTGGTGGCCGAGAACATACAGACATTCTCTAAATTGGTGTCGAGAGCAGCCCTATTGGTCCCCTGCCGATCGGTGAAGTTAACGGTGTCACTTCCTACATACGAATACCGGTTCCAGGATCCAGGTTCCTCCGGTCCCCCACTAGCTCGGTACGGATCCGCCGTCGTAAACCGCCCCCAAGCCGACGCGTAATACCGGTTCTGAGCATAATCCAGCCCAGTCCCAACATCCCGCTTATACGTAGTGAAAGTCTCGTCCTGATCCACCGACACCGACCCCGAAACCTCCCCGTACGGATACACCCGGCCATGCGTCCCATCCGGGCTCCCCAGCCGGTCCGGCTTCACGCCCGTCCACCCATTCAGCACCAGCCGTCCACCGAAATACACTCGCAGCTTCGCATCGCACAGGAACGACACCCCACCCACCGAACAGCCCGTGAACGTCCCCAGCGCCTCACCACCCTGCCCATACACCGTGTACACCCACGAACTCCCCTGCGACTTCCTCACCCGCAAATTCCCCGGAACATACTTATACGTCTCCGTCACACCCGGAGTCACACTCTGCGTCATCCGGTTCTCAATGTCATACGAGGCCGTCACGGACCCCGACGGCGTCGACCACCCCGTCATATTCCCATTCGAGTCGTAGCCGAACCCCGCCCCATTCAGCCGGTTAGTCGCCGTATCCACCGTCTGCACCGTCGAAGGAGCCGGCCCCTTCGTCACATTCTGCTGCAGCCTGTTGCCGAATCCGTCATACACGAAAGACAATCCCCACTGCGGGCCCGTCGTGTACGCCGTCGCCAACCGCCCCAGCGAATCGTAGGTGTAATTCTCCTCTTCCCCCGTCACCCAGTTGTGCTTCTGCGCCAGCCGCCCATCGTTGGCTGTCGCCGAGTACCAGTAATTGATGTCCGTGCCCAGGCCCGTCTGCTCCGTCAACTGATTCCGCCCACTGTACTGGAACGTCTCCAACCCCACCTTCACCGTATTGCCGGC